>DATLXC010000104.1:0-7651 GCA_035575985.1 Bacteriovoracaceae bacterium | reverse complement strand
TTCTGTTCAAGTTGATTGTTATCAAGCTCCGCATTTTCAATTGTTAAAAATGAAGTCAGCCCTTCCCAGTGATTCAGCAAATACATTATTTCTGTAGAGAGAATGGAATTCGGCTCAACCTCTTTACTATTTATGATTTTTTCACACCATGATTTCAGCTCATCCATCTGATAGCTGAGCATCTCCTCTGGAGATGCAATTAAGAGCCTCTGAAGATCAACGACTCAGAGGCTTTTTTATTTCCCTGTAATTATTAACAAATGGTTTCGATTACTTAGTCTACTTCAATCTGAATTCGCATTGATAACTCTTTCTTAAACAGTCGCATCCTTTCTGTCGTTGGCTTTATTGTGCTTAGTTTTGTGCTTTGTTAATTATTTGCATGAAATCACTAAGCACAAACTAAATTGTCTTCACTATGGAGGGGCCATACAAATTCTTCGTCTCACAATTTTTAAATGGCCGCTCATTCGACTCCTGCAATTTTTTTGTTCTTATCTTGTCGGCATTACCAGATACAACTTTCCCTTACCTAGTATCAAACGACTCTAATCCTGCCTGTTTCCAAGCATTGTAACCAGCCAAGACTCTGTATACACACAGATTAATTAACCTCATTGCTTAAAATTAAGCAACATGCTAAAATGCCCACATGTCTGAGCCGATAAAGAAAGAGACTGTTTTACAAGATTTAATCACTGCCACTGAGGCAGGCCAGCTTATACCTTCAAAACACGCTCTGGAGCAGATGAAGGCCAGAGACATCGATTTAAGTGATATTGAAGAAGCAGTATATAGGGCCAAAAGAGAAGATCATAAGGATCAAGTCACTGATGACAAGCAAAATTGGAAATAAGCCATCAGGGGCTTAAATGATCAGGGTGACAAAGATATTCGGATTGTTCTGGTATATCTGGAGACACCAAAAATGCTGATCATTACTGCGATTGATAAAAACAAGTAACGGAGATTTAAAAATGAGCAAGTTCAAAAAAACTTACACCTTTTCAGGCTTTGGTTTTGACGTTCTCCTTCACAATGTTGAAATTAAAGAAGCTCACGGAGAAGAATATCCCCACATCGATCTCAATGAGATTAAGCTTCTTACGGCCAAAGAATTGCTTAAAAGCAAAGAGCGCGTGACTGGTAAAAAATTAAAATTCTTAAGAACATTCTTAAAGATTTCGTATCAAAAGCTTTCTGACATTATCGACGTACCAGCTTCTACTCTTCGTCTATGGGAAGAGAAAGGAAATGAGGCCACTGGAATGAGTGCTCCACAAGAAAGGCAGATGCGCATTTTCGCGATTGAATCAATTCTTAATCTTGAAAAAAGACATTTCGAGAAACAGATTATAATGTCTGAATCATTTGATACGCCTACCCTTGATACGATCGATCTTGGTAGTTCTCAGGATTACTCATACTTAAAAGAAGCATGAGTCAAAAGACTATCGAATACTCGTAAAATCAGATTGCGCCAAATAATAAAACAATAACCTGCCAGTTCCCCTTCTCTATTTCGAGAGGGCCCCGTTGAATTTTGGCCGGGTGATCTATAGGGACGGTCTCAATTAGTCATTTACAGCCTCTTCCTCAATAAGGAGGGTTGCATGGATCATCAAGAAAAATTACTGAAAGAAAGGAAAGTCTGGGAAAAAAGGATTCTGGAATTCGAATCCAGCGGGGCCTAAACAGATCTCTAACGGCGAAAACTTTTAAGTTCCCTAAGTTCCTGACGCAGAACTTCGATCTCATTCAACATGTTTTTCAAGCCTTGTTTAAGTTCTGCGTTTTCTTTTCTCAGTTCAGTTGTTCTTTTCTCGAGTGCTTTAACTCCAACCAATGTGACGCCGGCCATATCAAGAGAATTAATGGTTTTGTCAGAGCTATTAAGATTCAATGGTTTCGCAAAAAGCCGATAAAAGTCCTGGGCCATAGGTCCTACATACCTTTTGTCATGAATCTTAGCATCTTTTAAGATCCATGAAGGGATGTCTAAATTACCAATTTTTGCTAAGATCTTTTCTTCCTCAACATCCCTGAAGTCCTTTTTAGTATTTTTATCAGAAACTTCTGTCCAGCCATTTGTACCACCTGTGATTTTTGCGCCTGTGCTGCAAAGAACATTACTACAAAACCGATACCCACCGGTAAAACGGGCATGGAAACTATTTTGAGTGCCATTGGTGAAGGTGGGTCCATCAACAGCATCTGTCAGGATGACTTGCCCCTGATTATTTGATTCCACATTCTTCCCAAACACGAAGCTGTAATCGGAATAAACTTTTACATCCTGGCCGAAAGCAAAGGAATAACTGCCATTAGAAATTGTATTATTTTTTCCACCTAGAATAATGGAGGTCTTGGACCTGTTTATTTTATTATCATGCCCACCTATGATCACGGCATTTTCAGAAATGCCTTCAATAAAATTCAAATTTCCCGCTAAGACGGCATTTCTATGACCTGTAACCTTATTATCTACTCCAACGAAAATGCCGGAATCTGCTCCCGGTGCCATAACTTCATGATTCCAGCCTCCAACAATCGAACTGCCTGCGGCAGTGATAATATGAGTTCCTCCACCAAGGGTTGAAGAATTCCAAGCTGTCTCACTCAGTATATTATTATCTCCCCCGACTGTAGCTGAGTGCGCAGCTTTTGCCTCGTTCTTGTTACCAGCAAGTACAATTGCATGGTTCCCAGTTGCAGTTACTGTGTTTTCGTTCCCTCCAAGGGCTATCGAATTTAACCCGTATGCCTTGTTACTAAGTCCCCCAATAGCAACCGACCTGTGCCCGGTCGCACCGTTATAACTCCCACCCAACGTAGCAGTGAATTCATTACCAGTTATATTATAGAATCCACCCAAAACAATTGAAGAAGCTCCGCCCACTTTGTTCATGGCCCCACCAACTACCCCGGACAAAGTACCTGTTTCGGAAACAAAATTATCTCGTCCCCCGATGACGAATGATTTATCGGCATTGGCCATGTTATATGAGTTGGGTCCCCCCCCACCTAAAATTACTGAGTAGTTACCTGGGACCTTATTGTGTGTTCCACCGATCGCGACAGAATAGGTTCCACTCACCGTATTATTCTCTCCGGCCAAGATCGCGGAACTTAGACCGGTTGGCCTATTATTCTGTCCTCCGAGGGCAATGGAATTTTCCCCGCTCGCCAAATTTGATACCCCTCCGATTGTCGCCGAATTTTTAAGATCAGCACTATTCTTTTCTCCACCTATGACGACAGTATTCTCGACGGTATTCCCCATCTTGTTCAAATTTCCGCCCAGGATAATATTATTCTTCCTCGCACCTGGAACAGTGTTGTTATATCCGCCAAAGATATAATTATTATTATTTTCTGCTCCAGCGACCTGAGTGATGGAATTTATACCTAACGCGGGTACAGGATTAAAGATGGCCCCACCGGTGACATCCAATTTGGCCGGAACTTGCACGGTTTCTTTCCCAATGGTCACAGTTCCACCATCATAGTAAATCCCAAAGTCGGCAACGGTCCAGATGTCGTCTGCCTCTCCAGACTTAAGGACGCAACTCACCACTTTCGTTGGATTGACATAATCATCCGGTGTAATGTCCACAACGGAGGATTTAGTCTTTGTACTGATGTTTTCGGGGCCAAGTTTATAGGTGAATTTCTTGATAAGGATGGCCGTGTGAGCGAGCCTCTGCATTCCCTCTGTCGCGATAATCGTCGGTGTATACCCAGTGAAATACATGTCCTCCAAAGTCACCAAATTCCGCTTGAAGTTAGGATTCATATCATAATGTGATTTGACGCTCCCATCTTTTTCAATGGCCAGGATCTGGAGGCCTGAAGTTTCGGGGAATCTATTAGGGCCAGTAATCCTTCCGATCGCCAATGGAGTTCCCGGGAAACCACCAGAAATGGTAGCTGTGCAATTCGCCTTATTCATCAACATGGAGTTGACCTCTAAATTGAGCTCGGAGACTTCAATTCCTTTTTCAAGTCTCACAACAGTCTTTTGGCTATTTTCAGAAAATTGAAGACCCACCAGTGCCAGCCCAGCTAAGGCCGCAGCTGCAACCATGACTTCGATCAATCCCATTCCGCTCTGTGAGTCAGATCTTCTCATACTCAATCCTTAAGTTATTTCTATAGAATGTAATTTACGACATACATTGCGCGATTAAAAGCTTGTTTTGGATGCGTGCTCCGAAGGGATAAGTCTCAGGCAATTTATGTCTATCGAGACTTATTTGAAAGAAGACACAAAGAAAAAGTGTCTTCAAAAACCATGTTAAACATCATTTATTTAAATTAAATAATTAAATACGGGTTATTTTTTACAGTATCCATCTATTTGAGCACGCATTTCAGGAATGTCCCCATCATATGCATAATGCATATAGGGAATAACATCTATAAAGCCCGCGTAGATGCTGGTCTCCCCAAACATATATTCAACCGGGAAAACTAAAGATGGATGATTTGGATCAATGACTCTCATCTTATAACCAATGGCAGGAGCTGGCATATTCGGAATACCACCTTTCCCCCGGATTGGTTCAATACTCAGGACCAGCATCGAGTGTGCAGTAACGACACCCAAAACTTTGCCCTTAGCGGATAACATCCTTGTCCTTAACATCTGAATGTCACCGTGATTAGCAAGTTGTCTTTGATAGAGTCTTTCCATCGTCGCCTTCAGCTCTCCTGCAGTTGGTGAATAAGAGTCTGTAAGTCGGGCAGCACAATCATTGGGATTGGCAACACAACGCCAGCCCATCCCATCAATGGCATCTATAAGTTCCTTGCTGTAGGCCGAGCTAAATTCATTCAGGTTCTTGAAGCCAGGAATTTCCGTTACACCTTTTCTGTGAACGATTCGATCAATAATTTCCATGGCCTCTTGCTTGCTTGGTTTGGCCGAGGAAGGCCTGTAATTGGCGAGGTATGTGAATGAGCGCTGAAGGCGGGTATGAAGCCAGCACATTCCCCCTCCTACAGGTCCAGGAGGATTTGCAAAGGCCAGGGTATCCTGGGAATATGGATCCGGAAAATTTTTAGACAAAGCTTCCCATCCGGTTCCATATCTAATCAAGGCCGGGTCAGGTTCTATACGTTTTGAAATATTTCGGGGATTTCCCTTACAAAAGTTTTGCTTATGAGAAGGCAGAGATGAATCAATCCCTGCTTCCATGTATTTTGTGAGATCTTCCAGGTCATCAAAAGATTCGTTGGCAAGGCATGACTTATCATTAGCAAGTGTAGGTAAGGAAAAGCTAAGCGTGAGACCTAATAAAAAGACTGGTTTAAGCAAATAGTTCATAAATTACAAATCGCTGCCTTCGGATCTTTGCTACAAAGATAGGCCTTAATAGCTGCCATTTCTTTTGCCTTCTTCGCATTCTCTTGCTTAAGCTCGAGGTTTTCCTTCTCGAGCGCTGGCAGCCTCTGGACTTGTTTCTTTAAAATAGTAATGTCTTCATCGTGGCCCATAAGCTTCGAGTAAAGCTCTTTAATCGCGTTCACCACGGCCCAGTGAATTGGATCAACGTTAAGCTCGAGGTAACCACTGCCATTCTCTGTAACAGCATCAGGAATGACCTTTTTTACTTCTTGAGCGACAAAACCGATCATAGGGACATCAGAAGGTAAGTCCATGGCATTGTCTTTCTTATAATTGAATCGAACTGTATTGAGTTTTAAAATTTCCTCCAGGCCGTATTCATAATTACCGTGCACGTCCTTAAGCCTTATATCAGAAGTATTGGTCCAGGCGGTACCTGTGGATAGGCCGGCAGTTCCTGTCACCAGAATTTTATGTGTAGCACTGGCCGTAGGGAATCCAACCCTACCGGCAATATCAACGGTGGTAAATCCACCTGAATTGATTAGTAACGTTGCTCCGGATGTAGCAGATAAAACCGATGTTCCACCGATTCTATACTCGCCTGCATTAGATCCTGTATTAGATTGAATGATACCAGCAACATCTAGTTTAGCGGTTGGACTGCTTATACCAACCCCCAAATTACCACTAACATCAAGACGCATTTTCTCAACACCATTTGTATCGAAGCGCATCCCATTACCACCTGTAGTGTTATCTTCCCCTATGATTTGTGTAGTACGGTTTCCCCAACCGAATGAGTTGGCATTAGAAACAACAATATTTCCGACCACGGATAACTTTTCAAGGGGAGCTGCAGTTCCAATCCCGACGTTGCCACTTCCTTTCATCGATACAGTCGCTCCAGAAGTACTACCCGTGGGGTAAAAGTAGATTCCATCGCCAACAGTGCTGGCAATCGTAGGGATTCCAGCACCGTAAGTCCCACCCCAGGTCAGGTTGTTATTATTTTGTATCGAAATACCACCAACGACATCTAATTTAACCGAGGGACTTGTTGTCCCTATCCCGACGTTTCCGCTAAAATGAGCATTCCCTGCTGTAGTACTGAGTGCAAATGTCATCGTTCCATTTTGTACGCCTAAGATTTGATGACCCCAACCAGTGATTGATCTGGTTGAGTCCGAGTGAGCATAAACTAGTCCGTAGTGGTTGCCGAAAGTGTTTGCAGTTGTATCTACTTGGTAGCCTTCTCCAATCGACCAGATTCCAACGACCTCACCTGGATTGTACGAACCAGAAACTATGCCTTGCCTGCCGACAGCAATTCTTCCATTGACCTTAAGTGGAGAGGTGGGATTTATTGTCCCAATTCCGACGTTACCACCCATCAGTATGGCAGAGTAATTATTTGTTGCGCCACCAGCGCTATTTACATAAAGTCCGACCGATGTATTTCCGGTCGTAGCTTGATTATCAAAGTATCCAGCGTAGGTTTTCCCTGTACCGTTCAATCCAGCAGATGTCACGGTCCCATATACACCATAAGAAATTCCGGCACCATTCGTATCCGACTGAAACCCTTTTCCATAAACTCCATATGTATTTTGGATCGCAGCTCCCTCAGTTTCACCGTAAACACCATAAGAAGTTTGTCCGATATTCCCCTTCGCTTTCGAATAGACCCCATACATCACCGTCGAGCTGTTATAGCTGACCCCATCTACTTTGATCCCATATTGAGCGGTAGCCGTTCCACCTGGCATACCAGGAGTGACGATACTAAGTGCGGCAGGGGTCGTGCCGGGATCAACTTGGTGATAGATCGAAAGTTTGCCTGTCGTCGGAGCCGTCGTCCCGATACCAACATTTCCATTATTTAAAATGCGCATACGCTCATTAGTACCAGTATTCAGGATTAAAGCACCTGAAGCATTGGCATCACTGTCGGCAGTAAGCGTAAGGTCGGTTGTATTACTTAGAAGCGGGGCCTTCACTGAAGTAGAAGAACGAATGCTGCCTGCAACATCAAGTGCTTCACCAGGAAAAGGCACACCTACTCCAACGGGCCCACCACTTAAGTTAAAGCCTGCACCCACACCAGCGGCACTTAAGGTTGTGAAGCCGGTTATTCCCACATCCATGGTTGTTTTATTAGTTCCATCATAACCTACTACCAATTGAGAACCTGAAGCACTAGTGTAGTTCGCTGTGGTCCCGCTAGTCCCAACAGAAGAAGTCATGGCACCAGTACTATCAATTGAGAATTTACTAGTCCCATTGACTTTAAAGTCTACA
>DATLXC010000103.1:0-46762 GCA_035575985.1 Bacteriovoracaceae bacterium | reverse complement strand
GGATCTTTTGCATATTTGTTAATCCCCTTGAATTTAGAATGAGACCATATAACCGCTCTTATCAAAGTAATTGGAATTTAAGAATCCACATTGCTGCATGATCTTAAGCTTTAAATAGCCCACATTTTTGTATCCATAACCTCGTCTCAGAAGGGTTTTAATCACATTATTCATCCCCTCAGAGATTGAGGTGGTCACCCTATGGTGAAAGTAATTTTTAACGATGTTCCAGTTCTCCATGATGTTCATATGCCACTTCAGGAGATGTCCAAATTCTAGTTTGTGACACCACAGCCTTATCTCGGCCAACTCCTGATGGGCCAGATCCTCATTCTCTGCATCAAAAAAGAGATTCATCTTCTCCTTAATAATCTCCAGGTGAAAGAAACCTTCATTCTGCTCCATAAGAAAGTCCATGTGCTTTGATTCTTCAACCGTTCTTCTACTTTCTCTTTTGAGAAAAAGGTATTTATACTTGCCGGAGCACTTACTTTTTAAGTCCTTTGAAACCCTCTTAGAGTGAAGCTTTTTTCTCTCTTCATTGAGTGCTTCATTAAAGTTCTTCATTAAATGAAATCTATCCCATACAATGGTCGCCAGTGGGCAGTACTCTTTAGCTGAGTCGTAATATCCTTTGAATTGATCCATCGCTATTACTCTGATCCGCCTCCTTTCCTCTGGGGTAAGCATCTTGAAGAACTCATCCAGGGACTCCTTATAGCGTCCCTCAGTGACCCAGAGGACTTTCTTACGATCAAGGCAACTGATGACGGTGAAAAACCTATCAGTTCTTTTATCGCCTTCTTTTAAATCAAACTTACGAACATATACTTCATCAACGCTGATCCTTGAAAACTTAGGAAACTTATACCTTGAGCATTGATTCTTCATTCTCTGATAGTCAATTCTCCACGCTGTGACAGGATCAACTCCAAGGGATTTAGCGAGACGAGAAATGGGTGAGAACTCACAGAGTTTGCCCATCCAGAAACTAAAGTCTTTAGCGATATGAGGAGATTCTTCGGATAGGATCTCTAAATACTCAGAGCGTGCCTTTTTGCAGCCGGAGCAATGCTTTTTTTGGCGCCATAAGTAGAGTAAAGTCTCATGTCCAAAGATGGGCATGGTTTTGATCTTTAAGCGGTGCTTGCCGCAAGATGGGGCCTCTGAAATATCCTGGCCACAACGGTAGCAGAAACACTCGGTGGAAGTCTTAACCAACTCAATTTGAATTGTTTGATCTTCCTGGTTGAGATTGATGTCAGAAACCTTAAATCCAGAGATGACTGAGTCTAAAAAGTTAGCGAGAATCATTGGTAGCCTCCTTGCTGTGTTAAGTTTTTGAATGAAATCAGTAGTGTGAATCATTGTAAAAAATTTGGTCACAATAAGGAATAGCTAGGGCCTCTTACGAGGCCCTTCTTTTAAATTACCGATTATTTTGATCTACAATTAAAATGAATTAGAACCATATTTTACAAAGAATGCCTTAAGCATTTCTTATATTTGAATTCATGTAAGGGGCTTCTTAATTTTGTTAGAATTGATTCAAGGCAAAAAAGGAGTTCCATATGCAAGTACAGGTGCACTATCAAGGATTAGAACCTTCTCCATGGCTCGACCAGTTCATTGGTCGCAAAGTCGCTAAGCTCGATCGCTATCTTACATCCGCGGCCAGTATCCAGGTTAATCTACGTTTTGAAAATCGTGAGTACGTCACAGGTCTGGCCATTCACAATTCCCATCATGATTATGCTTTCACTTCCAATGGGGAAAATTTGTATGAGTCTTTTTCCACTGCAGTAGAAAAGGCTTCCAGGTCATTAGGTGAAGAGAGGAAAAAGTTGAAAGATAAAATTCACAGGAAATTTTTCTCTATTAAAAGAGACCTGGCTTATTGATTTATTTTTCCTGAAAACTACCAATTAGTGTTTTCAATGCTGCAGTCTCATTTAAATAGTTGCTCTTAAGCAATTTATCAAGGGCGTAATATTTTTTTACGGCCATGAGACGATAGCTTATGACCAGGGTCTTGCCCTCTTTAAGTGAGATGTAGGAATGAACAGTAGTGCCTGATACGGTGTACTTTGAAAATGCCGTGAATTCTTTGAAGACGATGGAGGATGCACTCATAGAAATGACATCCAGTTTTCGTGCAGCACTTACGCCCCGGATAGTTCGTGGGTTAGGCAAGGTTGAAATGTCATCAGAATCAAAAAAAGTCTTCATCTTGTATGAGTGCCCACTTTCGCCGGGGACAGTTACCTTGAATGTATTTGAATTAAGTTTTTTTACTTCCTGGTCACCCATGATGTGGGCAATGTAATTCTCATCCTTCATATGTTCATGGTCAAAAAAACCAACTGGCTTATCCACAACGTAGATGGCCTTGGTCATAAGGATTTTGACTTTCTTTTCCTTTAAGGCAGTAAGTGAATCAAGTTCCACTGCCTCCGGGAATTTACCAAGGAGTTCCTTGGCAGAGAGGAGATTGAAAGAATACTGGATATCGCCTTTCATCAAGGCCTTCATATCCGGTTTGAAACGAAGATTGTTTTCTTCAATCATCAAGGCCTCTACCGGTAGGGCCATGCTCAGGGAAGCTATGAGTACAAAAAAGAATTTAAGAGTAAGTTTCATATAATGCCTTTGTTCAATAATCTCATCGGAAGAAAACCTGATAAACATGAGCAAATAGCTTTAATCGGTTATGAGTTTGTATACTTTGTGATAGTCTTTTTTGAGAGGATTTTTACTATGATTCGTCCACTTTGCCGAATGGGCCATCCGGTACTCAGACTTAAGGCCAGGAAATTAGAGAAAGTTGAGATATTCTCCGACAATATTGCTCGGCTAATTTTAGATATGCGTGAATCCATGAAGCATTATGGCGGGATTGGTATTGCAGCTCCCCAGATTGGTGAGTCCCTGCAAATTGCGTTAATTGAACTGCCTGAGATTAACCGCTATGGCGAAACTGTGGACCTGCCCCTCACTACATTCATCAATCCGGTCATTGAATACCTCACGGTGGAAGAGCAGGGCTTTTGGGAAGGTTGCCTTTCTGTGCCCGGGCTTCGGGGTTTTGTTGAAAGACCAAAACAGGTGAAGGTTACTTATCTCAATGAAAAAGGTGAGGTCCAGGAGATTGTGGCAGAGGGATTTCTGGCCACTGTCCTTCAGCATGAGCTTGATCATTTAACAGGTACACTTTACGTCGATCGTATTCGTGACCTGCGACTCCTTTCTTATCAGGATGAGTTCGATACATTCGTTCAAGGTAAGGACACCATAGAGTGACAATCCTTAGTAGAAAAGAAGCCTTCAAGCAGCTTTTAGTTTTTGCTCTTCCTATCATCATGGGTCACGTTGGCATCATGCTGATTGGCACTGGTGACATGATCATAGCGGGAAGATATTCCAGGGAAAGTCTGGCCGCTATTGGACTGGCCATTTCTGTTGCTAATCCTGTTATGATTTCTTTGCTTGGTTTGCAGTTTGCTATTTCACCTCTCCTGGCCCAGAAAAGAGGGAATGGTGAAAACATCGACCAATATTTCTGGACGGTAATTTTTTATTCATTAGCTATATCTGTTGCCTCTACTGTCCTTACACTTTTGAGCGTCCTGCTGATCCCGCTGTTTAATTATGGTGAACCCATTTCAAGACTGATCATTGAGTATCTTGTGATCACAAGTTTTTCTGCCTTTGGACTTTGTCTTTATCAGGGTGCCAAGGAATTCTTTCAGTCACAAGAAAAGATCATGGCCGCCAACATTATTGCCCTGGTTGCGGTGGGGGTTAACCTTTTAATGAATTATGCCTTTGTCTTCGGTAAGTACGGGATGCCCGATCTTAAGGAAGCAGGACTTGCATGGGCGAGTTTTGGTGTGAGGTGCTTTATGGGGCTTGGACTTTTTGGCCTGACCTATAAATCATGGAAAGACTCCAGGAAGATTGACTGGGTCTTTGTCCGGGACTTATGGAAAGTTGGGGTACCTATAACTTTTTCCCTTTTTCTGGAAATAATGGCATTTTGTTCAGTTACATTATTTGTCGGCAAGTTTGCAGAAATCCAGACTGCGGCCAATAACATTGCCCTTAACCTGGGCTCTCTTGCCTTCATGATACCCATGTCGGTTTCTGCTGCCGTTTCCGTAAAAGTAGGACACGCATATGGCGAAAAAAATATTCAAAAGATAGATGTCTTTAGCCAGGTCAGCTTGTTCACTTCATTTTGTTTCACCCTGGCAATGGGAAGCGTCTTCTATTTTTATCCTGACCCGATCCTTGAACTCTTTACTACTGATGTCCTTGTTCTTGAATGGGCCAGGAAGCTACTTTTCTGGGTAGCCTGCTTTCAATTATTTGATGGTGCACAGGTAACACTTTCCGGAATACTTCGGGGACTCAGTGTCACTCGTGCTTCCTCTGTAGCGATATTTATCGGCTATTGGATTATTGGAATTCCCCTCGGATATTATCTGGGCTTTCACACAGACTTACAGGCGCAGGGATTCTGGATAGGACTTGCTCTGGCGCTGGCACTGGTGGCCTTGATGTTGGGAGCGATTCTTAAGCGTAAGATGCGTACACTTGTTTTATGATTAAGATTATTAATTCAATTAATGAAAATGGCTGGATACATGTGCCAGATGTAATCAAGACAGCAAGCCTCACTTCTATCAATGAATTTTTTAACAGTCATTCCCAGGATTTTTCACCTGCCTTAGTTGGTAAAGGGAATGAACGTATAAGAGTCAATGAAATAAGGGGAGACCATACTTATTGGCTGGATACTATTGAGCCACCCGGGCCTTTCAAGGAAATTATAAATTTTCTGGAAGAATTAAAGCAGGGACTTAATCGAGACCTTTTTCTTGGGTTAAAAGAATTTGAATGTCACCTTGCCCGTTATGAGAAGGGAAGCTTTTACAAAAAGCATTATGATCGTTTTGAGCATGATTCTTCACGGGCCATATCTTTTGTTTTCTACCTGCATGAAGAGTGGAACCCTGAAGATGGGGGAGAGTTGGTTCTTTTTGACAAGAATGAGCAGGTGCTTAAGGTCATTAATCCCTTACCGGGGTCTTTTGTCTGTTTCTTAAGTGCGGAATTTCCCCATGAAGTCAGGCCGTCACTCATTGAAAGAAGAAGCCTTACCGGCTGGATACATACAAAGATTATTAACTGAGGTCCTCTATGGAATGTGCATTGTGTGAAAGAGTTAAGATTACTTCTCAGGGGAAATATCCTTTCTTAATTCACGAGTTTGAAAATAGTTACCTGATGTTAGGTGAACATCAGTATTACGCTGGCTATTCCGTCCTGGTTTCAAAATCACATCACAAAGAGATGGCCGATATTCCATCACCTGAACGTGAAATTCTTTTTCAGGAAATGATGAAAGCTTCGAAAGTCATCCAGGCTTTTTTTAAACCCAAGAAAATGAATCTTTGCAGTCTGGGAAATGTGGTTGAGCATTTGCATTGGCATTTCTTTCCGCGTTATGCGGATGATGCAAATTTCACCAACCCTCCGTGGCTTCAGATGGATCAATTTGAAAATGCCAGAGTGACTCCGGAAGAGGTCAGGGAAGTTATTGAAAGTTTGAAGAAGGAATTCGCAAAACTTTAATTAACTGTCAGCTTCATGCGAAGAGAGAAATAAGAGTTGCCAAGCGTCCAACTAAATTAGTTCAATTCTCTTGTAACTATACTCTCAACATGGATGTGCGTATGAAGTTAATGATCCTGCTGGCCTTTTTTCTTTCAGCTGAATCCTGGGCGAAATGGAGTGTTTCTACTTATAACATTCGCAATTTTGATAAAGAGCCCGGTGGGTCTGCCAATCATACAGAGCTTGCCAACATAATCAAATCCGTTAAAAGTGACGTGATGGCTTTTGAAGAAGTTGTGAATGTCCCTGCCTTCAAAAAGTTAATCAAGACGACATTGCCTGGTTATGCTGTCCGTATTTCTACATGTGGTGGCTTTGGGAAACAAAACCTGGCAGTGGCCTATAATCCCAGTGTATTCACATTCGTATCAGAAGCTGAAGATCTGAGTTTCTCTGGAAGTGAGGGGAACAGCTGCGGCTCGCTTCGACCTGTCTTTTTTGTCACCTTAACTCATACAGAGAGTGACGAAGACTTTATTTTTGGCGTTGTTCATCTAAAGGCAGGTGGAGAAAGCGATGCCATGGCAAAACGTTGGGCCCAATATACAAAACTGGCAGCTGTGGCCGCGCTTAACCATGAATATAATCTCATTTTATTAGGTGACTTCAATACCACCGGATACAACCTGCAGGATCAGGATTTTGATAAGTTTGAAACTTTCATGAAAAAAGCAGGTCTCCAAACCATGTCAAAAGACATTGGTTGCTCAAGTTACTGGCATGGTGGACAGGGAGACCTTGAATATCAAGCTTCACTCCTGGACCATATCGTCCTACAAAGTGATCTTGTCGCATCTGTTCAGGCAATTAAGTTAGGTGGTCATTGTGCTGAGCAAGAGTGTCAACCGGCCACACCGGAAGAGCTTGGACGAGGTTTTGAAAAAGTTTCCGATCATTGTCCGGTTCAAGTCACTTTCGAATAGCATTTTCTTTTGTTAAGCTAAGGGAGAATAAACCCTCCCCCTAGGATATTTTCATGAGCTTTTTATCAAACCGAGTTGAGAAACTACAAGAATCAGAAACCCTGGCAATGGCACGACTAGGTAATGAGTTGAAAGAAAAAGGTGTCGCAGTCATCAACATGAGTTTGGGTGAACCCGATTTTCCAACTCCGGATTTCGTAAAGCTTGCGGCCAAGGATGCTATCGATAAAAATTTCTCTTATTACACACCAGTTCCTGGTTATAAGGAATTACTTGATTCCATTTCAAATAAGTTTAAGCGTGATAATCAACTTAACTATAAAACATCCCAAATCGTAACTTCAACAGGTGCCAAGCAATCGATTATAAATGTAGTCATGGCCACGGTTAATCCGGGCGATGAAGTCATTCTTCCTGCTCCTTATTGGGTAAGTTATTCAGAAATGGTCCAGCTGAACGAAGGTAAAGTAGTTGCCCTGGAAACAAATCATAAGTCAGATTTTAAGATCACTCCCTCGCAACTTGAGAAGGCCATCACAAGCAAGACCAAGATGTTCCTTTTTTCTAACCCATGTAACCCTACAGGGACTATGTATAATGAGAAGGAATTAAGGGCTTTGGGCGAAGTCTTCAAGAAAAATCCACATGTGTTGATCGTCTCTGATGAGATTTACGAATACATAACTTTTGAAGACAAGATGTTCTCGATTGGTTCAATACCTGAGCTCACAAATCGTACTGTCACAGTGAATGGACTTTCCAAGGGCTTTGCCATGACTGGATGGCGCCTCGGATATATTGGCGCTCCGGAAGATGTCGCAAAGGCCTGTGTGAAAATCCAGGGGCAGTTTACTTCCGGACCAAGTTCTATCACCCAACGTGCAGCTATCACGGCCGTCAATGCTGATCCATCTGTAGTAGGTACAATGAGAGAAGCCTTCAGGAAGCGCAGGGATCTTTTAATATCACTCATGAAAGAAGTCCCACACATTGAAGTTAATAATCCAGGCGGAGCTTTTTATCTTTTTCCTGAAGTGTCTCATTACTTCGGGAAAAAACACGCAGGGACAACTATTAAAGATGCCAAGGATCTTTGCATGTATCTGCTGAATGTGGGACATGTGGCCATGACACCGGGCGGAGCATTTGGTGCACCAAATTATATACGCCTGTCATATGCGACATCGGAAGAGAATATTCGGGAAGCTGTGGCAAGAATCAAAAGATCCCTTGCGGAACTTCAAGGTTAAATTAAGGTCTTCCCGACTCACTGATCAAAGACGGCTAAGAACCGTCTGATATATCTTCCATTAACCCTGAAAAAGGGCAAAAACAGGAGTAGATATGAAACGTTTATTAGTTGTTAGCTTAATGGTCTTAAGTTCAGTTGCATCTGCAGCACAAGACTGGAAAGTTGTAGCTGAAACAAAAGATTGCGCAGAGAAAGCACAAATACTCGCTAAAGAAGGCGAGAAATATGTCATCGTAACCTCTGGTGGGGTTAAGCAGAAACTTTTTGCAAAAGACGGAGTATTTTCTTTTGATAGCAAGACGAGTGTTCAGTTTTCTTCAGATGCATCTCAGAAGCGTGAAGTAGGCACTCCTACTTATACTTTCTCCATGCCAAGCATGGTCGAAGCTAATCTACCTAAGCTGGATGTAATTAACGGTAGCAAAAAAGCTCACTGTAATATGGTCACAAAGTAATATTAAAAATTTTTTCTTGAGGAAGCCCTGTGAAACGTAACCTTTCATGGGGCTTTTTATATCTATGACTATTTCATATCGTACAGAGACAGATACCTTTGGCCCAATCGATGTTCCGGCCGATAGGTTATGGGGCGCTCAGACTGAACGCTCGCTCCATCACTTTGCCATTTCTCATGAAAAGATGGATCGAAGGCTGATAGAAGCTTTGGTGCTGATTAAGAAAGCTGCCGCCCAGGTCAATGAAGAAAAGAAAACACTTCCACTGGATAAGTCTCTTGCCATAAAAGGTGCAGCGGATGAAATCCTGAAAGGTTTTCATATGGATGAATTTCCACTTTCTGTCTGGCAGACGGGAAGCGGTACCCAGACAAATATGAATGTGAATGAAGTCATGGCAAACCTTGCCAGCGAAATCATGGGAAATCAAAGAGGCGAAGGTCGCTCAGTTCATCCTAATGATGATGTTAACAAGGGACAGAGTTCTAATGATGTTTTCCCGAGTGCCATGAGCATTGCTGCTGTTCAGTCCTTAGTCCTTGATATTATCCCTTCTGTTACCGGACTTCGGGATGCGCTTCATGAAAAATCTGAAGCCTTCATGGAGATCACCAAGATTGGTCGCACTCATCTTATGGATGCAACCCCACTTACATTAGGACAGGAATTTTCCGGGTATGTGGCGCAACTTTCTCACGCCCTAATACATATTGAACAATCAATGGATCATTTATCAGAACTTGCTGTCGGCGGAACTGCTGTCGGTACCGGGCTCAATGCGCCTGTTGGTTTTGATACTGATGTGGCACGGATAATTTCTAAATACACTGGCATCCCTTTCAAGACTGCACCTAATAAGTTTGAAGCATTGGCCGCCAATGATGCCCTGGTGAACGCCCATGGATCCCTTAAAGGGCTAGCTGGTGCACTTTTTAAAATAGCCAATGACATCAGGTGGCTCGCAAGTGGGCCTCGAAGTGGATTAGGTGAGATTTCAATTCCAGAAAATGAACCGGGATCGTCCATTATGCCTGGAAAGGTAAATCCTACTCAATGTGAGGCCATGACTATGTTGTGTGCCCAGGTTATGGGCAACGATGTTGCCATAAATTTTGGTGGAGCCCTCGGTAACTTTGAACTTAACGTGTTTAAGCCACTTATTATTCATAACTTCCTACAAAGTGTTCGACTCCTGAGCGATGGATGCAGGAGCTTTGAGGAGTTTTGCGTACGTGGTATTGAGCCACGCCTTAAGCAGATCAATGACCATCTTGAGCGCTCCCTGATGCTTGTTACCGCTCTTAATCCACATATTGGATATGATAAGGCAGCTGCCATTGCAAAGAAGGCCCACAAGGAAGACAAGACGCTGAAGGAAGCGGCAGTTGAGCTTGGCTTTGTGACTGCTAAAGAGTTTGATGCCTGGGTTAAGCCTGAGGATATGACGAATCTTAAGCGGAGTCTTTAAGGCCCATCCTGGGCCTGAACAGGTGTCTATCAAAAAGTAAATCAAGAGAAAAAGGTCTGCCTCAACAATTATTTAATTGTTTTACAGGCTCCGGACTACGAACATCCTAAATCAAACAGCCTCTCCTCAATCCACCTTTAACGACCCTTACTCCACAGAATTGTGTTTTTCACGCTTGGCCGTTCAAATCCTCTTAGATGAAAAATTTGTTATATACAGCCTTAGCGTTCATGCTTTTTGTTTAATGTTTGAAACTTGGAAAATGATAAAGCCACCACTAAATGTTGGCAGATATATAGTGATCAAATAGCGGCATCAGAAAGAAGGTTGATGCCTAATGATGAATCCCCGTTTTGCCAATTTGTAATCGAATAATGAAGTCTATTTTACCGCTTAAGCGTTAATGCCAATCTTCTTATAGAAAAATCGTGTCACCCACAATGGTCCAATTAATAAGAAGGCAAGATCCTGCAAAAATGATGGCTTTTTGCCTTCGATTTTATGACCGTAGAATTGGGCTGCCCAGGATAGAAAAAAGACAATTACACAGAAGGGAATCAGAATCCCGGCTTCTTCAAGCTTGATGCAAATCCAGCACGCGAAGATCGATTGCAGGACCATGGCAATGAACATCTTAAAGCTCAGGGTCAGATAAAATATCAGAACTCCAGCTACAAAAAGTGTTGCCCAATTTAAATAATGGACAACAGAAAAGGCATCGGGGCTTGGGATGGCCCAAAGTAATCCCACTACAGACAACATAATCAAAGGAACACAAACTTTGTGGATCATCTGATTAGTGTGATTCTTGTGACTAACTCCATACTCATTCATCCATTGATCAAAAGTACGCATTAGAGACCCCTTACTGGTTTTTCTTCATTATAATCCATCATCTGCTGTAGTTCCAAGCGGTGAGCGACCGCTTTTTCGCGACACTCAACAAATTTAGGTCCCTCGCTCTTTGATTCGTAGGCCTGCACACATCCTTTTAAGTAGGATGTCTGGGCTTGATCAAGAGCAGCATTTATAGAGACCTGGTCATCTGGGGTTTTCTTTAACGGCAGACGAGAACAGGAAGCGCAAAATAAAATAAGCAGAATGATTTTTACCATGGCATTAAGGTAACATATTCCGATGAAATATTTATTGATTCTTACACTATTTTGCTTAAATAAGGCTTGGGCCTTTAATTGTAATGCCCAATACGATTCACTTGGTATTCCACATCAGGAAACTTCTTCAATGGAAGAATTTTATTACTGCTTTGGTTTTCATCACGGCCAGGATCGGGCATGGGAAATGGATTTTCTCCGAAGAGTGGCCCAGGGAAGAAATTCTGAAGTCCTGGGATACTCCCATATGAAATCTGATCTGATGATGAGGCTGCTCAATCTACCGGGCAAGGCAGTTAAGCTTTGGGCGGATTTTCCAGAACAAGGTAAGAAGTTTTTTGGTTTATATGCTGATGGAGTAAACGCTGGCTTTTTGAACGGTCGAAAAGCACAAGAGTTCATTGATGCGGGTTATGTGCCCGAACCCTGGCGACCAGAGGATTCCATCACCTTGCTGCTTACCCAGTCATTTGATCAAACCAGGAAGACTTTTTACCGTGAATATCTGGAAGATAAAGCAATTGAAGCGTGGGGTGATAAGGCCCCTGTATTATTTAGTCCAGAAGGTATTCCCTGGGAAAATAATATCCTGAAGCCTGGTGAATATCCGAAAAATGAAAATTTAAAAAAGAGGAGTTCAGAATATTCAAGGGAACCTATTAAACTTTGGGCTTCTTTCCCAATGCCTTTCGGTGAAAACTCAGGATCAAATAACTGGGTAATCTCAGCTGCGAAATCAAAAACTGGCAAGGCCATCCTGGCCAATGATCCTCACCTTGATTTGAAGACACCTATGTTCTGGTACTGGATTCATCTTAAGTCCCCACAGACAGAGATGATTGGCGCCAGCTTGCCCGGGGTGCCTGTTGTGGCCGCTGGGACGAATGGAAAAGTGGCATGGGGTTTAACCAACTCTTACATCAATACAGCTGATGCTGTTTTTTTAAAGGACCCATGGCCGGAACTTTTTGAGTCCATAAGACCTGTCGTCTGGATTAAGTTTTGGTTTTTTAAAGTTCCTTTTTTCTTCAAGAGTTTTGAAAGACTCAAGACTGGTCAGCCAGTCCTGCCTCTGGAAACAAATAAGACTGGAAAGATGGTTCTAAAGTGGACGGGTTTTTCACTGACTCCTCAGGATATCTTACCGATGTTTGATTTTATGAATGCAAAGAATGTTTCAGAAATGGATGAGGTCCTGAAGAGAGTGGGGGTACCTGCCTGGAACTTTGTCTTTGCAGACACCAAGGGGAATATTGGTTTTCGCATGGTCGGTAAGTCCTACAGGCATACTGAGAAATATCCTTTTGGAATTCCTGTTCAATCCATTGATACCTTCCTGAAGGAAAATTTTCTCACGCCTGAAGAAAGACCAGCCTTACTTAACCCCCGAAGAAATTACATTTACTCTGCTAATAACCAGCATTGGCCAACTGACGCCGCTTTTTATGGTGGTCGTGGTTACAGTCATTCCTTTCGTGGAGTCCGGATTGAAGAAATGCTGGCGGATAAGCATGATGCTGAAACTTTCAAGATGATTCAATGTGATCAGCAGGTGGTGGATGCCAGGTATTTTGTACCAAGGATACTGAAATACATTAAGGACCCTTTACTCTTAAACTGGAATCAAGTGGCCACCGATAGCTCTTTGGCACTTCCTCTTTATCGGCGCTTTATTGATATCACAATGGAAGAATGGGCCCTGGATGAGTATGCCTTGTACCGGACACTGGATAAACTTACACAGAAGCAACAGTCTGAGTTTCATGTCTTTTACGATCGTGCTGTTAAGGATGTTAACGGAAGACACTGGGGAGAGTTTCATCGATTAAGTTTTGATCATCTTTCTAATGATAAGCTCTGGTCTTCTTTCTCCCCCGATATCCCCGGAGTAGGGGACACACATAGCGTGAATCCTGGAACCTCCAAATGGAACAAGGATCGAAATCTTTATCAGCAATATTCAGGTGCCTCAATGAGGATGATAATAGAAATGTCGGAGCATCCTAAAATCCAGTTGGTAATGCCTGGGCTAAACAGGGAGTATACCGTAAAGGGAAACAAAACTCCGTGGCAGGATTGGAAGGAATGTAGGTACAGTGAAGTGGCTTACTAGGTACTTGAAAGAAGGTGATTCTGAGTAATTTACTCAAGAAAATATCCGACAATGTCGATAAGTCTCTCAGCTACTCCTGGTGAGGGCTTTAACGGAGGTACGTATTATGGGTGATAAAGGCAAAAAGAAATTAACAAAAAAAGAACTTAAGGCACAGAATCATGCCAGGTTGATGTCAGGCAAGGGCTCTGCACCTGCCGCAGGACATTCAAACGTGGTAGATATCAATGCCTATAAAAAAGATCAGGAACTTAAGAAAGCTTCTTAATTTCCTTAGCGGGAGGGTCATAGTACCCTCCCGCGCTCTTGCACCTCAAGATGAGTTTCCGTCCCACTTCTCCTATATCTAGATCAGAATGAAGTGAGGGAATATGGAAATCATGGAAAACTATCTTACTGTAGAAACAGCCTCCGGTCCGATGGACCTCTTCGTCGCGGCCCCTCCATCCAAAGAAAAATTCCCGGTCATTATCGTTTTTCATGAAGAAATAGTGAGCCTGGTAAGGGTTCTACTTTCAGGGTCGAATTGCCGATCTGATAAAAAAAATGCGCCTTTCGGCGCATTTTTTTTGAAAATTTCTTTTTTAATTACCAATCCAATCTGTTTGCCAAAGACTTGCACTTATCTTTTTTGCCACCGAAAGCAAAACCAATCTTTGAAGTCGTAGCTTCAACACAGGCCTGATAATACTCGTCTTTATCAATACGTGGACGTGAGAAATGCACAGGCTCGCCCTTGTCATTCTTACCGCTAAGGCTCATAGCAAGTGATTCAGGTGTCCAGATGGTGTGTGGAGCTACCATATAATAGCATTCATGATAACCGTGAGAAGTGTACTGAGGAAAGACCTGAGTTATGAACATACGTTCAATCAAGTCTGTATCAGTGGCCCTGATTTCCTTGCAATTTGTACTATCAGTAAATGTCTTGGCCCAGTCAGTGATGCTAAGTGCTTCATCAACAAATCCTGGAAAGCCTGGATCCATTACCCAAAGCTTCTGGTTTTCGTTAACGATTGGAGCAACGTGGTACCACCATGTCTTAGAACCAACGCTTGATTTTTTCTTAGTATAGAAGAGAAAGATCTTACCTGTATCAAGGCCATTTCTTGCCTTGAAATCCTGGGCCCACATATGAGCGCGGTTTGAACAGATTGAACTTTTCGGCCTGACGAACTTAGTGTCCATGTTTTCGAACAGGTCATCCTTATTGTAGCCTTTGCGGGCTATATCAGTCAGTGTCCAGTCGTAGTCTTTAAGCTTCATGTCCTGAGCGTTTGCACCAAAGGCAAGAAATGCCAAGGCCATAGAAAAAAGTATCTTCATTAGAAATCCCCTTATGAGTTTTTGTTCTCCTTAAATACAGATCGGAGGATTGAATGTCTGTGTGGGGGGTAAAATCTATAGTTGGCGCATTGCAGCATTTACCTGTCAGAAGTAGGGTGTAGTGCGCTTGATCTCTACCTGGCGTGTGATTTTCAGGCAGCCAAGGTACCCAATTCGTTCACAAAATGGATGAATCATCCTGGGAATAATAGGATCTGCAGCTGTATCAAGAACAAGTCCCCCGTTCTCATCTACCACTTGTTTTATCTTTCTCAGAGCTTCTTCTTCCTTTCCATTTCTGAGCAACAAAGCGGCCAGGATGAACTTTGGATAGAAAAACTTTTCTCCCATTTCTTCCAACAATTGCAATTTTTTTTCATAAGAAACATGATCTTCATAGTAAAGGAACTGGCTTAAGAAAACCTGCATCTCCAGTCCAGCATAAGGAGTTTCTGGCTGAATGCAATTATGAGAAGCCAGGAAGTTTCGGGCCTCCATAGGCATCTTTTTTTCTTGATCATAGTAAGACCTGCCCAGGCGCATGGCATTTATACAGTTTGGGGCCCTTTTAAAATTCCTTTGGGTGAACAAGGTTTCATCTGTCCAGATTTTTGAATTGATGTTGGTAAGGACTGTCCAAATCAGAAGGATTGGTAAGACAGGGTACTTCAGCCATTTAATGGGTCGTTGTTCATACATCATGCAAATTAAAACCAGAAAGCCAAAAGAAGGAATCAAGAGGTAGGGATCAAGTAGAAGCCTTGGAGTATTCAGGATGATGCTTAAAGGTAGAAAAGCGAACATAAGCCAGAGGGCCAGTTTGCCAGTAGGCAGCCGAATCCACTTGAAGATTACAATAAAGATGAAAAGAAAAATGTAGCCCGAAGTGACTTTCCAAAGATCCAGGGAATAGGGAAAGGCCAGGGAATATGGAGAAAAGACCTGAAACATGTAATGACCGAAAGCAAAGAGCTTATGTTTTAAGTCAAATACTTCTGCTGTCTTTGAATTGAAGATAGAGGCGAACAAGGCACTCTTGCTATAATAGATATATTGGATGGTGAAACCCACAATGAATGAGAGGATGACGAATGCAAATCCCTTTTTAAAGACAGGCCAGCTCTCCTTTTTATAAAAATAAACATAGGAAAAGGCCCACAGTGGCCACAAGATCCCGATTGGTTGAGAAAAAATTCCAAGGAAATAACAAAGGTTCATAACAATAAGATGACGTGTAAGCTGTGACTTAAGAAATTTCAGGAGATAGTAAGTCGCGAGGATAGTAAAGAGAAAGGCGAGGATATGTTTCCTGGCAATACTCCAGCCGATGCTTGCGCTAAACAAGGGATAAACTGAATAACAAAGTCCAAGGACAAAGGGGACTCGTACTTCAAGCTTCTCAAACAGCTCTTCTAAAACCTTCGTTACAAAAAAGCAGCTGATGACCCATAGTATGACGTTTTGGAAGATGAAGCTGTTAAAGCCTGTAAATTTGAAAATTTTCCAATCGATCAGCAGGCTGAGATCACGAACAGGCTGGATATCTATTGTCTTGAGAGCAAGTAGATATTCTAGGTATCCCTGAAGATCATACATCCGATCAAATAACGGCAGAATGAAATAGGCATCAGGGCTTATTGTTTGTGGGGTAATCAGTACGGGTGTGTATGCAATAAAACAAAAGAGTAATATTGTCAGGAAACGCGTTTTTGGATTTTGGCAGAGTAAATCAGCGAATTTCATTTTGTTATTCTCCGACAAAGTTACTCTTTAAGTAAATACTCAAAATTACGATAAGTGTCCTAAGAGGAGTCATATGAAAAGAATTCCATTGCTCACAATTTCCGGTTTAATTTGGATGCACGCATCACATGCCGACATTCTTATTGATAGTAATGTCAAAAAAGCAAAGGTGTATTCAGTCTCAACTGAAGGCGCCCGTAAACTTTTGGGAAACACTCCCTTGAAAATTGAGGTAGCTAGAAGTGGAATGTTACTGGTGGAAAAAGAAGGCCATGTGCCTACCCATATTCTTCTCTCCCCTGGTGTTGAAAATGTTCAAATGAAGGTGGAACTTAAGCCACTCAAAGAATGGTCCCCTGAGTATATGAAAATGGAAGCGGCGAGTATGGCAGACAAGGCATTGGACAGGATTGTACAGGCCCAGGCGTTGCTCGATGAGCGTAAAGTGGCAAGTGCTAATCCATTAATTACTTCACTCCTGCATGATTATCCTGGTTCAGTTGCAGTACGTATCTTACATGCTAATAGTCTCGCCATTTCAGGTAAGCCTGTCGAGGCCCTGGATATTTATAAGTCATTATCAAAAGAACTAGGCCCATCTGACAACGAACTCAAGAAACTCGTTGAGCGTATGGTTGAAGGTCTTCAAAAAATTGTAACAAAGAGGAGAGGAGCATGATTACTTTCTTCATTGGAATGGCATTCAGTATTGCAGCACTGGCCTTTGCGGCCCTCAATTCTCACACAGCAATCAGTAACTTTGTTAACGTTGAAGGAATTTGTATTGTTATTGGTGGATCTTTTGCAATCTTCCTTACAGCTAACCGCTCTCGTGTAGTCTCTTCGGTTATCCGCTTGTTATGGCGTCAGGTTATTGGCGCAGGAGCAAGACAGTCCAGGGAGATAGCACAAGGTATTATCAATGCCACTCTATCACTTGAAAAAGGGCAAAGGCCGGCAAGTACAGGTAATGAATTACTTGACCTGGGACTTGGATGGATTGATGCAGGTCTGGATGAAAAACATATTGAAAATTTAATAATGGAATATAGCAATACCAAGCTTTCTCTAATGGATGAAGCTACGAATGCTGTTATTCATCTTGGTAAATACCCTCCGGCCCTTGGAATGGTGGGTACTGTCTTTGGTATCATTGGAATCTTTTCAGGATTAGGTGTTGCCGGGGCCAGTGAGACTATTGGTCCAAGTCTTGCTGTTGCGATGACAGCAACACTTTACGGCCTCGTTATTTCAAACTTTGGAATACAGCCATTGGGTGAGCTGCTGGCGCAGTCGGTGGATGTTGAATCAAGAAATATGAACGTGTGTGCACAGGCACTTAAGCTTTGGCATGCGAAAGAACCATCTTTTTATATAAAAGAGCAAATGAAGCTATATGAAGCAGCGTAACCCTTTCGATAGAAGAAGTCACAGGCCACATGCAGACACACATTCGTGGGCCGTGAGCTATGTGGATTTGTTGACCCTTCTTTTATGCTTTTTCATTATTTTCTTCAGCATGGATAAAAAAGATGCACCACCTCCGTTTCTCAGTCAGATAGTAAAAGCATTTGGAACTCCGGAAGTCGTTCCGGCAACTGCCAAGGCTTCTGCCGTAGTAGTAGCCGCGGTTGTTCCAGAGATCAAGGTTGAAGCACCGGCTACCGGGACTGGGACTGGAAACGGTACAGATATTTCAAAATCCACAACGACGATCCAGAACATTGCCATGACTCAATTTGTGAAAGACCATGGGAAAGTTGGCCTTTCACAGGATCAACTGATCATTGAAATACCTGCCGTCAGCTTTTTTCCATCATCAAGAAAAAAGCTTACTCCGGAAGGTGAAGTACTTACGGCCAAGATGATTGAAGGCTTAAAGCCATATATTGGTCGCATCCATGTAACCGTTCAGGGTCATACTGATCCACGACCTTATAAGGGTATTGCTCATGAAGACAACTGGGAGCTCAGTGTGCTCAGGGCCAGTACTGTCCTTAAGCGTTTTATTGCAGAAGGTTTTCCACAAGAAGATGTATCAGCAGAAGGTTTCGCTGACCAAAGGGCCAAGCGCTCTGTCTCTTCAGCGACATCACTTGAAGAACTTGCATATTTGAGAAGAATTACATTGAAGATTCGGGAGAAAGGTCATGATTAAAGTACTTCTATTCCTGGCACTCATGCCAGTACTGGCGTCGGCCAAAACCATTTCGAAGAGTGGGATTGAAGCCTACCTGGATAGCTACTTTCAAAAGCAGATTACACAGGACCTTTCCAATGCCCTGCCTGAAGCCAGGTTCTCATTACATGTCCGTACAGGTCTTAATGATAAATTGTTAGTTGAGAAAAGCGTAAGCGCACCAATGAAATTGCCTCTTGGTGGATCATTTCTGCTTGAAGAAGAAGCAAATACTACTCCTGGTGAAGTTGCAAGTTTGCAACATCCTGAGAGTTACAGGGATGCCCTGAAATCAGTAAATGTGGAACTGGCCTGGAATGGAGATTTACCGGAAGATGTAAAAGAGTGGTTGAAAAACTATATCATGATGAACCTCAGGCTATCTCCTGATGTCGTTCATAACATCAAGATAACTGCCATGCCTGCAGGATTTGAAAAAAAGGTTGTGGCTCCAGCTCCAGAAGCATCTCCAGTTGCAGCTCCGGTGGTAGAAAGGAAGGTAGGCTGGCTTGAAAGACACTTCACCCAGCTTGAAGGTATATCCAGCCATGAATCAGCGGCACTGCTCTTAGTTGCTGCACTTGCAGTTTTCTCTCTAGTTGGTTTCGCCCTGAAGATCTTTCTCACTAGTGGGCAGTACTGGGGTTTCTCAAAAGTATTCAAGGACGGGATGTCAAAAATTTCTGATAGTCTCGTACTTTCAACTCCATCTTCAGTTGCACCATCTGCAACCTTGTCCAAAGATCATTCACAATCATCTGCAACAAGGGATAAGGAACAGGTTCGCGCATGGGTAGGAGTCCAAATTCCTGAGCTCAGGGCTTTTGCCTATGATTGCCTGGAGCATGCTCTTTATGAAAGTGCAGCAATCATTGTTACCCACCATTTTATTGATGCCAGTAAAGCCCAGGAACTAAAAGCAGAACTACCCGCACATTTCTTTGACGTAGATGGTCCGGGGAGGGTTCTTGCACCTGCGCATGAGATTGAACAACTATTTTTCCATCATCGCCTTCAGTATGTCTTGCTGGCCGAGCGCCCGCTAGTACAGGCCTTGATGTCTTACTCTGTTCCTCAATGCCTTCGTATGGTCGAACAATATATCACTGAGAAAAAATCTGTTGAAGCCCTTTCCGTGATTAACAGGCTTACTCCAATCAAGAGAGAAATGGTTTCAGAACAGCTGGAACTCCCGGACAGGTTGAAGCTGGCCACGTGGGCACTGGATGAGGTAAACCATGACCAGCTTGAGAAAGTAGAGGCTGCTCTTGCCAAGTCGTTGTCCAGACCTATGAATACAGCTGTAGAAGCCCACACTGTGCAGTTCCCCTTTAAGACTATTAGCACTGATTTATTCAAGGCCAGGGGATTTAAGGAAGATGAAGCTATTCATAACTGGTGCGTTGATCAGGGTAAGGCTTCTCATTCAATTATTGCTGCAATATCCCTGGTGGATCAAAGTGTCTGGGGAACTTTACCCTTGAATGAAGTGGCCCTGGCCTATTTTGGACACTCAGAAGATGTATTAAATGAGCTATTGGGTAATTTTGATCAAAAGAGACAGGATTGGCTTAAGAACTTCATCCAGAAATATACCCTGGCCAACCTTGCATGGGAAAGCCCTGAAGCCGTTCAGGCCAGGCTGAAAATTATTAGACTATTACCGCTGGACCGCTCTCAGTCCTCGGAAGATAATAAAGAGGATGAACCACCTCTTCAATTATTCAAAGCTGCTTAGTGCCTGTCTTGTGCTTTTGTGTACATTTAATGTTTTTGCTAAAATAGAATCTAAGGCAATCCCGGATCAGAAAAATGCGATATCAGCTGAAACCGGGATCTACTCAATTTCCACCACTACCTCTTCTGCTTCTGGTTTAGGATTGTTTTCCCTGGAATACTTGAGAGTTATCAATATGAAGTGGGCAGGCTCTCTGTCCTACTCACAATTTGTTACTGATCCGGGTAGTGTTTCCAGCAATATTTTTGGCTACGATTTAGTGGTCCATTGGTGCTGGAAAGCCTGCAGACCTTATAAGAAAGAAGAAGATTCTACCAATGCGAGTTACTTTCCCCGATGGTCTTACATAATCCAGGGTGGATTATCCCAGAGATTTATTCAACTGGATGAACGAACCGTAGGGTTTAACGGACTAAGGGTGGGGGGAGAGGTCCAGTATTTTAAGCAGTCTCCATTGGCATGGTATGGGCGAACCTATATTGCCAGGTTAACTAATGGGACAAGTGATATGAACGTCATTGCTATTACCGCTGGTGCACGGTGGTGGTTTTAATTGGCAAATGCCCACTATTTCTACTTACCTCTCACTGTTAAGGAACTCGAAGACAGGGTTCAATCTCATCAGGAAAATTTTGAGGAATTTCTCAAGGATACTTTCAGCGATAAAGAACTTACGACCTTTGAAGGTCAGGTCGATTCAATAGCGGCCATTTTCGTGCAACCCATTATCAGTGAATTATCGTTTCAGGATTTCTATTCCAATGCCTCTGACGAACAACAGCAGAAACAATTTTTTGAAACCTGCAGAAGTTCTATTTGTCTGGAAAACCTGCCTGATTTTCATAGTAATCCGTTCCAAGTTTCATATCTTATCCAACTTTTGGAAAATTTTCATGAAGTCTTAATAGATCAAGGAGGAGTTGAGGAATTGGTTTTCAAAGCAGCATATATTGATCTTTTGAAAAACTATAAAAGTGTAGACTCAATGATCTCGAGTCCCTTAGAACGTCCACCTGAAGTAAAAACCACAAAGCCAGTCTATCCTATAGATTTTCTTATTCTTGATGTTTATAAGGAAATAGACAGGCTTAAAACAAGTAAGCAAATCTATAATGCAATAGAGCAGGCAACATCCTTACCTGAAAAAACACAAAAGATTCTCACTATTGCGTCAAAGGATTTACTGGATTCTATTACATTGCTCAAGCGCACTGGATTGAATCCTAAAGACTTTGATGACAACCTAGAAAGATTAAAATTTTTTTTAAAAAAGATTTATTGAGGTTCTCTTAAGGATATCCTGATTCACATAATTTATGACTTTAAGTATTATATTAAGAAGAAAACTTCTTAAGCCTGAGAACTTTGACCTGCCACGGATAAGTAAATACCTGGACCATACCCTGAATCAAGTGGACCTTTCTTTGAAAGGTTTGAGCGTGTGGAAACATCATACGAGACAACCGGCCTGGGATTGGGTCTTTATATCACCAAGCAAATCATTGAATTGCACCAAGGCAACATCAGGGTTGAAAGCGAATACGGAAAGGGATGCAATTTTATAATTGAACTCCCTATCCTGGACTCTCAATTATCTTGAACGATCCATCAGTTCTGGTCTGTCGGTTCTTTCGTTAGCTTGTTTCCAGGTTTTATATTCTGCGGGATTTCGGGAAGCGCATGAGATTAAGACAAATAAGCTAAGAACCAACATAAGGTATGACATCAAATCCTCCTGATTTAAGTGTCCTTCGACCTTCTTATTATACTTCAAATTCTAAAATTCGCTACCTATGGGGGACAAAGTAACCTAAAGGTTTTGCGCTCCGGGTCTTGAATTATTTGGCAGTCAGAAGGGCATTCAGAATATGATAAAGCCCTTGTCCGCATCCTGGCAGTTTTTTGAGTGATGGTTGAACCATCTGTACATGGTGACGCCAGATATCTTCTCGTGTGGCCTTACCAGCAGCGAATGCTTCTGCAGTTTCATGCCCCCAGATCCAGGGTTTGTCTTGCTTTGAATAAAACCATCTGGTGTCCCGGCCTGAAGGCTTAACACTTTTATCATAGCCCCATTGTTCGAATGAGACTGCCTTCTTGGGATCAATCCCTGGTAGGTCATCCATAACCACAAAATGACCGAAGTCATAAATGTCAGCTGCCTTAGTGCCTTGAATATTCTTGTTTGGCTCAATTCCGTACTTATGAAACACTTTTTCTAAATCGGCACGTTTCCCGGCATCAAGCCATCCATTATAAGTTGGGCGAGAGTGGGCCTGTCGAAGATAAATGCCCGCCCTTGAAGTTGATCCATCAGCATGGACAACATCAAATCCGGCATCGATAACTCCATATGAACCCACGGTGCGATTCGGAACTTTCGCATCTATCAATACACCTCTTACCAGGTTTTCATAGTTATACTCACGGATGGCCTCACCTAATGTTGAAAGACCGTTACCATGATCCACCTGGCCAGGCTTCAAGGAACCGGTACCTTTGGCATCAATTAATCCGATTTTTTTTCCACTTGGATCTTTCATATCAAAGACTATGGCCCTTCCGTATTCTGGTGGACGATAGGCCTCTACAGTTTCTTTAGTGACAGGAATAGAAGTATTCACTGCTGTCTGGGCAACCTGCGGCTGAGAAATATAGGCTACCTGGGATAATATCCATGCATCAATTTGTGGATTACTCATTCCTTTGACCGCTGGAAAGTCCTGGCGAATAAGATCATAATCGAGGATTGCAATACGTGGATTCTTAAGCTTTGCCATCGTTTCAGGAACGGAATCCTCGTGAACTTCTTTTATTGTTTTCAAGGGATTCGAAGTCGTTCGGTCCTCTGCAAAAACAATGTTAGTAAGAAGGGTAAGTAATATAAAGGTGTATAATTTCATACCCCTTTATCGGAATGTTAGTTTTTGAATTTAAACAATTTTTAGAAAAAAGGAAAACGTAGTGCCTTTGTCAGGTTGTGTTTCCAGCATGATATTGCCACCACTGTTCAGAACCTGTTCCTGAATATCGAAGAGCCCGATTCCTCGACCGGATATTTCAGTAGTGGTCTCAGCTGTACTAAATTGAGCATCAAAGATCTTGGCAAAAATCAGTCTTTCGTCTTTTTCCTCAATCTCGGCTTCAGGGTAGCCTAAAGACCTCATTTTCCTTTTAATTGCCTCTTTATTAATACCGCCACCATCATCTTTCATTTCAAAGTAGAGGAACTTGTTCCCTGATACCTGACGGATTTCGAAGGTCAAAGAAATGGTTCCACTTTCATCCTTGCCCCTGGAAAGCCTTTTTTCAGGGGACTCAATTCCATGATCGATGCTGTTACGGAAAAGATGGATACATGAATCGAAGAATTTCTGGAAAGCTTTTCGGTCAACTTTGAGGGACCCGTTGTTAATAATCAGTGGGTTTACTTTTTTCCCAAGCTGGCGGGCAAGGTCTTGAATCATGTTTTTATACTGTTCCACATACGTTTCTACCGGACCATCCATAAAACTATTTTTGAAATGTTGGGCATAATCTTCATCCATGGGCCTGAGCATTTCGTAGAACTCCAGTAACTTTTCTTCTTCTATTTCTAGCTTCTCGCTTTGGGTTCCGAGCTCAGGGGAGAATTCTTTAATTTGAGTTTCGACCAGTTCCATAAGCCTGAGGGCATCTTCAAGTCTTGCATCGACTAAATTCATATCATAGGTATCAAGGATGAGATCGTTCTCAAGTAAGTGAAGATATTCTACAACTTCTTTCAGGCCATAAAATCCGCCCATACCTTTATATGAATGGACGAGTCTCATCAGACCCATGCGGTCGACATCCTTCTTGCCGATATTTTCCCCGAGGCCGATACGGTATTGGGAAACAAAGCGAGTGAAATTAACTTTATCCTTAAGCACCTTGCTTAACATCATGATGTAGCTTTGCTGGACTTCATTTTCCTTGGATGCCTGGAATTCCTTGGTCTTGTCTGTGGCAACCATAACGATATTTTCAATTTTTGATTCATCACCTCTCATGGCGAAAAATTCAAGACCAACATGCTTGAAGGATTCATCCTTCCAGCTGGCCTCTACAGGAATGAACTGAGGTCCAAAGGGGAGCAGGTCTTCAAATGGCATGGGTTCGTCATACAATGTACTGATCCATGAGTTGAAGGTCTCAGTGTCCTCATAATTTATCAGATTTGTAACAGGCATTCCATCCGGGCTCATACCGAGGAGTGAAGTACAGGCCTTTGTATAAGTGCTGTGGCAAATTCCATCTTTGTCAAAAACCAGTAGGCCCTGGCTTAAACTGTCCACCATGGCGTGAATGAAGTTATTCGCATCACTTAATTGCCTGGTTCTATCCGCCACTTTTTGTTCCAAAGATCTGTTGTATTCTTCTAACCGTGCATTATATTCCTGGATTTTATCCACCATCACGTTGAAAGAGATTCCAACCAGTTCGAGCTCCATGATTTTCTGGGGCTCAACCCTGGCATTATATTTTCCTTCGCTGATGCTCTTAATAGTCCGGTTGAGTTCATCGAGAGGCTTACTTATTGACCGGGCAAGAAAGAGGGCAATAATATTGAAAATTCCAACAAGTGCTAACGCATAAAGAGTAGTGTTAAGAATGAAAACCGTGGTTACTTCATATGCCTCTGAGGTCTTGATCGCGGCAATGGTGTAAAAATTCTTGTAAATTTCTGAACGCTTGAAAGCAAGAATATGAGGAACTTTATTTATCACAAGCTCTTTGACTCCAGACTCACCAGTTTCCGGTTTTAAAGAGCCAATGAAACTCTTGTAAAAAGCCTTTTGGGCAGTAGAGACATTAAAAGGCTTGTTGTGATAAAAAGGAGACCCATCCCTTTTCATGATAGTTACGTCATAGGCCAGAGCACCGAATGCATCCAGGAGTAATTGATCTATCAGGAAGTCATATAAGACAAATGACTGTGCAGCAGGTACGTGAATCATGACAAAGAATCGTGGAGGTGATTTTGGTTCCTGTATCAGTCCTGACGTGATGCCTTTTTCGCGTGTTTCCGGAAAGTAGTCATCGATAGTTTGATAGGAAACGCTACGGGGATGGAGCTTTTTTGAGTTGTTTTGCTTAAGGGAAACATTCTCCCATAAAACTTCATTAAGAGTCATGCCTCCTTCGTTGTATTCAAACTTCTTTATCTGGTTGAGATGCTCATCCATGGCCCAAAACTTAAGATCTAGCCCATCGATGCCTTCATTTTCAGGCAACGTGGCTTCAACCATCCTGACCTTAGCACTCAGGGATGCATCTAACTGCTTGAGACTAGACTGGACACTTTGAAAGGAATCTTCATAGAGGTAGGCACGTTTATCCTGATATATCATATCAGCGGAGAAATAAAGAAGGGTGCTCGAAACTACAATTACGAGTAGAGAGAGGGTTAAAATAACCCTACTTCTTAAAGAAAAAAGTTTTTTATTCTTCTGTGCCACACTTGCCCTTATAATAATATCTAATTAACATTTTACACTAGCTAAGGAAAATTCAAAGCAAATGGAAAAACGGGAGAAATTGATCCTATTCTTCTCAATGTTGATCATAGTGGTTGCCGCTATTGTCTTCCTGTCCTTGCCAAGGGTGCTTAACAGTTTGAGGCCCCACAACCCAAACTACATAGGGCTGGCCACTCAAATAGAGGGGGATGTTAAGGTTAGATTTGGAAACTCACTAAGCTGGCGCAAGCTTGAAAAGAGGGAGCGTATTTACTCTCATTCTTTTCTTTTCACAGGACCAAACTCAACCAGCAGCTTTGCCTTCCTTGATAAAAGCACTATAAAGCTTGACGCCAATTCTCTGGTATCGCTTAACTTTGATGTTGAAAATAGTGATGGAACAGTAGATAAAACTCCTGCAGGCCTGCCCGTTCTCAGAATCGGAGTACTTGAAGGTAAAGTAGACATGAAACTCCTGAAGGGGTCTCAGGTCAGAAGAATAGACATGGATCAAAGTTACATGAATGTAAGCCACACTCCTGCAATGTTCATGCTTGAGAACAGCGAGGGTGACAATGTCTCTGTCCTTGATGGTGGGCTGACACTGAAATCAAAGGGTGAAACATACGATGTCCCTGCCGGCAGCAAGCTGGAAGTTAAGGGTGATATGGCCAAGAAGGAAATGGTTCCGCAAAAGATGCTGGATGAGATGCTTCGAATTGCCCTTGAGAATGATAAGAGGGCCTTTGAGGAAGAGAAAAAGAAGCGTGAGTTCCTGAATCTTGTCAGATATTGGTGGAATTACACCGTCCATGGATCTGACGAAGAACTTTAAGATATAAAAACTCATAATGGGAACCCTAGAAATGAATGTCATTTGTTATTTGCATTTATTATGATTTACACATAATGACCAATCATTCGTCATATTTTGAATGCACCCATTTGAATTTGAAACTTGGAGACAAGTTATTGTTCAAGGATTTTAATTTCAGCTTTGCTGGTCCTGGTATTGTGCTCATTGAAGGGGATAATGGGGCCGGGAAATCAAGTCTGTTGAAAGTATTTTCTGGCTTCATCAATCCCACTGAGGGCATCATTAGCTTCGCCGGAAAAAGACCCGGAGACATTTCCCCGGCAGAGTTTAGTTTTTTTACTACAACCAGCCTTGGCCTCTTAAATGACCTGACAGGACGGGAGCATATTGAAGTAGTGGCAAAGGCCCTTAACGTGCATCCCGATGTCGTGAATGCTAAAATTCTTGAATTTAAGAAGATTGAATTGTTTAAAGAGATTTTAATGAAACCTGTTCTTGATCACTCTCAGGGAATGCGGCAATTCCTCAGGTTGTTTATGCATATTTTCTTTGAACCCAGGATACTTTTCCTGGATGAGCCGTTTCTGTATTTGTCTCCTAAGATCAGGCAGTTTTTGCAGGACCAGATAGAGAAATTATCTTCAGGGTCAATGGTATTCTTAACTGACCAGAAATTCACCTGGCGCCCCATGATGAAAAACTCTAAGATCCTTCTTGGTGAAAGATGATCACCTTCGTTTTTGGCCTGTTTTTTCGCAAGATTTTCACCCGGAAATCACTTCTGGCAAAATTGATATTTGAAATTATCTCTCTAACACTTACTGTGGCAGTTATTTTTTATGCGAGCGAATCCTTTGAGTTAAAGACAGGCCTTGAAAACAGGGAAAAATTATCACTGTTTGTTTTCTTGTTGGTGGGTGAAATAGCCCTGATTTTTCCGATGAGTTTTTCCGAACGCTTGCTGGCCCACTTCCTTGAAATTCGGCATCAGCAATTTTACTTCACTTTGGTTGGCCTGAAGATTTCACCAACCCGTTTTGTATTTGGCAAGGCCTTGGCAGATAGTATCTTTCCCCTGGTGAGAGTCATGGTCATCCTGGGCATTTGTACGCTCTTCCTCGGACTCCAGTTATCATTCTTAAACCTCTTAATATTTTTTGGCCTGCAGATCCTGGCAACGTGTTTGTTTTCCATCATGGCCTTGATAACATGCCTCTGTTATCTTAAGTTCAATAGGGGAGTGGGCCTTTTCCATACGCTACAAAGTTTTGCTGCAATAATTGGTGGAGTATACTTTCCCAACCAAATTTTTCCTTCAAGTATAAAAAATTTCTCCGATATGTTGCCTCAAACACAAATTCTTCACGCCAGCCGCTTAGTTTTTAGTGACCAATCAGTAAGTTCCAAATCGTATCTCGTGATCTTGAGCTGGATCCTCCTACTAGCAGGAATTTGGTCCATTTTGAATAGATTCATTATAAGCTGGCAAAAGCAACACGCTCGTTTTCCCTAAGCTGCTGAATTCACTGGATCTTTTTTTCTGAACTACTTGATTTCCCCCTGCTTTTTTTACCCCATTGTGCTGATATAATTATCAGTTAAGCTTAATTTAACACTAGGTCTGCTAGGAGCTAATTTATTAATACTGTTATCTCTAAAATCCTGGCCAATGCTTTTCAGAAAGTAATTCTACTTTTTATAATCTCTTTTTGTCTTTCGGTTCAAGATTCACAAGCTGCTTGTGGAGGTACAGTCAGGACTTGGGCCGGTACGAATACTACCTGGGCCACTGCTGCAAACTGGTCTGGTTCAAATGTTCCTGATTCGGCCACCGAGGATGCTGTCATTGTTTCAACTGGAAGCAATGCCAATTTCAGTAATCCATATACCATTGGTTGTCTTGAAGTCATTTCCGGGACAATTGATGGAACCTCTAATCTTGGTACTCTCACAATTGTAGGTGATTACTTTAAGGCGCCCACACCAAACTCAGTTAACTTCACCCACAATGGTTCTGAAGTCAAGATGTCCGGAACAGCTCCCCAGACGTTTGAAGCAGTTGATGACATTAAGAATTTCTCCATCACGAATACAACTGTCGTCACACTGAAAAATACTTTTTCCATTACACGAAGCCTTGTTATTACAGGAACTGGTACCACTGCTGTGGAGGGAATAGTCCAGCTTACTAACATTGCAACCATTCCGGCCGGACATAACCTCATTATTAAAAATGGGGCCGCATTGTATGCTAATGCAGGCCTCACTGTTAATGGAACTCTTAAAATTGAAGGTGGTGGTCTACTGAGGATGGGCAACGGTACTACTCTCAGTATCAATACAGGCGCCAGTCTGGTAATTTCCGGTTCGTCAGGTAATAAGGCTTCAATCTCTTCGGCCAATAGTGCTTCCTGGTTTAACCTTAACGTAGCTGGATCCGTGACTGCAAACTACGCGGAAATCAAAAGAACGACTGCGGCCGGCATGAACGTTACCGGGAACATTATCCAAATTGATAATACAGACTTTAGGGGAATGGTTGCCGCTGGATATGCAATAACCCTCGGTGCTGCTGCCAGCGTTCCTTCAAGTTTTAACACAGTAGGCTTTTTCAATGATGATGCCGTAATAGCACCCAGGAATATTAATGCTACCCTCTACAATTTAACTGCCATAAATATAAATCTGAGTTCAGGAAGTGTTGCCGGGGCATCTTTTGAATTGGATCCTAATGCTAAAGTTAACTGGGTCAGCACTGCACCTACTCAGCTTACAATTACTAATAATACTGAAGCAAATGAACCTCCTGCTACATTGTCTGCAGGTGTAGCTGCCACATTTTCTGAATTTGCTTTTACGCTTAATAATGCGGATGCCGTTACCAATATCACTCAAGTGATCCTGACAATGTCTGGAACTGCTTCAATGTCTGACATTGGCTATGTGAGGGCCTATAGAGATGTAAATGCTAATTGTGACTATGATGCTGCAACTGATACTCAATTAGGTTCTGACCTGGTTTTTTCCGGGAGTCCATTAAAAGCGACCGTTACCATTCCTTCAGGCCAGCTCACGACGAGCTCATCTACAGTTCGAGGTTGTTTCCATGTTGTTGCTTCTGCAGGATCTGCACCCGTAGACCAAAAAACAATCAACTTCTCAATAGCTTCTGATACCGATGTCACAAATTCATTTGGTTATGCCTTGTCATCTACCTCAGGAACTCCTGTTTCGGGTAGTGCTACCACTTTAGTCAACACCAATTATTCGGTATGGGTTGGAGGGACTTCCACGTCATGGAACGTGGCCGCGAACTGGAATCCTGCCACTCTACCCAGTGCTACCAGGGACTGTACTATTGGTCTTGCTACCAGGACAACCCTTGTCAATACAACACCAATTTCATGCGCCAACGGTACCCTGCAATCAAGTGGTACATTAGATTTCAATAGCACAGCTTCTGATTTTCAGATTAAAAACTCACTGGATACGGCCACAGGCTTTAACTTTTTAAATGCAGCTTCCGGCATTCTTACCATGAATGGAACTGTTAACCAGACATTGTCATTAAGGACTGCTTTCCCAGGCAATGTCGTTATCAATAACACAGGGGCCGCACTTTCAAATACCGTGAGCCTTGGAGCAAGTTCGACTATTAATGGCAACCTGACTTGTACGGCCGGTATTTTAAGCATTCCAAACGGGTTTACCTTAACAGTCCTGGGAACTGTCACTGTCCAGACAGGTTGTACCCTCTTAATTGGTGCCGGCGGAACCCTTGCCCTCGCAAATGGTCGCACCCTTACAGTAAATTCTGGCGGAACATTGCAAATGGTGGGTACGTCGGGACTTAAATCAACCATGACGTCCAATACCGGTACGGCCGCATATAACGTCGTGGTGAACGGTACAATCAATGCCCGCTATTATACTTTTGATCATTTGAATACAGCTGGGGTATCCATTGAAGCAGGAGCCTCGATCAATGCCACAAATTTCCTGCAAGACGGTACATATTCATATCCTGTAAATTCATCCACGACTTTATTGAAATTGAAACAAGCTATACCTGGAAATACACTTTCAGGAATGAGTTTTGCAAAAAATGGATCGGTCGCCGCCACCATCGTCAACATTGACACCACCGGCACGGCCGCTGGTACTTTGACCATCTCAAGCTTTTCCGGCGACCTTGGCGGCGAATCCTTTGATACTGATCCTTTGTATGTCGTAAACTGGGCCGGAGAATTAAATACAATTGCCATTACCCAGGAGTCTACTTCTCCGACGCCAGTGGAAACGGGTGCCACTTATAACATGGGCAGGTTTGGGCTTCAACAAGTAATGGCCGGAGGATCCTTTGTTGATACCAATGTCACTACTCTTGCGTTGAGCCTCACGGGTACGGGGAGTGCAACAGATGTGAGTGCAGTCCGCTTATATTCAAATCCAGGCTGTACTGGCACAGGTGGCACACTAATTGGTACAGGGGTATTCAGCGGAAGTCCGGCCAAGGTGACTTTCACCATTGCTTCAGGCTCTTTAGTGATACCTGCTGGAGCTGTTACGACTACCAAGGTATGTGCTTACGTCGAATTTGATATTTCTAACACTGGTACCAATGGAAGTACTGTAGGAGTCAAGCTTAATTCTGCCAGTGATATTGTTAACTCAGCCTTGTATACAATTGCTGCCAGTACGACTTTTCCAGTAACCCTGGGAACTGCCTCTACTATTAATGCATCAGCGTCCACTACCTGGACAGGAGGGGTTTCGACAGAATGGAATCTTTCCGGAAACTGGTCTGCAGGAATACCGGATTCAACTAAGGATTGTTCAATTGCTGACCTTGCTCGTGATCCGATTATTTCTGTAAGCACAGCTAGTTGTAAGAGTATGATTATCACAACAGGTATTGTTGTGGTGAATGCAGGGATCTTACTCGATATTTATGGAAATATTTCAAAGACTGCCGGAACGTTTACCAATAACGGCACACTGTCCATCAAAGATGGTGGTAGCAGCATAAATCACAACATAGCTTCTAATACAGCACTTTCTAACCTGGTTCTTGCTAAAACAGGTACCGGAACAGTTTCCGTAAACTCGACTTCGCTCACTCTTAACTCACTCAGCTTCTCATCGGCCACCACCACCCTTGATGTTCCAAATGGTAAGACACTTATTCTTCCAAGTTCAGTAACGGTTGGACAGGGTACACTGAAAATCAGCGGCGGTGGAACACTTGAAATGGGTAATGGAACCACCATAACAGTTTCCGGGGGAACATTCCAGATTGCAGGTACTAATGATATATTTCCTCAAAATGTTACTACCAAGGGCAAAGTACAAGTAACCGGTGGTGGAACCAATAGCTATAATTTTACTGCGACCAGTGGAACAGTAGACATAGTTGGATTTAATTTTGACCGCATTGGGGTAAACGGGTTAAACATCGGCGGAACGACTGCAATTACCAATCTGAATGGCGGACAATTTACTAACCTTTCGACTTCCTATGCCAGTGTTCAGGCCATTCAATTAAACAATACCGGGGCACTCCCTACAACGGCCACCAATATTGCGTGGAACTGGGGAGCCTTTAATAGCTTCACTCCTGCCAATGCAGGCACTCCTACAAGTGCGCAAAGTTATAAGCTTGTGACTTCAACGTCTGGTTGTGGAACCCGGTCAATTGACTTTACCGGATGGAGTGGGGACTGGTATGAATCCCAGGCCAATTTTGATGTAACAACAAAAATATCACCATTAGCGAGCTGTACTATAAGTCTGGGGGGCTCGGCATCTGCAGTGAGCTTGCTTTCATTTACTGCAGTTCCATATAACTCTGCAGTAGATGTACGTTGGAAAACTAATACTGAACAAAACCATCTCGGCTTTAATATTTACCGTGCTGACTCCCTGTCATCGCGCTTTCAACAGATCAATGGCGCAATTATCAGGAACTTATTAAATTCCAGCAGCAGTCGTGGAAGTTATAGGTTTATTGACCAGGATGTAAATAATGGTCAGAGATATTACTATTATCTTGAAGATGTTGAAGTAAGTGGAAAAAAGGTCATGCATGGACCAGTCTTTGCGACTCCATACCTTACTCTTGGTGCTCCTCCGGCCGATGCGGCAGATGAGAACTCACAAATTAATCCAAACGATCCAGATGACGGTGGAACAACCGGCCCATCAACTATCCCAAATCCGACATATGAAGACTTAGGTAATGGTATTGTTGTGGTCAGTAAGACCAGCCGTTCACTCCGGATAGAAATTACTCCTGCAGCGGCTACCTTTTCCATGAGTAGTTGGGATAATACTTACGAAGATGTACGCATTCCCGGGTTCTCCAAGATGACACTGGTTGGAAGTCCGGAGTTGCCTGAGAAAGAATTACTCATTGAGGTCCAAAGTTTTGCAACCACTGCACAGGTCATAGATGCCACTGTTACAGATGCTGTACTGGCGGGGCATAAGATAACTCCCGCGCCAAATTATACCCTTAATGGCAGTGGGATGCTTGTTCCCAGCTATGCCCCGGATGCAGTCAGGTATGGAACTGCCAGTCTTTATCCTGCTGCCTATTACTCAATTGAAACCAACCTCGTTAGCGGTAATGGCGCCAAGTATTTAAAGCTTAAAATAAATCCATTAAGGCTGAACCCGGTTACCCAGGCCATAAATTCTGCAACTAAGATCATCCTGGACATTGGACTCGATGGAGATGATTGGGACGTTGTTGCACCTAGCGTGAATTCACAGATTGGCCCATATGCCGTCAGTAACACTCTCAAGATTGACTATAACAGGGATGGTGTTTACCAGATTGCTTATAATGATTTTATTGATTCCAAGGTTGAGGGCCCCTTCAAGAACACGCCTACAAACTTGTGGAGACTTTATTACAAGAATGTGGAAATACCACTGGAAATCCAGAGCGGGGGAAATTTCCTGGCAGGTGATTACATCCGCTTCTATGTTCCTTTTACAAAAGAACTGGATAGTAAGACGAATCAATTGATATTGAGCCCGGTAGATGTATCTGCCTCTGCTGGTATACCTATGAGAATGGAATCCATAGATGCAAATCCGACCGGCATGCTTGAATCCAATGAAGTACTGTCTGTATTTACCAAGACTATAGAGCAGAACTTAAAATATGTTGATGGAATATCCCTGGGAGATGGTCTTGATCACTTCTTTTACAAGGAACTGATCAGTTTTGCAGGACTTGATACCTTAAGTACAACTATCGCCTTGCCTGAGATTGACATAAACAATCCTGAGAACGTCGAGATTAAATATCATCTGCGTGGACGCAAAGGTATTTTTGACCTTCCAGTCAAGCATCACCTGACATTGTGGATGGCGGGAGTTATCGAGGATGAAGTGACCTTCGACAGCAATGAGCGCCAAGTAGTCTCTTTTTACGTTCCTACAGACCGCTTTATTGTGGGTAATAATACATTTGAACTTAAGATCCCGGGAACATATGCCTCCGCAACCGACTATGACTTTGTACTGATTGATAAGATTGAAGTGGTTTATAATGGGTACAGGCAGAGCACCGGTGGATTAAGTTCTTTCAGCATGCTTGACTCTAATCGGGCCCACTTTCTCGGGAATTTCAACACCTCAGCTATTAATGGCTACGATATCACCTTACCTCTTGAGCCTAAGAAGTTGTCAAATATTTCTATTACAACTCCTGACGCCGGAGTCACTTATGACGCTAAGTTTTTTGCGAACCAGATCGTTGCTTCTGATAATATGAAATATTTTATTTTCCAGACTTCAGCTGGCCTCCTTAAGCCTGCTGCTCTTTCACTTAATGCCGGTATAGAGACAAGCCTCAAGGACTCGACCAATGCAGCTGATCTCATTATCTATGGTGATGAGAACCTTATCAAGGCCGCTGAAGACTTGATTGAAAGAAGAAGAGACCAGGGGTTAGTGGTCATGACCGTAACTCCGGCACAGGTTTATGGAGAATTCAGCCATGGGATACAAAGATCCCGGGCCTTGAAAGATTTTATTAATACTTCCCTGGCCAACTGGACTAAAGCACCTAAGTTCCTGCTCATCCTGGGAGATGGAACTTATGATCCAAAAGATTATAACGTTGCCGGTCTCCTTAATAACGAAAAATCAGTATTGGAGAAGGGGACTTTGCCTGCTCCCCTGATTTCCGGCCGCTTTGTTGATTTCTCAAGTGATAATTTCTTTGTTACGTCAAATGTTTCTCACATACCACGTTTATCCGTGGGGCGCCTGCCGACTAATGATCCTGACAAGATAAAATCTTATGTGGATAAAGTCATAAATTACGAGTCTGGTAAATCAGCTCCGGTTGCTAATTTAAGGAAGATCACATTTATTGCTGACGCAGAAACAGGAAACTATGAAAAATTCAATGAGCTATCTCAGTCAATGATGTCACAGGCCAGTGGATACACAAATACACTATACGATCGCACCGAGATAGGGTCCATGGCTGCGACCAAGGCCAGGATCAATACAGAGTTTAGTGATGGTCCTCTTCTTATATCGCTTCTTGGTCATGGAGCTTTTGATCGCTTTGGCGATAATATCTTCAATGTTACCGATGCTGGGCTTTTAAATAATCCAGTACTTCCAATAGTCTCTACCTGGAATTGTGAATCAGCTTATTTCTATGATGCTGACAAGACTTATAAGTCCCTTGGAGAAGAGCTCATCTTTAATCCGGATGGTGGAGCCATTGTTTTCATGGGCTCGACTACTCAAACGACTCCTCCAGCGCAAGCAAAGCTTGCCAATAACTTCTTTACCCAGCTTTCAACCGCTACTAATAGGCCTTGGACCGGGGTCAGGTTTGGTGATTTACTTTACCAGGCGAAAATCAGCGTGGGGGATGGGAATTATGAGAAAGACATCATAAATAGCTTCAGTATCATTGGAGACCCTAGTTTGATGCTCCCGCCTCAACTATTTCCTGATCCTCCGGTTAATCCTGTTGCCGCTTCGCAAGCTAAAAAGAAGACAGGACTCTTTGGTTGCAGCGCTATAGCAGATGATGGCAGCGGGGATTACCCATGGCATGACGGCTTACCTGAATGGATTTTATATATTGTTTTAATGGCCCTGGGATCAAGAAAACTGTCACGCAGAACGAAGGTTTGACAGTAAATCCATATAACGCATATGATATTTTTAGCGAGGGACCTATGGAAAAGAAAAAAGATCCGGATACTAAGATTTACCCTAAGAAAAAACCTTACAATAAACCTGAGATCCAGTCAGAGAAGTTAAATTCTTATGGTGCCCTTTGTAATGGGACCACGCTGGCAGGAAGAAAAGCTAGTACGACAGCTCCCTCTTTTTGTAATTCCGCTAAGTTACTTTCATAATCCAAATGGATGAAGTTTCCAATCAACCACTTTTACAAAACAAGATAGCTGCCCTGGACTCACAGCTCCCTACGGATTTTGCTTTCGCCGTTTCCTGCAATTATCATGGAATAAATCTGGATATTAAAACCAGGTCTCTTCGTCTCGTGAACTCAATTAAAAACTTGGTCCCGGATGGCTGGCTTGAATCAACTTCCAGTGAGTGCAGAATTTTTGTTCTGGACCCGCTTGAATTTGGCCATACTCCGGAAAGTTGGTCTGACGAATCTTCCCAAGATTGTCTGACTTTTGAGGAAAATACCATCGCTATACAAAGGGACTTTGCCGCCCGAATCTTTCAGGATCATGTTCTCCTTATTTGTGAGGACAAGGTCGGAGATGGTTTTTATAATTTTTTACGATGGTATCTTTCAGAAAAACTCATGTTACTAAATAAGTATGTGGTTCATGCCTCCTGTGTCCTGGACAAGCACAATAATGCCCATCTCTTCCTCGGCCATTCCGGTGCAGGTAAAACGACCATTACCAAGCTCTCCCACCCTCGTTCAGTACTTGGCGATGATATGAACTTAATAAGCATTGATAATAATACCCTTCAGGTTGAGGCAGGTGCTCTTGGTGGCCAGTTCAATTCCATGATTGGTTACGATACTAAAAGAACCATAGTGGCCTGTTACTGGCTAAACCAGGCGAAGGCAAATGAGAAGAAGGATCTTGGGCCGCTCAGTGCTAATATAAAGCTGCTCGCAAGCTTTGCTAACCTTCACTGGCCTACTTTGCCCGAGGAGAGAATTAACCAGCTGATAGGGTTTGCTTCCACTGCGGCCTCCGTGACAAAGTTCTACCAACTTAATTTTTTGAACACACAGGCAATATGGGAATTCCTGGATCCATGAAAGGATCCCGGGAAGATTTTTGGATAAAGCTCAATGGCAATAGTATGATGCCGCTGCTTTCGGACCAGGATGATGTTCTTATCAGACCTATAGGGCAAGACATTTCTCCGGGAGATATTATTCTCTTCCAGGATAGTTCAAGCAAGGAATTAACCTTGCATCGCCTGATTGAAAAACCTTTCAGGACCAAGGGTGATTTCTCACTTTGTTCTGAAATAAACACCATAGAGTCCTGCCTGGGGACGGCAATTGCTTACCGCAGGAATAATTCATATCGCCTACTTCCTTCTTCAAATTCGTTCTTTGCTAAAACGTTTACAAAAGCATGTAAACTCCGGTTAAAGGGATGTTTTTTGCGTAAATTAGCCCGGGTGATTCTGGTTATTTTAACCATGCTTTTCGAAATTTATAGTGAAAAAACCAAGTCAAGTCATAGCGAAGGGCCGAAATAAACCTGTCCTTAGTCGCATGCTTGATTATGAAATAGTTAAGTTTGTTTGAGAGGGGATACATCAGGAAACTCATGGTCAGGAATCTTTCCCACCAATGTTTCTTGTTCAGGGAAAAAAGGTTTTCATTGTCTCTTTCAAGTTTCACATTAAAATGCCGCTTAAGGATCCATAAACACATCTGCACTGACCTGAAGAGATCATGCTCTATAGACTTTTTCTTAAGCCCATGCCAATCAATATGGACGTAATATTTCTGGTAATAGAAATAAATATCAAACATCCAATAGAGTTTCAGAAAGGTATGCTGGGAAGCTAGGTGCCCACACAAGTGAATAAAGAGTTCCTCACTCTTTAACTTCTGAATATGGGAATACGAGGTCAAATCCCTGGGCCAATTCTCATTTTTAAGGTGAAAGAATAACTTTGTATGGAGCTCAATATTGATCTCGATTTCACCAATGAGCATGGACCATTCTGACTTGAAGTTATTGCCGTGGAAAGTTTCCATCTGTATTGGACTGAAACCCAGCTGAATAAGTATAGATTCCCAGTGAAGCTGGTCTTTTTTATCAATGAGGAGGTCAATATCTGACAAGAACCGCGATCCCAAATCAGGATAAAGATCGAGTAACAGATGTGAGCCTTTCAGGATGGTAACGTTTAAATTATTTTCAGCCGCGAGCCGATTTACGTCATCAAGTTGCTCTATGATTAATTGATTATGGATCCACTGTTTTTTATACTGATCACGACAATCCGCACGGAGCACAGAGTCAATAAAGTGGTTGTAAAATAATCCTGTCAAAAGATGTTCTTTCAAAAGGGCAGGTACGTTTTTTTGGGCCTTTATATTTTCGACAATATTCATTTTTTGATTATATTCAAGAATCTCTCAAAACCAATATTTCTCTTGTTTAAAACGTCTGAAAAGACTAGTGTTTTCTTATGATTAAACCTCTCAGAATGGAAAGACTCGCCTATAAAACCATTGGCGACGAAGCTATTATACTCGACACCAAGATTGGTCGGGAGGTTCATCAATTAAATGAGGTGGCCACAGTCGTCTGGAACCTGTGTAACGGCACACACGATATACAGTCAATGGTTGAAAAAGTATGCACAGAGTTTGAGGTTGAGCCTGCAGTTGCTGAAAGAGATATCAAGGCACTTCTTGCTGAGTTCAATTCCAAATCCTTGCTAAGATGAGCCAGAAAGACCAATTTGTAAAATCATCAATTCTTGATGGCATGCTTAAAAAGGCCAGCAAGGCCTGCATTCCCCTCATCACAACTTTTGAGATCACCCAAAACTGCAATTATAAGTGCAGTCATTGCTATAACTTCGACCGTACTACAGATGCTACAAATGTTCCCAAGGCCAACACCTTAAGGCCGGATGAGATCCTGCGAATTATAGATGAGGTAGCTCAAGTGGGAGCCCTCTATCTTAATTTCACCGGTGGTGAGTCCCTGTTGCACCCACATTTGGATGACTTTATAAGAAGGGCCCGGACTCATCATATGGAGGCCAGGCTAAAGACAAATGGCTCACTTCTTACCAAAGAGAGATGTGAGAAGCTTGATCGTGCAGGCCTTGCAGGAATGGATGTCAGTCTTTATGGCTTCTCTGAATACTCTTATGAGAAGCTGACAGGTAAGTCAGGAATGTTCGTTAAGACCATTGATGGAATTAAGAATGCCATCGAGCAGGGGTTTAATGTAAGCCTGAGCATTATCCTGCATCGATATAATATAGACGAGATGAAGCTTATGGTGGATTTCTGCCGAGAGAACTCAATTGAATTTCAGTTTTCCATTGAAATTACTGAGCGCTACGATAACAGCTCAGGGGCAAAGGATTTCGAGATTACACCTGAACAATTCAAAGAGCAGCTCTCAGGCGAATTTGCCGATGTTTTCATGCATTTAAATCCGGATAAAAACCTGCAGTGCTCTTGTGCCCGCACAGTCTGTGGGATCAGCTCAACAGGTGAGGTTTTTCCCTGTATCGGAGCTCCTATTGCCTCTGGAAACCTGAGGGATAAATCCTTTGTGGATATCTGGAAAAATTCAACTGTTTTGAACAAGATAAGAGATTTAAAAACATCAGATTTCAAGAGCTGCATGACCTGTGACCATATCGAGTACTGTAACCGCAGCAGTGGCAGTATTTACAGTAATACCAAAGAGTATACAGGCTGTGACACTGTCACCTTAGACCAGGCCAGAATGCGACATGAATTCAAATTAAATACTGTCTAAACTTTCGACAATCCGAACCCTCTGTCTATTATATTGACACTTTTCCCCCTATAGATTGGCTAATGATTGGCCGCATGCTTGCAAATTCCTTTTCACAACTATTACGTTACTCAATCCAGGGGACTAGATGAAAAGATCATTGGCAATGCTGTTCCTCTTATCAATTTCACCAACCGTTTTAGCTCAATACGCTGGAACAGTGAATGACCTGAACGCGATTTTTGATCCTCCAATGAACATTACAAGCACAATCTGTTCTGCCACTTATAACAATGGTAACGAACATGACGACGCTGCCTGCGCAGACGGTGTAAACGCCGCTCGTTGGATGGCAGAAAAATATGCGAAAGGTGCTGGTAAATACATGGGTTGCCTTGATGGATACTATCAGGGTATCTGGGATGGTTACTTACAAGGTAAAAATCCAACAGTACAAATGAATAAAGAAGCTGAATCATATGTTGCTGGTGCTCGTTTTGATTCTGCCATTTCAAGAGCTTCTGCCAAGGCCCTGCAGGAAGGCGAAACAGTTTCTGCTAACCAGATCATTAACCGTTACCGTGATGTTATTGGTGTAAGGGACGCTCAAGGTCGCGCTGTCCTTCCTAATAAGTCATACGCTGACCTCAAGATTACATTTAATGGTTTCAATGATGGTTATGAGTTCGACATGGCAAATAACAGGACATTGGACTTCAATGAAGCAATCAATGCTGGTTACGTACAAGCTAATAGCTCATTTGAGCAAAAAGTTGCTGCAAGAACTGCAATGAATCTTCAGAGATCAAATGCTAAGTCTCTTTGTGACGTTAACCAGACTATCTTTGGTCGTCGTTCAATGCCTACAGTAACTATCTGGGACTTCTTCAAGGCCCGTCGTCAATATGATTTCTCAAAGTTTGGTTGGGCAAATGCTGACTGGGCATTTGAAATTTTCGAAAAGGACGAGAGAACTCTTGAGCAATATGCAACATACTCAAGACTTAATAACCTTGAAAAGACAGTTACTGAAACTATTCCTACTAAGATTTCTAAGTATAAGCTGGATGCCACTGGTAACCCTATCAGAAAAACACACCTTTCTACTGGTGCTCCTGCAGTAGTAAACGGCCAGCCAGTATTTGAAATGGAAGAAGTAATCACTGGTTACCGGACAGAAACCAACAGGGTTAAGCTTTCATCTTCAGATGTATCTATCCTCCAGCAAGCTTATAGAAACAGCTTCAAGGTTTCTTATGACCGTTACTATGCTAAACAGTACGCTTCTCAGAACTACCATTCAGAAGGAACGGATAAATATAAGACTGCCCAGACTATCGGTATATTACTAGGTCAGGAAGTAGCGACTCAAATCGCCAAGCAGGAAGCTTATAACAAGCAATACCTGATCCAGTCTGCCAGCAAGTATGCTGAAGAAGCTAAGAGACGCTATAAGCAGAGTTTTGATCGCCTGATCAGAATCTTCGAGAGCAACTCAGTAGTTGAATTAAACGAAGCAGTTATCGTTGGAAATGAAGCTGATTCTATCTTCCGCCCGGGCGAAGAGTTAAAAGTAAACTTCACTGTAACTAACCTTGGTGAAGCTTCAAATCCAGTAACTTTCGTCATGGATAGCTCAGCGGATGTACAGGCAAGCAACAAAGGCTTCGTCTTTAATCCAGCTCCACTTGCCAGAGAAGCTTATAATACATCGGTACTTGGTCGAATTAATCCAGGTCAGATGGCACGTAACCAGATCAGCGTTGGAATGGGAATCATTAACCCAGGTGATATGGCCGAAGTCGGAACTGCAATGAACGTAAGAAAAGGTCAGGCAATCAGACTTGGTGACTACGCAGAAATCGAGAATGTTGCTGGCGGAATTGACCCAATCAACGGAAATTTCAGCATGGTTGTGAATGTTACAAACCCTTCTTCTATCTTGTCACCATCTGTTGGCGACCTTGAGCTTCACCTTGATGGTGTTGGTCTGGTAGAGAAGATTGCTTTTGAGCAACTTGGTCCGAAGTCAACTAAGTCGCTGGTTATGAACGTAACTAACTTTGACCCTATAGCACTTATCTCTTCAGGTCGCATCAGCGGAACTGTAGCTACTAAACTTGCTGGCAGAACTGTACATAAGAAGCCTTTTGAGTTTTCGGTTGATGGGAATAAAGAGCGTTTGATCATTGCTTACTTTGACGCTCTTGTTACTAACAAGACACAGAACTCTGGTAATGAATCTGTTAAGAGCAGGATCTCAACTTTGATCGGAATGATTAACAAGACGATAGCTCAGAATGTTTCAGACAGACTTCGTTGGAAAACTGCTAATGAGTTAAACACAACGATCTTGCCTGATCTTCAGAGAATCTACGATCAGTCTACCCGTGCAGGACTTATGATTCCATCGGCTCAAGCAAGCTACGACCTTCTGGCATCAGCTCTTGCCAAGAACGTAAAAGGTCTTAAGGCTCGTGGTTGGTTCAACGACGGTCGTCATCAGAAAGCATTCTTAAGAGAGATTTCATACTTCTCTAAGAAGATTTCTCTTAAGCCGAAAGATTACAAAAACAGCTAATCGTTTTAAGTAAGAACTTAAAATAAAAAAAGCCACCGGAAGGTGGATTTTTTTTTATTTAGGAATGAGTGTAGTGATTTTTGAGTCTTTGCAGACCTCTGGATTGGCCATTAGCCCGGCCAGGTCAGAGTCTTTATCTTTTGCTGCCAGTAATTGCTCTGATTCATTAAAGAGACATGTATAGCGAATTTTATCCTGGATTGTTTGAGTGTACATACATTTACCAGATTCCATTCCATGAACTTTTTCAACCAGCTTTTTGTCGCCTGCTTTTCTTTCAAATGTGTCTTTCGTGCATGATTTTAAGGCTTCTGCGAACATTTCCCTGCCTTCTTTCAAAAACTCTACATCAACCTTCGCTTTCACTGATGCCGGAGCACGATTGGATTCCCAAGGTGCCTTACTACATGAAGATTCATGTCCCAGCTTACATCCAAGGTCGAAGTATTTATCAGCGCCTGGCAGGTCACCATTTTTAAGCATGAAATTTGCGTAATTATAGCAACCCAGGGCAAGCTTTTGTCTCTCACATCCAAGGCGTATTGCCTTAAGGCCTTCTGATTCTTCAGAGGCAAAAAGAGGTGTCGATAATAGAGAAAATAGGAGCATCCACATAAAGGCTATATCGACTTAATCCCATAAAACCTAAACGGGATCAAAAGAGTCGGTCTTCTGTCTAAAACATAAAGTCAGAGAACCTTAAATCACATTCTGTTGGGGAACATTCAAACCGATAATGAAAGACAGACGTTCGTACCCCTTCGTAAGTCCGCCCTTGATACCTTCCATATGAATATAATTTCCTGTTTGGCCTTCCATAAGGAATGGCATCAAACAGGGCCTGTGCAATGAGAGTTTCTTTTATGATTACCTTATACTCATTCCCCTTAAGCATTAGCTCGGGATGAGAATTATCAATTTTGATACTGCAGGTAGTGTCTGATGGGTAAGGCGACTGATCGTAAAACGTTCTTGTGCAGGTTATCCGGAAGGGAGCTCGTTTGGAAAGACAGTCTTCCTTTTTGTAATTGAATTACTCACAATACGTCTTGTCTGAACTTTTTCACTTCCTGGCAATTTACCCAGAAGTTCACCCAGCTTGGTATGATCCATCTTATACATAGAATCGGCCAATACCGTGGCACTCAACGATAAAATAATCAGTGCAAATATTAATCTCATATGTCCTCTTTGATAAGGATAGCGGCATTACCTTTTACTCTTAACCAGTCGAAGTCCCTGACTTCAATCTCAACCCCCATTGAGTCTCTTACATAAAAGGAGCCCAGGTCCCTGTTGCATTCACTTGAAGGTGTTTGGTAACACTCGCCAGGAACATTATCATTCCAGCCTACTATCAAAACGACATGCCAGTAGCCATCGTCATTATAATTTAACATTACCGGAGCCTTGTTTTTCCAGATAGCTTCCTTGACGGTTTGGATATGAGTCTTGTTAAGAACATAAGTAGAATATTTATTACCCCTGGCAAATAACAAGCTTGTAGTGACTTTTGGAAGTGGCACTTTCTTCATTCCATCCCAATTCCAAAAGTTCCAGACATTGTTATTAATCCATGTATCTGTCCACGCTTCAAAAGACCAATCATCTATATGAATGCCAAATCCCCAATTAAATTTTCTTACTTTTGTTTCCCACCATGTTTTACCATAGCTGTGATTCGGGGCATGCATAATATAAGATTCGGCCAGGTCATATTCGCCATAGGGCTTTGGATTTCTGATTCCTGCTTTCTTATTAGCGATAAGTTCCATGGCGCCAGTAGAGGCCACGAACAAACAAGCATTAGTGTCACCCTGGTCTGGCGCACGTTGTACATAGTTTAGAAGATCCGTGTATTTGGAGGGAAGAGGAGTAAGTGCAGGGGTAGGTAGTGAATAAAAAAAACTGATATGATAATTAGATTTTTCATGAGAGAAGGATGAAACCATTTTACCTGAAAAACAAATTTAAAATTCGATTGTGCTGTGAACTTTGGGAAGACTTGAAGAGCACTGTAGCGTAAACAGGAAAGTGTTAGCAAAACCTTAAAGTTAAGCTTCTTCTACCAGATCATAAAGACATGCATGATTTTTATTTCTCTGGTGAAAAGAGCAATTCTTTAACAGGTGGCTCTGATACCCCGGGACCAGTATAAGTCCTGCCGGTCTTTGTTTGCTCTATCTTCCTGATAATTTTCTTGTCTGTGGTATCAATCTTGGCTTCAAAATAGAGAATGATTCCTGTAACCGCAAGAAGAGCTATTAGAATATTTCTTCTTAAGGATGACCTGAGAGTAGTCCTGTTTTCTTTTGCATCAGCAAGTTCTGCTTTTTTCTCAATCAGCATTGATTGCAACGTTTTCAGCTGTAGCTTTTGAATCTCGACCATCCCCATGAAATTGTCATTCAATTTCCTCAAGACGTCATTTGTCTGTGCTATTTCATCTGAATATTCCTGGTCTTCCTTAAATATGTCATGAAATTGAGTAAGTCCTTCCATGGCCTCTTTAAGTGCTTTTGCATCAACTGAATTTAAAGTTGGCCGGTCTGTCTGCGGTAAATTGATCATCATCTTTTTTGTAGGAATTTGAGGAAGTTTTTCACTCGATTCCAGGATCTTTTTCATCTTTTCAGAAATGCTTTCAAACTTCTTGGCATTTTTAATCGAGAAGTTCGGGTTTTTCATTTCTTCAGGTGTTTGATTATTTTCAGGCATACGTCTCTCTTTTTTTCTTTATGATAGTTTGAATTTTATGAAAGACGAAGCCATGCTTAAATGAAAGATCAAAAAACCTTCATGCGACAAACTCCGCCTCATAGTATCCTGAGCAATTTAGTCGGGAGGGGATTTATGATATTACTGATAGATAGCTTAGCTTTCACTGTTTAAGTGCCCGTAACTTCTTAATTTGCCTGTTTTTGCCTCATTTCCGCCGATATATATAACTGTTAACAACTATTTCAACTAACAATAAAAAGGTAATTTTACTTTTTTTAATAGCGTTTTGCCTTTCAATTCAAAATTCAAAAGCGGCATGTGGTGGGACCATCCGGACTTGGGCCGGAGGAAATACAACATGGACTACAGCAAGTAACTGGAACGCTGCTAATGTTCCTGATACTGCTGTCGAGGATGCCCTTGTTGTTTCTATAGGTTTTAATCCAAACATTAGTGTGAATAATACCCTTGGATGCTTAGAAATTCGTTCCGGAACAATCGATGGGTCAACCAATAATAGAACCCTGACAATTATGGGAGATTACCTCTACGCTCCTTATCCAAATTCAATAAATTTTACCAGTGCGACTCATATCATCTCTTTGGCGGGGACTGCTGCACAACTTTCGAAGCCGTAGATGACATTAGAAATCCCACAATTACCTACAACTTCAGTTACCTTGAGAAACGATTTTCGAATTTTACAAACACTTACTTTAACCGGCTCCGGCACCACGTATGTTGAAGGTACTGTTCAGCTTGCCGTAGCCACTACCATACCCGCAGGTCATCGGGTAGTTATCAAAAACGGTGGGGCCATATATTCAGCAGCAAATATTACTGTAACCGGCCCCTGCTCCTGAATCGAAGAAGAAATCAAATAATTTCTTTGGCTGTAAGGCCAATGCCGCTAACGGGGAACAAGATTCACCTTGGCATGACGGATTGATTGAGTGGATAAGAGATCTTAGTTAGTGCCTGAAGAAAATTATCTTTTTCATTAGTCCTTGAATCACCATGAATTGATTCTGCCCAAGATCTACAAAAGTAACATCATAGTTATTATGCCGATCATAGGGTTGAAAACCTGTCTCTTTGCCCTGAAGGTCGACGAAGACAAGTTCTGATGTATTGGCATAGGCAATGGTGTTTTTACCAAGATAAGCAGGATGACTTGCCACCTGAGATTCATGAAGATGCTTGTTGATCACTTTCCCCTGAGAGTTTTTAAAGTAAACATATCCATCTACTTTGCTGGTACAAATAATGGTCCCATCTGGTAATTCAGAAGAGCCATTGCATTTAGAGTCATCAGTATAAGCAAGCAGCTCTTTTCCTTTGCTGTCAAAATGCTTCACTTGATTATCATTTTTGGTAGCTGTCACAATCCCAGCTTTCGTAACGAGATCAATACTGAAAGGATTTGAATCTTGTCCAAACACGACTTCGGTAACTTTCTTGTCGGCAGTAACAAAATAGATAACAGATCCGCCCTGGAAAACAAGAGTGCCATCCGGCGTTTCATAAATGTTGGGATAAAGGTCTTCCTTTGCCTCAAATTTAAGAACTTCTTTCAGCTCAGGAGTGTAGACGTATAACAATTTATTCACCACCATGGCGACGTTCCCGTTCTTGAGCAGGAAAGGACGCATGTTTCCATTGGTTATGAACTGTCCAAAGGTTCTTTTCGATACACCGCTTGAATCAAGCAGGTCCAAGGTATGAATGGATTTACCATCACGTTTGACAACAAAAAGGTCACCATTTTTCAGAATGACAAATGGTGTATGAACACCTGGTGGCATGCCAGCGATCTTAATGGTCTTCGTTAGTTTCCCGTCACGATTGAAGATTTTAATTTCACCTTCAAAAGTGGATACATAGCCATTGCCTGCCTGATCCGACACTGCATAGGCAGAACGAGATGCATCTTCATGGCTCGCATAAATGGTTCCGTAATGAGCACGTGGAGGTGTTGCGGTATTTTCCTCTTGAGCAAAGGTGTAAGAAGCAAGGAAGGCAAGTATGACGATTATAAAGTGTTTCATAGAGTAGAATTACCCCCAAACTTTATAAGAGTCTAGAGGTAAAACCCTCGCAGATCCGTACGTGCGAATTTCCCGCATACGGCTCTTCAAAGTTTGATTCAGTTTTGTTGTGTCAGTGTGCATACGGATTTCTTC
>DATLXC010000102.1:0-20749 GCA_035575985.1 Bacteriovoracaceae bacterium | reverse complement strand
GCATGTCGCTCTACCTTAAGCTCATGCAAAAGTTCTACTCTTTGTTCTGGGGTCAGGAATTCTCTCATTCATTAAGAATAAGTTTTTTTATACAGGCCGTGAAGGCCCTACCTGAAATTTAAATTGCGATGGGTATAACTGCAAAGCTTGCAAGGAGTCCTGCAAATTTTGCAAGTAGTCTTTAATTAAGAGAACAAATATGAAAACCAAAAGATTGAAATTCCCACTTACATCTGAGCAGTTAGAACTTTTAATTGCCTTTGAACAAAATGGCAATCTCAGCAAGCTCGCAGAGCATATGGGAAAAGATCAGTCAGTCATTTCACGGCAATTACAAAAGCTTGGTGAAGATTGCCCTGTAATCTCAAAGGTAAATGGCAAATGGGCCATGACTCCCTTATGGATTAAAATAAATGAACTCACTTCAAGAGTAGTCGCTGAATATGAGAAGAATTTGGTAGGTGAAGTGAATAGCTTTTTTAATTGGGAATCTTCAGCTCTAGTAATCGTTAATGCCCAAAAAGCTTTATTGAATTCCATGGTGCAAAGAAGTAATTTGGATGCAGAAAAAAATATTCAAGCTCTATTGTCCTGTTGGAGAAAGAAGAATGGAAAGATTCTTCATATTCAACATATCTCTAGAAATCCAAATTCTGATTTTTTTGTTGAATCTCCTCTCGCTCAGTTTATGGTTGAGATATCTCCCATGGAAGATGAATCGGTCATTCAAAAAATGCATGCCAGTTCTTTTTCTGACACTCAACTAGAAAGTTTTCTCAAAGGCCAAAGTATTTCAAGCATTGTATTAGCAGGATTTACTGCAAATGATTGCATCGAAGCCATAGCAAGAGATTCATTCGAAAAAGGCTTCAATACTTATGTCGTTGGGGATGCAACTGCAATGTTTGACTTTGTTGCACACGATAAGAAATTGTATAAAGCTGAAAAAATACATGAACTGGTTTTGGCCAATATAGGATTACGTTATGGTCAAGTTGAAGATACAAAATTTTTCAGTGAAATGTGATAATGGTTTCAAATTACTTATTCAGGGGTCGTTCCGGCCCAATAGCTTTTCGGTAACTCGCAATCATTTGAAAAATAGGCTTTGCACTTATCTTTAACTTGTAAACGAGCAAATACTACCGAGGTTTCCTTCTTTGTATTTGTAAAACGCTCTGGAATGCCTTTGATGTGCTTATATTTTGGATCTGGAGTCTGGTCGCTAGGTCTCGTACCAACTATGCGAACAGCTTCTACGTTGGCTATCATTTGGTGGTATTCTTTTTCCTCTTCATGGCATTGCTTAATATTTAGAGGACGACGGTAAAAGAACAGGTAACCTCTGTCACTATCAATAACATAAATTCCAAAGTACGAAGTCCCATTCTCAGGGTGATCAGTGCAAGAAATCCAAATGTCCTTTTTATTTACCTCTAAATCAACAAAGGTCTTTGTGCGCTTATGAGTTGTTACTGAAGCGAATGCAGTAGTGAAAGTAAATAAAAATAATAAGATTGTTTTCATTGTTTTCTCCTTATGTCCTTAAGTCTTTGATGGAGTCCTTTTAATTCCTTCATAATGTTATCTGTCTTCCTGTCCTTACCAATATCATTAAAAATCCCTTTGTACTCAGCTGCCGCTTCTTCCCAGGTGATTTTTCTTTTGAGCCTATTCTCTGCAAGAAATTTTTTGTGATGAAGCCAGCGAATGCCCGCTGCAATATTAGTCACAGGATCACGACTTTCTTCTACGGTTAGTTCTATATGATGATTGCGAAGCTCGCCTTTAAGGTTCTGCAGAATTTTTCGGGTAGAATCAGTCACCTGAATTAGTCCGCGAGCGAACCCATCACTGCTCTTTTGATCTTTCACAAGGTTAAAACTCGATTCCGTTGCAATCAAGGCCTTGATAAAGTCAGGAGTTGGAGGATCTTCAGGTTTTAAAATCTCATTCCAGAATTTTGTCCAGCCAGCGATTAAAAGATCATATTTGTTTCCGTTAGGATAATCCATGGAATCAGGGATAGGCATCGCTTCAGAGTCGCTCACAAGAGTTTTAAAATGAATTTCAGCAATTTCTCTTAGTTCATCTGAAGTATAGAACTCAGATTTACCTTTGGGATTTGAGTGACAATGGCCCTGTCGAACGGTTTCCCGTGCTGGACCTTTTCCACTGGCTGGGACTGTGAGGGGATGTGTTCTTACCCAATGCTCACCTACGGAACATAATCTCCATGGATGATTTTTTAAAGAGTCCGCAGTGGATTCTTTTGATTTAGGAAGCGGTTTCTTAGCTTCTTTTTTTACATTTTTTGAATTTTGAAAAAATTTATCAATGCCTTCTTTGATCAATGCTTTGAGAGTGGATTTTGCGAGTTTTTCAAAAAATGATGGCATAGTATTTTTTTATTGGGCGAAAAGTAATATTAAAGTTTCATTTCTTAATCAGTGTTTTAACTTTCTGGATCAGATCGGGTATATTGTTTCGAGCAACCTTAAAGATTCGTTCACTACTTGCATTATGGTATTGATGAATAAGTATGTCTCTCATACCTGCCATTGCTTTCCAATCAATGTGAGGATTTTTATCTCTAAAATCAGAAGATAAGCACTTTGTGGCCTCTCCTATGATTTCTAAGAGTCTTTGAACGGCTAAATTGCTTTTTAGGTCTTTCTCAAATTCGTCGATGTTCAAGTTTTCCGTGAATAGTTTGATTTGCTCGGCTGAATCTAAAATGTCCAACAAGTAAGAGTTATCATGCAGCTTGCTCATACAGGACCTCGTATGAGTTAAGTATTTCATTCTTGCGTATAGGATTCCGGCTTTTTTCTATGGCCGCTTTTTCAATAAGATCCACTTTCCTCTGGAAGATATTTTCTAGCTCTTCCTTCATGGTGACGATTTCCCAACCCCAGTTTTCATCTGGAAGAAAAGTAATAAGAACATCAATATCGCTCGTCAGAGGATTAAAATCCTTGCGTAAAACTGAGCCAAAGAGTGCCAGTTCTTTAACCTTCCATTTTTTACAAAATGCTTCAACTTGATCCATTGAAATTTGAATTGGTAAAGCAGTCATAATTGATCGTCCGGTTAAATTATAAGGCCAGGACCTGGCCAATTTTATTGTATATTTTTTTGATTGAAAGTCTCATACCAATGATCGAATGTAAAAATGAGATAAAAAATGGCGGGTCATCATTACACTTCCAGTCATAATACCTCCAATTGAGATTAATTCACTCCTCCATATCGAGGTCTTCTTTTAGTCCCATATTTTCCTAGTAGCTTGAGAGATGACTGCATGTATAGGGCACATTGTGAAAGAGTTCGTTTTCCCGGGGGACGTCATGGCCCCCTAAAACGCAAAACGCACCGACAAGCGGTGCGTTTTTCTTACAATTTTATGATCTTACCAAAATCAGCCGGGGCTGTTAATGGCGGGAGAGACGGGACTCGAACCCGCGGCCTTCTGCGTGACAGGCAGACGTTATAACCAACTTAACTACTCCCCCGAAGCTCTAAAATGTTCCGTAAATATAAGGATTAGGCATATGGTCGTCAAGAACAAATCCTTAAAAAACCAGATTGGTGCACTGCGTGGCTCATGGTGTAAACATTTTCCTGTGCTACAATTTTCATACTCAAAGGAAATTGAATGAAATCTGTTTTTATCACAGGCGGAACCACCGGAATCGGGATGGAACTTGCTAAGCACTACTCGGCAAATGGCTGGAAAGTAGGGGTTTGTGGTCGTGAACGTTCGAAGTTTGATCAGCATTTTGAGACGAAAAGAGAAAATGTTTCTTACTACTGCGTGGATGTTTCCAATCGGGATGAGCTGAGAGCTGCCATAGCTGATTTTTCAAAATCCATAGGCCTTGACCTCTTGATAGCCAACGCTGGCATTGGCTATAAGTTCAAGACCAAAGTTCCGGACTTTCAGTTCAGCTATAAAATGGTTCAAGTAAACCTCCTTGGCGTAATGTATGCCTTTGAGGCGGCCCTGGATGTGATGATTCCAAGAAGCAAGGGTCAGCTGGTAGCGGTATCTTCGATTGCCGGTTACAATGGCCTTCCGGGAGTGTCGGCCTATAGTGCAACCAAGGCAGCCGTGCTGAAGTATTGCGAGTCCCTGCATCTGGACATGCGCCAGTTCAATATTAATGTGACCACCATTTGTCCGGGTTTTGTGGATACTCCGCTTACCCAGGCCAATCATCATCCAATGCCATTTCTTATGCAGGCACCGAAAGCAGCGAAGCTGATTGCACGGGCAATTGAAAAGAAAAAGATGGTTTATGCATTTCCATTTCTTTTCTCTACTATAGTAAGGATACTTGGGATATTGCCGAGGACCTGGTACCGGGCACTCATGAGTATAAAACGACTTAACTACACGAAGGAGTAGTCGATGAGATATCTTTTAGCAGCTTTGATGATGATGAATGTTGCAAATGCAGCACCTGATGCAAAAGAAGTTGCGAAGGCGCAGGCAGAGACTGCGAAAGCGCAAGCTGAGACTGCGAAGGCGCAGGCAGAGACTGCAAAGGCGCTAGCAAAATCTGCCAAGGCAACCGGAAACAAGGCCAAGGAAGCCCTCAAAGAAAAAGAGGACTGTAAGGACAAGGTTAAGAAAGAGGTCGAAATCAGGCCTGAAAGCATGAGCTTAAGCGGCGGAAATGCCGGCTGTTCTATAGATGACATGTAATTTTTACTGAAAAATCTCCGGGCTTCCTGGAACGTGGTATATGAGTGCATATCACTTTTATCCAGGGGCCCCTTATGAAATTCCTCATAGCTTTTGTGTTTTCTTTTGCCGCTTTTTCAGCTTTCAGTGCTGACCTTTCTTCAACAGTTTCAAAAATTGAATTTGACCGAAGTGCACGTTGTGAAAGAACAGGAGGCAGCCTGTTTAATTTTTGTAGTGGATCTATGCCTAGAATGGGAGACGCCTCAGTTCCTTACACCTGCATTTATACCGCAAAATACAGATGTATTTCATACGGTGAGTCTGCAACTAACTTCACGATGAAAATTAAAGTGAAGGAAAGTTACAGTCACGCAACTTTAGAGCGTGTAAGCAAGGTTTTGAAAGTTAGTTATAAGTAATTGTCATAACCAGACGGCGAGTTGTTCCCTGACAAAGCCCAGGGAATAAGTGGCCATAAAAAATACCGCAATTGTAATTCCATGACCCATAATGAGGAGGACTATGTCCTCCTCTAATAATCCCAGGCAGATAAGAAAAATGCTCATAGCTGGAATCAGGTTAGAGAAGGGAATGGGTAGGGGAAGAGAAAGAAAAGCTGCAGAAATAATAATCGATAGACCGCAAAGTATGTGACTTGGCCTGCTACTTACCAATGGGCTTTTAAAAGTCGAAATCTTAGAAGTAAATTTACTGAATTTAAGCGATGCCTTATGAATTTTCTCAAATTTGTCATGTGGGATGACCATGGCCTTAAGCTTCCTCGTTAAGAGCGGCTTACCCCAAAACAATAATCCGATACCCTGCAATAGAACTATAAAGCCCAGTACACTTGACAGGCCTGGTATCGGGATGGGCTGCATAAAAGGGAGGATGGAAACCAGGCACAGAATAAGAATGGCTTCGCCTTCAATTCGGTCGACAATATGACCCAGAGTAATAACAGGAAGTCCCTTCACCTGGTCCATTGCTAAATTCAATCGTTCACTCATTCATTTCTTCCATGACAACTATTAGAATTCCATACACAATAGCAGACTACAACTAGTTGAGGAAACATAATGCATACTGAAACTTCGTACGTAATCTGGGGTGCTTTTTTACTCTTTGTCCTATTGGTACTGGCACTTGATCTGGGTGTGTTCCATAAGAAATCTCATGTTGTGGGTTTTAAGGAATCCATTATGTGGTCGGGCATCTGGATAGCCCTTGCGTTGGCATTTAGTGTCATTATTCTCTATTGGCGGGGTCAGGATGACTTCATGCTTTTTCTCACCGGATATGTGATTGAGAAATCCCTGTCGGTGGATAACCTGTTCGTCTTCCTCCTGATTTTTGGATACTTTAAAATACCTAATCAGTACCAGCATAAAGTGCTCTTCTATGGAATTCTTGGTGCTCTTGTCATGCGCGCATTTTTCATCTGGGCCGGTATCGCGATTCTCGAAAGATTTACGTGGGTGATCTACTTCTTCGGTGCTTTCCTTATCTTCTCTGGAATCAAGATGCTGATGCCTCAAAGCGATGACCATGACCTTGAGAAGAGCTGGGTTATTGTCTGGACGAAAAAGATTTTCCCGACTTCACCTCATTTTCATGACGATAAGTTTTTCGTTAAGCTGGATAATGTCTGGACGGTGACCCCGCTGTTCATAACACTGATCTTTGTCGAGTTTTCGGATCTGGTGTTTGCTGTGGATTCCATTCCGGCCATTATAGGGATAACCAATGATCCATTCCTTGTCTTTACTTCGAACGTCTTTGCTATCCTTGGACTCAGGGCACTTTATTTTGCACTAAAAGGCTTTGCGGATATTTTCCATTACTTAAAATATGGACTGGCCTTGATTTTGATATTTATTGGCGGCAAGATGCTTGCCACATACTGGGATTTCCATATGCCAGTTACCGTAACCATGGCCGTGATTTTCTTAGTCTTGTTAATTTCAGTCCTGGTTTCGCTTGAGAGTAATCGTCGCAAGAAGAAGTTAGGCCTGTAAAGGAAGGGCCTTGGAATTTGAATCGGATACAATTTGATTCAGGTTCCAAAGGTCATACAGGTAGCCAAGGCCAAAGACTCCACCGGTGAGTAACCAGATGATGCCTGAGATCCATTTACCCATATAAAACCGGTGTACACCAAAAATTCCCAGAAACGTAAGCAGAACCCATGTCACACTGTAATTAAATGGTCCGGGCCTGAACCTCAGATCAGCTTCTCTTTCCATGGTAGGAATCTTAAAAAAGTCTACAATCCACCCCACAAGGAAAAGACCAAACGTGAAGAACCATATGGTTCCTGTGATTGGCTTACCATAATAGAAGCGATGGGCCCCAAAGAAGCCGAAGATCCACAAGATGTAGCCGAGTGGGATTGAATGTGTATCTTTATCTCTTTCCATTTATTTCCAATTTAATTTAAGGCTTCGTTTATCAGGGAAGGGCAGTTCCCTTGGAGTCAACACAAGGCCTTTTACATTATCGAGTTCTGCGCTCGCAGCACATGTGTGAAAAGTATTACTCCCCCCATTGGGTAAAGAAGCGGGATCACGTTGATTAAGTGTCAGGAGATGAAATTGGTTCTTTTTATCAACCCAGGCAAGTGACCAATTTTGAGGCGAGGCTTCACTCTGGCTTACGCCACTCATGCTGAGAGCAATATCAAAACAAACATCCTGATTTTCTATGCGTTTGGTTGCCGATGCATGGACACTTCCGGCACCCAGGGAGTCGTAAGCCTCGGAATGGGTACGATGGTTCGCACAGCTAATTAGCAATAGGAAACTGAGATATTTCAAATAACCCTCCCTTTTAGTCTCCTATATTTTACCATGGCCGGGGGCTAGAGGGGACTAGGCTAGGTTTTCCGTTTCAGTGCTGAAAGCCGAAACTAAAACTGATAATGAGGCCCAGGAAAACCAGTCCTGCAAAAAAGGCGAGTAAGAAGTCTTTCTGCTTGAAGAAGAGAATACCCGTCAGGATTACACGGATTACTGGAAGAGATATAAGGGAAAAGAGGCCTACATAGCATAGTAACCGGGACCAGTTTCCCTGGTTGTAATGATAGAGCCAGAAATTTTGCAAGGGGATGGGATCATAAGTCTTAAACTGGGAAAACAAGTCTCCACTCAGTTTCAGGTTAAATACCCATCCAATGGCAATGAGTAGGCCTGCTATCATCACACCGAGACGAAGGAAGCGCGATATTCTGAGCTCGATGTGTTCCATGTCTTCTTTCATTGCAATCCCTTGTTAATCATTTGAATTGAAACGATGAAAAGTACCACTACGAAAATTTTCCTGATGGTCATTGCAGGGAGTTTCGTCATTACTCCAGCACCTACCCAGGAGCCTGCAATTATTCCGAGTGAAACGGGACATGCAATTTCAGGTCTTATATCGCCTCTAAGGAAGAAGGCTCCGGCACTGGCCGCTGCTGTTACGCCTATCATAAAATTAGAAGTTGCTGATGAAACTTTCATAGGGAGTTTCATGGCCCCATCCATCGCCATGACTTTAAAAATTCCACTACCTATTCCCAACAGGGCCGACAAAATGCCCGCGAAATACATGCTGAATAATCCAAGAGGAACATTCGCAACCTTATAGAAGATCTTACCTCTTATATTGTCAGTGTAATTGCCGGAGAGTTTTAAGCGGACAGACCAGGGATGATCAACCTCGGACAGATGGTCATCTTTTTTCCAGAGCATTATCACCGCAGAGAAAAAAAGAAAAAAACCAAAAAGGACGTACAGGTATGAACCGGAAATATGTGTAGAAATCAGGAATCCCGTCATAGCACCTGTGACCGTGCCTAGTTCAAGCAATACGGCCAGTCTAAGATTAGTAAGGTGATCTTTCAGGAATCTGGCAGCTGCCCCTGTGGAAGTCGCCACAATGGAAATAAGGCTCGCTGCAATGGCATAGCGTATGTCTACACCAAAGATCAAAGTCAAGGCAGGAACGACAATTATTCCGCCACCCAGGCCTAATAGTGAACCGAGAAAACCACCTAAGACAGAAATAAGCAGCAGCAGGATAGAATCCATATAAAATTATAATTTAGGAAACTAGAGCTGTCCTCTGGAATCCTTCTTGGATATAGTTTTGCAATGGAAAATCAGGCATTAATCTGGACACAAGTCATTTCCGATCTTTTAATTGGCCTCGCCTTTTTATCTATTTCTATCAGCTTATTCCTCTTAGTCAAAAAAACCAAAATTCGTTTTCACGCAGTCATTATATCTTTTTGCATATTTATTGGCACTTCTGGTCTTACTCATTTTCTGGAAGTCTGGAATTTCTGGCACACAGATTATTTAATCAGTACCTGGTTGAAAGTTGTCACTGCAACGGCTTCTGTCGTTACTGGAATCTGGCTTATAAGGTTGCATGATCCTATTCTTGAAGTCTCCCTTGTCGCTAAACTTGCAGAAGAGCGCAGGCGTGATCTTGAATCACTTACCAGGAACCTTGAAGAGAGAGTTGAAGCAAGGACCGAGGAACTAAGTCATGCAGTGGCCGCAAGGGATCAATTCCTTTCCGTGGCATCACATGAACTTAAAACGCCCCTGACTTCCATGAAACTTCAGACTCAAATGCGGTCCAAGAGAATGATGGAAGGCACTGCCCAGGGTCCAGAGGGAATCGCCAAGTATTATAAGAATATGAATGACCAGATCGTCCGGCTTAATCACCTGGTAGAAGACATGCTTGATATCTCTCATATTCAGCGGGGAGAGTTCAGGCTTAATGTGGAAGAATATGATATCTCTTTGCTCATTTCAGAAGTTATCGAACACATGCCTGGAATAAAAATTCAGTTTGAGGCCAGCAGTCCTGTCATGCTTACGATTGACAAGAACAGGATAGAGCAAGTTATAGATCATCTTTTAACCAATGCTTTAAAGTATGCGCCTGGTACGCTTATAAAAATAAACCTCTCGGTAGAAGACAATAAAGTCCAGGTCGCAATCTCAGATGGCGGTCCAGGAATTGATCCTGCACTCAAGGACAGGATTTTTGAAAAATTTGAAAGGGCTATTTCACATAATGAAGTGAGTGGGTTAGGACTTGGACTGTTCATTTCCAGGACTATTATCAATGCACATGGTGGTAAAATCTGGCTCGACTCCGGGCCCGGAATAGGTTCGACATTTATATTTGAACTTCCTATTAATACTTAGTTTCAGGAGCAGCTATGCAGAGTTATTTCGCAGGAAAAAGGATCCTCATTACAGGTGCCGCATCTGGCATCGGTCGCGATCTCGCAATCGTCCTTAAGGGATGGGATGCCAAGCTTGCCCTGGTAGATATTCGACCGGTACCTGCCGATGTTTCCAGTGGTGGAAAGGAAGTTCTTACCTTTGAAGCCGATGTCACAAATCCCCAACCATTTCTGGATATTCGTGAAAAGCTTTTGGGCAAATGGGGTGGAATTGACATCATCATAGCTGCCGCAGGTGTAGGAGGTATCAATCCTGCCACTTGCTTTTCTGTACCCCTGGATCATCGAATCATGTCGATAAATTATTTTGGAACCATAAACACTATGACTCCCTTCATTGAAAGCATGACGAAATCCCGTTCTGGCCAGTTAGTTGGCATAAGTAGCCTGGCCGCTTTTCGTGGACTTCCTCAAGCAGCATCTTATAGTGCATCAAAAGCTGCTCAAATGACCTTGCTTGAAAGTATGAGACTTGATCTCAAGAAAACCGGAATCTCTGTTACCTGCATCCATCCAGGTTTTGTTGCGACACCTATGGCCGATCATGACGAATTTCAAATGCCTTTTAAAGTTAGCCCCCGGAAATCATCCATGCTGATCCTTAAGGCCATCGCGAAAAAGAAATCGCAATATTCTTACCCATGGCAAATGGCGTGGCTCAGCAAATTGAATCGCCTCTTCCCAAACTGTGTTTATGATTTTCTTATGCCGCGTTTAAGTCCATCCAAAGCCACGGCCCCGAAATTGTTCTCTGCTCCGTAGAAATTAAGGTTTCATTAAGGACAAAAATCCTAAATAATGGCACAACCAATGATCCAGGAGGATTTATATGAAAACAGTCATGGCCCTTGCCTTCATTTTGTCTTCAGCTACCCATGCAAAGATAGTAATGGAAAAAGAATCTTTCTTCGTCGAAACCAAGGGTAATAAAGCTCCGATAGCTATCCTGAACAATCTGGCTAAAGCTAATGCTATTGAAAAAGTTAAATTATTTGATGGTGGCAACGTTCATATGCTGGCATTCGCTAAAAAGAACGAAAAAGAAAAAATCTATTCAGTGGCCGAAGATGGATACATGTACTCTCTCAAGCCTTTTACTGACTATGAAGTTAAAAGCATTACCAGTAAAGGTCTCGTAAATTTCAAACAAGAACCCAAGCGCAATTATAAAATAGATTCGAAGGGTTTCTTTATCCATTAATATCGAGAGCATATGATAGTTCTGATTTTTCTGAGCTTGCTTAGCTCACTTTCATTTGGCCAGCAATTGCCAATGCCTATGGGACACTACGCTCGTGGCACTTTAATGTTTGGTTGGCAGCTTCCTCCTGAAGGTGAGGGCTTTATGCGTCTCTTTCAGGAAAGAGACAACGGTTGGGCCAGCCATTCTATGCTGGAAGTGATAGAGCGTGTTGCCCTCGAGATGAGCCAACTTTATCCATTACGTGATCGCCTTCAGGTAGGCGATATTTCAGGCCGGAATGGGGGAAGGATTGCGCGACATACTTCTCATCAAAATGGTCTCGACGTAGACCTTGCTTTCTATCGGTTGAACGGAATAGAGCAGCGTCCGGAGCCCCATAGGGGATTTCTGGAGGACATGGTAAGGCGGGGCAAAATCTCCAAGAATTTTGATGTTCAAAGAAACTGGGAATTGATCAAAACTCTTCATCGTTACGGTAAAGTTCAACGCATATTCGTAGATAGGGTTATAAAAAGAGAACTCTGCAAATACACCGAAAGAATTGGCGAGCAAGAGATTCACACAGATGTTCTACGCAGCATTCGTCCCTATCCTAATCACCACAATCATCTTCATGTCAGACTGCATTGTCCTGACTATGCACACAAGTGCACTAAGCAAGAAGATCCTATTGGCGGATCTGGCTGCTAGTTTCTTAAGCCTTTCTAAAGAGAACCTTTGGTGTAACTTAAACTGCATGTTCCCGTTCACTTGTTACTTTCATTTCAAAATATACTCAGGTAAATCTTCCGTGAACGAATTATGATCAAGATGGGTCAGCTTATGGAATTAGTGAGAGAAATTAAATCAGCACCATTGTCTCCAGGTGAGATGCTGGCTTCGTATAGGGAGCTGGAGCGCCAGCTCGCAGAACGTACGTCTGAACTTAATCGCGTTTCAAATGAGAATGCACAAATATTCCATGAATTAAAAGCGGCCGTGAAAATGCGCGAGGAATTCCTCTCCATTGCTTCTCACGAGCTCAGGACACCAATTACGGCTCTTCATTTAAGTCTTCAGTTGCTTGAGAGAAATGTCTCAAGAGATGGAGATAAAGTAGATTTAAAACGCGTTCACTCACTAGCCAAGAATTCAATTGAACTTTCCAGGAGGGTCTTTACACTTCAGGAAGTCTTGATGGATCTGACAAAAATCAGCCGTGGTCACCTGGGGCTTAATCTTAGTGAGAGCGAGCTTTGCGGTCTTACAAGGGAAGCCATTACCCAATTCCAGGTTTTATCTAAAGATGTAAATATATCTGTTCATGCCAAGGAACCAATCCCGGGTAAATTTGATCCGGTCCGTATCAGCCAGGTCATCATTAATCTTGTTTCAAATGCTGTAAAATATGGTGCTCGCTCTCCAATTAGCATATCCTTGGAATCGAATAAGGGTAGGGCGCGGGTTGAGGTCGCTGATCGCGGTCCGGGAATACCAAGTGAATTAGTGAGCAAAATTTTTGACCGCTTTGCCAGAAGCTCCAGTGATGCATGTCAGGCAGGTCTTGGACTTGGATTATACATATCCAGGCAAATAGTTGAGGCCCATGGAGGCACGTTAAATGTCCATTCAGCAGCCTGGCAAGGAACAACGTTCATTGCTGAGTTCCCAGTCTAGTCTTTTAATCCTCTTCATTCTGGCCCTTGCCCTCAGGATATTTTGTGCTTTCTATGGCCCTACCATGATGGAATATATTTTTTCCGATATGAAAGGGTATATCTCCATTGCAGACCAGGTATTGTCAGGCATCTGGAAGGTTACTCATTTTTTCCAGTCAATTGGCTATCCAATGGTGATCGCCTTTCTCAAGCGATTTTTTGATAACTGGAGTATGCCCTTAGGTATACTACAAGCTCTACTTTCATTTCTGACCCTCATTCCAATCTATCTGCTGTCAGAGCGCTGTTTTGGCAAAAAAACTGCGATGATTGCCTTGCTTATAGCGAGTGTGCATGTTCCATGGGTCCTGTTCAGTAATCTCGCCTTGCCCGAGACAATTTTTACTTTCTGCTTATCACTCAGCGCCTGGTTTAGCTTCAAACTCATTAGTGAAGAGAAACCATCATTGTTATATGCCTTTGGCTGGGCCATCTTTTTCATGATGGCCTTCTGGTTGAAGGGAACCCATGTGTTCTGGGCACCACTATTTCTTACAGGCATGCTTATATATAGAAAGAAAGCTGCCTTACCAGCTGTCATATTAATCTCAGTTACGATGGCCTTAAGCCTTTCCCTGCACGGATGGCTGACACATTCAAAAATTGGAAAGATTCAACTTAGTGCCTCTACAGGGGGATTAAATTTCATTGAAGGAAAATGTCCTCTCAAGGATAACAAGGATAGTCTCAGCTATTCATGGATCTCACCATTGTATTATCAATTGGACATGCAGAAACAAAAGTTATGGGACCGTCCTTTTACAGATAGCAGCTACTTTATGCAACAGGGTTTCAAATGCATTCAGGCCAATCCATTTATCCTGGTCCAGTCACTGGAAAGTATACCATTCCTTTTTTTTGGAAATTTAACCTGGCCCTTAAATCAAATGCCAAAACATGAAGCTATCAGACTGTATGAATTGTACTTCTCGATATTCCTGCTCTGTGGCTTTTTGCTGTTTGCAAGACAGATGGCGACGAATCGCGATCTAAAACATTTCCTGATCTGGGGCCTGCCTGTAATGGCCTTATTCCTCTGCGTTTACATATTCAAGAGTGAAGTGCGATACCGGATACCTTTTGATATATGGCTTATTCCAATGGCCGTTCAGGGACTTCGAAATCTGAGGATAACTTATTTTGATGAGGAACCTGCGTCACATATAAGTTGATAGACAACACAAGGTGGTGTCTATGTTTTTATCTGTCGTTGCACCATGTTTGAATGAAGCTGAAGGCTTAGAAGAATTTTATCAGAGGCTCTATAAGTCAATTCAAAGCGCAAACATCTCTGACTATGAGATTATTCTCATTGATGATGGCTCCAAAGATCCTACCTGGGAAATAATTAAACTTCTCCACCAGAAGGATAGGTGTGTCCGGGGAATAATGCTCTCCAGGAACTTTGGTCACCAATCTGCTCTTGCAGCAGGTCTTCATGAAGCTACTGGGAAATATATTTTTATCATAGATTCAGACTTGCAAGATCCACCTGAACTATTACTTCCTATGCTACGTAAGATAAAATTTATATCTGGTCTTTATAACCCCTGCATCCAGTGTGAGGTTTCTGATTTTTGTACCTACGGAGTAACTTTCAACCAGGAATCTTTCCATATATGTATCGCTGGCGTAAAGGGTGGAGTAGCGGGTACCGGTGCCGGGCCTGAAATAGCTATAAAAATTCAGGAAGAGATCATCCTGGTAGTAAGAAGCCCCAAAGTTTATGCGGCCAATTCTGGCCGCTGCGCCAATGCCGGGATTTATACGCTTGATCTCGGAATGACGTTTGAGCAGAAGACCAACATCCAGCATATATAAACTCTTTCTTACAAGCTTGCGCCCAACAGCCAGGGTCAATTTCTTTGATTCGAATTGGTTTTTGTTTTCCCGCCGCTTGAAATATAGGTCATCAATTTCCGGCACCCTATTACCAAAGAAGCTGTTCTCGAGGCTGCTGCTTATAAGAGCACTACCCATTTTTCCAGTGCCTGAGGCAACGTTAAAGCCAACGGCATTGTGAGATTGATGGAGAACTTCTACACCGACCCCTCGATCGAAACTGACTGTTGCTGGATTGACGTTAGCGGAGGTTGCCGGTGAGGGTAATGAAAGGGAGCTTGATCGACGACTTTGCTTGGTGATACCATGGCAATTGCCAGTATCAATAATGTCACAGATATTAGGAGTGTAGGCCAACGCGTGGCCTGAGAAAGTAAAAATTAGAAAAAAAAGGTAAATCATCCGTGATATAGTATCATAAACTTTATTATCATTGAAATCAGAGCAAAACAGGAGAGTTCTACATGAGTTATTCTTACGAAAGCCTTGCCATAGACAAGACCAAGGTTAATTACCTTCAGAAATGTTTTTACCTTATTAACCTCATTAAGGCGAAAAATCCTGATATGTGGGAAAAATACCATGATCAATATGAGCAAACCAAGCCTGAAGAATCATGGGAGCTTTACCAGCAATTGGTTGAAGAATGTAAGCATTTTGATGAAGTCGAGCCAGCTTCTGAAAATAAGGCCAAGCCTAAAGCAGCTAAAAAGCCTGTGCAGGCAGTGAAGAAGGCTGCCCCGGCTCCGGCCAAGAAGCCAGCTCCAGCCGCTCCAGCTAAGAAAGCTGCGGCTCCGGCGAAGAAAGCCGCTCCAAAGAAAGCCGCTAAAAAAGTAACTAAGAAAGCAGCTCCAAAAAAAGCAGTAAAGAAAGTAGCAGCTAAAAAAGCCGCTCCTAAAAAAGCAGCACCTAAGAAAGCAGCACCAAAGAAAGCTGTGAAGAAAGCCGCCCCAAAAAAGGCAGCTAAAAAAGCTAAAAAGAAGTAAAACAGTTTTCATACGCTATAAAGAAAGCCGGCCTTTGTGCCGGCTTTTTTAGTTCACATTAAGTTCCCATCTTCATTCTTGGGTGTTCAACTTAAGTTCTTACAAGGAGGAACCTATGGCTGGATATCAGGGAACTTTGAGTCCTGACCCATTCGATAAACCAAAGCACGATGCGCTAGCAGGCAGTGAGTATATGCCTGGTGGTTTACCCAGTGAAAATCCTGAAAAGGATGATGCCTTACAAACCAAGATCATGGAAAGCCTCGAAGCGCATGTAGAGATTGATGCTTCCGGGATTCAGGTTGCGGTAAAAAATGGCTTCATTTCGCTTACTGGGATTGCCCGGAATGATGACAACAAGGCCACTATTGAAGCCTTGGTTGAAAGTACGGACGGAGTCAGGGATGTAGCAAGCTTGATTGAAGTGGATTCTATCAGTGACCTTTTTCGGAGCATGAGCGGGAATGATGATTTTATGATTCAGGACAAGAATTAGTAGTCCCATCCGAGAGTGTTGAAAACGTAGAATTTTAGGCGCCCCCCGAATTCGTGCAGGGCTATTTCAGTCCAATAGATATTCCCTGCCTTTGGTAAGATTGAAAATGATAAATCTGTTTTATCTGCTGGTGCTGGAATTACATTCAGTTTGGCATGGTTGAAAAGAATCATACTTCGGTACATATGAAATCCAGACGTAACAACCAGTACATGCTCAAACCCATGGGACTTGATGAGTGGTGCACTGAACATGGCATTTTCAAAAGTATTCCTGCTCTTTTCTTCAAGAATTATATCTTTTTCAGGAATCCCAAAAACCATCAGTTCATTTTGCATCACCTTGGCCTCAGATATTCCCATTCCATTTACATCGCCCGCACTGGTAATGATCTTGCAGTATCTGTCTGCTTGCCTGATACAAAGTAAGTAGAGTCTTGCTGTTTCAAAAACCCTGGACAAGGCAAGGGGACTTGTCTTGAATGTTTTTGCTTCCGGCCAATGGGAAAAGCCTCCTCCAAGCAAGACGATGGCGTTGGACTTTTTCCACTCAGGCCGACTCGCCATGGGATAAACTTCCAGGCTATTCATCAAAACTCCGGGGAGAATTCCAGATCCAATGAGATATAAAAACAAAATGGCGAGGCTCAGGCAAACGACAGATATCCTGGTCTTTTTAATCATCATGCTTATTAAGGCAATGACTAAAAATAGAAAGAGAAATTTTGTGGCCATAGGCCAAATTCTAACTCAAATAAATTCAGTGCGTCTATGATTGCTTTTGCAATTTAACTACCATTGGTTGATGATAAAATTAATTTTAATTCTAAGTATTGTCGTGCTCAGTTCCTGTTCGAGCACAATTCGTAAAGAGGAAGTTAAATTGTATTCATTAAAAGATATAGCAGGTGGCCTTTCAGGTCTTCATTTTGAAAGGCAAGAAGGCCCGGATAAACTTATTTTCTGGAGCCATTCGGACAGGGGACCAAATAACGATGAAATCGAAGACCATGAACTTGGTATTACCAAGCGCCCTTTTTTAAAGCCTGGTTTTCAACCCTTCTGGGTGCAGTTTTCCTTTAACCGGAAAACTTCAGAGATTAAAGTTATCCAGACTATTGGCCTGACCTTACCTGATGGAAGTCCCATGACAGGACTGCCAAACAAGGATGGAGATGAAGTACCGATTGATATTCACGGCAATGAACTTAAAAGAGACATTAATGGAATAGATCCTGAATCATTGTGTTTTGATGGTACGCATTTCTGGATGGGTGAGGAGTATGGGCCATCAATACTTAAGTTTAATCCAAAAGGGCAGTTGCTACGCCGATACGTACCTGAAGGAAGTTATCCTGGAGTGAACTCTGAAATTTTTAAGCGCACACTCCCAAAAGACCTTTTGAAAAGAAAAGTTAACCGTGGTTTTGAAGGACTCACGTGCAAGGATGGAAAAGTGTATGCCATTTTGCAAAGTCCTCTCAAAAAAGAGGGCAGGGATGTCCGCATATTCGAGTTCGACCCAAGGACTGAACAAGTACTGGGAGAATTTCTCTATCCGGTAGATTCTAAGAAATCGGACAAGATTGGTGATATGGCCGTCATGGGAGATTCATTCCTGGTGCTGGAACAGAATGGGGAGGTGGGCGACAAGGGCATTCATAATGTTTACAAGGTCAACCTGACCAGTCTTGATAACGATGGCCGTTTAAAAAAGATCCTGGTGAAGGATCTGGTGACGGCGGGTTATTCATTTGCTGAAAAAGTCGAAGGCCTGACAGTTATCGGACCCAATGAAATTGCAGTCATCAATGATAATGACTTCGGTGTTAACGATGCCGCTCTTAAAAGTATATTGGGAATATTTAATCTGGATTAACTTTTTCTGCCACGCTGCCATCCAAGGCACTATCAGCAATATGTTCGTAATTTACCGACTTTTCATGGTTATTGACTTTACGTAAGATGTACGTATAATGAAATAATTCCCCCCTCTAAAAGGATTCAAATGGCAGAGATTCAGCAAATGACTGGTTTTCAAAGCGCCTGTGCCGAATATGCGGAAGACAGACTTTCCCTGGATGAAAGATACCTGACCAATCCACCTGCCATGTTTCCTTTACGCGTTAGCTCTGATTCAAGGCTCTTTGAACTGAGAAAAGATGATGAGCTGATAATTGACCGCTCCCTTGATCCAAAGTCAGGGGATCTCGTGGTGGCCATTATATCAAATGAATTTGTAATTGCCCGCTTCAGCTTGAACCAGGGAGTGGCCTGGCTGTTACCTTTCAATAAAAAAGTGGGAGAGGACGAGCTGGGTGAAGACTATGTCTGGGGGGTCATCTCTTCGCAACATCGGAAGGTCAGAAAGTGATTGCCCTGGTGGATTGCAATTCATTTTATTGTTCATGCGAAAGGGTCTTTCATCCTGAAACCCGGGGCAGGCCCGTCATCGTTCTTTCTAATAATGATGGCTGTGCCATTGCTTTTTCCAAGGAGGCAAAGGCCATAGGCTTCGGCCAGATGTGTGAGCCTTTCTTTGAGAGCCAGGAGCGGGTAAAGAAACACAATGTAGCAGTTTTTTCTTCCAATTATACACTTTACGATGACATGTCTAAGCGGGTGATGACTGTTCTCAAGAACTACACACCGGAACTGGAAGTGTATTCTATCGATGAAGCTTTTCTTTCACTTAAGGGCTTTGACCATTATGACCTGCAGGAATACGGAAGGAAGATTCGCAAGGATATTCTTAAGAGCACGGGCATACCGGTAGGTGTGGGCATCTCAAAGACCAAGGTCCTCTCAAAAATTGCCAATAAGACTTCCAAGAAAAATTCGGGCGTATGCCTGATGGTGGATGATAAGGAGACAGATAATATACTTAAGCATTTTCCGGTCAAGGATATCTGGGGAATTGGTTCGGCCGGTACCAGGAAACTGAACATGCTTGGGATCCAGACGGCCTATGATTTTAAGATGTATAAGAATGAAAAAATGATTCAGAAGCTTTTAACCAAGACGGGCAGGGAAGTGCAGGAAGAGCTAAGGGGTATCAGTTGCCTGGATATGGAAGAAGTCCAGGATAAGAAAAATATCGCCAATACGAGGAGCTTTGGACAGGATGTGTATGACAAGCACCTGGTTAAGGAAGCTATTGCGACTTTCTGTTCGAAAGCGGCCGAAAAATTACGTTATCAGGACGGTGTGTGTTTTAGCCTCACTGTATTTATTCATACTAACGCGTTTAAGGAAGTCCCGCAGTATTACGGTTTCGGTAATCATACTTTTCAATCGGGAACATCAGACACGGTCAAGATTATCAAGGCCGCGCATAAAGTATTGGATGAAATCTTTCGCTACGGTTTTGCCTATAAGAAGGGTGGAGTCATACTTAATCACATAGTCTCCAAATCCGAGAATCAAATGGATTTCTTTAACACTGATCCCTCAGACAACGAAAAATTGAGCAAAATTCTTGATACCATTAATAATCGCTTTGGCCCACACACAATCAAGAGTGCAGCCTGTGGAATTGCACAAGGCATATGGAAGAATAATGCTGCCTATAAATCTCGCAGGTTCACTACGAATTGGAACGAAATTCTGCGAATAAAAGGTTAGAATTAACCTATGTGTTTTAGCGTAGAAGTTGAGAAAGAATTAAAGAAGCTGGCCTACCAATTCAAGGCGAAGAAATCCAAGGAGGACTTCGATCATTTCTATGAATTAAAGGCCCATGAGAAAGACGGAGAATGGCTTAAGCAGCAGCTGGGTCTAAAGCGAAAGCCGGCCTCAAGCCCGTTTAAGGAAGCTGACCCGGAGGGAAGAATCTTTCCTGGAACTTTCACCACAGTCATTGTGGAGGAAGATGGTGAAAGACTACTGAAGCCCATGCGCTATAGGTTAAGGCCATATAAATCCAAAGAAGAAATTCCCACTAAGTTCAATGTTTATAATGCCCGCTTCGACTCTTTAGAATCCAGACAGACGTGGCGTCGGCTGTTTATGAAAAAGCATGGATTGTTCCCATTTAAGAGATTTTTTGAATGGGTAGATTACAAAGGGGCTCGGAGATTAATAAAATTCTCTCCTGAAAACCATGAACTCATGTGGGCCCCCTGTTTATGGGATTATTGGGAGAGTAAGGATGGGAGCCTTGGCTTTTATTCATTTGCCCTGGTGACCGATGATCCACCCTGGGAAATACAGAATATGGGCCATGATCGTTGTCCCATTTTTTTGAAGGAAGAATGCATAGGGGACTGGTTAAGTCCTGCAGGCAAAAGCAAGCATGAAATAAAACAACTGCTTAAACAGAAAGAAGATGTCCGCTATCGCTATGAATGGGTAGAGCCAGAGACCGAGACAAGACAAACTAGTTTTTCCCTTAATTAAATCCACTGCGTCTATCATTTTGATACAAGCTCCCATATATTACGCTCATGTGCGCTGGGCGAAGCTGCTGCTTACCGGTAGGAATTCAAAATACATCATTGAGTTGATCCTGAACAGTCCTACCAGGGTAACCCGAAAGGGGCCCTGTACTGAGTCTTGGGCGATCTAGGTAACGAAAATCGTTAA
>DATLXC010000101.1:0-2783 GCA_035575985.1 Bacteriovoracaceae bacterium | reverse complement strand
AACTAGGATGGAATCCCTATGCATAAACAATTGTCTGAGCTGAATCAAGTCTTGAGGAGCCGTATGCGGGAAATCCGCACGTACGGTTCTGTGAGGGGTTACCTTCTTAACAATTTTGTGAGAAGGTAGTCTACTCTATGTCTGAAAATTACCAAAAGTTCATCAGTAAAGAAGAAATTAACGATCTCCCCATGCTTAATTTCACCGGGAAGATGGTTGTAATTGAAACAATTGAAGACGCCCTTCCTGCCATTGAAAAATTATCCACGGAAAAATACCTGGGGTTTGATACTGAAACCAAGCCAAGTTTCACCAAGGGTGAGGTCTATCAGGTGGCGATGCTTCAACTTGCTACAGATAATGAAGCCTACTTATTCCGCTTGAATAAGATGCCTTTCTGCAAGGAACTCGCAGCTCTTGTTTCTAATCCTAATATCATCAAGGCCGGAGTTGGAATTCAGGATGACTTAAAAGGACTACAAAAAGTTCTTCCTTCAACTCCTGAGGGTTTTGTCGATCTCTCCAAAGAGGCCACTAAGCGCGACTTCACCAGTCTTGGTCTGCGTGCCCTGACAGCTATTTTTTTAGGTGTACGTTTGTCAAAGGCCGCCAAGATTACTAATTGGGAACGCGGCATTTTGACACCCGCACAGTTAGAATATGCTGCACTGGACGCTATGGTTGGGCTGCAAATTTACAAGAAGATGTTCGAGCTTTAAAGTAGCTCAATGAGCTCGAAAATAAAACTCCCCATTCTTGACCTCTGCCCTATCCTTTCCGGCGAAACGGCATCACAAAGTTTTAAACATGTATCGGCCCTTGCTCGCTTTGCTGAGATGAATGGGTATCATCGTTTCTGGATGGCCGAACACCATAACATGGAAGGAATTGGAAGTACTGCACCTGAAGTACTGATCAGTCATGTCGCGGCCGCAACTAGTAAAATCCGAGTTGGTTCAGGTGGAATTATGCTGCTGCCCACGCACTTCGGGGTTCAAAGGGATTAAGTGCTGTGGAGTTTCCACAGCAGTTTTCAGATTTGATGACATGGCTCAAGGATGAATCCCCTGTTAAGGCCGTTCCCTCAATTGAAACTATGCCAGAAGTATGGATGCTTGGTAGTAGCGACTTTGGAGCGATGATGGCGGCCAACGAGGGACTTCCCTATGCATTTGCCCAACACTTTTCGCATTTGCCGGCACTTGAGGTCATAGGCCTCTATCGGGAAAATTTTCGTCCTTCTGCAGGGACTTTAAAACCAAAGGCCATGCTGGGTACGCATATCATTTGTGCGGATACCGATGAAGAGGCCTATGATTTGGCGATGTCTTCGGATTTATCGTTTTCATTGTTTGTTCAGACTGGGCGGAGTATTCCACTGCCGACTGTTAAGGAAGCGAAGGCCTATCCTTATAATGAGCATGATTGGCAGAATGTCAGGGCGTCTTCGATGCCTAAGTTTATCGGGTCGCCTGCTACGATTCGAAAAGCATTGAAGCCATTTGTTGAATCTGGAATTGTTGATGAGCTTATGATTTTGACGATGGTGCATGATCAAGTTGCCAGAATGAAATCTTATAAATTAATTGCAGAACTTGATCTTTTTCAAAAATAGTTTGTTTTCTCTGTAAATTATTTCATTTTTACAACAGTATAAAATGCCTGTACCCGATTGCTAATTGCTCCCTAAGCTTAGCAAGTAGAGCTATTAGATAAGTTTAACTGCACTTAACTCCCGGGCCCTGTCTTATACTCAAAAATACCGTCAGCGACATTTTCCGACGTTAAATTTCACTCTCAAATTCATGATTTAAGATCTCATCTAACAACGGAGCATGCATGAACTTAAAACATTTAACAGATACAACACTTCACAAAGACACTCTTAACCTGGTCAAACATGAAAGAGAAACAACAGCTGAGATCCTCCATCATCTGTATGAGATCGATAGGCGGAAGCTCTATTCAGATTATAAGTGTGGAAGTCTTTTTAACTATTGTGTAAATATCTTGGGATATAGTGAATCAAGTGCCCAACGCCGCATAGTTGCTGCAAGACTATTGGCCAATATGCCCGAAATTGAAATAAAAATTGAGCAAGGCAAATTAAGTTTATCCAACATCGGCCAAGCAATCAGTTTTTTCAAAGAGCATAATATTGAGAAGCTTGAGGATAAGAAGGTCATTCTTAAAAAGATCGAAAATCAAAGCAAAAAGGAATGCGAAAAAACTCTATTTGGCATATCTGGCGAAAAGATTCCAGCTAAGGAATCTGTAAAAAGACTTTCAAAGGATCAAATTAAAGTTTCGATCATCCTTTCAGATGAAACCCAGGCTGAAATTGAAAAGCTCAAGGCGTTACTAGGAAAAGATCTCTCAATGGATGAGTTGATAAAATTTATGGCGAAGACGGCCATTGCCCTGGTGGAGAAGAAAAAATTTAGACAATCAGAAAAATCACTTCCGCCGGCGGCAGTATATGTCACCAGAACTCCAGTCGCAGCAGTGAAACGGGAAGTGTTCAAAAGAGACAAGTGCTGTACCCAATGTGGGAGTCATTTTCACCTGAATTACGATCACAGGAATGCCTTTGCGATGGGAGGAAAATCAGATTCACAGAATATAAGAATGCTGTGCTTTAACTGCAGCACGCCACAACAGGCGTTTAACATATGGGGTGCAAGTCCCCTAAACCCAATTGTCCATTCAGGGTTTTAGTAGGAGATGGAATTTATGAAGTGATTTATAGGTTTAAGTTTTCTTCCTGCAAACTAACCGGCCGT
>DATLXC010000100.1:0-5929 GCA_035575985.1 Bacteriovoracaceae bacterium | reverse complement strand
AAAAAAATCCCCAAATCTTCCAAAAAGTACCCTGGTAATTCGTAGAATTGCCAGGGTCAAGTTCGAACATCAATCTAATAGAATGGAATACTTGTAGAGAACTTAGGAATCAGAATCGGTTTCAAAATGGCCAAAGTCGAGATGGCGTCCGGTTAGGACGCCATCAATCTTATGTACGCACTCACCATCAGCATGTAACTCAATCAGTATTTTTACAGGCTCGCCAGGATCTTGTGGATTGGCCTCATAGACAACAGGGGACTCTTCCTTAATGACAGCACTTGAAACACCACCACCACTGCTGGAAATTGGAATGCCGTATTTGGCCGATATGTCGGCAATGTCAATCGCCTTGGGTGCACGCTTTTCTTCAGATGAGCTGATACTTGGAAACATAACGGAGTTCGTCCGGTTTGAAGAAGTGCTCTTGTGCTGAAGCCCTATAAAGTGGCCCATTTCATGCAATACAACTGTACGAAGGTCATAACCTGAACCCGAATCAGCTGTATCAAAACTGTGGATGTCATAGTTCACGAGAATGTCTGCATGTTCAATGTCTACAAACTCCGTGGCGGTACCTACATTGTGTCTGCGACCGAAAATCTGGGTTACGGCCAGAGCGGAAGAAGGCAAGCTCGACGGCCAGTTTATAGTCTTATAGACGCCTAAGGTAGAATCCAGCATGGAGTCCATATTACTTAAGCTATTAGTAATCTCAGGAGTAGTGGCGCCATAATTAAAAAATGTTTTCTGATCCGTTACCGAAGATTTCCAGGCCGTACTCATGGCCGTTATGTTTGTGACTTCATCAGCTGAAAAATCAGAAGAAATCCTAAGTGTCTTAGGTGCGGCGTAGTCGGCCCATAGGTAAGGTGATTCGCGGTTGATAGCGCCAACGGTCGCACTTTCCTTCTTTTTAGAAGGAACACATGCTACCGAAAAAAGAAGTACAGAAATGACTAAAAAGAATCTCATTAACCCCCGGCCTGTTACACCTGCTTTATCGGCATAACGGCGGGGGAAATGAACTTAAAATAATCGACTATTTAAGTGATTTTGCGTGATCCGCCATAAATTGATCCAAACCATTTTTAGTTAGGGGATGGGCAAACAGGCCCTCAATCACCTTAAATGGGAGAGTTGCAGTATCTGAGCCGGCCATGGCGGCTTCCTTAACATGCTGAGAATGGCGTAAAGAGGCCGCAAGAATCTTGGTTTCAAAGCCATAGTTATTGAAAATCTGGCGGATTTCAAGAATCAAGTCCATGCCAGTTTGTCCGCAATCATCCAGGCGCCCAACAAATGGGGAAACATAGGTAGCTCCATTCTTGGCGGCCAGGAGGGCCTGATTGGCCGAGAAAATAAGGGTCACGTTGGTTTTAATACTGTTCTTGGAAAAATGCTTACACGCGATCATTCCATCTTTAGTCATGGGAAGCTTGATGACCACATTCTTATGGATTTTAGAAAGCTCAGTTCCTTCCTTGATCATTCCATCTGCATCCAGGGAAATAACTTCTGCTGAGATTGGCCCATCCACAATTTCTGCAATTTCTCTGATCAGGTCTGATTGTTTCTTGCCGCTTTTGGCCACAAGAGTTGGATTTGTGGTGACTCCGTCTACAAAACCCCAGGCGTAAGCGGTCTTGATTTCGTTTAAATCCCCAGTGTCGATGAAGAATTCCATATATGCTCCTAAAAAGGTCGGGTTAAAAGACTTTGGTTTTAGTTTGAACCTGAATCATAATAGGAAGCATGAAGACATTTGGCCATCATCGGGTATTCCTTTTTTTACTTGGGCTCATCGCCACACAGGCCCATGGGCTTATTGTGGTGCCTAATTTGCCATCAGAAGGCGTTCTTGGGCCGGATACTCGCGGGGCCATGAATCCGGCCTTTGATTACGAAAATTTTAGTGGGCGTGTCTCTGACAAGGATGATTCCGGACGCATTTTTAAAATCAGTGTGGAAAATAATAATACAAAGTTTTTTCGCGCCGGAGATGAAGTTTTATTTAAGCTAAATCTCAAGGATAATATGGAATTCTGCAAGGGATTTGTCCGGAACATAGAGGATTTTCACTTCACTATTTTTGTAGAAACCCTGGCCCCTTGTTATTCTTCTTCAGAATATTTCAGAAGGGGAACTGTCCTTAATTTTAAGTCCCCCGTACTGGCCCAAAGAACTTATGAGGCCACAAAATATCGCGAACAATTAGTCGTGCGAAAAGAAGATTTTTTAAAGCAGCTCAATGATATAAATCATTTCATCTGGACCTTTGATCAGCAAAAGGTGAAGACTGCGGCCAATTATGATGAAGAGATTAATCGTCTCCAGCGTGAAAAACGTAAGGCCCTGGATGATTTGATTACATTAAAGCACGAACGTTTAGTGCTGCAGAATGAGCTCATGAAAAAACTCAACGAATTGGATGAATCTCTGCTCTTTTATCGTGTGGAGCGACAAGAACTCATGACTGATCGCTGGGAATCAGATCATGATATGGGCCTGCCTTTCGGTCAGCGTCCACAGCGAATCAAGAAGCAGTAGGAAACTTTCTTTCCATGTGTTATAAGCCTCTATGGAAACTATTCTCAGCATACAGGCCTCACTCTCCGCGCATCCGGTTTATTTGACCTTAAAAGACCTGGATGGACTTCGCCATTTCATGCGCTATCACGTTTTTGCGGTTTGGGATTTTATGAGTCTCTTGAAATCCCTGCAAAAAGAAATTACCTGTACCAATGTTCCCTGGAGGCCTTCGGACTATCCGTCAGAGATGGTGCGATTGATTAATCAAATAGTCTTAGGTGAGGAGAGTGATCTTGACCAGCATGGAAACCCTACCTCGCACTTTGATCTCTATCTGAAAAGTATGGAAGAAGTTGGTGCTTCCACTTCAGAAATCAGGGACTTTTTAAACGGCCGAAGCCTTGAGTGTATTCCATTGGGTGCACGTGAATTTGTTTCGCATAATCTCGACGTGGCCATGCATGGGGATGTGGTCGAAGTGGCAGCGAATTTTTTCTTTGGAAGGGAAAAACTCATCCCTTCAATGTTCACTTCGATTGTTGAAATTCTTAATCGTGAAAAAATAGAAGCACCCACACTTTTATACTACCTGGAACGACATATAGAAGTTGATGGCGAAGAGCATGGGCCACTAGCTTTAAAATGTTTAAACCATCTCACTAAGCAAGATCCGGAGCTTATCGATAAAGCGATAAAGGCGGGTATTAAGTCACTTGAGCTGCGCACCGCTTTGTGGGATAAAGTTCTATGCGGTTCCTCAAATATATAAAGTTTCTAGTCAGGTATCCGAAGAAAGATACTATGAAGGCCTTGCTACTGACCTTTCTTTTTATTCTCTTCACCCCAATCACCATTCAAGAAACTGGTTCAACTTATCGCGGACTCGCGAGTTCATGGAATGTCATCCCTTCCAGAAGTCTTGCGGGTCTTCATTATATCTTCAAGGGCTATGAACAAAATGATGACCAGGGAATAGTCAAGGTTACGGGCCCGGTGATTGAGATCACCAATGGAGATCATTTGACGTCCAAGGTACATAATCATGGTTATACATCTGAAATGGATTCAGAGGATTTTGAAGAAGAGCAACTGCTTGCTAATTCTGTTTTTGAGGCCACGACAAGGACCGGCACCAGCGTGGGAACGGCATTCCTGGTGGGCAACGATATTGTCTTCACAAATCGTCACGTGATGGCCTATGCACCGGATTCAAAAGAACGGGATTGCGGAAAATTCAGCATCAAGTTGAACCATCGTGAAGAGCGCGTTGAATGCTCGCAGGTAAGATACTGTAGCTCACACCATGATTTTTGCGTGATTGAACTCAAGAAAACATCAACAGGACAGTCAGTTGGGCAGGAAGTAAGACCTCTGCGCCTTACACACCGAATACGCAGTCATCCCGATATTCTCTTACTTCATATTGGTAACGCTGCCGGCATGGGCATCCAGGCCTCGCGAGGCAAGGGACTCTTGATTCGTGGCGGGGAGTTTTATCATTATGCACCCACTCTCGGAGGATCATCCGGAGCTCCTATTTTCAATGAGCGCTCCGAAGTCATAGGCATTAACTGGGGCCACACCGGCGGGGATTATGTGGCGGAGACATCATTTAATCGAGGGGTCCTTTCAAATACCATCTTTGAAGAACTCCTTAAGAGAGGTTATAAAAAAACACTTAAAGACATTAAGAGTTTCCGTTCATGGAATTCTCGTCGTCAAGGCCATCGTCAGGTCAGTATTAATGAATTAAATCCGAGCGAATCAGTCTCACCTAGTAAGTAAATATCAGACGCCTCATCACCCATGATTAGCTAGCATCTACAGAATCATTACAAAAAACCAATTTGGAAGGTTTTTAAAGTTTAAGGAGGATTCTTATGAGTCGTTTAATAATCATGTTTGCCGTACTGATGTTCTCAGTAACAGCATTCGCTCAGGACCTGGCCCTTAGTGGATTTGAAAGCCGCTTCACCCTGGTAAAAAATCCAGAAGGTAAAGTAACAGCTATCAAACTCAAGAAGCTTGTCAGGACTTTTTCCATCATGCCTTTTATAGAGCAGCTCAGGTCTGACCTTAAGCTCGAGCAGCAGTCTTTCATTGCTCAGAGTGATGCTCAAAAGGAAGCTGAAATTGATGACCTCCTGGTCTCCATGGGCCTTGATCCTTATACGAAGCATGGAAATGGTTCTGAAGAAGCAGAGAAGCTTAAAGAGTCATTTATGAATCTTAAGAATATTGATGTAGATGCAACTTTCGCCGCACTTAACAAGGGCGATTTCTGGAAAGAGTTCGAAGCAAAGCTTAATGAAGCTTTCCTTTTCATTGACCCAACTGTCATGGCAAACCTTGAAGACCCACGTTTCTTCTACAAGCGCGCTGTTACTTATAAAGTTGTGATGTGGGCCCTCGGAGAGATCCAGAAGCGCTTTTCAGATATTCCCGTCCTGAACATCGCAAGCTTTGTTATTGTTCGCGTTCACGACATGATGCTTGAGCAGAGAAGCTTCCACCACAACATGCTTCTTCATTATTTCGAAATGATTCCTGAGACAAAACTCGGAATGACCAAGGAAGAACTGGACCGCACTGTTTCTTCTATTTTTGAATACCGTATTGACCCGACCAACATCATGGAATCAAACCGTGCCAACTCTACATGGTTGAGCTATGGCCTTGATAATTTCTACCGTCAGGTTCGCGCAGGCAACACCCGCGTTCGCAGCTGGCAGTCAGGCCTCTCAAATGTAAGCTTCACAAACGTAAAGAAGCTTAACTTTGCCTTTGCTCAGGTAACTGAGAAGACCCGCGAAGCTACTGCAGAAAGAATCTACCACCTTCACCTGACTTCTCACCAGTTCAGCCGCAAGCCGGCCCTGGCCTATGACCTGTCTCAGCCAACTCGAGTAAAGCGTAACCGCGCGCTTCTAAACCTTGCAGGCCTGGGCCTTGGTTTCATCAATATGCCAGGTCAGTTGAAGTCTAGTATCGATGGCTTCATCAAGTCTTTCTATGTCCAGCAAGTACGCATGGAAGGCGCCTTAGTCGGCCATTTTGAATCATCTGGCGACACCGAGATGATCAAGAAAATTTATGCTCAAAGGGCCAATTTCTATATCGTGGAATAGTTTTTTCTTAGGAAAGGGCCCTTTAGGGGCCCTTTTTTTATGCCTTCTCAATCAACTCACTAACCTAGCGTAAGTAACATCCCGCCGTCGAAGGATTGCACAACCACTTCATCCAGATGAAGTAACTTTCCAGGGCAATTGCATTAAAACAGCCCTACTCACAAGCATTGGCCCTCAGGATTTTAACCAGGTATTCAAAATCCCACGAGGCACGCTTTCTTTTCACTCTAACACTATCTTTCGTGCTCTTCTCATTCTTGACCAAATTT
>DATLXC010000099.1:0-9799 GCA_035575985.1 Bacteriovoracaceae bacterium | reverse complement strand
CGATGGACTCTTTAAAGTCTTTTGAATAACTGGTTCTCATGGAAAACTTTTCTTTTCCGCCCTCGCTGCTCCTAAGTTATAGGAATCTCTGTAAATAATACTTTTGACTTCTACTGGGCAACTTTCCAAAAACCGGGGGTTTCTGCTTCCTCAATATCGTATCCTTCAGACTCTAACAGTTCTTTAAGATTTTCTCTAATATCCTTATCGTCTTCAACTATCAGAATGGTTTTACTCATAGTTTGGCCTTAGTGGTAAGGTGACTATGAATTTTGACCCCTTGCCCAGTTCACTCACTACTTCAATAGATCCTTGATGCATCTCTACGATTTGCTTCACGATAAAAAGACCTAAACCTAGTCCGCTTATTTCACTTGCAGAAACGGCTCTTTCAAACCGATCAAAAATCCGTTTTTGATTTTCCTTGGCTATTCCAATTCCCTCGTCTGAAACAGAAAGAACGGCCTTGTCAGAAGCAGTAAATACATTTATAGCAATAGGCTTACCTTGACCATACCTAAGGGCATTTGTTAGAAGGTTTGTAGCGACTTGCTCAAGTCGAAACTTATCCCAATTTCCATTTACTCCTGATACACATTCAAGTCTTAAAGTTGAGCCATAATCCTGTATTTGGGAGGAATATCTTTCAGTGACATCTTTCACTAGGTTACAGAGATCAAAACTTTCAGGCTGAATGGCCAGTTTACCAGTATTTATCCGAGAGATATCGAGCATATCATCGATCAATCTTGCTAGTCGCTCGATCTGCCTAGAGTCACCTTCAAACATCTTACTTAGGTTTTCTTTGTTGAATGAGGATAGATCATCTTTCTTCAGCTTCCTAGTTCTCATCTGCGATTGCAGTTTAAGTGATGTGAGAGGTGTCTTTAGCTCGTGAGAAGCTATTGACATGAAATCATCTCGCATTTTTACCGACTCTTGAACCCGTCTGTATAGTCTTGCGTTATCCATGGCAACAGCCGCTTGCGATGCAAGTCCTTCCGCAATTTTCTCAGCTTGTTCGGTAAAGACATTCTCTTTCTCATGACCAAAGAAAAGACCACCTATTACTTCACCGGTCCTCGATATCACCGAAACTGCAAGATAGCTCTTCACAGGTAAATGCCCCTGAGGCAAGCCGTTATAAGGAGCATTCTGTCCGTATCTAGGATCTTTAGTTATGTCAGCAGACCTTACAGTTCCTTCGCCAACAAAGGTTGGATGAAATATTGCTGTAGCCCTAGGATTGGGGAATTTAGAGAAGGCTTCTTTCGGCACCCCTGATACCACATTCAGCAATAAAGAATTTCCTTGAACATCCACCGAATTGTAGAAAAAGGCACCAAAATAAGCCCCGGTCAATCTAGTGGCATCATCTGTAACTTGTTGAACTACCTTTTCAAGATCAAGCTCAGCAGTAAGCCGTTGGCCCACTTTGTTAATTTTATTTAGTGTTTCTAGTGATTGATCTCTCTCCGAAATGGCACGATGGAGTTCGTTCTCAATTAACTTTTGCTCCGTTATATCTTTAAATTCGAGGACGGAACCAATAACTTCTCCGTTCTTCTCTAAAGGTGAAACCGAATATGATACTGGAAACAGCTTTCCATCTTTCGTGCAAAAGATTTCTTCTTGGTTTTGAACACTTTTTAATTCGGCTTGGGCATTATCAATTGGACACTCTTCCATCGGGTAATGAGATCCATCCGGTTTTTTCCAGTGAACTGCGTAATGGAGAGGCTTATCTTTAATTTCTTCTAGTGAACTATATCCAGTGACTTTCATGGCAGCCGGATTCATGAAAGTTGGATGTCCCTTTTTATCCATCATGAACAAACAAGATGCAGCATTGTCAGTTATCGTTTTGGTTAAATGATTTTGATGGCGAAGGTCAGCTTCAAGCTGCTTCGCTTTGGAGATATCGTGGCGTATGACTACCCCTGCGACGATATTGCCTTGCTCATTAATAATTGGTGCGGAGCTGATGCTTAAAATTGTCCGGCCACCGACAAGTTGATCCACCTCAACTTCTTCATTTTGGACAACTTCACCTCTTAACAACGAACGGAAGATCGGCCATTCGTGAGCGAGATAAGGTTCGCCATTTTTCTTATACCCTTTATACTGACCATACTCTTCTACATTTTCACAGGGTAACAAACCACCAAGCAGTTCATCCATTTGGGCATTACGGAGTATCAGTTTGCCATTGGGTTCAGCTATTAAAACCCCTTCAGGCATCTGTTGCAGGATAGCATTTAGACGAGTTTTTTCTGCTTGAAGTTCTGAATAAGTTTCTTGTAGTTCCTTCTTTTTGACATAGTCATCTGTTACGTCTCTGAAAACTAATACAACTCCAGTGATTTTTCCTGTGCTATCCTTTATTGGAGCAGCACTGTCTTCAATAATAAATTCTTTTCCATCTCTTCTAATAAGAGCCGTATGGTTTGCCAAACCAACAACTTTACCTTCTTTGAGCACCCGCTCAACAGGGTTCGGAGCTGGTTTACGGCTTGTTTCGTGTAATATATGAAATACTTGTTCCATAAGCCGGCCCTTGGCCTCATCTTGAGTCCAGCCAGTAAGCTCTTCGGCCACAGTATTGAGAAAAGTCACTATCTGTTCAGCGTCTACTGCTATTACTGCATCTCCGATACTTCTGAGTGTCGTGTGAAGTTTTTCTTTTTCTAATAGAAGCTGTTCCTCACTTTTTATTAACCTTGTTGTCTCTGTAAAAGTAACGAGGATTCCAGTTGGCTTCCCGTCGTTGTCCGGTACAGGACTATAAGAGAAGTTGAAGTAACAGTCTTCTGGATAGCCATATCTTTCGATGGTTAACTTGTAGTCGTCAAATCCGATTGAATTGCCTCTTAAAACATCTTCAAACATCGGTCCTATGGTGGGCCAAATCTCATCCCATGTTTCCGAAACACTAATACCCATTGCTTTAGGATGTTTATGTCCTAGGATCGGTCGATAGGCATCATTATAAAATTGGATTAAATCTTTCCCCCAAGAAATGTGCATTGGAAGCTTGCAGTCCAAAAGAACTTTGATTAATGTTTTTAAGCTCAATGGCCATGTGTCTGGGTTACCAAGCTCTGTCCTAGACCAGTTTATTGATCGGATCAATTCGCCAGACTCACCACCGCCAGTGAGAAACTTTGGAAAAGATTTATCAAACATTCCAGCTCCGAATTTATAGCTATTCAATGCCTGAAATAATGAAGATTATTGCACACTTAGTCAATAATCTTTTGTATGTTTTAACGTTTGGTTTTAATCAACTGTTCAACAAATTTTCAATCATCCATTTTTGACTTGTTGCTCATCATCAAAGGCCATTCTAAGAGCCTACCTCGTACTTATCCTGAAAACATCCCCTGTATTACGTCAGGTTATGTCGTAAGTTGTGCCGTGAACGGGCAAGACGGGCTTGATCAACTTAAAGATGGCGAATTTCCTGACTTAATCCTTCTCGATTTAATGATGCCTATTAAGGACGGATTCGCCTTTCGGGAAGAAATGAAACTTGAACCAAAGTACTCTTCCATTCCAATAATTATAATGTTTGCCAACGGTGATACCGAGCAAAAGAAAGCTAAGATTGGGGCCAAAGAATATTTAAAGAAGCCTGTATCCATAGACACATTGATTAGCACTATCGATCGTGTACTTCAGAGTGTTTTCTAGTTCCCAACAGACAAAGTACAGCTCGGAACTAGAATAAAGGAACTAGAATTCTTCCGCCGAATGCATTTAAGCGAATAAAATTATTAAGCCACCCATTGGGAACAAGCAGTTCTAAGTTCATCCACTAGGGTTATGGCCCCAAGGTCGACTTATAAAGTGATTACTGATGATGTGAAAGCAATAAGGGCCTTGAGGGAAAGGAGGGGCTTATCCGTCAATAAGGCGGCCCCATTGATCGGGACAAATAAATCCACCCTCACAGCATTGGAGAATGGAAGAATCAATTTATCGGAGGAATGGATTAATAAAATTATTAAGGCCTATCGGTTTAATATGGAGGTCTTCAATGTATTAAAAAAGGAAAGGCCTTCATCAAAAGATGATCTCTTAAATGAAATTAGTGAGCTTGCTTCGAAGCTTTCTTACGAGAAGCTTGTGACGATTAAACAGCTTCTTCATGGATTTCAGTGAAGGGCGATTTGTAAGATCGATTCCCACCACCGGAATTTTTTTGGATTGTTGACCAGTGAACCTGATCTTAAGACGCCTTACTTATAACAACCTCATTATTTTCCTGCAAGTAATTTAAGAAAACTTTTTCAACCTTGCTCCAGTTCCTTATTTCACGTGACCAACGATTTGGATGCTTCATCTTGGCCGCCGTATATACTTCTTTTCTCTTCTTCAAAATTTCAGCATCTCTGCCTTCATGACGACTTGCCGGAGTTACAAATTTAATTCCACTGTGCAAATGTCCATTGTTATACCAGTCAACAAATTCCCCAACCCAGTTACTCGCTGCCTCGATAGAGTCAAAAGGTTTTGATGGATACTTAGGGCAGTATTTCAAAGTTTTAAACAAAGATTCAGAATAAGGATTATCATCTGATACCCTTGGACGGCTGAATGACAACACCACGCCTAGCTTCTGTAGGGTCGCAAGCATCGTTGCTCCTTTCATTGCACCTCCGTTATCAGCATGAAGAACCAACTGGTTCACAAGAATTCTCTCCCTGAAACAGATCTCTTCAATAAGTACTGACGAGAACTCCATTGACTCACACTCATGAACTCTGAATCCCATTATCTTTCGGCTATAGATATCCATGAACATATATAGGTAATAAAATTTACCTGCTATAGGACTTTTAAGATAGGTGATATCCCACGAATAAATCTGGTTGGGCCCAGTTGCCACCAATGGCGCTGGCCTGTGATGAGTTTGGGGAAATCAAAAGAATATGAAAAACTTGGTTATATCGGCGAAGGAAAGAATTTTACCTGGGTTATTAACGCTCACTGAAATTATAACATTTCTTGAAGCTGCCAGAGATATTGAGTCTCCCTGGTATCCGATTTGGGCGATGGTCCTTTTGACAGGAATGAGAAATGGAGAATTATACGCTCTTGAGTGGGCTGATATCGATTTTGAAAATTCTTTAATTCGAGTTTCAAAATCCTATGACTCCAGAACTGATACTGTTAAATCAACCAAGGCTGGTTACTGGAGAAACATTCCTATCTCAGGGCAGCTTCATAAGCTTCTTATTGAACTGAAGCCTGATTTAAAATTTCGTGAGAATGTAGAACATAGAAAATATGTTTTGCCACATCTTGGGCATTGGAACAAAGGACAACAGGCGAGTGTATTAAGAGCTTTTTTGAAAGGCATTGGGGTCAAGCCGGTAAAGTTTCACGCATTGAGGGCGTGCTTTGCTACTCAGTTACTGGCCAAGAACATACCTCCTGCTGTTGTTATGAAAATCTGTGGTTGGAAGAATTTGAAAACCATGGAATTTTATGTACGATTAGCTGGTATTAACGAGGCTGGGGCCACTGTGGTGTTAAATATCCTACCTTCAGATAAACAAGTGCTGGATAATGTTGTAAATTTATTTGATTTTAAGGCTTAGATTTTATTCAGCCCAGAAGACATTAAACGGTTTTCTGGGCTATAAAATCAACACGTTAATGGACCAAAAGTCATGTTAAACTAGGCCATTCCTTTGGAGGTACTTATGAAATCAAAAACGCCTTTTGATCGTTTTGTAGAAGAGTCTGAAAATATTCGTAAAACTCCTCTTTCAAAACACCAGATACAGCGGATCAATGAAATTGCGAAAGAAGTCGCAGTGGAAGAGGAACAAAATACTGGTTCTAGTACTATCAAAAATGGAAAATAATAGTACGGTCAAAAATCTCTGACTTGATTCTAATATCGTTATCCCATATTTAGACATCTGTAAGGTCCCTCTTTTATTACAAACCTAGTGAAATCAAGTACATATTATGTCTAGTTTGACATGACTAGCTAGTCATGATACATTAGTCAAGTGGAGACCAGTTTATGCCGATACCTATTTTGAATGCCGATGGTGAATTGCCCGAAGGAATTCATGTTACTGATCTGAAGGAAATTGATCTTGAGTTTGGACAATCTTCTGAGAAAAGAAGCCAACTCATGGCAGGTTTGAATTCTGCTGCAGATAATTTTAAAGCGGCCGGTGTGTCTTCGATTTATATAGATGGTAGTTTTACTACCTCTAAAGAAGATCCGAATGATATTGATGGCTGTTGGTCTGCTTCTGGTGAAATAGATTTAGCAAAGCTTGGCCCACTTTTTTGGAATTTTAACAATTCAGAACAAAGAAGAGATTCTCAAGCGAAGGTAAAGAAAAAGTATGGTCTTGATTTCTTTATTGCCGAAGGAACAGAGAGTAGTTCGGGTTTAAAATTCCCTGATTTTTTCCAAACTAATAGAGATGGAGTCAAAAAAGGTATTTTGAAAGTTAACCTTTAGTTTGTTTGTGTGTGAGGTTTGTATGATTACGAGTGATAGACAGTTAAAAGTAACATTAGGGAAGATCGAAGATCTTACTAAATCTTTGACCGCTAAAAACAGCATCAGTAATACGGTCTTGCAAAAGGCTGCCAAAATTGAAGCTACTGCTTTGATAGAAGATCTTACTGCGCAAGTTAAAGAATATGATGAGTTGAGAACTATAGGTCTTGAGGCCATTAAAATTTCTGATCCCGAAGATTTCATGCTTCTGCCTATCAGATATAGAATAGCTAAACATATGACCCAAGAGGTCTTTGCTCAATCAGTCGAAGTCTCAGTCCGTATGATCGCCAGGTACGAATCCGAGGAGTATCGAAATATTACAGGAGAGACTCTTAAGAAGATCCTTCATAAAATCCCTTTGAAGTTTAAAGGCAACTTGAGAGAAGCTTAGGCGAATACTGTGGATTTAATTTTTAATTTGGCTTAGTTTGGCTTTTCAATACATTATCTCATTGGTATTAATGAGTAGGCGCCGAATGCGCCATTTTAGAAACTGGACGAACTATTTTTCCCCTCGCAAAAAAGAGATTTATAATTGGAATTTTTGAAGTCTTCTTTCTTGGTATAAATTGAGCGAGAGAATTCAGTGTTGATCTCTTGTCTTTTTAGAAATTGAAGTGAGTTTTCTTTCACTGTGAAAATAATGGCAGATGACGCACAAGAGGACTTCCCACCACTCCAGTTGGCAATAGCGATTTCATCGAATCCGTCGCCATTTAAATCTTCAACAAATTTGTCTTTAATAATGGGAATGAAGTTGGCTTTATACCAAAGCTCACCATATTCATTAACGAAAGTTTTATCCCACAAGATTTTTCCACCATTCCGCATAAAAATGCGTATTTTGCTAAGGGCTTCTTCACTATGAGAGTGATAGGAAATTAAGACTTCATTACCATTGGGAAGTTCCAGAAATCTCTTCTCATGTAGGGCTTCGACATAACGATCAGGGTCTGCGGCCAAGACGCTCAGTGAGAGAAGAATTATAAAGATTAAGAACTTTGTGGGCATAGGCCTCTCCTTCATCATTCCAGCGGTAGTAGCCTTTTAGCATATTAAAGAGATTCTTTTTTGCACCTGTCTTTGGTTTTGTGTATTTGTAACTTAACCAGCGAATGCCAGCAGCTATATTTATCACAGGATCCGTAAGATCAGTCATTTCAAGATCGAGAAAATTATCTTTAAGATTGTATTTTGAGTCTTCAGACTTCACACTGAGGTCTTTTCTGGTCGTATTCGTGATTTGCATAAGGCCAGTGGCAGAACTTCCAGAAATCTTAGTTCTTACGGCAGGTCTAAATGTGGATTCAATGGCGATAATTGTTTTTATTAAAAAGGGATCCAGGTCTTCAGGAAATTTAAGATCATCATTTTTCCAAAAATCTAGCCAGAACTGTATGACAGAATCAAGCTCTGGAAATTCAGAATAGCCTTTGACTGTGCCTAGACTGGGATAATTTTGGTTTCCATGCCAGAAAAGATAGAGCAGATTTTCTGGAAGAAGAACGATCTTTTTACCTCGGTTCTTACGGATGTGAGCTTTAACGTAGTATTTAATTCCAAACTTAGAAATGCGTGCTTGCCGTCTCACGACATGAGAACCGGGAGGCGCCATTTTCATAGTAGCTGGTCGTGAGATTAATGACATTGTTTACTAACTAACTTTTTTAAAATTAAACCCAAATTCAAAGTGGCCACCACAAGCAGCTGCGATACGTGCGAGTAGTGGAATAGAAGGGACTCTTTTATCCGAACCACCCTCAAGTCGAGCGATCACGCTTTGAGTTGTTCCAATGAGTTTTGCAAGCTGTGACTGTGTGAGATTGGCCTGGAGCCGAGCTGTACGGACAACGTGCGCAATTTCTGTCTTTGAACGCTCATCTTCGTAGTGAATGCGTATGTCCTTATCTTCAAGGAGCTTTTTAAAAAATGGCTTTGCAAGTTTAAATGATTTCTTTTTCATAATCCTAAAACCTCTTTCATTCTTTTTTCTGCGAGTTCTAAGTCACCAGCAGGAGTTTTTTGTGTCTTTTTCTTAAATGCGTGAAGCCAAACCATCGTATTAGATTCAATCATTACGTAAGCTATTCGATAACCACCACCAACAGCATTAAATTTTATTTCCCAAAGCTTACCCTGTAACTGTCTGAATCGAATTCTAGGACAACTTAAGCCGTGCTTCTCAATTCCATCAAAGACCTCGGCAAATCGCGCTTGGTCTGCTTTTGGAAGTCCAAGGATAAAGTCTTCAATAGGATTCTTACCAGATGCTTTTTGGTAAAAGGCGATTTTCATACTCACTATTATAGCCAAAAGGCTATAATGGGTCAAGATACTTTTCTAATGGTTTTCAGCTCAAAGAGCGTAAGAACATAATCGGTCATGCTCGATTCAGATCTTGCGGAACTTTATGAAGTTGAAACAAAGGCTCTAAACCAAGCAGTAAGACGAAACTTGGACCGATTTCCAATAGACTTCATGTTCCAGTTAACATCTGAAGAGTATCAGACTTTGAAGTCACAAACTGTGACTTCAAAAGTAGGTAGAGGGGGAAACAGAAATTGCCCTTAGTTTTTACTGATAATGGTTTGGCCATGTCCCCCTGTCTCAGGAAAGTTGACCACTCTTTAACTTAAATAATTATTCCAAGGGTGGCGAGAAAGAGTCAATGTGTCTGTCTATTCAAATGAGTTCAAAAGTAAGATGGTAACGAAGTTATTGTCTCCAGGTGGTCCTTCTTTCACGGTCTTGAGTGAAGAGACGGGCGTTCACCACACCAGCCTTAGACAATGGGTTAGGGCCTATGGTAATGGCACGTCCATGACTAAAAAATCCAAAGCTCCTAGCAAATTTACTCCCGAGGAGAAATTTCAGATTCTCCTTGAAACTGCTTCCTTGAAGGATCAGGCATTAGGCGATTATTTGCGCAAGAAGGGGCTTCATTCTGCTCAGCTTGAAGAATGGAAGCTAGAGACCATTGAAGCAATGAAATCCTCACCTGGCCGTCCTAAGAAAGATCCTGAGGTTACTGAACTACGTCAGAATGAAAAACGTCTTGAAAAAGAACTCCACCGCAAAGACAGAGCACTCGCCGAAATGTCTGCCCGTGTCATCCTGCTACATACCTGCAAATAAACTTACAACCGAAGAGAGAAATCAAGTGATAGCAATCGCCACATCAGTAGAATTTATGGACAAGACCCCTTGGCAAATTGTCCCGACCTTGGCAGATCGTAAAACCTATATTGCAAGCGAAGCAAC
>DATLXC010000098.1:0-33975 GCA_035575985.1 Bacteriovoracaceae bacterium | reverse complement strand
GGAGGTTGGATTGGCAGGAAAGGAGATGGGGAGCCCGGGGTGATGAGTCTAGCGAAGGGATGGCAGCGTATAGAGTCGGGAGCGATAATGTGGGAGGCAATGAATGAGCTTAAATAAAAACCCACATCCGAAGATGTGGGTTTTAGGAAGTCCTTCGGGAGCCCTTTTTTTTTGCAAACTTTGTGGGCGCAGAGAAGTATGTCTCTTTCACACTCAATTTTCTTTCGCATGGCTTCGTCGGCGCAGAAGATTTCTCATTCACATGAATTGCTTTCCCGTTGCTACGTCGGCGAAGAAGTATATCTCTTTCACATCAATTTACTTTCGCATGGCTTCGTCGGCGCAGAAGTATTTCTCTTTCACATCAATTTACTTTCGCATGGCTTCGGCGGCGCAGAAGTATTTCTCATTCACATAAATACTTTTGCATAGCTTCGTCGGCGTAGAAGTTATTTTAAAACACACAAAAATTAAACTTTACAGGTCCGTATACTTTCCGTATTATCCCCAATATGAAACTTACACATTTGACAGACAAACAGTTACTAAAAGACATGTCACTCTTGGCCGAAAGGGAGCGCGCTATCCTGTGTGAGGTGCTTTGGCATCTTAGGGAAATTGATAATCGAAAATTGTATGCTGAGAGTAAATGCAGCAGTCTTTATGACTATTGTATTACTGTTCTTAAGTACTCTGAGGGGCAGGCTTCCCGAAGGGTTAATGCCTGTCGAATGCTTATATCAGTGCCTGAGATTGCAAAAGATATTGAATCTGGGGCACTTAATATTACGTTGATTAATCAGGCCAAATATTTTTTTGATGAAGAAAAAATCAAAAGTGCGCCCGAGAAAAGGAAAGTACTGGAGTTGATTAAAGGAAAAACCACCAGACAAAGTGAGAAAATACTTTGGGAGCTAAAAAAAGAAGAAGCTCCCAGGAAAGTTAACCTCTCTTTACTAGAGGAAACAGTTGAGGGGTTAAAGAAGCTTAAAGCACTTAAGGGTCATAGCTGTCCGGATATGGATTCGCTCATAAGAAAAATGACTGAAGAGCTCAACTCTCTTTGGGATCCGGCCACGGTTATCAGGAATCGAAAGAAAACTAAAGGTGATACCCGTTATGTTCAAGTTGCAGTTAAGGCGGAGGTATGGACCAGGGATAAAGGAAAGTGTTCGAAATGTGGAAGCACATTTGCGCTGGAGTTGGATCATGTGAAGCCATTTGGGGTTGGAGGGAAAACGACAGTGGAGAATTTGAGGTTGATGTGTCGGTCTTGTAATCAAAGATTGGGGAAGGAGTTCTTTAAGAAGGGCGCCTTCGCTGCTTCCTCCAGAGTTTAGGTTGTCGATACCCTCCCATGTTCCATAAGCCTTTTTTAAGTCTTCTGGATTCTGAGTAGGCCCTGAGAAATTTCCACTTTTCAGATTGTGATGAAAATTCGGCGTGAGGATAGAGGGCAACACAACCAGATTTGACCAGCTTGAAGCTTAAGTCGTCGAGGTCGCCTAAGAGACGGCCATAGATGTCTTGCTTGTAGATTGTAAGGGTGAAAGTTTTCTTATTCTGGATAATTTTCCTGGCACATTTCAGAGAGGTGAGACCGGCATCTCCTGATCCACTTACAAAGGGCTGGCCTTTTTCAGGAGCGTCCAGCTTTGAGAACCTGACTTTTAGCTTTTGGGAGCCGAGAGCAACAATTGCGGTGTCTCCGTCTAACAAGTTGATTAGCTGAACTTCATAAGTCAGTGGAAAGAGGTCTGTAAGATCTACTCGTGTAAGGAATAGGCTAAACAAAGGCAAAAGAATTTGATAGGTTCGCCACATTCACACTCCTTTACTGGATACGCCGGGGCAAAGCCCTTGGAAAAAACTTTATGCCGAAGGTAGTTCAACAATGAATGTTCGTTCCGAAATTAACAAGAATTTCAAATTCAAGCTCGTCCACGAGGATAAGCACTGTGGTGCCCGTGCTGGTATCATTTCCACACCTCATGGAGACATTGAAACACCTGTCTTTATGCCTGTTGGAACACATGGGGCCATCAAGGCCTTGCAGCCCAAAGAGCTTGTTGACCTGAACATTCAAATTCTGCTCTCGAATACCTATCATTTACACCTGACTCCAGGTTCTGAATTGATAGCTAAGGCGGGTGGACTACATAAGTTTATGGCATGGGATCGTCCAATTCTTACTGACTCTGGTGGATTTCAAGTTTTCTCGCTTCAGAAAAATTCAATTACTGAGGATGGAGCAAATTTCAAGGGTGCAAAAGGTGAGAATGTTCTCTTAACTCCAGAAATTTCAATCCACGTTCAGCAGAATCTGGGATCTGATATCATGATGGCCTTTGATGAGTGCATACCCTACCCTGCAACAGAAGAATACGTGGCCAAGTCTATTGAGCGCACCCATCGTTGGTTGGATAGGTGTATTGATGCCTGGAAGAATCCAAACCAGGCCTTGTTTGGAATTATTCAAGGCGGAGTTTACGATAAATACCGCAAGATTTGCCTGGAAGAAGTGGTTAAGCGCGATCTACCTGGATATGCCATTGGTGGGGTATCAGTAGGTGAAGGTGCCGAACATATGGAAAAAGTTGTTCGTTATACGGCTCCGCTTATGCCTAAAGATAAACCCCGTTATGTAATGGGCGTCGGAATGCCAGAAGATCTTCTCATGATCTGGGAACACGGCGTGGATATGAGTGATTGTATAATTCCGACCAAATTCGGAAGGGGTGGAACACTTTTCACGAATCGTGGAAAAATTCGCATTGAACATAAAAATTATCGCAGGGACTTCTTCCCTATTGAGCCTAATTTAAAAGATTACGTGAATACGAATTTCACCCGCGCTTATATTAAGCATCTTTTTGACTCCAACGAAATCCTGGGACAAATCCTCGCAACTGCACACAACATTGCCTTTTATAAATCAATGGCGATGCGGGCCAGAGAAGCTATCCTGGAAGATCGTTTTCTGGAATTCAAGGCAGAATTTCTTGGTGGGTATAAGAAAGATTAGTCACAGACTGATTTTTCAAGGTGCTCTTCAAATAGCTCCTGCTTCAAGTGAAAAACTGGTTCGAACGAGAATAAAGACAAGGCCATGGTCTTACAGTTTGTCTTTCCATTCACTTGCCCACGAATTTTAACAATCATTTTCTTAGCGATCATGACTTCCTTTGATTTCTCTTTTTCATAAATTTCTTGCATGGCCTTTACAACCAGGGGCCTTAATTCAGAAGTTAAAATTAATTCTTCTTTTGAAACTTTAACATTCATCTCACGGACAACAGACTTAACACCTTCTGGTATTTGAGTATTAAGACAATTATACAATGAACTCACCATGTATCCCTCACTCAAGAGAAATATCTCCCCCACCGGAACTTCTATGTCATCAGGCTTAACTCTTCGACAGTTATTCCATACGTTTTGTGCAGACTTGTAGGCAGCCCCAAGTCTTGAGCTTGCCAACCGCTGGTAGGCAATCATAAGGTCGGTTCTCACCTTGGCATAAGGATAGTAAGACAAATAAAGTTCACTGGAATCTTCTTCCGAAATATTGTCCTTCACTGCCAGGGCATAACACGCACTTTCATTTTTCTCACCATAACATTCTAAAAAAGCATCAACCCCTATCCTTGGTGCAAAGTGTCCCTGTGCCACATACATTTTGTTTTTTGCATAAGCAGTATTATGTCTTTGGTAAATTAAACCCAGCCTGTGTGAAATTTCATTCTTCCAAGCATCCATAATTGGCCTGTCATCAAAGACACTGCAGCCTTCAGGTTCTGCAAGCATTATCTGGCCCCTAAGATCCTGCTCAATCTCGCGGGATCGTTCGTCCTGGCATTTTTTCTTATTTGTGCATTCTGAAAACACCTGGGCCGCTCGCTTTTCGATAAAGGATGCATATTGATCCAGCCACATCTTAAATAGTGAACGTTGCTTGAAATCCTTCCCCCGGTAATAACCTTTCGAAGTGAACTTGAAATGAGGTAAGGTAATCTTTTGAAGAGTCTTCTCCCCATCCAGCCTGAAAAATGACAGTACCTCTGCAAAGTTTTCCTGCGGAGTCATTCCTGAGTAGGGTGTGATCAGTTTTACATCAGGCCTCTTTAACCAGCGTCTCTGTATAATATTTTTCTTATCTTTATATTCATGAAGATAGAAACCTGAAATATCCAGGTAATCTTTTTGTTGGGACCTATGCGAAGCCTTAAAAAGCCTTCGCCCTTCTTCATAATCGATTTGATGGCTTAGTTCATGCATGACTGAAGTATAAAAGAGGCCATTATTTTGATCCTTGGAAAAAACAAGGCACTTATCTGTCAGCTTGATCCAGCCGGAATTGTGGGCCAGGCCGCAAGCTGTACTAAAGTCACTTTCCTCAAACTTTTCTCCGCGAGGAACTTTCTGGATTTGTTTCATGGATGAAATATTATTATGTGGAGATTTAAGTAAATGAGTCAGGCGCCAGAATCCGTAAAGTTCTTCTTGGTTAAACAAGTAGCTCTTAAGTGGAAACTTCTTATTATTAAATTCCCCTGCGTTCTTTGAAACTTGTTTTGGAACATGATTATCAAGGGAGAGCATATGTCCAAATTTTAAATACCATAAATAGTGAACGTAACCAGCGACGGAATCATCCTGCCCGTAGATCTTATTAAAGATACAGGGAAGATCAGAACAATCTGAGTAATCAATAGCTTCAGTATTTGAAAGGTCACCAATTTCTTCGCCATACCTATTGAGGAAATTTGCTTGTGGTATAGGAAGGCTTGAAAGGTCAATATGCTTCCATGTACCCTCTACGCTTTCAAGTTTAAGGAAAGGTTTCTCAATTTGCTTAATCTCGGCTTTCAGGGTTTCGACCGAGAAGATGCCCTTCATACATTGACGATTATTTGTACTTGCAAGCTTACGATGAACCGAATTCTTATCTTCTGAAGAATGTAACCATTGAGAGACCAGGGCATCAGGAGAAGATACCTTTGAGCAACCGATCAGCAATACAATCAACGAAATGAGGCTACTTACTTTCATACTCTACGATTCTTGAGATGAAAGCTGACCCTTCTGAATAGATCACACTCTGGCCTTTTGACTTGCAGGATAATTCAGATTCTTCTGCATTCAGTTTCTTTATCTTAGTTTCACAAAGCTTGAATTTATGCTTCCAATACAGAAGTATTTTTTCTGAGGCATTAGGGTTTCGAAATTTAGTGGTGATAATACCATCTTCGGACTGATACTTTTCATCTTCGGGGTAAAGCACCAGCGTTCCCTGATTTTCTGGAAGCTCTACTTCACTCTCAGGCGCCCCCTTCTCCTGAATCAATTCCTTTGTGGTTGTTGTCCCCAAATTAGTAGACGTGTGCTTATGCCCACCACAGGCAGTTAGAATCAGAAGGGAGAATAAAAAAAAGGGCCTCATGGAAATCTCCATAAGACCCTTTCGGAATATTATCGCAGTACTTTAGTCAACCAAGTGCTTTCAGCTACTTACTTCTCTGATTCAATCGCCAGCGAGATGATCTTGGTAAGCTTTTCAAGATTGTCGTAACTCACATTATGGAACAACGATACCCTGAATTGATTACGTCCAAGCTTACGGTATGAATCAATATCATAGGCCACGTTTTGGGCCCTGAGTACTTTTGAGAGATCCTCAGTGTTAAACTTGTCATCAACATCGATTGTAGCAACCGATTGAGAACGAAACTGAGCATCCTGAATATATGGCTTGAGGTATGGCTTTGATTCTGCCCAATTATACATGAGACGTGCTTTTCTTTGCGCCTCTTCCAGCACCTTGCCTTCACCTAATTGATTCATAAGCTTAATCTGTTCATTCATAAAGAACAAAGTGGAGATTGCAGGAGTATTGTAGGTCTGGTTAGCACGTGAATTTTCAATTGCGAGCGACCATTTTAAAAACTCAGGCACATACCTGGTTTTATCAGCAGCAATTTTTAGTGTTCTCTCAATGGCCTTAGGTGAAAGAATAGCTACATATAGACCACCTTCCGAGGCAAAAACTTTCTGTGGAGAGAAATAATAAACATCAACATTGTTGAAATCAACCTTGATCTGGCCGGCACCCGAAGTAGCATCAACACCTAATAGGACATTGGAATCTTTCATCTTAGGAATATTCGAAACCATGACACCAGTTGATGTTTCATTCAACGTACAGCAAATAAAATCATGGCCAGCCTCTTCACGAGGATTAACCCCCTGACCGAATTCGACTTTTACTTCTTTTGCCTGAATCCACGGAATAAGCTTATGCGAGCGAAACCATTTATCCGAGAACTCACCAGTAACATAATGCAGGGATGATTTTTCAACCATACCAAGACCAATCATATCCCAAAGCAAAGTTGCACCACCATTACCGAGTACCACTTCGTATCCGGCAGGCAGGTTAAAGTATGTCTTAATGCCTTCCTGGACTTCTTTCACCAGGTTCTTGACTGCATTCTTACGGTGGCTATTGCCGAGGAGTTTATGGCCGGTTTGTGCTAGTTTTTCCAGGGCCGCTACAGGAACTAATGACGGTCCAACTCCGAAGCGCGGGTCGGAAGGTATAAGCTCTTTTGGCACCTTAAAATTTTCAAACATAGTCTATCTCTCCGGGAAAATAAAGTTGCTCTATGATAGCGAGAGCCAAATAATTTTGATAGCTTTTAAAGAATGTTCAAATTAATAATTTCTCTGAGCTTTCTAGGCTGTTTTTGCGCATCTGCCTGGAGTGCCGCAAAACAAGCCTCCCCACCCATTGAAAGCGTATACTTTAATTTCGGCACACATACTGAATTTTACAACGCTGTACAGATAGATGACTCGGGCGGCATGAGAAAATTTGAGATTGCACCGACAATAGGTGCAGGCCTAAAACTTCCCCTGGATTATGGTTGGCGCTTCTTACCTGAGTTAAATTGGGTCCTCCCCTTTTCCGAAGGTAATTCAAAAATCATTCAGAATCTATTCATGTTACGTGCTGACTTTGGCTATGACCCACTGGAATGGCTACGCCTCCGGATTGGGACGAGCCTTATGTTTCTCAATCAGCATGGCCGGGGTGGCACCACAACTATCGATAACGGAAATGGTGCATCTACTTTTTATTATCCTGATGAGAATCATTCAAGCCTGAATAACACTTTTGACCTCGGCGCTGAATTTATTTATGATGAATGGTCATTCAGGTTCCAGACCTATACCTACTCCATCTTCAAAGAAGAGAGAAGGCAGCTTTCATACTCTTTATTAATTTCCTATGATTGGGATCTTTGAGGTGTTTATGCGTTTTCTGATTTTCCTGGTGATGAGTTTTAGTCTGGGGGCAGAAGCCTATACACTTAACAATAATTTTGGTGGAGCCTTCAAGAAAAATAAAGTCAGTGTTTATGTCGCATCGGATACTGTTTGTTCCAATGCCGGAGTCACTGCTGATGAGCTGGCAGAATTGGTTAAGCCAGCAGTGGATGATTTCTGGAATAAGGTTCCCACCTCTGCACTACGACTTAAGGCCGCAGGTTTTGCGGCCCCGGTCGGAACAAATATCAACAGTGATCGTCTTTGTGCTCCTACTGATGAAAATTGCATAAATACATCCACGGCCCCCTTGATCCCGCCAATTAATGAAATCCTGATAGCGTGTAATAGCAACGATGCAAATTTTGGCGGCCCATCGGGAACTAATGTCCTGGCCGTAACTGTTCCAAATAATTTTTCTGGTAGAAAGATAGTTGGGGCAATCATATTGATTAATGATTTCTCCCCGGTCTTCTCTACCCTTTCAAGAGCAGACAAGATTTCAGTGCTGGCCCATGAAATTGGTCATGCCATCGGCCTGGGCCATGCAGAAAGCGAGAATAACGAGGCTCTCATGTACTATAAGACAGTGAATCTCAGGACCAGTCTGTCCCAGGATGATATGCGTGGAGTTAGTTACCTGTATCCAATTAAGACAGATGGCTGTGGTCTGTTAGGTGGCATTATGACAACGCCCACGGATAGTAAAGGCCCACCTTTCTGGCAAATGGGCGCAGCTCTCGCATTGCTTGTTCTGGTTTTCGAGCTGCTTAAATTATTTAAGCGTCCTAAAACTTGTACCCCGGCGTGAGCATTCTGCTTCATATTCATCCAGCTGGGTCTTCTCTTCATCACTGAGCATTTTCATGTCAATGAGTGCAGGCTCAAATCCAATATAAACAAAGAGCTTAAATCTCAGCATATGCGGATAGTCTGGATGTTTTTCAGTGTAAGCGATATTCTCAATTCTCACTCCGCCAAATCCTGGAACATAAATACCTGGTTCAATTGATACGGCCTGGCCAAGCTTCATTGGTACAGTTGAAACGGATGAAATCCGAACTCCAGGCTCATGCACATGGATGCCTACACCATGGCCAGTGCCATGATTATAATCATAACCTTTCTTCCTCATGGCATTACGGGCAAGACCATCTAAGACCATCCCTTTCGTACCTTCAGGGAAGACAGCTGCCTGCAAGGCAAGCACTCCCTTAAGCACGAGCGTATACATTTCAATCATCTTAGGATGGGCCTTCTTGGCATCAGGGCCCGCAAAGAAAGTCCGGGTCGTATCTGTTGCCCAACCACCTTCAAAATAACCACCAGAATCCAAAAGCACCATGTCTGTATCTGTAATCACAACTTCATCTGAAGGATTTCCGTAATGAATGATGGATCCATTAGGGCCAACACCAGCAATGGTATTAAAACTTTGCTCAACTGCACCTTGTGCCTGATACCTCTTACTTGTCTCCTGATAAAGATCAAGCTCAGTTATACGCTTCTGAGTCTTCACAGACTCCTTGGCCCATTTAATTGTATTGTAGATTGCCTGGTCGGCTTTCCGGAAGGAAGCGTCCATTTGCTTAATCTCAACCGGCTCCTTGATAGATTGATAGTCATAAAGACCGCCATTTTTCTCTACCAATTTTTCCATGCCGAATACTTTCATGAGCATGCCAAAATCAGCAGAATTAATCATTCCCGGATCAAACCATACTTCATTGAAGTGCAATGTATTGTGAAGCTGATCAAGGTGATTTGCCACTTCAGTAAATGGTATCGTTATAAACTCAAGGCCCGACTCTTTTTTTGCCTTGGCAGAGACAGGAGTTTCAGGAGTAACAAAAACGTAAACTTTTTCTTTCGTGACCAGCGCCTTGGCATAAAAACTACTCAAAAAAGGCAAATGATAACCACGACAGTTAGTGATCCATGCGATGGAATCAAGTGCTGTCAGGAACAATGCTTGCTTTTCATTAGCAAAGATCGCTCTGGTTTTTTCAAGAGTATCGCGTCCCCTTAATTCACGGGAAATGAATTGAATTTCTTTGAGTTGCGGCAGCGGTTCAAAATCAATGATAGCCCCGAGTTCACCAGCAGCTACAGGAATGGCTTCAGATGCGGCAGCAGTTAGTCGTTTTAAATAATTTAAAGTGGTCCTGTCAGCTTCATAGCCCAAGCGCTTAATACTAAGCTTCTTCACATCTTTGACCAACTCTTCTGTAGTAGAACCGTCAGCACCTATTTTCATTACCTCAACAACTGATTGATCCACTTCCAAATCGGCCTGTTCATGATAACGTCCATCAACATACAGACGCACTCTGCCTTCGAGGGGAACCAGCACTTCGGCCATAGATCCGGTAAATCCGGTGATATAGAAGCGATGATTGTCCTGTAGTGGGACATATTCACTGATGAATGGATCAAAGCTGGAAATATATAATCCTTCCAGGCCACGCTCCGTCATAAGTTTTTTAAGTTTTTGAATGTTAGATTTGATAGTTTGATTTGAAAGAGTGAAAGCTTTTTTCATACAATGTCTCCAGCGAAGTTTTCGACATCTGAAATTACCCCCCTTAACCCGACCTTGGGAAGGATTTTATGAAGATTCCACGGCCTGTCTATTACGGTGACTACCTGCAGCTCCCAAAGATCCTGAATGCTCAGGATACAGAGAGTGAAAAATACGGTCCCAAGGCCCATGATGAGACACTTTTCATCATCATTCATCAGACCTACGAATTATGGTTTAAGCAAATCCTGCACGAACTGGACTCTGTTCGAACTATCATGCAAAAGCCTTACGTCCCCTCTACTGACCTTTCTGTCATCAATTCAAGACTGGAGCGAATCCACACCATTCAGTCCATTCTGATTGATCAGATTAAAGTCATGGAAACAATGACAACCGTAGACTTCATGGAGTTCAGGGATTATCTGGTACCCGCCTCAGGCTTTCAGAGTTTGCAATTTCGATTGGTAGAAGCAACCCTGGGTATTAAGGCCCATCATCGAATGGAAGTTGAAAAACAATTTTTCACCTCACGCCTTAAGCCGGAAGACAGGGCCAAACTTGATGAAACTGAGAAGAAGATTTCTATTTTTGAGCTACTTGAAGCATGGCTCTCAAGAATGCCTTTCAGTGAGTTTGATGGCTATGATTTCTGGGGAGCCTATTCTCTGTCGGTGGATAAGATGCTTGAACAAGACAAGGAAATTATATCAAAGAACCAGGCACTTGATGAAAGAGTGCGGACAATGGAATTAAAAAATCTGGAGTTCACGAGGGAATCATTTCGAACTCTCCTGGACGCGAATCTTTACAAAAATCATCAAAAACCAGGCACTATAGGACTTTCCCAGAAAGCCATGCTTTCAGCTGTCTTTATATTTCTTTATCGGGATTATCCGGGCCTTCAGATGCCCTTTAAAATCCTGAATTCACTGATTGTAGTTGATGAAAACTTCACCACCTGGAGATATCGTCACGCAATTATGGTGCAAAGGATTCTAGGGACAAAGATTGGGACCGGTGGATCTTCTGGTCACGAATACCTGAAGTCTACGACTGAAAGAAATCGTGTTTTCCTGGATCTTTTTAATCTCGCAACCTTTCTTTTACCTAGAAACATGACTCCGGATCTTCCAGCTTCAATTAAAGACCAGCTCGATTTTGTCTATGATTCCACGATGTTGCAAACAAAAACTATTTAGCCAGGAATACGCATTTTTTGCCGCCTACCTAAGGCCGCTTAATCTCAATAGATAAAGCTTAAGTTTTCCATAAATTCTGTCGATACCCCCTAAGTACAATACGTTTAATTTGTAAGTTAAGGGCTTGAATATGGGAGTTAAACTAGGATCAATAGTAATGGTTTTAATGGTATTCTTCATTGCGAAGATTTCATTTGAAACGGCTACAAATGAAGAAAAAGCTTCTCCGCAATTCAATGAACGCTCACCAGCTTCAATAGATAAAAGCTACGACGATCACCTTAACCGCCGCTAAATACTTCCAGCGCCCAAGTCTTGAATTTTTCTCCCCGATCGACATAATTCTTAAATTGATCAAATGATGGAAATGCCGGAGAGAAAACCAAATTACCTTTCAGGTTTTGTTCACGTACTTTCTTAAAGACATTTTTTAAATCCTGCGCCTTCTCAACTTCAAAATCACCTTTGAGTTCTTCGAAAAGTCTTTCAGTCACATCTCCGATTGTATAAATCTTTGTGATGCTTCCCTTCAAGGGCAACAGGTCTGGCAGGAGCTTATCATTCTCATTTCTAAGCTTTCCACCGAGGATAAGATAAAGTGGCTCGCTGGAATCTTTAAAGGCCTTGATAGCAGTTATTGTGGCAAGACTATTTGTACTCTTGGCATCGTTGTAAATTTTAAGACCCTTATTCTCCAGGACAAATTCCAGGCGGTGAGCAACACCCTTAAACTCGTTGATGAACTCCTGAAAGACTATTGGCAGGTTCTTAATCTTCAAAAGCTCAAGAACCTTATAAGCAGCAAAAAAATTTGCCTCGTTGTGCTCGCCCTTCACTCTTGCCCTGCTAAAATCAAACATACTGAGGAAATCCTGAGGTAATCCACCCTTGGTGAAAAAACTTTTAGCGGCCGGATGATTTTTAATATCATCGAGGTAAGGATTTTCTGTGCCAATGATCAGCTGGTCATCTGCGGTCATATTCATAAGCATCCTGAATTTTGCCGTGGCATATTCATGGACATCATCATAGCGCTCAGAATGATTCGGAAATATATTAAGAATAAGGCCTATCTTCGGATGGAACTCATGAATGGTCTCCAGCTGAAAGCTTGAGACCTCAATAACGGCATAGTCAGGGCTTTCACCAGAAACTGCAAGGTCACAATAGGGAATTCCAATATTCCCTCCACAAAAAACTTTTTTACCCGCCCTCTGTAAGGCTTCAGTAATCATGGTGGTAGTGGTTGTCTTCCCATTGGTTCCGGTAATCGCAATTACAGGGATGTGCTTTGTAACCCTGTATGCATATTCAATTTCAGAAAGTATTTTCACACCTTTCTCAACAGCTTTTTTAAGTGCTGGATGTGTAACAGGAATTCCCGGAGAAATAACAATCTCATCCATTTTCTGGAAATGCGGTGTGAACGTTTCCTCGGAATAGCACGAACAAGTATCCAGCAAACTTTCAAGCTTTTCAGCATGATACCAGGTCTCTACGGGACCCTTATTAACTGCATAAAGGTCCTGACGCAGCTTTTTTGCAAGCTCCACTGCGGCCTTGCCGGATTTTCCCATTCCAAAAACTGCCACTTTGTTTATCTTGTTCATAACCTGTGATATACCTCGTGCAATGAATTTCCGTAAACGCTTTATAGAGATCACGGATTTCCTAAAACCATACCAGACAATATGGCAAAACGAAATCTTGCTTCTTTACCCCACACCTCTCTTGCATTATCCGGCTTCATGGCTGGAAGATTTGTCACGGTTCAGTTCCAAGGAAGATGTACTCAGGCTTGAACGAAAGGAAGTTGAGGGTTTGATAGAGGATCCGGGTCTCAAGGCCTTCTATGAGCGCATGAAGGAGCTTATAGACATACCTGTCGCCGGCCTATACCCCGGACTTCCGGCAGACCATCTAACCTTCCTCTACATGATCCCAAAAAAGCAGCATGAGATCAGGCAGCTGGCCCCAATACTTAACCAAATTTATCAAAAGAGCGGAGTAGATGAAGTCATTGATATAGGTGGAGGTATAGGCCTTCTTGCCCAGACACTGGTGAATTATTACGGCATGAAAGTTTGCTCACTAGATCTTGATCCTGTCCTTCAGGATACCGGTCTCAAGCGACATATGAAAAACGCCAAGAATCCTGAAAACATGGTGAATTACAAACAGGTAAAAGTTGAATTAAGCGAGGCGAAGTTCGTACAACTTCTTTCCGGCAATAAAATGACTGTTGGTCTTCATACCTGCGGTCCCCTTGCGGTCTCTCAATTATCGGCCAGTGCAGGGCATGCGGTTAAGAGAATGGTCAACTTTGGTTGTTGCTATCATAAACTTGAAGATTTTCCGGAAGCCCAGAATATATCAAAATTTGCCAGGGAGAATTCTCCACTGACAATGTCCCGATATGCACTCACTCTCTCTGCACGCGCCCATCGGAAGCTGGATGAAAAAGAATTTGATCTTAAGCTAAAGGTGAAAGTTTACAGGTACGCTATCCATTTCCTATTGCATGATCATTACAAGATGGAAGGATTCTTACCACTCGGAAATTCAAAGCCGGAACTTTATGATGAAAGTTTTGGAACTTATGTCCTTGAGCAACTGTCACGGATAAATGTGAAGCCATTGCATACAAAGGAAGAGCTTGATTACTTTTTTATTAATCCAGAAAGACAACTCCTGATAAGCAAAATGCTCGCCGGAGGAATTGTAAGGGACGCCATGGGAAGATTGCTTGAACTTTACATTTTGCTTGATCGGGTTATCTTTATGGAAGAGCATGGTTACAAAGTTGAGCTGCTTCAGTGCTTTGATGAAGTTATTTCACCCAGGAATCTTGGCATTTTTTGCGAATTGAATTAATCCTGAACGACAAAAATTCCTGCTCCAGACTCCCCTAAGATTGCATGAAAGACTATTTGATCAAGTCCATTCAGCCCCAGATTGCCTGATAGTCCCGGAAAGCCTTCCCGGAATGTAATTCTTGTTTCTCCAACATCAGTTGTGATGAGGTCATCTTCTCCTACCAGTTTCTGTGGAGTGACATCACCTTTCTTAAACAGGTATATTTGTCTCTTCCCGTACATATCAAATGCCCTGAAAGCAAGACTGCCGCGATCATTCAATTGAGGAGCAAAATATTCGATCACCTTGATCCCAAACTCTCCATCACAAACTTTTACCTTGGCACTTGCTTCGGAGGCCAGCAAGAGACAACTCTTATTATCCATAGTGGTAGCAACCAGGGCCACTTCACCATGATTGTTCAAAGACACCGAATTATTAAATCTTGTAAACTTTGAAGCACTGTCAGCATTGATATCACTTACGAGTACGTGAACTCCGGTTTTATTCACCAGAGCTACGACATCAGGACGTTCTTCAGCAAATTCACCCCTGCTTCCAAGTCTCATTTTAGCAGCAAATTCACCTTTACCGTTAAATCCTGGTGTGAAAATGTATGAGGCACGTTCGCCGTTTTTTACCGGCTGTCCTTCACCAAAAATTTTCTTAAGTTCTCCACCAGTGGTACCAGTACAAAGAATTTCCCTGTTTGCACGTGCATCTGAGCCCCTGGTTGACTTGAAACAAAATCCACCTGAATTCGCAACAGGCATGCCGACAGCGCTGAAATCAAATAAATCATCCACTGAAAATATTTTCTTTAATTGGTCCTGGTGGAATCGATAAATTCCCATAGGGCCTGTTTCACTGAATTCAGAAAAATAAACTTCATCATGGGAAGTCAAAGAGACATCTGTCAGATAAAGTTCAGACTCTGAAGCATGAACAAGCTTCGACTCTTCACCTGCTGGAACAATCACAACACCTGATTTTCCATCAAGAAAAGACAGCACCTTAAAGGCAACGCTACCCTTATCATTTATGGCAGGAGAGGTATTATCAATGAAGCTCCCGGGCGGAAGCCTGTAACCATCTTCAAGGTTCGCCCTTGCAATGAGTGTAATCGTAGGAGCAGCAATGGCGTGGGAACCAAGCAAAAGGAAAAGTACAAGCAGGTTTAACATAACTTCCTAGTTCAAATGGAAAACGTCTCTCATTTCCTGGTTTAACAGATCCATTTTGTGCTTGATGTCAGGGTGATTTTTGTCTTTAGGGTCAAAGAGATAATGTTCAGGATCTTCTGCAACAGGCATAAGCTTAGTTTGCCAGATGTTATCAACTGAAATATTGATATCTTGCCTGTAGCGATATTTTTCCAGGGTTTCTTTCTTGATGAAATCCTGAATTGAATTGAAATACTGGTCGTTATAGATCTTCTTGCCGTTATCAAGGCGTGTATAACCTCTCACCACGTAATCAACAAAGACCACATCGCACTCAAAAACCTCAAACATATAATTCAAGGCATTCAGAGGAATGATGTCTCCACAAGTAGCGACATCTAAATCGAGCCTGAATGTGCAAATCCCTTCAGGATCAGAAGCATCAGGATAGGTATGTGTAGTAATGTGTGATTTATCCAGGTGCATTTTTACAGAAGCATTGCTGGTTGTATGAGCAACTGTCTCATGACCTTCCCACTTTCCGCCTTTAACGTCAGACATGAGAGTCATGGTAGAAGCTCCAACCGGATTATAGTCCTGGATGGATTCATTCAGAATATTCGCTTCAATAATCCTGCATATATTACGAGCTATATCCCTGATATTGGCCGCACAGTATTTCGTATGTATGAAATTGATGTACTCTTGCTTCTGCTTCTCATCCATAGCAATACAAAAGTCATAGAAGTTAAAAGACAAAATCTTAGTAAGATTGTTAAAGCCTGAGAGTTTGATGGTTTCCTGCACAGTTCCCATAAAAACCCCTTTTGTAATGTAGCTTAGGACCTAAAGATTCTTATAAGGAATAATGCAGATTATGACAAGAGAAATAGGTCCTGCGTTAAACACAGGACCTATTTCAAATACTTAAATTAAATTAGACCCAGGGACTTAACAGCATCTCTCTCACCACGAAGCTCTTCAAGTGTGGCCTTGAATTTTTCCTGTCCAAAATCGTTATGCTTGATACCTTCCACAACCTTGATTTTTCCAAGCTCAACACGACATGGATAAGAGAAAATCAAGCCCTTATCCACTCCATATTCGCCATTTGAGGCCAGACACATTGAGAAGGTCTCAAGGGCCTGAGTATCAGTTACAAGGTTACGTATTCCGTCAACGACAGCATTGGCCGCAGAAGCCGCTGAGGAGGCCCCACGGGCCTTGATAATCGCTGCTCCTCTTTGCTGAACAGTCTTGATGAAATCACCTCTGAGCCATTCTGTATCAGTTATAACTTCAGGCACATGGCGGCCATTGATGGTTGCATTGTAAAAATCAGGATACTGAGTAGCTGAGTGATTACCCCAGATAGTCAGGTTTTTAACAGAAGTGACATCAACACCAGCTTTCTGGGCAAGTTGTGTTTTTGCGCGATTTTCATCAAGCATAGTCATGGCAAAGAATCGATCAGAAGGAATTCCTTTAGCGTTATTCATCGCGATCAGGGCATTTGTGTTACATGGGTTACCAACCACAAAAACGCGAACGTCAGAAGCAGCACTCTTTTCAACAGCCTTGGCCTGGGCAGTGAAGATACCGCCATTGATTTTTAAAAGATCAGCTCTTTCCATTCCATCCTTACGAGGAACTGAACCGACGCAAACAACCCAGTTTGCATCTTTAAAAGCAGTATTTACATCTGAAGTTAAGACAATATTCTTGAGAAACGGGAAGGCACAATCTTCAAGTTCCATCGCCACGCCTTTAAGTGCAGGCAATGCAGCTTCAAGTTCCAGGAGCTGAAGTTCAACGTCTGTTTCTGCTCCAAACATCTGGCCCGAAGCAATCCTGAAAAGAAGCGCATATCCAATTTGTCCGGCAGCACCTGTAACTGCAACTTTGACTCTCTTTCTGGCCACAACAACCTCCCAACAATGAGTTAAATAATTGGACTAAGTATAAGAGGATTTCCTGCGTTTCTCATCTTTTATTCGTCTCGCCTAGACAAAATCTTTTCATGAAGCATAGTATTAAGACATAAACAGTAACAAAGTTCAGGAGACGCTCGTGCAGGGGTCAGGAAATAATTCAGGTAATCAAGGTTCTCCAGGCGGTCAGGGCGGCGGACAAGGCCAAGGCGGCGGTCAACGCAGGCGTCGGCATAGAAGTCCACGCGGTGGCGGTCAGGGTCAGCAACAAGGCGGCGGCGGTGGTGGACAAAACCAGAATCGTTCAGCTGGTGGCGGTGATAACAGGAATAGAGATTCCCAGAATGCAAATAGAAGCAGGCCGCGTTCCGGTGGAGGAAGACCACTGACGGCCAACCAAATACTTGTCAAATATGATAACTTGCTGGAGCAGCATCTCATTACCCGCAAAAAGTATTACGAATACTTCAATCGTGTAGATGAACGGAATCTTAGAAGACTTGAAAATAATTTCTATGCAAGCATTGAGCATTTAAGAAGATTTGAATGGAACCTTGAACCATGGCAAAGAGAAGCATTAGAGAAGCGTAAAACTGAACGCTATCGCCTGGATCTTACTTATTCCAATAATCGCGGATTAGATCCTTCCATACCTGCTCCCATTGAAGTGTCTCAAGATGAAATTGAAGATCCTCATTATAAGGAAAGTCAGAAAGAGGCTTTTGTTGAGTATCGGGAAGACGTTGAGGAATCTGTCGGGACATTCGAAGACTATCTAAAGCTTAAAGGCCTTAATTAGCCCTTAAGCTCCTTTTCAAAAACTAGATACCATCGGTACCAGTAGCTCCGTAAGTAGCAGCATGAACTGCTGAAGGGGCTTCAATGGTCTTTTCTTTCTTAGATGGCTTCATGTTATACAGATAGTTATTAAGTGTTTCTTCCTGGTCACGAAGGATAGCACCTTTAAGCTCTTCAGCGGAAATATCCAGAACTTCTGAAACTTTGCGAAGCATCTTCAAAGGTATGTTACAAAGGGCACGTTCTACGTTTGAAATGAACTGGCCATTTTTGTAACCTAGTAAGTGAGAAAGTTCAGACTGAGAGTAACCTTTAGGATGATTCATTCTTTTGGTACGAATAAGCTGAGCAATGTTCTTAAAGCAACGCATGTGTTAGTACTCCATAGACTTGGGCGAGATTGCAAATAATATTCATTTTTTCTAGAATGTCATTCTACATTCGAAAAAAATTATAATCCATCTTATCGTCTGATGGATCAGAAACTAAGTAGGAAATTTTTTTATGAAGCTTATTTCGTGGAACGTCAATGGGATACGGGCCGTTGCCAATAAGGGATTTGTTGAATGGTTCACTACAGAATCACCAGATATCCTATGCCTACAAGAAACCAAGGCCCAATTTGAACAATTCCCCTCCACCGTCATGAATCATGAGACTTACGAAGTTATCCACAGTTCAGCTGAAAAAAAAGGCTATTCAGGGGTTGCAACATTTAGTCGAGAGATAATCCTTGACACTAAAAAAGTTGAAAAACATGAATACGACAGTGAAGGCAGGGTACTTATTCATGAATTAAAAGATTTCTATCTCCTGAATTGTTATTTCCCAAATGGGCAGAGGGATCACAAGAGAGTTCCCTTCAAGCTCGCCTTTTGTGACCTGATCCTTGAAAGAATGAATGAATTACGAAAGAAAAAACCTGTCATAGTCACTGGTGACTTCAACACTTCCCATATGGAAATTGATCTTGCTAATCCGAAGACAAATAAGAACACCACTGGTTTCCTGCCTGATGAGAGGGCATGGATGGATAAGTTCGTTTCCCAAGGTTGGGTAGATATCTTCCGTCATCTTCATCCTGAAAAGGAAGGTGCTTACACATGGTGGAGCCAGATGAATCCAAATATCCGCGAGCGGAATATTGGATGGAGACTTGATTATTTTTTTGTCAGTCCTGAATTAGTACCGAGAGTGAAGAGAGCAGAAATTTTATGTGATGTTACAGGCTCAGATCATTGTCCGGTATTACTCGAACTTATTTAAGCAGGACTTTTTTTACCTGCTCAATAAGTTCATAGAAATCAATCGGCTTATAAACAATCAGGTCATAGACCCTATGGCGGGGATCATTGCCCTCATCCGCATTCCCCGTAACCATTATCACCTTACCAGTGAATAGCCCTTCTTTATGAATCAAATTCATCAGATCATGACCATTGCCTGAGGGCATGCGCACATCCGATATAATGAGGTCATACTGGTTTTTGCGAATAAGCTCAAGGGCACCCTGAAAAGTACAACAAGTCTCAATTTTCAGGTTTTCATCTTCAAAGAATGAAGCCGCCAATTCAAGCAGGTCAACCTCATCATCAATATATAGAATGCGCTCGCTCATAGCTTCGCCCCTAAAAGTTGTCCTTGAAGATAAACTGACTTGACCAGATTTTCAAATCCTTCCCGCTTTTTATGATGGGGAGTAATTAATTTTTTAAGCAATTGTTCAGGTCCCGATACCTTGCCTTTCATTTCAACAACTATAAAGTTTGCTTCTTTACCGGGTGCAAGGTTTCCTGTCCTGTCCGCCAATCCCATAATTTCTGCTCCTGCAAGAGTGGAACGATAGAGGGCCTTGATATAAGTCGCTTCCTTAACCCCCATACGGGCATTTTGAACCACGAAACTTCTCATTACATCGAACATTGATAAGTGAGGTCCTCCGCCAATATCGGAACCCAGGGCCCAGCGGACACAAGCTTTTTCCGTTTTTCTAAAATCAAAGAGGCCAGATCCCAAACCTTGTTCTTTCAGAGGAGCATTTGATGTAGGACAATGAATAACTGTTGTCATGGTCTTGCTCAGGATTTTAAGTTCGGCGGGTGATAGGTGAATTCCATGGCCCATCAGGGAGCGCTTCCCTAACATGCCAGTTTTTTCATAAATCTCTGTGTAGGATTTCACTTTTTCAAACCCAGGCAGCTTTCTGTAGATTGAGAGAACAAATGCTATCTCTTCAGGCGTTTCTGCCAAATGTGTCTGCTTAAAGCATTTAGCCTCATCCGCCATTGCACTACCTTTCTTCATGACTCTGGGAGATGTAGTAATAGCAAACCGTGGGGTGAAACAATGTCGTGTTCCATATTTTCTAATAAATTTCTTGGTAAGACTCAGGGATTCATCTTCCTTCTGAGTCAATTCTGCCGGTGAGTTCATGTTCATAAGAACATTACCAATAACAAAATCGCCGATGGCCTCTTTCATAGCTGCTTTAAGGGCATACTCATGGACCGAACTATAACAGGCACCGCCAAAGGTTCCAGTCATGGTTAATTTTTTGAAAAAAGATCGGGCCTTCTTTTCAGAATATTTTTTTTCCGCAAACTTCATTTCACTTGGAAAAGTATATTTTTCAAGCCAACCCAGGAGAGAATCTTTTGGCATTTGCCTGACGTCGTCCTGCACCCAATGAAAGTGCATGTCAAAAAAGCCCGGCATAATGACTGAAGATTTCAAATCAACAGTATTTCCCTTATTCATGTTTTCTTTGTATTTCTTTTGGCCAACTTTCAAATCCAGTAGATCCCTGATCCTGGTCTTCTTGCCTTTCCTCTCAACTACCAATAAACCTTGAGGATAAAAATCGCATTTCTTATCGTTTTGGGGATTGAGTATTGCAGCTATGTAAAAAGACAAATTTCGCGCCGCCATACTAATTCCTTTTTACTGGCCCTGACTATAATAATTAACTACTCTGGTTTTCTATGAGAACTCTGATTTTACTCACACTTTTGCTCTTTGTCTCGGTGCGGGGTCAACTAGTCTTCGGGGCAACCTTTGAAGTCAAAGAGATCAATTACTTAAGTGTAAACTCTGCCATTACTCCGGCCACACTTGATTATTTAAAGCACCAGTTTAGTAAACTTCCCGAAAACTCCCTGGTTGTTATTAAAATGAACACACCCGGAGGACTCGTTTCAACTACTAAGGAAATTATCACTCTGATTGGCCGACAAAAATTCCCTGTAGCTGTATGGATTACACCTGAGGGAGCTTCGGCGGCAAGTGCAGGTGCCATAATCGCTTCGGCGGCCCATTTCATATTCATGGCACCTGGAACTAATATGGGTGCTGCCACTCCTGTAGGACTCGGTGAAGATTTAAAAGAAAATGATGGTCGAAAGAAAGCTATGAATGACCTGACTGCAATGGTGCGCTCCCTTAGTAATTCCAGAGGCAGGCCAGCGACGCCCTTTGAAGACATGATTAAAAACGCATCATCGTATACTGATCGTGAATCCTTGAAGTTAAAGATTATCGATGGAATAGTGTCCAATCATGGCCAGCTTGAAAGCATCCTGCAGGGTAAGAGTTTCACTCATCAAGGTGTAGAATATGTCCTGCAATTTGATAAGAATGTTTCAAGTCGCGAATATGAACCAACTATGGGCCAGAAATTACTAGAAGTTCTTGCTGATCCTTCCACTGCTTATTTTCTGTTCCTCATAGGAATAGCCCTTATTTATTTCGAATTCCAGGCACCCGGAGGATTCCTCTCAGGTTCGCTCGGACTGGTGTTCATTATCCTTTCGGCCATATCGTTCCAGGTATTACCTCTGGATTGGGGAGCGTTGGGCCTTATCATATTAGGCATCGGCCTGCTTGTTCTTGAAGTTTTCATCACGAGCTATGGTCTTCTTACAATTTTTGGACTTGTTGCTTTTGTCATGGGATCACTTTTTCTTTTTCATGGCGAAACCGGTTTCATCAGTGTGGAATATCCTGTGATGTTCTCAACTCTCGCAGGAATGGTTTTCTCAGTTGGTATTATTGTCTGGTATCTCTACAAAGAAAAAAAGAACCTGGGTAAAGTTTCAGACTTCTTCCTGCCTACCGGTGCCATCGGTAAAGTCATGACAAAAAGCCAGCAGGGTTACCAGGTCAAGGTAAAGGGAGAGACATGGAACGCCACTTCTCCTGACAGCCTTGATGTAAGTGATCAGGTCGAAGTGGTGAGTGTAGACCAGGAACGTCTTGTCGTTCATGTAAAAAAAGTTTCAAACCTCTAAGGAGCATATAATGTTTACGTTTATTCCTTTTATTATCATCGCAGGAGTAATCCTCTTCAGCGCAGTCAAGATTCTTGATGAATACGAGCGTGGAGTTGTATTCAGGCTTGGTAAGTTTTCCGGCGTTCGTGGTCCTGGTCTTATCCTGCTTATTCCGGGACTTGAAAAGATGGTCAAGGTCGATCTTCGGGTAGTGACGATGGATGTTCCATCTCAGGATATTATTTCAAAGGATAACGTTACTTTAAAAGTGAACGCTGTAGTTTACTTCAAGGTCAGTAATCCAGATCGCGCAATAATTGCAGTTGAAAACTACTATCACGCAACAGCGCAGATTTCACAGACGACTTTGCGTTCGGTTATCGGCCAGTATGAGCTGGATGAGATTCTCGCCCAAAGGGATCAGATTAACAGCAGATTGGCCGAGATCCTGGATGAATTAACTGAACCATGGGGTATTAAGGTAAGCAACGTGGAAGTGAAAGCTATCGATCTTCCGGCAGAAATGCAAAGGGCAATGGCCAAGCAGGCAGAAGCAGAAAGAGAGAAAAGAGCAAAGATCATTTCAGCACAAGGTGAATTTGAAGCTTCCAAGAAACTGGCAGAAGCAGCTGCAGTTCTGGGAGAGCAGAAAGATGCTATCACTTTAAGATTTCTTGAAACCATGAGAGAGATTGCTGGTTCCAATAATAGTTCAACTACTTTTTTCCCAATACCTGTGGATTTTTTAAGTCGAATCCTGGATAAAAAATAAGTAAAAAAAAGGGAGAGCAAGCTCTCCCTTTTTTTACCATTTCGGTGATCCGATTTGTTTTAGTTGTTTATTTATTTTCTGCTCAGGCTGTTCAGTGCCTTCATAATTCTCAACTGAGGCCGGCTTCCTGTCTGAAGCTTCTTTTTTCTTAAACTCATCAACGTTGTCTTTCTGAAGATCTTTCTGCATTTTCTGGATCAGAATCTGATTAAAGTCATTAACATCACCGCTTTTTGCCCAAACAGCAGTAACCAGAATACAAAGTGTAAGAACTAACAAAATCTTCATAAGACCTCCAATTACCTCTCTTATCGGAGTTCAATTGAAGAATCTTAAATTGAGTAGTTAGCGCTTGTTAGGGCCCATTTGGTTGACTCTGGTCTCCTCTTCCCCTCCCTGGGCATCACTATGCTCACCACTATCCTGAAGACGCTCTTCCTCGGCCTGTCTTTCCTCACCTATAGATGGACTATACTCTCCATTTTTATAAGGACCGGTTGGATACACATGATCGGAGGACAATGTTGTGTTGTCAGACTTCTGGGTTTCATTTGCCTGACTTGGAACTTCATTAGGTGAAGTGTTCATTTGTTCCATCCTGGAATTCGAACTACTCGTCTCTGAGATAGGCATATCAGTTGCTCCTGAAGCTCCTGAACGGTTTTGTGTTTGTCCAGAATTTGGATAAACTCCCTGGGACGATGGTGAAGATGGTGTAGGTTCAATGCCCGTGTTAGTTGCATCACTAGGTGCGGAGTTTCCAAGACCGCCAGGTGAAGTTTCGGTGTTAGGGGTCTCTGCCCCTAGGTTCATGCTTAACAACAATAATGTGAAAGGAATAATTTTCATTACAGTCCTCCTGTTGCTCTTATTATAGGAAATATGCAGCAATTGAGAGAGGAGTTTAAGTTTGATGAACTAAATGAGGATTGAAAGGGAGGGTCAAAGACCCTCCCGATTTCATTATCTTATGACTGAACGACTGTTTTGATTCAATTCTTTCTTACGAATTCGGATACTCTTCGGAGTTACTTCTACCCATTCATCCTCGTCAATCCAATCAAGCGCCCAGTCCAGGGTCCTGTTAGGAATCGGCGGAAGAATGATGTTTTCATCCTTACCAGCAGTTCGTACTGACGTAAGATGCTTTTCACGACAGACGTTAATGTTCAAATCGTTTGGACGAGTTGATTCACCAACAACCTGACCTTCATAGGCCTGCTCACCAGGAAGCACAAACTGCTTACCGGCCGACAGGATATTAAAGAGAGCGTAAGGAGTAATTTTACCAGAGCGATCCGAAATCAAGGCACCATTCTGACGGGCCAGCATTTTTCCTACGTGTGGCTCATAGCCTACGAAGTAAGAAGACATTAATCCCTGGCCTTTTGTATCAGTCAGGAAAGTTGAACGGTAACCAATGAGACCACGTGAAGGAACATGGAATTCCATACGAGTTCTGCCTTCACCGAAAGGAGACATGGCCTCGAGCTTTCCTTTACGGATCGCCATTTTTTCTGTGATCACACCAGTAGATTCATTTGGAACGTCGAGAATCAATCTTTCGAATGGTTCCATTACCTGGCCATCAACTTCTTTTGTAATTACTTGAGGACGGGCAATCATAAGCTCGAAACCGGCGCGACGAATTTCTTCGAACACAATGGCAACTTGCAACTCTCCACGGGCCTTCAGGATGAAAACCTTTGGATCATTAGTTCCTTCATATCTTAAAGACACGTTCTTACGAATAGCATCGATGAGGAATTCTTCCAGCTTTCTTGAAGTTAGGTATTCACCTTCTCTGCCTGACATAGGCGAAGTGGAAACGGAAACCTGCACTGATACAGTAGGCGGTTCAACTTCAATACGCTTAAGGGCTTCCGGTTTTTGAGGATCGGCAAGGGTGTCACCAATCTCAGCTTTTTCCAGACCGGAAATAATGACAATCTCCCCTGCTTCAGCAGACTCGACCGTCGCAAATCCAAGACCTTCAAAAATCTGAAGAGATGTTACTTTAAATGTCTTAGGTTTTCCTTCTGAGCCGATGTGAGCAAGTTGTTTATTGTTAAAAACAACCCCGCGCTGAATTCGTCCAACCAGCAATACTCCTAAGTAATTTGAGTATGAAAGGTTGGTGATAAGCAACTGGGAAGGACCTGTCTTATCAACGATCGGATCAGGATAATAATCACTGATAAGGAAGTCCAGCATCGGAGTCAGGGTACCATCGCGGGCATCTTTATCATCTGAAGCATAACCAGCACGGCCTGAACCATAGAGGAATTTGATATCCATATCCAGATTGTCATCGCCGGCACGTGAAGCAAGCTCGAGAAGAAGATCTTCTACTTCACCCTTCACTTCATCAATTCGTTCATCCGCACGGTCAACTTTATTAATATAAACTGCTACGCGAATACCACGCTCAAGTGCTTTTGAAAGTACGAAACGTGTCTGAGGAAGTGGACCTTCTGAGGCATCAACCAAAAGAAGAATACCATCCACCATCATAAGAGATCGTTCAACTTCACCACCAAAGTCGGCGTGTCCTGGAGTATCCAGAAGGTTGATCTTAGTACCTTTCCAGCGGATAGCACAGTTCTTGGCCTTAATCGTAATCCCGCGCTCTTTCTCCAAATCTCCTGAGTCCATGACTCTTTCAACTTGTTGCTCATGCGCTGAGAATAGCCCTGATTGCTTAAGTAATTGGTCAACGAGCGTTGTTTTACCGTGGTCGACGTGGGCCACGATGGCAATGTTCTTTAATTTCATGCGTAAATACCTTTTGTCTTTGGAATGCCCATAACCTTAATTGAAATTCAAGATTTTGACGAGTTAATCTTGGGCCAAAAGTCCTTCGATTTGCATGATACTGAGGGCGATCTTCACCCCATCCACTGCCGCAGAGGTAATTCCCCCTGCATAGCCGGCCCCTTCCCCACATGGATAGAGTCCCTGATGGGACTCAGAAATGAGCGTCTTCTTATCTCGAAGGATCGTTAAGGGTGCGGAAGTTCGTGTTTCAGGCGCTATTAAAAGGGCATCTTCGTGTATAAAGCCTGGAAGATCCCGATCAAATTCAACCAGTCCTTTTTTTAAATGCTCAACTATAAAAGACGGGAATATTTCTCTTATATCGGTCTTAAAAATACCTGATGGCGAAGATGTCTTAGGTAAAGGACGATCTTCCAACTTTCCTGTTATGAATTCTTTAATAGTCATGGCCGGAAGTTCACGGCCAGTTGCATGCTTTTTTGAAAGAGCATAGGCCTTATGCTCAATATCATGCTGGAAATTAAGTCCGGCCATCAGACTTTTATCATTCAAATCAGACTGGACCTTAACGGATACTACCAGTGCGGCATTTGACCATGGAGAATTCCGGGCGTAATTACTCATTCCGTTTACGACAATGCCGTCTTTTTCTGTTCCCGAAGAAAGAACATAACCCCCAGGACACATACAAAAACTATAAACTCCATGATCACTCCACTTATCATGCCAGCTTAGGCGGTAACGAGCTGATCCCAAATCAGGTGACTCACAAAAGCGACCGTGTTGGAGGGAATCAATGTACCTTCTTGAATGCTCGACTCTCACACCTACGGCGAAGTCCTTAGGCTTCATGGCCACTTTGACTGCTTCTAGATGGTGATAAAGTTCCTTTGCTGAATGCCCGGTGGCAAGCACCACATGATCCGAGTGAAGGATCTCACCATTGTCAAGCTTCACACCAACGACTTTGTCTGCTTCAATTAAGAGTTCAGTCACTCTTGTATTGTAACGAATCTCGCAATTCTGCGACCGGAGCCAATTGGAAATTTGTAAGATGATAGTTCTAATTTTATTTGAACCAAGGTGTGGATTTGAAACATAGGCAGTATCAGGTGGTGCACCGAAATCCACAAATTTCTTCATCACATAAGAAACCAGGTTCGACTTAATTCGTGTAATCAACTTTCCATCTGAAAAAAGCCCTGCCCCACCTTCTCCATAACAAACATTGGTATCCGGATCAAGCTCACCGTATCTCCAAAACTTAGCTATCCGGAGCATTCTTTTGCTGGCGTCATCACCACGTTCAATTATGAGGGATGGGATTCCGTGCTCCGCAAGACGAACAGCGCAGAAAAGCCCACCCGGGCCTGCACCTATAATAATGGGCATGCTTTTTAACGGCTTAAATTTTGTAAATGGTTCCGGAGTAGAAAAAGTATCTTCGGCCGATGTGAGTGCTTCCAGAGTGTAAAGAAAGGCAGGCTTCTTGCCTTTAGGGGCCCCGCGAGCATCAAGGCTTTTTGAAATAGTCCGATATTCCCGAATTTCAGGAAATTGTTTTTTTACATGTCGATCAAGCTCCACATCAAAAGGGAGCTCAAATTGATACTTTTTAGGCATAAGAAGTGGTTATTACATTACGCATCGTAAAATATCAAAGAATTTCAATTAATGACGCCATTATATTAGGATTATTTATCGGGAGATTATATGAAAGTCGGTTTGCTCATCATTGCCACTGAAATCTTAGAGGGAAAGATTCTTGACCTTAACGGCAAGTTTCTCTCTGACTTTCTGGCCCTCGAGCAGCTTGAACTACATTCCTCACTAACAGTCAGGGATAATGAAGTTGAAATTCACCGTGGCCTTGATTTCCTGCTTAAAACCTGTGATGTCATAGTCACTTCAGGCGGATTAGGACCAACCAAAGACGACTTAACAAAAGAAGCACTTACAACATACCTTGGCCGCACTAATGCCTATTCTAAGGAAGCCCATTCTGTTGCAGAGGAAAACTATCAGCGTCTAGGAAGAAGCTTTCCAGGTGATGAACATGTCTATTGTTTTTTGCCTATGGGATTTGTGGCCCTATCCAATTCAACAGGTTTTGCACCGGGACTTTTCTGTGAACACCTGGGAAAATTTATTATTTCAGCACCTGGTGTGCCCCGTGAGTTTCGCTCCATTCTGAATGATCACTTGAAACCATGGATACAAGAAAATTATAATCCTGATTTACTGATGGAAAATGTAATCATCCGGACAAAAAAAGTTCCTGAAGAAAAAATCTTCGGAGAATTGGATCCTTCTCTATGGGACAAGCTTACAGCGATAGGAGATGTCAGCTCTCTGCCGGCACTCATGGGTGTGGACATCGGTGTTAAGATCAAGGCGCATACTAAAAAAGAACTCGATCAAAAAAAAGCATCAGTGATGAAGATCATTGATGATTCTCCGGTTAAATTCAGTGTCTGGCATTATGGCCCTGAAAAACTGGAAGAAATAATCGTCGCATTAGCGAACAAGAAAAATATAACTTATGGATTTGCAGAATCATGTACCGGAGGTTTTTGTTCTCACAGAATTACTGGAATACCAGGTAGCAGTAAGACCTTCCTCGGTTCAGTTGTTTCATATGATCCTGAAGTGAAGAAAAACACACTAAAAGTAAACCAGTCAACTATGGAAACCCATGGCATTGTCAGCAAAGAAACTGCTATGGAAATGGCAATTGGCCTGACTAAAGAGATCGGAGTTAACTTGGCCGTCTCAACCACTGGTGTAGCTGGTCCCTCAGGGGGAAGTCCAGAAATCCCCGTTGGAACTGTCTGCATTGCCTTGGTAGGACCTGGAATAAGCACTGTAACTACCTATAATTTTACAGGAAACAGAGAAGTTTTAAAAGAACGCTTCACTCAAGCGGCCCTCCTTACTCTTCTCGAAGGGTTAGCTCAAACAGGCCCAATTTAACGGCACTCTTTATTTACCAACCATTTTAGTCAGACACACTATCGGGCACTTATCTGCCTATATCCCGAAATGCATGATTTTAAACGATAATAAACACTGGAATCACTAAGAAAAGCTCTTAAAAATTCCGATAGTTAATGAGAGGAATGCCCCTGATGCTTAGCTCGTTTAAAATCCTGATTTTTTCTTTAACTCTCCTGTCCGTAGTGTCAGGCTGCGTACAACAGCCACCAACTTCTGGAAAAAATACTGGTAGTGCATCAACTGCTGCTGCGCCGGTAGCTCCGGTTTATCAGGAACCTACATTTCCATTAAGTGGAGTTTTTGTTCAGGAAGGTACAACACGAACCAATGGTAATTTTCCTCTCCCGGTAAATTTCACGGATTCATTTTTACTTCGCGGCTTAACTCTTTCGAAGTTCCTGAGAACGGTACCGAGCTCAACCAGGTTTTGTGTAACTGGAAAATATAATCATGTCGTAGGTACTGACAGATTTATCTTAATGGCGGCCAGGCCAAAATCTTTCACTGATCTTATCAAGAAAACTACAGAGTTTTATCTCCAGGTTGAGCCTTCCAATGATGCCGCTAACCAGAATGATTGCCTGAATTATAATTTGTCACAAGTGCTTATTGCAAGCGGTACAGCACCAACTCTTAGCTTTAGCCTTACCCAGTTATGCCTGAATTGTACGACTACAATTACCAGTACTCCATTGAAGCTTTTTTTCAATAATGGTGAGGAAGTCAGTTCAGTTGTAATGGGTTCAATTCTCATGAGTGTTTCTGGTAGTATTGCTACAGCAACTAACTCCTGTGTAGAATCCTCACTTTGCAGATCCCGTGGATTTGATTGTTGTCTCCAGGGTCAGTGTGTAAAAGATGGTGCGATTAAGCCAAATGTCCTGACTGATCCAAACTTCCTCCCTGCACAAACAGATGTGGCCTCTAACCCTTCCCGCTTTATTCTTTATCCACAGTTTTATTTTGTCTGTGAAGCAAGACCGGAGCCACGTCCAGTAGGATCAGGGACACTCGTCTCACCCATTGATCCGAATTATGATGCCTCTATTCGTATGATGGAATTCACTCATCTCTATAATTGTTTGAACCAGGTTGAAGGTGAATTTTCTTATTGCACTGTAAAGATTCCTGAGGCTTCAAAGATAATCCCCGGAGTTATCTCACCGTCCACATATGGATTCAAAGATGACATAAACTTTACGACTTTAAACCCTAATTATCTCAATACAGACTTTGTGAACAATATTGTAAAAGTACTGTATGGTGGTAAGGTTATCTATGAATTTAAGAAGACCGCCATAAATGATGCCACTTTTGTCGTTGGTACTACTAATGACTCCCTTTTCTCTTCCCAGTCTATAAACATAACCTCGGTACTTCCTTCTAATGCCCTGGATGATAATCTTTATATCAGCTACAAAATTGATGGTACCTGTGAAAAGCTTAGTTCTTCACTCGCGAGATGCAAGAAAACTTACATTCAAACAGCATCTGAAATTGAAACAACAACCTGGCATGACAATGGCAAGACCTACTATCTTCCACACTATGCCGACTTATCATCATCAGCGAACCTTACAGTTAAGATTGGCGGAGTCATTGTTCCGGAAGATAGCGCCACATGGAGCAAGGGGCAAAGTCCCAACCGTGTTATTTTCAACGGTGGATATCAAATTTTCCAAAATCAGAAAATTGAAATTACTTACTTCGTTACTGCCAACCTGGATGCATTATTAAAGTCGAAGACAGCTGCCCAAGTCGCAGTGAATACAATGTGTACCTGTACAGCAACTTCGAAATGTAACCTGAAGCCTATCCTTAACGACTCCAAGGTAGTTACGAACTACGAATGTACTTACCCGGTCCCTGAGTCTGATTTGCCACCGATAAACCAGACGGTCTATGTTTCGAACAAGAACGTTCCCCACCGTTATTATGATGTTAATGGTGTTGGATATGATTCAGACTTCGCCACTGCCCTCCCCCAGGAAGGAGGCCTTTTTGAATACACCAACAACAATACACTCAAGCCTAATAATTTATTAAATTACGTTGGCTTCAATGAAATTTATGGTTCATTTTCAAAAACAGGAACATTCCTGGCAAAACCTGCCAAGCATGCCCGGGTCAAAAAAGACCAGACCTATGACATCGTCGTTAGTTCAGGTGTGTTTTCTAGTTGCACTTCTTGCGGCTCAGATTATTACACTGCTATTCAAAGAATTTTCCCACAAAACTTTGCTGGTGCAGGTGGCGGATATACGCCTGACTATTATGAAAACAGTCGTGAGGCAAATGCCAGTATATACCGTGGTGATGACTTGTTGTATGGAAGGGCCTGTTTTCTTCCGGCCACTATGATCCCATGGACACATATTACTTCCTCTGAACCAAAACTACAGCGTCGAACACGCCTGGCCGGTCAGCATTTCCTTTTTGCTAATGGATACAATCGAGACTGGTATGGCTTTGATTATGGCTCAATCATCGGCTCGTTTGACGGTTTCTCATGGTTTTCGGTCGGTAACCAGAGACGTATTAAGGCCAGTTCTGGAAAACTATTTCTGGCAGTGAATGCTTACTTTGGTGATATGGCAGTAGATAATAATTTTACAGTCATCGTTTCAGAGACCAATGCCTTCTCCTCCCCTATTCCAACTCATGATTCTGAAAGCGATGGAGCTGAATGTCAGCGCGCACACTACTGTACAACTGATAAACAATGTTTCACTAACCTGGGCTACGATTATACCTGCCAGAGCGTTGGTGGACTCACAACCACATGGCCAACAATTGATGTTCATGGCTCTGAAGTGGTCGGCTCTGTTACTAAGTCTCTTGCGTCCGTGGTTGGCGGAACTTTTGGAATAGCTAAAAGATGTGTTTACCGTGGCCGGGGTGCTCCTTGCCATAAGGACCTCACAAATACCGCTTCAACTTTCAATGGAGCGATTGCTGTTGGACATCTTGCCTGTTCATCGAATAATTATTGTCTGTCTACCACTGAATCTGGCTTCAATGACAGGGTTGCAAGATTTGCTAATACCCCTGCCACCCAGAATATCGCAGAAGTAACCACTCCTTTGAGTGACATCATTGGTCTCGGGGCAAGAATTATTGGTCGCCCTTTTGACTATTACGGTTCTAAGGCTATCCCTGCTACTGCAGGTTCATCACTTGGGTTAAACAATGTAAAAGGTGTATGTGTTCCAGGTAAGGAAATTCCTACAACTCTCACAAACTATCAATTAAATTCACAGGTACCTTCAAGCCGGCCAGGAACCTCTGATAAACTCTTCGGAATTGGAACTACTTTAAGTGGCTCTCCCACAGATGCCAGATTCCTTTCGGCCTGCCCTGCAACTGACGATAAAGGGATTTCAGTTCACCTCTCAAGCCTTAACCTCGGCGATGAGGGGAATTTTAAATATACCCGGTCTCAGAATTTATCTACCAATCACCTGGCTTTTGCTCCCCTGATTACTGCCGGGATCTATAGCGTAAATGGTTCATCTATTATCAATAAGATTGGATATCAAAGGAATGCATGCCTAAGAGGTGCAGGTGCCACATGTTTTGCTGATATGGATTGCGGACCATCAGGGTTTCTGGCCCACAAGGTAAAAACGACTCTTGGCCTGGAAGCTTTTATGAACCCTGCGGAAAAAAGTTTCTGGGAAGAGGAATTGGTTTGTGGAAACCCAAGGGCCAAGCTTGGTGTAAATGGCGGAAAAAATCCTGAATTTGATGTTAAACAGAACAGGTGTTGCCGTGAATTTGGCAAGGATTTTACCGTGTACACTGAAACACAAGACAGTACCTGGCATTGGTGTGATACGACACCAGATCCTGACCAGGCAAAAGTGGCAGGAGTAAACGTACCTATTAATTCCATTAATCGATATTCACGTGTTCATACTGCCTATGATAAATATACCTGTAATAAGCCTGATTCAGCCACACTTGATGACCTCCCTTTTGCCCTTTCCATCAAAGGTACTGTTCAAGAGAGAATGGCGAGGATTAAAGAGCAATATCTTACATTGGATGCAACTAATAGTCGTACTTGTTGTACTACCAATTGGGTAAGAAGTTTTTCATCAGTTAATGGTGGAGGACATGCACATGGTAAGACTAAGATACAGGATATTAACGTAGAGATGTTCAGGGAAGTTAACTGGTTCAAACAAAACCATTTTGTTCTTTCACAGAATACACCTACTAATGATCCTCCATTTCTTTGCTTGAATGATGGAGCTAATCACCGCTCAAGTGCTTGCGAGGTCAGGACCTTTACTGACGATGAGGCCAAGCCATACCTTGAATTTGCCGCCTCCCTTGAGCTCATTGGTATCCAGCAGGTAGCAATCAAAACAACCGATGAAATATTCAAAGTTGTAACAGATCCAGACGACCAAGGCTTGTTCTCACCACCACCCTCTCCAGCCCCTGCAAGTGCACTTGGACAACAAGCACCACCTATAAACAATTTGCCTCTTAACCATACCATCAATGCATTGCTTCATCCCGTTACAGATCAGGGCGATTTCAGGGAATTGAACGCTAACGGTGGCGCCCGTTATTATTCTGCCGGCAATTACGGCCGCTTTAAGTCCAACATCAAGCAAATCTTTTCTGAACATGAATTCAGTTGCTGTCTTCCCGCAAACACAGAACTTGGTCCTGCAGTAACTGCAGGTCAGTGCTGCACGGGTGCCTTTCAAAATGTCAGAGTGCCAAAGACATGCTGTCTCCCCGATTACGCAGATGTATCACTTTACCTGAATCGTTATGTTTCATCAGAAGGACGTGGCCTACCTGAGAATGCCTACGATCCTAAAACTGGCTATATTATTGATCCTAACATGGTCATACAAATAGCAATGCAGAAAAACCTATGCTGCTCGGGCGCTCAACCTGTAACAGGTGTGGCCTTGAGTGAACTTCATGTTCCATTAGCAGATGGCAGTGAAGTAGTCAGCATTCCTGGTAGGGGTCTTGGTCAAACCAGCCGAAGATTCATCTACCGTACTGACTCTATAGATAGTAATGGGGATTCACTCCCTAGGTTTGCAGGTGAGTTGTTTGCTGCAGGTTTAAGATGGAACAACCATGTTTATTGTGTGAGGAGCGGGTTTACTATGTAATAACTGCCCTACTATAATGGTGTTAAAGCCTTCTTTAACAAAATTTCATTATAGTAGTACACAAACACGTCCAGGTGATCCTTGAGGCGTGCGGGATCTTTCGTCGTACACCACGTTTTTCTAATCAGGCGATTTACGTTTGCCCGAAGTAAAGCACAGGTATGATTCACCATAAATAGTGGATCAAATCTCACTTTCTTAAGCTCCCCTTGT
>DATLXC010000097.1:0-50648 GCA_035575985.1 Bacteriovoracaceae bacterium | reverse complement strand
AGACACGAGAAAAATTTGGGGTGGCGAGGAGGATTTTTGTAATGAACGACATAGCTGATCTCGGAACAGAACGGGATTAGGGATTTTTTTGTGACTGAAACGTCACGCGGAGTGGTTTGTGGGCTTAAGGACGGATTTGGGTTTCAGAGCGGATTGTTACCAATGCTTCAGGATCGAAAAGAATAAATTCAGCGTAAGTAGCTAAAAAAAAAGCCCAGGGCGCGAGGCCTGGGCTTTTAAAATCTCACACGTGTTTTAACTCTACGATTTTCACCGAAAGCTTGGTGCCCGGTGAGGGACTCGAACCCCCACGCTCGCGCATTAGGTTCTAAGCCTAACGTGTCTACCAATTCCACCAACCGGGCAACTAGGTATGTGAGAGTGGTCGATTATGCATAGCTAGGAGGAAATTGACAAGGACTTTTAGGCGGCCTTGCCACCTGAATCAGGTTTCTTGGGCGGTGCACCCTTAGTGGCTTTATCATTATCTTTCTTCATCTTATCAAGAAGGTTTTGCATTGCGGTTTTTTCCTGGCGCAACTTATTAGTCTCTTTCTTTAATTCTGCGGCCTGATTTCTGGCCTCAACCACATCACTGTTGAGCTTTTTCACGCTGTTTTCAAGATGAGCGACTTTCTTTGAGCCGTCATCCACTTGTACATGCTTACTCACACTCTTAAGAGCATCGGACAAACGAGTTTCCGTTTCCTTATATCTTATGGATAGTTCCTTGAACTGACCTTCCATAACCTGTATCTGTCCCTGCGCCTTTCTTAACTCTATGTCGGACTCGGGATTTTGAGCGGCATACTGATCTTTTTTAAGGTCCAGGGTGAGTTTTTTTACTATCTGGTCAACTTTTGACTTCTCAGCGCGTAGATTCGTGATCTGGACCTGGTCAAAAGCAATTTTATCCTGAAACTTCTGCATTTCTTTTTTGGCAGCATCAATCTGGTTCTTAAATTGGTTGTTGGTCATCTGTAATTTTCGTACTTCATCTTTAGAAGTACCGCCATCATCTTTATTGGATTGAAGATCATTGGCCATGCTGGAGACCTTGGTCTTATACATCTCAACCATCTTATTAAGACTTTGATTTTGCTTTTCAAGATCTTTCAACATTAAATTGTGGGCCTGAGAAGGTCCGCTGTTAAGAGCCGTTGTTACGTTACTTAGCCTTTGCTTGAGGTTGATGATCTCAGAGTCTTTTTTCTCGCTTAACTTCTGCAAGGCTTCCTTGGTTTTATTAAGCATCAGATCTTTGGTCTTTATGTTGCGATTGGCTTTTTCCAATTCCTGGGTAAAGACAATAACCTTCTGTGAAGATTCGATTTGAAGTTTTCGTGACTCTATCTCCATCGCCTTTGAAGACTCTACCAGCTTAGCCTCTCTTTCCATCAGCATGCTTAGTTTTTTCTGTTCCTGCTGATTCAAGACTTCATCCTGGGCAAGTCTTTCCTGGAAATGCTTGCGAAGATTCGCATCCTGGTCATCTTTAGGCAATTTTACCATGGACGCTGCGGCCTGCTTGATCTGCGTCTGCATGGCAGCTATCTGAGAACGGGAATCTTTGAGAATCTTGATTTCAACCATTACAGTCTTAAGCTTATTCTTTAGAAGTTCATTCTCAGCTGCAGTGGCCTTTAATTTGTTTGCAATTGCTGAGTCCGGGTCTTTTGAAAAAGAATCAAATAATGATCCATCATCAGAATCTACAAAACCTGCTGTAGAACCTGAAACCACGGTCATGTCGCGTATCTTGTCTTCATCTTCTGATAAGGATGCGCTTAAGGATTTAACCAGGATTTCTTTCTCGACTTCAGTTATACCTTTCTCATTTAGCTGAAAATTACTCTCCAGAGAACTTTTGAGAGTTGACTTAAGTACCTGCTTAACCCGCATTACATCTTCAGGTGTCTCAGCAGCCGAAATTATCGAGTTAGCCGACCTTTGTCCAAATTCATTTTTCAAGCCTTCTTCGAGCTTGGCCTTCAATTCATTTCTAAGCTGCTTTGAGAGAGGATTCCCAATGATAGTCTCTTCTTTTATAAGACGCGGAACTTCAATAGACTTAAACATATGCAGGTCAGCTTCTGAAAGATCCTGTGCATCCTTGCCCATTTGTATTGCGAAATCAAAGAGTCCCGTCTTAATCGTCTCCGGAAGTCTTTGCCCAAGTGACTTGTAACTTAAATTTCCTTTGGTTTTATCAACAACACCGGCGGAAATTTTCAGCGCAAAATTATCTACGTCCAGCTTGCTACCGCTGACTTTATAAGCTTCAGCTTCTTCTTCTAAAGAACCTTTAACAATATTGACCAACTCTTCCATCTCATCCATGGATCCAACAATGGTCTTGTCAGAATCGATGTCGTTGTCTTCACCACGAAGAATTTGCTGTATCTGTTCCATCTCCATATCTGAGGAGATTTTTTCTGCCAGGGTTTCACTTAACTCAGTGCCGGCCACTACTTGATTTACAGGAAGAATGACCTTTGAGGACATATCCTCTATAACAGTTGTATCCATGAGCTGTGATGACAGCCCTTCATAAGTTAAGTTTGTAAGGGTTGCCGCAGAAGAAAGTGAAGTAAACATCATTCCGCGATTTTCAAGGGTAACTCTTTCATCCTTGGTCCAAAGGGCTGTGACAACAACTTTCTTGACCTGGTTCAGGAATGTAAAATCGAAGAAGTCTGCAGATTGCACCGAGATATTCAACAAGGAATCTTCAGCTTTCTTAGTAATATTCCTGGAAAGGCATCCAGTGATATCATCCATAGTAAGTCCGTCAGCAAAGAAGTGTAACTGCACTCCAAAAACATCATCAAAATTCCCATAAGTAACTTCAATGGGAAGTCCAACCTTTCCCTTTTTCTTAAGTCCACTTAGGTACATTACAATATGATCAAAGTAGGTCTTAACTGATAAAGCAGCGAAGTCGGACTGAAAAGCCTTGTGAACCAATTTATCCAGGTTGTCACCTGTGCTGAATGGATTTGTTATGTTAAAGAAACCGGTTTCCTGAAACTTTGGATAATTGTCACCCATTGTGATACCGGCATATTCCTGGAAAAACTTATCCAGGATAAAGCCGCCCAACTGGCTCATCATCCATACTTCATTAAGTATCAGTTTACCGTTGGCGAGCATAAAGTTCTGGGGATCATTCACAGCAGTTAGTGAAATGATCTTGATATCTTTTACAATGGTCTGATACTTAAGACTTACAAGAGAGAAGTCATGAAGATCGCTGGTCAGGATATGTGACCATTCGTGCTCCTCAGAATTCGTGTCCGGATTAATTACAAGGATTCCACGCTGGGTTAAATACCCAGCCAGACCTTCTTTGAGCGTACCGCTCAAATTCAAAATAATGACTTTAAGTCCCTTGTTCTCCATTACGAACCGGTCTCCTTCATTTGTTTGAAGTAGATAAGGCTCTGGCAAAACTTCTTGTAAACCTTGCTTACCGGAATATCAGCTAATTTTTGATTCTTGAAGTTGAATACGTAGTCTACGATACTTTGCTCAAAATTATATTCAGCCTGGATTTCAACCATTGAGTCAGCAAGCATGACAATTGATTCCCAACTGGAAATTAGTCCCTTCGGTACTCCCCTTGGGAAACCTTTTCCATCTGATAGCTCATGCTGGTACAGGGTGATCTCTGCCAGTTCTGGAAAGGCCAGGAACCCATTCTGCTTGAACAATTGATATGACTTTTCCGGATGACCCAGGAAAACTTTCAACTCAGAGTCTGTGGCGTTATTGGCCTTAAGCCAGTCCTTGCCGGAACCAGGCAATGTATTTTCCTGATTACAGGCCTGCGAAACATAGTAACTATAATCAGATTCGCAGAGACCAATATCAAGCATAAATGTCAGGTTGAAGAAGTCTTTGAGCAACATAGGATTATAAAGATCATTAGAGATTGCAATGATGACTGCGAAGGATGCTGAATAAAGAGATTTCCTGAAAAGGTACATGTCTGTCTCATGCATCTTCTCCAGTAATTCAAGTGGAAGATCACAAAACACTTCCTGGCATGCGAGAGCGAAAGTTAAGAAATGCTCATCGCTCGAATAGAATGTCTCAAAAATCTTAATTATCTCTATGGCCTTGAGCCTCAGGTCTTTTTCGAATTGAAGATAGCGAAGTTCTTTCAAGACTAGAACAAATGATTTTTTTACTTCTTCATTAATGACTGATGAAAAATCAAAGATGGTGTTATGTGTGGCATGTTTTTTTACAAAAGCTGGATCTACAAAAACACCTGGCTTCATGAGATAAAATTTCCGGCCATCTTTATTTATTAGATAAAGATGCCCATCGCAAATTTGTTTTTTTGCGAAATCCCTGACCGGGAGTTGGATAAGTTTTTTTTCAGGTACTTTCATAGTTTTAAAAACCCAATGTTTCTAAATACCTATCGGTTTACCTGAGAAGCAGTTAAGCAACTTTAATAAGATTTTAAAATTGTTTCCAGACAGAAACACTAGGACTTTATACAAGCAAGTTTAAGCTATTAATAATTCAGACTAATAGTGAAGTAGACACCAATCCCTTAGGGATCGCAGAGAGCAGGGCCTTGGTATATTCTTCTTTAGGATTAAGGTATATCTTACTAGCCTTGTCCAGTTCTATGATTTTCCCTGCGTACATTACACCTACTTCATCAGCTATAAAATTCACCACGCTGAGGTCATGGGAGATGAAAATATAGGTAAGTCCAAACTCTTCCTGTAAATCCAGCAAGAGGTTTAGTACCTGGGCCTGGATAGAAACATCCAGTGCCGATACTGATTCATCACATATTACAAATTCAGGCCTGAGCATAAGGGCGCGGGCAATACAAATTCTTTGTCTTTGACCACCTGAGAACTCATGAGGATACCTGTTCATCTGATTGGCCTTGAGCCCTACACGCTCAATCAATGTGCGGGCCATATCAATTCTTTCTTTCTTTGAATTTCCGACATTATGAATATTCAAGGGCTCGGTCAGAATTTCACTTACAGTCATTCTTGGATTTAACGAGGAATATGGATCCTGAAAAATTATCTGCATCTTACGGCGTAAGAGTCGCAGTTCTTCAGCATGGACATTAGTAATATCCTGTCCATTATAAATAATCTGACCTGATGCTGGCTCAATCAATCTTAAAATTGTCCGGCCAAGCGTTGTCTTACCACATCCAGACTCACCAACGAGCCCAAGGGTTTTCCCCTTCTTAAGTGTAAAGCTTACATTGTCCACGGCCTTAAAATGATCAATAGTCCTGCCGAAAATCCCGCCTTTCACTGGAAATTGAGTTACAAGATTTTTCACTTCAAGCAAGATTTGAGAATCTTTTTGAGGGGCTGTTTCCTTGTCAAAGACAGTTGTTTTCTCAACTGTGATTTTTATCTCTTCCCCCGCCTCATTCATGAAATCGCTGACAGTTAAGAGACGCCTAGGGTTTTCACCCAGTTTAGGCCTGCAGGCCAGGAGTCCCCTGGAGTATGGATGCTTGGGTGAATGAAAAATATCTTTTGCATTGTTTTTTTCAACTACATTTGAGCGATACATGACGACAACATCGTCAGCTATATCACCAATCACACCCAGGTCATGGGTAATAAACATCATGCTCATTTTATGGTTTTGCTGAAGCTTAAAAAGCAGGTCGAGGACTTGTTTTTGAATAGTAACATCAAGAGCAGTTGTCGGTTCATCAGCAATCAGTAGTTTAGGATCGCAGGAAATTGCCATCGCGATCATCACTCTTTGCTTTTGTCCCCCTGACATTTCATGTGGATATTTATGGGCACTTGCCGCCGGATTAGGAATACCGACTTCATTCATGAGTTCAACGGTTCTGTCCCAAGCTTGCTTATAAGTCATCTTTTTATGAATACGCAAGGCTTCAGCAATCTGATCCCCGACCTTAAAGACGGGATTCAGGCTGGTCATGGGCTCCTGGAAAATCATAGAAATTTGATTTCCCCTGAGATCTCTCATCTGATCATCATTACATTTTAAAATATCCACACCATTAAAGAAAACTTCTCCCTGTGGGATCCGCGCCGCAGGTTTTTGAAGAAGACCCATTACAGCAAGCGAAGTAACACTTTTGCCTGATCCGGACTCTCCTACAATACCAATTGTTTTCCCCTGAGGAATATCAAATGAAACGTCATTAACCGCTCTGGTTATGCCTTCACTGGTATGGAATTCGACCACAAGGTTCTTCACTGAAAGAAGTGGAGATGTCATAGCTACTTTCCTTTTAGCTTCGGATCAAGAGAGTCACGTAATGCGTCTCCCAGGAGATTAAATGATAACACAATTAAGAACATGGCCAGAGTCGCTCCCGCTAACTGCCACCACACTCCGCGGGCAAGCTCTAGCTTGGCATCATCTATCATGGTCCCCCAACTTGGTTCACCCTGGACACCCAGGCCGAGATAAGAAAGGATAACCTCAGACTTGATCGCAACCTGAAACTGAAGTGATGTATTGATGATCACGATATGCATGACATTCGGCAGGATATGAATAAAGAGTTTTCTCAGGTGTCCGCCGCCTATTGCTCCTGCGGCCTGGACATATTCTCTTTCCTTGTGCTTCATCACCTCACCACGAATTAACCGGCAAAGCGTAACCCAGCTGGTAGCACCAAGGGCCGCATAAACTGAAAAGATCCCCTTACCAAGAATCATCGTAATAGAAATCAAGAGCATGATATTAGGGATGGAAGAAAAAGTGGTATAGAGCCAGGTAATAACATCATCAACCCATCCGCCAAAATATCCTGCCAGGGCCCCTAATAATACACCGATAGGAATAGCAATAAGTGAAGCCGCAAGACCAACTGACATGGCAATCTGGGTACCGCGGATCACTTTCATGAACACGCTTCTCCCAAAAATGTCTGTGCCAAATATATGCTCTGCACTTGGTGGTAAGTTAGATGCGCCGACTTCCTGTGCCCAATCCGCTGCGATTAATCCTGTGGCAGATAGCAAAGCGATGAGTGAATAACCCACTACAATCACCAGTGAGAACAAAGTCCATTTATCCCGGACTAATGTTCGTAAGGCATCTCTCCATAAGGAATTCTCTTTCATTGGTCCTACTTCAATTTAACTCTGGGGTCTGCCAGAGTATATAAGATGTCTGAAATCAGGCTGAACACTATATAGATAACACTAGAGAGTATCGCCATTGCCTTGATAACCGGAAAGTCTGACGAGTTCAGAGCGTTCAAGGTTATGCCACCTAGTCCAGGAATACTGAAAAAGTTCTCAAGCAATAGTGCCCCAAGAATCAGGAAAGGAATTTGGATAACTGTATAAGTGATAATGGGGATCATGGCATTTCTCAGCACATGCTTCAGGAGAATCCTGATTTCACCCAGGCCCTTAGCGCGGGCAGTACGAACATAGTCCTGATAAATCTCATCCAGGATCACAGTCCTGAAGAAACGGACATCCGGACCCAGGCTCAGGAGTATCCAGACAATTGTAGGCAAGGCAATATAGGGAATAAAATCCGGAAATCCATATTCAAAGCCTGAGATTTCAAACCAACCCAACTTATAGGCAAAGAACCACTGAAATGCAAGAATGTAAGCAAGGGCAGAAACGCTCATTCCTGCTATACAAAGCAATCGGATAAATAGATCTATTCCCTTTCCACGATAAAAGGCCACAACGAGCGAAATGAGCATGGCCAGCACAGTTGATATGACAAAAGCAGGAATAGTCAGGCAAAGGGAGGGGTAAGCTCCCTGCTTTATCATTGAGGTAATTTCCTGCTTGGTTGCCCATGAGCGACCAAAGTCAAAAGTAAAAGCTGACTTCACTACATCAAGATATTGCAGGAGCAAGGATTTATTAAGTCCCAGTTGCTCTCTCAGGTCGGCCATCTGCCTGGCAGTTGCATTCTTCCCCAGCAGAACCGCAGTGGGGTCTCCGGCAATAACATTGAAGAGTACGAATATAATAAGACTTACTCCGAGCAACACCGGTATCAGATATAAGAGCCTGCGTATGATGTACTTTGCCATTTAAAACTTCTTACTCAACTCTTTTTTAACTTCCAGGTCTACGTTCAGGTACTGAACCTGAGAGTGCTGGAACTCAATTGTCTTATAGTTCTTGATCCATGCATGAGTCAGGTACAACTTCGTGCGGTTAAAGCCAAAAACCCATGGTACTTCGTGGGCAATTGTCTCGTTCATCTTTTCATACATAGCACTTCTCTCAGGTGTGTCCTGAAGAACTGTAGCAGCCTTAAATTGCTCATCAAAAGCCGGATTACAATGATTTGATCCGTTAGATCCCGGAGATTGATTTGGACAATACAAGAGGCCGAGGAAGTTTTCAGCATCCGGATAATCCGCGCCCCATGCCATAGTGTACATCTGGTGCTGCTTCTTAGTTACCTTGTTAATTAGTTCAGGCCAGGTGTTCATGCCGACTTTAATCTTGATACCAATTTTCTCCAGCGACTTCGCAAAAAGTTCAATCTGTTGACGGGCAACCGGCTCATTTCTGGTTTGTACGGTAATATCAGGCAGTCCCTTTCCATCCGGGTAACCAGCTTCGGCCAGGAGTTTCTTGGCAAGCTCTATATCATATTTAACGTAAGGGTTTTTAAATTCTTTGCGGTATCCACCAAGTCCAGGGGGAATAACACTCTGGGCTTCATATGCAGTGTTCTCATAAAATAACTTGTTAGCATCCGCGCGATTATAGGCAAGAGACATTGCCTGACGAAGTTTTATGTTTTTCTTGAAAAGTGGATCTTCATGGTTAAAGGCAAAGAAAGTGATATCCAGCTGCGGAGTAAGAAAGAGCCTGATGCCCTTACTCTTATGTTCAGGCTTTAAATCTCTTTTCTCATCAATGGTCTGGCTGATGTTGGCATCCTTAATTTCAAGGATATCAACTTTCGCTTTATGGAAGTTCTGCCACTTTGGCTGGCTCTCAATAATGAAGTGAACAACGACCTTATCAAGTAATGGAAGTTTTTTTCCTGCATCGGCCAGAAGTCCAAGTTTATCATCACCTTCTTCCCCTTCAGATGGGAAAAACTTCTCACGGAATTTTGGATTGCGGTGATACACAATTGTATTGGATTGATCGAACTTATTCAGGATGAAAGGCCCCGTTCCCACAGGATAATTTAAAAATTCCTTCCCATGATGCTCAACCGCTTCTTTGGCTACAACAAATGAATATGGCATGGCCAGGGCATAGAGGAACTGTGGATATGGACGCTTAAGCTTGATCTCGACAGTGTTGTTATCAATTTTCTTAAGTCCTTCCACTGGTTCTTCATAATTAGCAACATCAAGAGCAGCATTTTTATCACGCCATTCATTAAGGCCCATGATTTTATCATCAAACAACCACCAGCCCTTGGCCTGAAGCTTAGGGTCAGCCAGACGCCTCATTGTATAAAGGAAGTCATCTGCATTCATTTCACGACCAATACCATCCTTAAAAGCGGGGCTGTCATGAAACAGGACACCTTTTTTTAACTTAAAGGTATATGTCAGTCCATCTTCGCTGACCGTAGGAAGGGTATCGGCCAGGTTAGGCATTAATTCGTAGGGACGCTTAAAGGGATGAAACTCATATAACCCTTCATAAACCTTGCCCACTTCATTACTCGAATATTGGTCAGAGGCGTGAATCGGATCAAATCCGAAAATCTTCTCAGGCGAAACAAGGTGGATCTCTCTTTCAGCATAGTTTTTTTCCTTGCTGCACCCGACGGTAAATATAAGGGAGCCAACCAATAACAACATCAAAGTTTTCATTCCGAGACTCCTAAAAAATAAAATTGAAAATAGTGTAAGCGATTCCTACTGTTATCTCTATAAAAACAAGGCTCGACTGACAAGAGGTGCAATTTGCCACCAAACTGGTCAACTAATATGTTTTGGTCATTTCCAAAAGAGTTCAAGTGCCAGCACTGGAGCAGCTTTTTTTGAACGCTTTTGTGAATGAAGATTGAAGTTGGTCCTGGTGAAGATAGAGTCGGTAAGGTTTTCACCAACCAGCTCTAATGTGTAACTTTCAGAGATCAACTTATGTATGAATATTTTATCCTTTTCTACCTTTACCTCAAAAACCTCTTGCTCAAGATTACACAGAAACCCCTGTTCACTCTTCTTTTCGCACTCACGATTCAGTGTTAGTTGTTTTGCCAGAATAAAACGGATCATAGAGCGAAGTTCCCGAATATAATCTTTCCCGCTCAGATCACTACCCTTAATCCTTGAACTGATTTCACTCTCCAGCCTGGCCTCAAAGCTTTCGGCCTTATGTTCAGGGGCAACGGCATCCTTAATTTTAGGGAGAATCATTACCTCTTCACCATGCAGCGGAACAGTGACGGCCAGCAGCCAGTCTACTTCATCCTTAAGCAGGGCTTCATAACTAAAAAGATACTGACCTTGTTCAAGGCTTAACCTGCCGCGCCCTTCTCCAGTGACCTTGAGTGAATCAAGGACAGAATCTATAGGGGCATCAGCTAGCTTAGAACCAGTGGCACAAGAAAATAACGTGAATAGAATGAATAAATGGACGCTTCGTAGCATGAGACATATTGATGGGCTTTATATTGAAACGCAAGGCTAAATGCTTCAGTCGATTTGTCTGGACGCCGGAAGTCGATCTTTCTCGAGTTCTTCTAACGTAACAAGAATTTCTTCACGTTCCCCAGGGTAGCGGGCATGTTTCAAGGCTGATTCGAGGAAGGTCCTTGCCTTTGGGAAATTCCGAAGTTCTTTATGAATTTCTGCCAGGTGCTTTAAAATCTCAAAATCATCCGGAATTTGCTTTAGTGCCAATTCCAGCTCGTTCAATGCAAGCTTCAATTCACCTTTCTTGAAGTAATACCATCCAAGAGAGTCTCTTATATATCCATCATCAGGACTTATCTTAAGGGCGGTCTGTATATATTCAAAAGCCTTCTCCATCTCCACTCCCCTGACCAGCATGGCATAACCAAGGAAATTCCATGCATGTGCATTCTTAGGCTCAGCCTCAATTATTCCCATTATAAGGGCTGTTGATTCTTCAAATCTTTTTTCTTTTTCAAATAGGTTTGCAAGGTAGTACTTATGTTGTGTCGAGAAGCCCTTTTCTTCCTGTGCCACCATCATTGCTTCCATGGCTTCCTTGAGAAGGCCCAGGCTTTCAAAATATCCAGACTTGATAACGCTGAACTCTACGCGCAAATCCTTGAATTTTTCGAGGCACAAATTTACATGGGCCAGGAAAGGTTCCTTGAATTTTAAATCAGCAGCGGCCAAAGTCGAAAGCATGGTAGCTATCTGAATTGAACTATCTGTATAGAGGCCACTACTTTCAGGAATACTGTTAAAATACTTAATTGATTCCTCATACTCAGCTTTTTCCTGGTGAATCGCACCCAGATAATAAAGGATTTTGTCAGACTGAGGGGCAAAGCTTAATAGCTCCTTAAAGACAGAAATTGCTTCAGCGTACTTATTTGCATCTGTATAAAGGATACCAAGCTTAACTTTAAGGTTTAAATTTTCCGGTTCAAGATCACTCAGCTTTTCAGCATAAGGAATGACTTCATCATAGCGTTCCTTGAGGAAAAGTACCTGGACGATTCTCGACAGTACTGAACTATCAGATGGCTTCAGCTTCAGATGCTTACGATAGATTGCTATCGCTGCCTCATGCTGTTCACTTTCTTCATAAATAATTCCAAGAGCAGTTACGGCCTGGTTTAATGATGGCTGGCGCTCGTGGGCCTTCTTAAAAGAGACAACACCTTTTTTAAGATGTCCGTTATCAACATGAATCTTGCCTATGTAATAATCATACATGCCGTTCTTGGGATCTCTCCTGGCACATTCACTCAACAAGTTAATCGCCTTGGTAGTATTTTTGGCAATGGCAAAAGACTTTCCAAGGAACACACAAGCATCTTCACTCTTCGGATTTTTCTTTAGTATAGTCTGATAAAGTTCACGGGCCTTATCTTCTTTATCCAGACCTGTGTAGACACCGGCCAGAATAAGACCAACCTTTTCCTCATGACTTTTTGAATAAAGCGTTTCGAGCACAGGTTCAGAAGCCTCGATATCCCCTAGCTTAATCAAGCTTACGGCATACTTTTTCTGAATGAAATCATCACCAGGAACCAGCTCGACCAGATGCTTGAATAATATAGCTGCTGTAGCGTAATCACCTTCCATCAGGGACATATTTCCCTTGAGAAAAAGGTCTGTTGAAAGGAATGTTGTGGCTTCTTTGTTTTCCTTCGCCTGAACAACCATTTGCCCCAGTCTTTCAGAGGCGATCGTGAGTGCTTCGCGATTCATTTGGTCTTTCTGTTCATCTGTGAATCCGGCCGTATTCTCTGTCTGGACATGGGAACAACTCAAAAGTGAGGTGATTAAAAAGAGCTGTGTGGTCCAAAAAAGCAAATTCATAGACTTCCTGAGCTTAAGTTAGGACCCGGAATTGGCCCTTCTTTTAGCTTTATCGGTGCTTCACCAAGCTTTTTTAGAAAAAACGGGATTTACCGCGACGCGAATGACGATTAGGGATATTGCGACAAGTCATTGAAATCAGGGGCATCATCTGAAGAGGCCTAGGAAGTTTTTACCGCCTTAAGGAGAAATTTGGGTTCTTTAGGTTTTTTTATGACTCTTTGGGTTGACAGTAACCGAGCCTCTTAGTAAAAATCCCCCCGTACAGAGAAGAACAAGCGCACAAAAACAAAGCAATTTGAAAGCGCGTTAAGTTTTGCTCATAACTTAAAATTATTAACGGTGTACCTACAAAGTATTTAAACAGGGTATTACTAAAAATCAGGGGATTAAAATGAAAGACGTACGTATCATCAAGCGTTACCAGAACCGCAAGCTCTACGACACTTTCCAAAGCTGCTATGTAACTCTCGAAGAGATCGCTCAGATCATTCGCGAAGGACATGAAATTCAGGTAATCGACAATAAGTCGAAGAACGACATCACGTACATGACACAAATCCAGCTTTTATTTGATCAAGAGCGTAAGTCTCTTCGTCCAGGTGACACTGAACTTCTTAAGCGTGTAATTCGCTCTGAAGAAGGCACTTTGACTGGATATATCCGTGGACTTGAAAGCAAGCTCGACCTTACTTTCGAAATGCCAGCTGTTGCTGCTGCAACTGAAGACTTCAAGCCAGCTTTCGTTGCTGGTCTTAATTCTTCTATGGAAAATTCAGCTACTCTGAACTAATCTAGGTTCATGAGAAGAAAAAACAATTTCCGCATGATACTCATGGCCCTAGTGGCCATGAGTTTTTTTAAGAGCCCTCTTTCCCTTGCCCAGACGAATCAGCCCAAAGCGTTCTCGCAAAAAATCAAGACACCCAATACAAGTAAAGAGCTAACAGAATCAAGAGCCAATTCTGTAGAAGATGCTGAAGACCAAGTTGAGACTAAGAAAGCTCCTTACTCTTCTCCTGCACCTTCTCGTTCTAATTCAGGTGCTCAGCGTAGGCTTCAGCAACATGGACTTGGATTAGGTATTGGTCAGACTTTCCTTCTGGGAAATTACGCTGACCAAGGCGAAGACAAGATTACAATGGATGTCCTCTATTCCTATGCTGCCAGCTATTCTTTTGACCTATTGCTTAACGCTCATATGTCTGAACATGAACATCGAAACGAAAAGATGAAAGTCATGGGTCTTACGAGTTCAATTAAGGCACGTGTTGTTGAATATGATAATTTTTCTCCTTTTGTGCTGGGAGGCTTAGGCTTCTATGCTCCACGCGCCAAGCGCCTTATTGCAGGAACTCCTAAATGGACTGATCAAAAAGTTACTTTTGGTCTTAACTTTGGCGGAGGATTTGACCTCAGGCTTAACGACCAATTCGTAGTCGGTATTCTCGGTCAGACGCATTGGCCATTCATGGTTAAGCAAGATGTTGGAAGTGACCTTAAAGGTTATTATTTCAAACTTCTCATTACCGGCATGTACCTTTTCTGATGAATGCACAACCTTGCCGCCTCTACATTTTCACCGGGAAAGGTGGCGTGGGTAAAACCACACTGAGCAAGGCCTTTGTCCGCCATCTCAATGAACAGGGCCATGAAGCCATCTACCTGACCTTTCGAGGCAATGCCATGGGTGAATCAAACCCTGGTACTTCAGAAATACAGCATAAGGGCATTAAAGAAGTCGCACTTGATCTGGAAGAGTGTGCCCGTGGTTACATGGAAAGAAGACTCAGTTCAAAAATGATTGCTTCCTGGATTGTTAAAACTCCATTTTTCAGGGCCCTGATGAATATGGTTCCGGGTTTTAATTACCTCATTTTTTTGGGCAAGATTCTTGAAATGGGAAAAGCAGATAATAACCTTATCGTAGTTCTGGATGCTCCAGCTTCAGGACATGCACTGACTATGGTTGAGTCCACGACTAATTTTCAGCAAATTTTTGAGAGCGGCGTTATATTTGAAGATGCAGGAAAAATGCTCTCCCGACTAAATGACAAGGCTTATACCAAGATTCACGTAGTGAGCTTACCGAGCCTGATGTCCTGGCAAGAGGCCATAGAGCTCAAATCTGGCCTTGCAACCAGAACTCCAGTTGATGTTCATATCACGGTCAATAATTGCCTTTATCCATTGGTTGCGGACCAAATGAATGACCTTCCTACAGGTCTTCGAGAAAAAGCGTCTAATGAGAAGCAATTGATCGACGAAAACCAAAGTCAGATGCACTGCATCCTTCCCCATTCCCTGTCTTCCGATCCAACATCTATTGAGTTAGATTTAGTTGGGTCTCTTTCAAAACTCATATAGTATGTAGTCGTTCTTCAACAAGGATGATCTCAAGTGACCTTAGCTATTAAGTCCTTCGAAATTTTTTGCGGTACCGGGGGTGTTGGGAAAACCACACTTGCAACTGGACGTGCCATTAGCCTGGCAAAAATGGGTAAGAGGGTCTTACTTATTACTATTGATCCGGCCAAGCGCTTAAAGGACCTTTTGGGTCTTACCGGCGAATCTGTCGGCGAAATCACCAGGGTTAATATCGAGGGGATAGACATGCATGCCCTGCTTATGTCCCCGGAAAAAACGATCCATCGCATGGCCTCAACTTTCAACACACCTGACCTGGCTTCAAATCGTATTGTGCAGATCCTTTCCAAGCCATATGGTGGGATGAACGAAATTCTTTCCCTGGTAGAGGTGCAAATGCAGTTTGAATCTGGGAAATATGATGTGGTTGTCTTGGATACTCCGCCAGGGGCCCATTTCCTCGATTTCTTAGAGGGACTTGGAAAGATCAGGTCTTTTTTTGATCAAAACTTCATCGAGATTTTCAATTATCTTGGTCAAAAGACGGCCAAGGCAGGCAAGAAAGTTTTCGGAATGAATCTCATAAACAAATTTATTTCTGGCGGGGTCAGGAAACTCTTAGGATACCTGCAGAATGTTACAGGTGCTCAATTCATTGATGATTTCATCCTGGCCATCCAGGTAATCTATCAATCAAGAGATGCTTTTATGAAAGGCCTGGCCCTTCAAGACAGGCTTAAGTCTCGTACTGAATGCAACTGGTTCCTTGTGACATCGGTTGAGCAAGGCAAGGCCCAGGAAGCTATCGAGCTTAAGTCTCATGCGACTCATTTCATTCATCAGGATCATTACCTGGTCCTTAACAAATGCCTCGAGCAAGAGTTGCGAGACTGGCGTCCCACAGATGCCAAATTGAAAACCTTCAAGGATTCGATTGAAAAGCGCGAAGTGAACCTCAAGGCAAAGCTTCGGGAATCTTTCACAACAGTGCTTGAGTTCCCGGAAATTACCAGCATTTCGCCAAATGATCACATTCATCACCTGACTGAAAAGTGGAATACGTATGCCTCATAAGATTAATTCGAAGCAGGAACTGAAACAGTTCCTCTGTCACAGCTGGGATGATGTTAATAACTGGATTGATTCGGCCCAGTCAAAATTACCCCAACCTCTCACTTCCAGTGTTGATGTCCGTGAAAGCAAATTTAAGTTTGCACCAGTTGACCATAATATGTATCCCGCAGGTTTTAATAACATCTGTAACAAGGACTTGCTGAATTGTTCAGACACGTTCCGGGAAGCCTTTGATAAAATCAATCCGAAAATAAAGAAAATCGGACTTCTGCCTGAGTCACATACAAAGAACAAATATTACCTGGACCACTTGCACTTCCTGAAACAGACCATTGAAATGGCCAGTTGTGAAGTTGCGCTCTTTTCACCTGATCCCAATCTTTTTGAAGGGACAGATGCGACTTCCATGGAGCTTGAATCTTTCTCTGGCCATAAGATTACAATTCACAAAGCCCAAGTTATGGATGGCGCTTTTTTCAGCCTGAACCCTGCCGTTAAATTTGATTTCGATCTCGTAGTGATGAATAACGACCAATCAATTCCGTTACCGATAAACTGGAAATCAATAAAAACTCCAGTCCAACCTTCGCCTTCTGCAGGATGGTTCCAGCGTCAGAAGATCCATCACTTCAAGCATTACCGTGAAGTGGCCAATGAGTTTTCAAAAGAGTTTGGAATTGATCCGGATCTCATTCAGGCCCATTTTTCTTCAGTGGAAGATGTGGATTTCAACACTAAGGAAGGTCTCGAGAATCTGGCAACTGAAGTTGACAAGGTACTCGGTACGCTGACACCAGGCTCTTCTGTTTTTGTGAAAGCTTCACAAGGTACCTATGGCATGGGGATTTCGGTTGTTTCTTCCGGAGAAGAAATACGGCTCATGAACCGAAAGGTGAGAAACAAGATGGATGTGGGTAAGAACAATCTCAAGTTCACTTCTGTTCTTATTCAGGAAGGTGTTGAGACAATTATTAAATGCGATGATGCCCCTGCTGAAGTTACTATTTATCTCATAAACGGCAAGAGTATCGGTGGATTCATGCGCACAAACCCCCTTAAGGGGACGCAGGCAAACTTAAATGCACAGGGAATGCTTTATCAAAAGTTCTGTATCTCAGAACTTAAGCAGAATAATGATCACCAAATCAAAGAACACGTCTATTCAATTATTGCCAGGTTATCGACGCTGGCCGCTTCACGCGAAAAGAAAGACCTGATGGAGAATCCATGAAAGAAATGAAATTTGAAACAAAAGTTATTCATGTTGGCGGCGAGCCTGATCCTACTACGGGTGCCATCATGCCTCCAATTTATCAGACCTCTACCTATGTGCAGTCATCACCAGGTGAGCATAAAGGCTATGAGTATACCCGTTCCCATAATCCAACCAGAAGCCGCCTGGAAGAATGCCTTGCCTCGCTTGAAAATGCAGAACATTGCCTGGTAACTGCCAGCGGTTTATCAGCGTCCAGCTTGATTATGCACATGCTTCCCAAGGGATCCACTATCATTAGTGGTGATGACGTCTATGGCGGAACTTATCGCTTATTCACGAAAGTCTTTCCGGAAATTCATAACTTTCATTTTGTGGACACCACTGATCATGTGAATTTTGAACGCTCGATTCTAACATTGAAGCCAGCTATGATCTGGCTGGAAACTCCAACCAACCCACTGCTTAAGATTTCAGATATTAAAGCAATTTGTAAAATGGCAAAAAAGGCAGGAGCGCTGGTGGTAGTCGACAATACCTTCATGAGTCCATTTTTCCAGAACCCGCTTGATCTTGGAGCGGATATCGTGCTCCATTCCGTCACGAAGTTTATCAATGGCCACTCTGACGTTGTTGGAGGAGCTGTCATGATGAATTCAAAGGAAATAAGGGACAAGCTCTTTTTCTATCAAAATGCCATCGGTCCAAGTCAGTCTCCTTTCGATAGCTGGCTGGTACTCCGGGGCATCAAGACACTTGCCGTGAGAATGAAGCAGCATGAAAAAAATGCCATTAAAATTGCTCATTACCTTCAGGAACATCCCAAGGTAGACAGGGTTATTTACCCCGGACTTAAGTCTCATCCTCAACATGCAATTGCCCAAGAGCAGATGAAAGGCTTTGGCGGAATGATTACTTTCTTTCTCAAGGGTGAAATAAAAGAATCCCGTCGTTTTCTTGAAAATGTAAAATTATTTGCATTGGCCGAAAGTTTAGGGGGCGTGGAAAGTCTTGTTGATCATCCGGCAATCATGACCCATGCTTCAATTCCAAAGAATGTACGTGAGGAATTAGGTATTTTTGATAACCTCATCCGGTTATCCGTTGGTATAGAAGATGCTGATGACCTGATCGCAGATCTCGAAAGAGCTTTTAGCGAAGTCTAGAAAGAGGCCGTAGCGTTATCTGTTTGAAGGATTGAGCTTTGGGCCTGTTCTTCTTCTTTCTTCTCTAATTCAGGTAAAATTGGCTTCTCTTTCTCTATAGGAGGAAGAGCGGGAAGTTGTTTTTCAAGGAAGATATCAGGCACTTCTGAATAACGGCTGAAAACCATTGAGTCATTCAGGTATCTCTTAATCAGTAAGTAGCTACAAAATGTCTTACCGTGATTAGAGCTCAGATTATCCCGATCACCTTCAGCGAAGATAAGACCATCATCCTGCATGACATCCATCAAGTCGAAATACTGGGAGCAGAAGTCACTGGTATCCCTGGAATTATCTTTAAGCAGGCATTCAGCAGTTTTCTTCGCAACATCTATACCAGTAGCAGAAGTTACTTTGACATGAACCGGCTCCCGGCAGACATCAATGATCCACTCTTTCGGGATATACTTATTATGAGTAATGTTGATGATGCATCCTCTTTTCGAAATAATGAATTCATGCTTCAGAAGGCCGAATAGAGGACCTTTCTGAATCATTTTCATAGTATATTCAGCATCAAGACAGCTTTTTGAACTGAATCGTACCTGCGCCTGGACGAGGCTTACGCTTAAGAGAAGAAATACTAAGCTAAACTTGATGCATGCCATGTCGGTTAACCTCCATCATCACGATTGTCGCATCTTTTTTGAGAAACTGATTTCCTTGATCCTTGCGGATCTGGAAGAACAATTCAGTCATTAATTCCTGCAGACTAAGTTCCTGATGACCTTTTACGAAAGAGTGAATGTCTTGTTTATGATCGCTTTCCTTCCAATTAAATAAAAATCCCGGGGAGAAAACAATGAATTTCTCTCCTTTGGCCAACTTATATTCCTTATTTGCATCCAGATCGAGCTTCCCGTTCAGTTGACTATGAAACTCAGCCTTATGCTGCCCATGTGCCTTCAAGTTAAGATGGGATAGATCCATCTCTAAAACCAGCAAGTCTACGTGGGCCTTTTTCTTTTTAGATCCATTAATTGCTGCGACATCGGCGTTAGCATCGGCCAGGAACTTCACAGGATCAAAGTCCTTAGTCTTATGATCATTCAGGATTCCCAGGATAGAACTGGAAATAAGGTAAGACTCGCTTGCCACAAATATCTGGAAGGCCTTATTCGGGGTTTGATGAAGATCAGAAAATTCAGCTCCCCCACCATCTCCGGTGGCATACTTATTCAGGAAGCTGATACCCTTGATTTCATCATTTCTCTTCGGAATAAGAGTCTCATGAATCTTTTTGGCCCGTGCCATTTCTGTCTGGGCAGTTTGCAGGACCTGATCTAACTCCTGGCTAAACTCGGCCATATGTTTTTGAAGGGTCTTGTGTTCCTGAAGCATGGTCCAGAAGAATTGAAGTTGATTGGCCAGCAAGGTCCAGTTCATTTCAGGCATGGGAAGTGAACAGGCCCCAACTATCTTAGTTAGAAATGAGGCTTGATCGTAGACCCATTTCTGGGCCGGCTGGTTACTATCCTCATGGAAAAAATAAGTACCTTGAAAAGTATTAATGATGACCTTACAGGCCTCGAAGCTTTTTGGATTTTCCAGGACTGACTGGGTATCAATGAGCAAAACATCCATGCGCCTGGTAAGTGGAAGCTTAGAAAATGCCTCGACCGTATAGACTTGAATAGAGTCATGGAAGTCGAAAAGGTTGAGCTCATGCTCCTCCAATGCCTTCTTAACAAAATCACGGTTATCAACAATCACCATAAATCGACCTTTTTGAAGCTAAAACCATTATCTTTTCGGAGACTTACATTACATTTTGCACTTCTGTTATTTTACCGTTTATTTTTCTGCAAAACAACCGAAGAGAAACTATCAGAAGAAACCCTTTGGGGTGATGGCTTTTTTATTGGAACTTACTTATGAAAAAAAATAACGTCTTCGAGTTGCCCTCCATGACCACCGCATTGTCACTTTTAGGCATGGCGGCTCAAATGGAAAGCCTTAAGGCCGATAATAAGAAGATCAGTGAACAGGCCGCCAGGACCATTCTTAAGGCGCTTGATGCTAAAGACCACTATACATTCGGTCACAGTATGCGTGTTGCGTATTTTTCCCTGGTAACTGGTGCTGAAGCCGGACTCACTTCCGAAGAAATGTATGAACTGGAGCTTTCTGCCATATTCCACGATATTGGCAAAATCGGTACACCTGATGCCGTTTTAAATAAACCTTCCCGTCTCACAGAAGATGAATTCAACATCATGAAGCAGCATCCAGAGCATTCATGGGAAATTCTCCAGGATTTTAATCACTTTGAAAAAATTGCGACTATCGCGCGTTCTCACCACGAAAGATACGATGGAAAGGGTTACCCTCAAAACCTTAAGGGTGATGAAATTCCAGTCGCCGCAAGAATCATTCTTATTGCAGATACTTTTGATGCTATGACTTCCACTCGTCCATACCGCAAAGGGCTTTCTTATGAAGTGGCCTTTGCAGAATTGATTCAATTCTCAGGATCTCAGTTTGACCCGAAAATGGTTGAGCTTTTTATTGAAGGAATGAGAAAAGAAGCCTTGAAGAACGAAGAGGAATTTTTCATTCCTCTTATGGCCCGTAAATTCCACAAAAACGCCGCTTAATTCTCAGTACAAAAATTGGTCTTAGCACTGGATGAAACCATCCGGTTCTGCATGCTTTCGCACCCTTTCTGGTTTTGATAGACATTGAATGGATAGCATTCGAGCTTCTTCTTCAAGAATTTGGTAGAAGACGAATTATCTTCACATAATTTATAGCTTGCCCCATCAACACAGGCCCAATGCTTTCCGGTACAGTTGTAAACGAGTCCACGTCCCAGGTATTCATAGTCAGGAGGTGGAACGTACTCTTTCTTTTCATTTTTAATTTCAGTCGTCTTGGCCTGTTTTTCAAGATCCTGGAGAATCTTATCAGTGAGATTTTCATCTGTATTTTCGGTGATACTTTCATCCACCATATCTTTTGAAACTTCGGAGTCAGTTCCTGTCTCGGGCGCCGCCAGAATATCTTCAGTGCCCAGGTCTAGAGCAGGTGTTTCAGCTACTACTGGTGCAGTCGTTTCTGCATCAGCCTTAACAGGTTCAATGGGTGCTTCGACTTCAGGCACTACTGGAGTTTCAGCAGGGGTTTCTTCGGGGGCTGCGGCAACCGCAGGTGTTTCTGCCGGAGTCTCTGTAGCCTTTTGCTCGGTATCGGCTACTGGTTGTGCCGGCTCTTCTACTGCAGCCGCTTTAGGATCAGCAGCCGGGTCTGCAGCAGCAGTATTTTCTTCAGGAGCTTTTTTCTTTTTTGGTTGTTTGGCCGCAGCCTCTTTAGCAAGTTCTTCCGGCGTAGGCTCAGGGTCTGGATAGATTATAACACCCACAAAAAGAAGAATTGCCACGTACATGATAATTTTCTTCTTCTTTGCCTTGGCAGCGGCATCAGCAGGTGCAGCTTCGAGGTCACCTTCTGCATCTTCTTCGTCACCTTCAGCTTCACCCTCAGCTTCTTCGTCCTCGTCATTATCTTTGGACTTTGCCTTCTTTGATTTCTTGGCCAGTTCATTGATCTTGTTTTTAAGCTTCAGGAGCAAGGATTTACTTTCAGGAACATCAACTTCATCTTCGCCCATATCAAGTTCAGAAATATCCGTCTCGCCAGTCTTATCAGATGGTTTCTTACGTGATGGGTTAGCACTCTCTTCTTCTTGGACTTCATCATCATCATCTGCCTTTTTCTTATTCAAAAAAGGCAGCTTGGTCTTCAAGTCACTTATAATTTTCTCGAGGATAACAACTCCTGGGTGAAAGGTCTTGAGACTGCTAGGGTTATCCAGTATTCTCATTATAAGGGACACTGCCACGTTTGCAATCAAATCCCTTAGGACATCAAGGACTTACCGTGAATGCTAATCGAGATGAAGGTGTCATAAAGTTTAAATTCACGCTCAAACGTGCCCCGCCACCTGAGATGAACCAGGTTATAGCCCTTGAGAAGTGGCGTGCCCTCTTTTTTAAGCTTGGTTTGATAGGCGAATACCCGAATGAGAAGATCGGGTACGGTAATCTTTCCTCTAGGTTAGTGAACAAAACCTTTCTTATTAGCGGAACTCAGACAGGTCACCTCGCCCACCTTCAGGCGCATCATTATACTAAAGTTATCGAGTGTGATTTAAAAAAAGGCTCAGTAACTGCTGAAGGAATGATCCCTCCATCCAGTGAATCTCTTACCCACTATGCTCTCTATGAGGCAAATCCTGCCATTCAATTTGTGTTTCACGTCCACCACCACGAACTTTGGAATCTCATGATTGCTGAAAAAAGCGACGCAATCTCGGAAGATGTCCCGTACGGAACGCTGGAGATGGCAGCGGCAGCTGTAGCACTCCTTGGCCAGAAATCATCGGGGATTTTTGTGATGAAAGGACATGAGGGCGGTATTCTGGCCTGCGGAGGCAATGCTGATGAAGCGGGAAAGTTAATTTTAGATGTCTACCGCAAATTGGCAGTAAGGCAATAACTGCTTTAACGCCTTAAACAAGTCTCTTCCTTTTTCTTCATCCTCAGCAGACAACAAAAACATCTGGTATCGACCTTCTGGCGGGGATAAAAGCATTACATTCTCAAGAGTACTGACTTCCCTCTGCAATAAACCGAAATTAACACTATCCATTCTTGTAAGGAGAAAAAGGCACCAAGGTCTTTCTTTGGCAAAACGACCGGCAAGCTCATAAGCCACTCGTCCCATAGTCCGACGGTAATTCACTTCACACAAGATATGTATCTTATGCTTTCCTGCTTCTTCATAAACAAATGAATCTACAGAGAAGCCAGTTTCAAGGGGCTTTTGCATATAATGTGTCTTGATAATCATCAAGGCCTGGTTAAATTCATACCACATGGCATCTGAGAGAAGGTGCTTAAAGCTAAGTTGATTTGCTACGGGATCCAGGTGATTTTTGAAAATCGTTCCCCTGTACTGGAACTTGTTATCTACAAGGTTCTGATAAGCAATGCACTTCCCATCAGGGAAAAGATAGTGAGAAAAGTCATGAGTCCGGTTAAGCAGAGGTTCAAGTATGGTTGGAAAGCTCTTAATGGCATGAAGATCTTCAATTGACCGGATGGCCTTAAGTCCCATTCCTGACATGCCAAAGGCATCTTTCGCAAGCAATTGTCTCGGAACTTTAACCCGGGCACGATCTTTTGATTCCCTGATGATTTGCAAGTCCTCACTCCAGCCATGGGCAAGATCAAGTTCAGCACTTGTGAGCTTGGAATTCATCCATCTTTCATGCTCTATATTTTTAAGTGGCCCCCACCAGTTGGAGGCCGGACCGCTCTTCACCAGAACAGGACGATGCCCTGTAAGTTTCTCTACATGATCGAGATATTCCGAGGGATATGTATTTCGGGTGAACAAGGGATTATCGCAAAGAAAGAGGGCCAGAAATTCCAACGATTTATTTATGAGTGAACTTCCTTTCTTGCCTTGAAAGAGCTCAATCTCATAGTCTGCATTAACCAGGATGCTTTCCATCTATTTTCTTCTGGTGACCATAAAATCATCATTGTAATCGGCCAGTGACTTTACAAAATCCCTGTCACCCACGGCCTTTAAATGTAAATTAAAGTCAAAACCATTTCCCTTACTGCGGGCAGGAGTCATCGGCCATGGAAGGGCCTCCATATAATATTTCCAGAGTTCCTTGTCTCCACGCCAGCGTTTCAACCAATGGCTTCCAAAAGCTACGTGGGAAATTTCATCTTCAAGAACCAGGTCCAGGATATCAGCAGTTTCAACATCGCCATTTGCCCGGAAAATTCTGGAATAGTATTGGGCAAAATCAAGATTTGCCGCTTCGAAAGTCAGGGACATCACTGCTGTATACATGGATGGAGAATGTAATTTTTCCATTTGTCGCCAGAAGAAATCATTCAGAGGAAAATCGCCAAAGGCGTAACCCAATTCATTAAGCCGCTTGATATACATACCAAGATGCTTTTGCTCATCTTTAAGTGCTGAAAGAATTCCCTTCTTAAAGCGAATGTCATCGTCGGTTTTATGTGGATAGACCAGCATGGCAGAAGCCATCATCTCAATAGCAAGTAGTTCATGATTGGCAAAACTGTGTATAGCGAATGCTTTCTTTTCCGGTTCCTTAAGCAAGTTTGCCTTGGGAAAGATTATCTTTTCCTTGGAAAATGAAAGCTTATCTTTTCTGCCAGGCATTTTGGGTAATTCAAATTCCTGCCAGTCCGTCCAATCGAATGGATAATCAATGAGCTTATCCTCAAGGGATTCGCCCCGGACTATTTGTGCAGCAAAATCGTAGTATGAGTTCATTGTTAATTAGCGGTGTTTTCTAAAGGACGATGCAGGGTCCTTTTTGTTGCCTTCGCTTCCTGACTTCTTAGTCCCGGCCGGTTTTGGGCCTGATCGTGATGATTGACCAGCTTTTTTTGTCCCGCGAGAATCCGGTTTTGCTGGACCTTTACGATTTTCACCACCGCCACCTGACCTTGGACGATTATCCGTGCGCTTTTCGTTGCCTGAATTCCTGTCGTCACGTCCACCTTCATTTCTTCGCCCCTGGCCCTGACCTTGTGGCCGTCTGGAGAAACGTCGTTTAGAAAAGCATTCATCGCATATATTAAATGAGGCATTTGCAGGCATCTTGCATCCGCAGCTCGAACAAGTCTTCCCTATCTTGTCAGAAAGAAGCTCATTAAGCCTCTCGATGGCCTTGATCTTGTTATCCAGCAATTGTCGCTCATCAAATTCAAAGTTCTTGTTGCTGAAATGGCGGGAGAGCCATTGATAAAGTTCAACACACTTGATGGTGGTTTCAAGGTAATCAATATTATCTGACCTGGTATCGATCTCTTCATTAACTATACTTTGATTCTTCACATAGTGATTGAGCATCCACATGTAGTATTGAACATGCTCCATCAAGCCTAAGTTCACAGGTGCGCATGCGAAGCCGAAAATTTCTGAATAAGAAAGTGTGCGATCTTCATCCGCTGATTCCACCATCTCGGCCAGTTCAATCATCTCTTTCATGTCGACGCAGTAGAATGGTTTCTGAAAGGTCATGGTATTGAAAAGCCTGAGGAATTCTGAAAGTGAAAGACTGGGCAGTGAATTTGAATCAAGGGCATTATTAACACTCTTGAAAATATCCAAATCCGGACCAACCATGGCCTTATCAGTTTGTCCCAGGTGATGTTCCATGGCATTTCTGAGAGTGAAAAGTCCGTCTTCAACCTTGTTCAGGGTTGTAACGAAACCAGTAGGAAAGCGCTTATATCTTCCAGCACGGCCTGAAATCTGCTTGATCTCAGAAAATGTAAGAGGAAGTTCTTTATTATCTATAAATTTAGAAAGGGCAGAAAAAACAATTCTCTTAACGGGCAAGTTCATTCCCATGGCAATGGCGTCAGTGCTGACCATAATGTCAGTCTCACCTTCATCGAACTTTCGTGCCTGCTCTCTTCTTACTTCAGGAGAAAGCCTGCCATAAACAATTGATACTTTAAAATCCAGCTCTTCCAGGTCGGCCTTGTACTTCAGGGCATTCCTGCGGGAGAAAACAATCAAGGCATCATTTTTTTCCAGTTGAGATAGTGGAATCTGGTGCTCCATAACGTTGAGCTCAGTCATCCGCTTATATTCTCTGATTTCGAGCGTGTCTCCGCAAAGTACGAGGATTTTCTTTACCAACTCAAGTACTGAATGGTCTCCGCATATATGAACTTCATCGGCCTGGATATTAATTAAGGCCCTGGTCCATGCCCATCCCCTCTGGGAATCAGTCAACATCTGAACTTCATCAATAACGGCACAATCAAACTTTGTCTGAAGCTTGGCCATTTCTATAGTAGATGAAAAATGTGTGGCACCCGGGATCTCTATGACTTCCTCTCCGGTGAGAAGAGTTGTCTTAGTGCCCTTGGAATTCATTGTATCGTATAGCTCAGAGGCAAGAAGTCTTAGGGGTGCCAGGTAACATCCAGTTTTCGCCTGACATAAGGCTTCAATCGCGTGATAGGTCTTACCTGAATTGGTAGGTCCCATATGATAAATAATCTTACGATTAAGACGACGTGCTTCTGTATGCAACCAAAACTGACCCAGGTAATCCCTTAAGATGGTTGCTGAGATATCTTTTCGTTTCAGAATCAGAACGGCTTGTGTGAATCGTTCGAATTCTTTACGAAGGAAAGCTTCTCCCTTCCAGATATTAGTTTCAAGCTGCAGGTAAAAGCGGTCGTATTCTTCATGAGAAACAAGCTCAGGCTTAAGTCCCCTTTCAACCAGGAGGGTATTAAAAAAGACAGTCAGCTTTTCCTTATAAACCTTACCTAACTCTGACTTCGATCCGAACTTGTTACGATAGTGGTACTTAACTTCATTCTCTAGCTTGTTCACGGATGAACGCTTGAGTTTATTTCTCATCTGGTGAAAATTCTTATCAAGGTCTTTTTTAAGGTTAAAGACAGCATTGGAAATATCAGTGATTTTTCTTACCAAGACCCAGTCGTGTAACTTTTCTTCAGTTGAATCAATCAGATTGGTCTGAGTTGCAAAAATAACTTCCCTGACTTGTGTGCGATAATCACCCAGGCATTGAATGCACTGACACGAAAGATCCTTATCATTGATCTTTATATCAAATTTTTCTTTTACGAGTTCCTGTGTATCAACGTGATAGGCAGCTTTCTCATCACACCAGGCCCTAAAGAGGACTTTGTATGAAGCAGTCAGATCACGATTGAATTCACCGTCTACTTTTAATGGGTAATTTCCAGGAACCGGAAAAATATAATCTTCCAGCAAGGCCGTTTCAACAATGGCCTGCCGATCAAAGACTTCATGGACCCTGCCAAAAGTTCTTTCAAACAAGGAGTCCAGTGATGGATGCAAGTCGAGCAAGGCCCGCGCATCAACTGCGATTGATTCAAGTGTATCAAGCACTGCAACTGAATCTTCTAGAGGACGCAAGCTGGAAGACTCTTCGTCTCCCAGCAAGCTAGTTGTAATTAATGCTTTACGTGATACTTCTAGATTTGTCCGGATGTCCTGATAAAGGGACTGAATTTCACTACTCAAAATGCTCTACTTTTTATTATTTTGCCAGCTCAACTACGAAGGCCGTGGCCAACTTCGCGAACTTAGCAGCATGTTTAGCATCTCCACCAGCATTTTGCAAAGTATCCTGCGCTGTGTGAATCTTCTTGTTTATATCACCCATAGTTGACTCAAATGGTATGGAAGAAGGATAGCCAGCTGCAGTCCATGACGCATGATCTGAACAACCATATCCACATTTCGAGTAACCCCAAGGAACTTTTACATATTCGTCAATCAAACGACCGAGGAATTCATTCTGTGGTCCATTAGTGAAGTCAGACATCATAACAATGTCCTTATCAGCAGTACCTTTATAAAGTGTCATATCGAGCTGCATAACGCCGATGACTTGCTTTGAATTCTGCTTATAGAGGTTTGCAATATCTTTTGAACCTAAGAGTCCAACTTCTTCAGCAGCGTAACCCATAAACTGAATTGTACGCTCTGGCTTGAAACCGCTTTCCATCAGCACGCGGATAACTTCAGTGATGGTTGCAATTCCTGAAGCATTATCATCTGCACCTGGCGCACGTCCTCCGCCGCCAAACATACCTGCGATAGAATCTGCGTGTCCGCCAAGAATAACAATTTCATCACTCTTTTTTGAGCCCTGGATAGTCATGACAATAGATGCTTGAGGCCAGCTCTTATGCTTTACTAATTCTACAGATACATCCGAACGATGACCTGAGAGTGCAGCCCATGTATCACGGATAAATTCTGACGACTTAACACCAGTTTCAGACTTGTAGTAACGGGTATTGAAGTTTGAAAGACTTGTGATCATGTCACTAATAGTCTTTTCCTGAACCATGGCAACCATTGGAGCAACAACAGCATTTCGACTGATAGTGTATTCAGTGAAAACTGCACGTTTTGCAAAGTACATGTCGCCCTGAGAAGAAAGTGCAGACTGGGCCTCTTCAAAAGAATCGTGGGTAATAAATCCACCGCATCTATGAAGCTCATCGTGAATCGTGGCAGAAAGTTGCTCAATTTCCTGCATGTTCAGCTGAACCACGGAAGCACCTTGAGCGGTGTAGAGAGTTTGAACAGACTTGTTCATCTTTGGGCGTACTTTGGCCAATATTTCATTGTCCACAGTCAACCACTGGGCCTTTGGTGCAGCGAAAGCGCCGGCCGACAGAGTCAATACAATCAATCCAATAATTTTTTTCATTTTTTTACATCCTTGCTAAGAAAAATGACTGGTATGATTAACCCATATTTTAAAGTCATTAGGAAACTAAGTTCTATGACTTTGCCTTACAATGACACAAAGGATTATATGAAAACCGCACTTACAGATTTGTTAGGAATAGAATTGCCCATCATAATGGCCCCCATGTTCCTTGTTACTAATACCGATATGATGGTAGCTGCAGCGGAATCTGGCATTGCCGGATGTATACCGGCCTTAAACTTCAGAACCATCGAGGAACTCGAAGCTGGCATAAAAGCTATCCAGGCCCGGACGAAGAAGCCTTTTGGAGTTAACCTCATTGTTAACAAGTCTAACATTCAGGCCCGGAAACAAATGTATAAGTGCATAGACTTAGGGGTGAGCTTTTTCATCACTTCCCTGGGCTCTCCTGAAGAAGTCATCAGAGAATCTAAAAGCAAGGGCATCAAGGTGTTTTGCGATGTTATTGAAAAAGGCTATGCCAAAAAAGTTGAAGGTTTAGGAGCTGACGGAGTCATTGCTGTGAATTCAGGGGCCGGAGGTCACTTAGGCAACATACCAGCAAGTGTTCTCATTCCAGAATTAAAGCGTGCCTGCAAGATTCCGGTTATCTCAGCAGGTGGCGTGGGCACAGGTGCAGGAATTATGTCCATGCTCGCCCTTGGGGCCGATGGTCTCTCTATTGGTTCTCCCTTTATAGCAACAACGGAATCAGGTGTGACCCAGGAATATAAACAAGCATGTGTTGATTACGGAGCCGAAGACATCGTAACGACAACCAAACTTTCAGGAAGTCGTTGTACTGTGATTAATACTCCTTATGTAAAAAAAGTTGGTACTGAGCAGAACATCCTTGAAAGTGTCCTGAATAAGAATAAGCAGATTAAAAAATATGCTAAGATGCTGACTTATTACAAGGGAATGAAGATGATTGAAAAAGCCGCTTTTAGCGCAACCTACAAGACTATCTGGTGTGCTGGTAGTTCAATAGAGTTCTCGAAGAAAATTGAACCGGTAAAGGATATAGTCACCCGTTTCAGGACTGAGATGATAACAGCACAAGAAAATCTCACAAAGAAGATAGGATAATATGATGAAAATTGCCTACCCAATGATAGATAAACTTATCCAGAATCCTAATACGCTAAATCTGATGGCGCTTAACAAGGCGCTTATGATTGGAATTCCATTTAATGCTCCCCATGGATTTAAAATAAAGCAAATGAATAGTGAAGCAGTGGTTATCGCTTTGCCAAACCGGAAGCTGAATCATAACCATCTGGCAGGAGTTCATGCATGTGCTATGGCAACCGTAGGTGAATTTTGTGCAGGAATGTCTATACTCTCATCATTTGGAATAAGTAAGTATCGTCTTATCCTGTCCGAATTAAATGTGAAATATACTTATCAAGGCAGAACAGACCTTGAAGGAACCTGCATTCCAAGTCAGATTAATAAAGATGCTGTGGAAAAAGCCCTGGCAACTGATGGGAAGTACCTTCAAACTTTAACAACTGTTATCCGCGAAAAGAAAAGTGGCAAGGAAGTGGCGATTGTTACGACTACCTGGCAACTAAAGCCATGGGAGCAGGTTAGAACCAAAAGTTAACCAGCTGACGTGAAATCCAGGCAAATCCGTAAGCGAGAGATAAGGTGTAAACTCCCATCACAACCGGCCACCTTATCGAATTCGTCTCACGTCTTAAAACTGCAAAAGTTGAAATGCACTGAGGGGCGAAGACAAACCAGATAAGCAAGGCCACCAGAGTTCCGAGGCCAAACTGATTAACTAAAACCGCTGACATATTTTTTTCAAATCCATCTGATCCTTCCTGAACCGAGAGTACCAGTGACAATGCACTAACAACGACCTCCCGTGCTCCAATGCTTGGAATAAGAGCTGTTGTAATTCTCCAGTCAAAGCCCAATGGCCTGAATACCGGCTCAAAGACTCTTCCTATACTGGCAGCATATGAGTTTTCAATTTGTGACTCTCCACCGGTTTGCGGGAAAGTAACCAGAACCCAGATCACAATGCTTACAAGCAAGATTATCTTACCGGCCTTGCCAAGAAAGATTTTGGCCTTGTTTTTAAGAACCAGCATTAAATTATAGAGCCGGGGTATTCTATAAGGAGGAAGTTCCATCAACAGCATAGAAGGTGATGACTGTGGCAGGTTTTTTTTGAAGATCAATGAAACGATCAATGCAGAAACAAAGCCCAACATATATAGACCAAAGAGGGCCAGTCCTGGCAATTTTAGCCATGGAACCCCTGGAAGCGAAATGTTTGGAATTAAGGCTCCAATTAAAATGGCATAGACTGGCAGTCTGGCAGAACATGTTGTTAAGGGAATAACCATCATTGTAATCAGACGTTCACGGTGATTATCAATGACCCTGGCCGAAAGGATTCCTGGAATCGCGCATGCATGAGAAGACAATAAGGGAATAACTGCTTTACCTGGAAGGCCTATTTTTCGCATGAGGGAGTCCATCAGGAATGCTGCCCTTCCCAAATAGCCCAGGTCTTCCAGCAACTGGATGAAAAAAAACAGAATGAGTATCTGCGGTAAAAAAACAAGAACCCCACCTACCCCACTTATGATTCCATCAACAATCAGGCTTTTAAGTAATGGGTACGGAATATAGTTAGAAGCAAATTCTCCCATTAATCCAAATCCGGCCTCAATCAAGTCCTGAACGGGAGCGGCCCACGTAAAAAGAGTCTGAAACATCAAAAGCAGCAGCGAAAAGAGAATGAGAACACCCCATACCGGGTGAAGAATATAATGATCTACCCTTTCACTAAATGTATCAGGCTTAAGTGGTGAAAGTGTGACTGCCTTGAGAAGAATATCTATCTTTTTAAAAATTCCATTTACATATTTGGGAGAGCGAAAAGTCTTCTGGGCATTTTCAGGAAGTGTGATCCCAGGAACAGGGCGTACTGACTCTTGCTTGAAAACTTCTTTCAGCTCAGGTAGTCCGCTGCCAGTGGTTGCACTTGTAGATACGATAATGGCCCCAAGGCCACGGGATAATTTTTCAACATCAAGCTTAAGCCCTCGCTTGTCGGCTTCATCTATAAGATTCAAGGCTATCACTAAAGGGTAACCTAGTTCTTTTAACTGGTAGGCAAGGAATAAGGACTTATCAAGATTGGTGGCATCTACAACTAGTGCGAATAAATCAGCTGAACGTTCACTTTCTTTCTGTAAAAGAAAATCTTTCGTTACTTTCTCATCAAGAGTTGTGGCATCCAAAGAATAGATCCCTGGAAGGTCGATAACTTCAATTATCTTTTTTCCACCTTCACTGATCCAGCCAATTTTTTTCTCAACTGTGACACCCGGAAAGTTGGCCACTCTTTGAAAACTTCCCGTGAGCTTATTAAAAAGCGCTGTTTTCCCCACATTTGGCATTCCAACCAGGGCCACGCGGGTAATCATTCGACTACCTCAACTTCTACCAACATCGCCTCATCTTTAGATAAGGCGATCATCCTGCCTCTTACTTCAACTAGAAATGGTTCTTTAAAGAGCGGTGCCTTTTTGGTCACTTTTATAATCTGGCCATCCAGGAATCCTAGCAACATCAAACGTGATTCAATCTCGTTAAAATCACGCTCATGGGAGTCGTGAAATGAGCGCACAATGAGCTTCTTGTTTAGAGGGGCCTGATTTATTGTCATCATGGGGTTTGGTATATCAAACTAACCTCTTAATGGCCATGCCTTCATTCCTTACATTGTTAAGATCTGATGGGGCCGAAATGCTCCAGTTTACATATACATGCGCATTGGATACATCAGTAAAGATCGGAGGATCTTTATGAAAGTTTTTGGCATCTGGACTGTTCTATTCACTTTGTCCTTAAATGTTTTTGCCTATACCAAGGACAAAGTCTATAAGCTCACAATCCTCCATACCAATGATCACCATGGACGCTTCTGGCCGAACAAAGAGGGTGAGCTGGGTCTCGCCCCTCGTGCAACATTAATCAATTCCATCAGAGCTCAAGTTAAGAGTGATGGCGGTCAATTTCTTTTACTGGATGCGGGCGACATTAATACCGGAACTCCACAATCTGATCTTCTTGATGCCGAACCTGATTTTAAGGCCATGTCCCTTTTAAAATATGATGTCATGGCAGTTGGTAATCATGAATTTGATAATTCTCTTGAAACTATTTTCAAGCAAAGAAAGTGGGCAAGCTTCCCTTTCATATCGGCAAATATTTATGATGCCAAAAAAGGTACCAGGGTTTTTCCTTCTCACGTCCGTAAAAACCTGGATGAATTGAAAGTTACTATTTTCGGCTTAACCACTGAAGACACCCCTTTAAAGACAAATCCCCTTAACGTTAAGGGCCTGGATTTCAGGCCGGCCGTGAAGGAAGCTGCAAAATTAGTTCCTATTATTAAAGAAGGAACTGATGTCTTAATCGCACTTACACATATGGGCCATTACCCTAATGAAAAGCATGGTGCTGATGCCCCAGGTGACGTTACTCTGGCCAGAAAAGTTAATGGTATTGACCTGATTGTTGGTGGGCATACTCAGAAGCCCCTTTTTGAACCAGATATTCAAAACGGTACTGTTATTGTCCAGGCCTATGAATGGGGAAAGTATGTTGGTCGCGTCGACATGGAATTCCTGAATGGAAAGTTAACACTCAAAAAATATGAGTTAATACCGGTAAACCTCGTTACTTCCAAAGAAAAGATCAAACCAGAGCCTTCTGTTGAATCATTCCTCAGGCCATATAAAGAAAGAGGAGATAAATCCCTTTTAATTGAATTAGGCAATGCAGAAATTGAATACATAGGTAAACGTGACATTGTACGAAGCCAGAAAACAAACCTAGGTAAGCTGATCACTTCTGCCTACAAGGAAAAGTTCAATGCTGACTTTGCATTGATGAATTCCGGCGGTATCAGGGATTCAATCTATCCGGGTAAAGTAACGTATGAAACAGTCCTGATGGTCCTGCCATTCGGTGGAGAAATCGTTACAGCTGAACTCACAGGTAAAGAGCTGAAAAAATATCTTGAACATGTTGTGTTTGAGTTAACTGCAGGCTCAGGCAGTTTTCCGCAGATGAGTGGAGTCGAAATAGAAATTGATGAGAAGGCCAAAAAAATCAAGAAATTGACGATTAATGGAAAACCGCTGGATGAGAGTAAGAAATATGTATTTGCCCTTCCAGAGTTTATTGCCACAGGTGGGGATAAGTATCCAAAACTTAAATTCAAGAAATATGGTTATGTGGACGCCGATATTTTAAAGGATTTCATCCTGGGCCAAAAAGAATTAAAGGCCACAGATTTTGTTCCAACGAAAATTTAAAAACTGATTATCTTTTAACAGGAAGCTTATATGAATAAATTTTTGATCCTAACCTCATTACTTATGATTTCTTTAGTGAGTGTTGCCTCCGCCCAAACTGTGTCCACAACCCAGTTATCACAACATTCTTTCACTAAATGGAAAGAAAACTTTAAAGTGAGTTACTTCGGTGAACTCCTGGGTTCAAACCTTGAGAAGTGGGATGATAATCAATATAACGATCTGGGTGAAAAGCAGCGCACACCTACAAATCTATATAACCAATTCGGACTCCAGTACAAAGTTTTACCTACAACCTCGCTGCTCCTCAGCCCGCGCTTTTTATACCAGATTGGTGACAGAAATGACCTGAAGCCCGAAGAAGATCAAAACTCAGTTATGATGGAAGACTGGCTAATTGGAGTTGTACAGGAAATCTACAAGAGCAAGGAGGTCACATTCAACGGTCGCCTTTCTCACAGGCACCCATTCAGTAAAGCTTCAAGAAATGAACTTATCGATTCACAGATTGAGTACCAGAATTCTATTACCTGGCTGGCCACACAAGGTATTACTCTCGTTCACCAAAACACTTATCGCTATTACGCATATGAAGCTGCAAGAAATGAAGATCGTTACCGTATCAATTTCACCACTGTATTAAACTATGATTTCAACGATAAATGGAAAACCCAGCTTTTCAATGAATGGGACCTGCAACACCGGGCCACAAAAAATGGCGGCAAGGATGTTAATAAGCAAGACTGGAACTATTTTGAAAAATATAAGAACCATGTGGCATTAGGAGTTGGATACGCTCCAACCAAAACCCTGACTGTCATGCCTTTCGTAAAAGCTCTCAATGATGAAAATTGGAGTGCTGAAACCACACAGATGGGCCTTTGGGTCTTTGGTAAAATTCTCTAATTGCTTATCCGACCCCTGTTGTCAGACATATGATAGTGGAATTTACTAAAACCATCCACTATCCTATTCTCTGTACTACAGGGAGATCGGATGAAGTTATGTATCCTTTTTATTCTCTGCTTCCCCTACATTGCCAATGCTGGCGAAACGATAAATCGTCCCTGGTATACTCTTGATTACAACGAACAACATGAAGTCGCTAATTGGGTCGCTTACAGTCTTGATTCTTCCCAACAACAAAATTGCGTGCCCCGTAGAAACTCCTTCCGGGTAGATCCACTTGTCTCTACCGGTTCAGCTGAAATAATTGATTATGCAAATTCAGGTTTTGACAGGGGACACCTTCTTCCGGCTGGAGATATGAAGTTTGATGCCCAGGCCATGCGTGATTCTTTTTACCTAAGTAATATTACCCCTCAACCAGCCGGTTTTAATCGTGGTCGATGGGGCCAGCTGGAAAATCTTATCCGTGCATGGACTTCGAAGTATGGGAAACTCTGGATAGTAACTGGTCCGGTCTTAAGAACATCGCTCGGATGGATTGGACAAAATAACCGGGTTAGCGTTCCGGAAGAATATTTTAAAGTCATCCTCCGTAAGGAAAATTCTGGCTATAAAGGGATTGCCTTCCTGATGGCCACTGATGTTCCGTTTCCGGAGCTCGAACCCTATAGCCTAGAAATAGATTCCATTGAAAATCTCACAAAGATTAATTTTTTTCCATTCCTGGGTGAGGCCCACGAAAGAGAATCTGAAGGTTCTTTTAATGTAAACGATTGGGATTTTACTGCACGGTTTGACTATCTTCCATGTTCAACTTCGGAAGCTCTATAACGAAAGTCGTATTAGGTGCATCTTCCTGATAATAAAGTTTTCCCTCATGATCCTCGATAATACCCCGGGATATTGAAAGACCCAGACCTGTTCCAATTCCAATATCCTTGGTCGTGAAAAATGGCTGGAAGAGTTTCTGGCGAACTTCCGGAGGTATGCCCTCACCATTATCAATCAGCAGGATCCTATAATGGGTACCGACATCTTCCAGCTTGATCTTGATCCATGGATGAGTATAACCTGAAGTTGCCTGATATGAATTATTGATCAGATTCAACAAGACCTGTGAAACTTCAACCGGACGACAGTTAATGAGAGGATCATTTTTCAAGTACTCAACATTAACCGCTGTACCATTGTTATTTATCCGCTCCTGACAAATGTCCAGGGTCTCTTCCACAATCTTGTTAAGTGAATAATTAACCTTGTCGTCCAGGGAAGATTCCCTTGAGAACCTTCTCATACCGCTAACAATCTTAGAAATCCTTCCAACGGTCTGATCTATTTTTTCTATATATTGAAGCAATAGTTCCGGGCTAAGGGACTTCCTGGAAGAATGCCTCCGGAGCAGGTCAATATAGCCCTTGATAATACTTAGTGGATTATTAATCTCATGGGCAATACCTCCGGCCATTTCACCTAAAGCTGAAAGCTTTGAAGCCTGAGTAAGGCGCATTTCTGTTTCTTTACGTGCAGTAACATTCTCTGCCATGACAATGACGCCGCCGATTTCTTCACTACTATTTTTCCAGGGCTGTACCACCCACCTGAACCAGTAATTTACTCCGGGGCGAATCTCAACTAATTCATCATCCTTACTGATACTCTGACCTTCGAGGGCCAGCTTCATATTGACGATCCAGTCCTTATGGTAAAATTGACTGATAGATTCGCCTTCCTTTGGATTTGCAAGGCTTCCCCATTCTTCAATCCACTTGGCACTGAAAGCAAGGTAATTAAAATCCCTGTCAAACATGGCAACGGGGGTTGGCAATGATTCAATCATAGACTTCATCTGCTGCTCAGAGACTGACTGACTTTCTTCCCATTTAACGAGAGGAGTGACATCAATGATAATCCCTGTCAGCCTGAGCGGTTTGCCGTCTTGAGTACGTTGAATGATACACCCGCGATCAAGACACCACTTAATATTGCCTTTCTTGCCAACCATTCTGAAACGGCATTCGTAGAAAGGTTTTATACCACGTAAATGCATGTCCAGTTCGTTGAAAACCCTGGCAAGATCCTCAGGGTGGATCGCATTTTTAAATGTGCTGATATCGTGAGACAGCTCTGTTGTATTATATCCAAGGTTTTCAAACCACTGATTACTGAAATGAACAGTGTTGGTTTCAATTTCCCAGTCCCATTTTCCAGCTTGTGCAGATTCCATGGCAAGATCAAGACTCAGCTTGGCCTCATTGAGGTCATCCAACTTACGTTTCAGATCTGTTTCAAGATAATTAATCCTATGGCGCAATTCTTTTTCATAAGTATGACGTTTTTCTGCCTCAATGATTCGGCCGATGAAGTCTGCGCAGGTAGCTGCAAAATTCTTGTCGTGTATATCCCAATCGCGGGAATTTGCTAATTGCTCACAGCAAAGGACACCTAGCATCTCACCATCTGAAAAAATAGGAGCATCCATCAGGGAATGAACATTATAAGGGATAAAATAGCTTTCTTTTAAATCAGCAACAATTTCACTGGTAAATGTGTTGTTAGCTGTCACAACTCTTTCCTGCTCAATATGGCTGAAGTAAATCGGATAATCTTTTTTAAGAAGAATCTGCCCATGACTGTCGTCCTGCCCTTCAATGAAAGTAAGCTCTTCAAAGATGGCATCTTTATCAATTGTATAAAACCAGATGCCGACACGTTGGACATCCATCACTTCAGCAATCTTGTGGCAAATAATTTCCAACGCCCGATGACGGCTTTTACGATGAATTTCTAAGTTCTTCGCAAACCAAGTTTGGGCTTCATGGTATTTTTGAAACTTTTCAAGCATAAGTATTAACTTATCCCTATTTGGGTGTTGGAGTAAACTAAACAAATTGTTAAATTAATGCAGGCCTGCTCTTCTAAGTAGGGCGCCAACATCTGGCTCATGTCCCCTGAATCGCTTATAAAGCTCCATTGGATGTTCTGTGCCGCCCCGCTCCAGAATATGTTCACGGAATTTCTGAGCTACCTGACGATTGAAAATACCGGATGTCTGGAAAAATTCAAAAGCATCAGCGTCCAATACCTCGGCCCATTTATAAGAATAGTATCCTGCAGAGTACCCTCCCGCGAAAATATGCGAGAAAGAAGTAGAAATGCTGGTTCCTGGAATTTTTGGCAGAAGGCTCGTTTTATCAACTGTCTTTGTCTCAAAACTTTCAATATCAGTAATCTCTTCCGGCTTAACTGTATGAAAGGCCATGTCCAGAAAAGCTAAAGACAGCTGGCGCATGGTTCCGAGTCCTTCGAGAAATTTTCCGCTTTTCTTTATCTTTTCAACTAAGTCAGCCGGAATTTTTTCGCCTGTTTCATAGTGAGTCGCAAATAAATCGAGACATTCCTTTTCCAACACCCAATTTTCCATAATTTGAGAAGGTAATTCAACAAAGTCCCAGTAAACATTGGTTCCGGATAATTCGCGATACTTACACTTTGAAAGAAGGCCATGCAAGGCGTGACCGAACTCATGATAAAGTGTCAGCACTTCATCCAGCGTAAGCAGTGATGGTTTTGTTTTTGTCGGCTTAGTAAAATTGCACACAATCATGATATGCGGTCTTTCAACCTTGCCCTGATACATTCCCTGGTCTTTTATACCGGACATCCATGCTCCTCCCCTCTTTGTGGCCCTGGGAAAGAAATCCGTATAGAAAAGACCTACGAAATCACCAGAATCATGGTCGTGAACTTCAAATGTCCTTACATCCTCGTGGTACTTAGGGACATTGGAGACTTCCTTAAACTTAAGTCCGTAAAGCAAGTCAGCTACTTTAAAAATGCCATCGACCACATTTTCAAGCATGAAGAAAGGCCTCAGCATTTCATCATCCATGGCGAGCTCACGCTTCTTTAAAACCTCGGAGTAGTAGGCAGAATCATATGCCTGAAAGTCATCAATTCCATCCAGTTCCTTGGCTATGTTCTTCAGTCTATCCATATCTTTTTGAGCGTGTGGCTTGGCCTTCTTCAAAAGCTCTTCCAGGAAATCCATAACCTTCTTAGGCGACATGGCCATTCTTTCTTCAAGAACATAATCAGCATGGGTCCTGAAGCCTAGCAGCTGCGCCCTCTCAGTACGGAGTTTTAGAATATCTTTGAGGACTTCCTGGTTATCATACTGAGTCTTGAAGGTCTTAGAAGCACTTGCAGTCAGGAGTCTCTTCCTCAGATCCCTTTTTTTAGAATAGGTCATGAATGGCAACATAGAAGGAACATCAAGGCTGAAACACCAACTTCCTTTCTTGCCTTTTTTTTCTGCTAATTCGCTGGCAGCTTCAATTACACCATCTGGCAAACCATCGAGGTCATTACGATCTGTAAGTTCCATTAAATAATCATTCGTGGCCTTCAGGACATTTTGTGAAAAAGTCAAACCGAGCTTGGCGAGTTTCTCATCCAGCTCCCTCATTTTATCTTTTTCACTATCGGCCAGTAAGGCCCCATTCCGGACAAAGGACTTATAGGTCTTCTCGATAATAGTCAGCTCTTCCTTATCAAGACCCTGGTCAAAACGTGACTCATAACAAGTTTTTACCTTGCTGAAAATTACGGGATCAAGGGATATATCATTTCCAAACCTGGTAAGGATCTCAGTCATTTCGGGTGAGATAGTTTCAAGTTCCGGTGTGCATTCAGCTGAATGCAGGTTAAAGAAAATTCCTGCGATCGTATCGACCTGTTCAGTGATGTTACTTTTCTCAGCTATCACATGATAAAAATCTGTCTTGTTTTTTGCCTTGAAAGTTTCAAGCTCCCGCTGAGCAGATTCAATTGCTGTTTTCAGGGCAGGCAGGAAATGTTCAGGCTTAACCTGGTCAAAGGGATAAGCACCGAAAGGTGCTGAATTTTTTTGCAGTAAAGGATTGCTCATAATAGCCTCAGGTAAAAAGTTGTCGATGAAGCTTAAACAGGTGAATGACCAGCACTGTCCAAACCAGGAGAAATACAGTCATCATTGTATTTAAGATGGTTGAGGTTTGTACATAAATCAACACCGCCGCTATCATCGCCTTGGCTATCCTATACACGAGCATATCAGTGAGATATTTTGCGCCATATTTCTGATTGCTTCCCAATGGTTGATAAAGGATCTCTTTTCCTGCACTGAACAACGAATAATCAGAAGCCTTAAGATAAATGAAAAAAATCGCATATGGGATGACGCCCGAATATGGAGTCACGAGTAAAAGGCTTAGACATCCCAGGTAAGAGAGCGGGATAAAAATGTGATAATTCCTTTCTGATACCCTGAGCATGACAAAAGGGAGGACCAGGAATTGCAGGACAAAAGTAACAAGATTTATAAGCATAAAAATATTGCCGAGATACGATGTCCGGGCCGAGGATTCAGTAATTGTCCTTTCAAAGGCCAGATGAAAATTGAAATCAGCAATGTTGATGATGAACTGGGATAAAGCAACTATTGAGGCGATGATGGCCACGTAACGTGTTATTTCCGGAGTGAAGGAAGCAATGGGAGAATCAGATTTAGTCCCATCCTCCTTTGGCAAAACCTTTGTTGCCATGAAAATCAAGGCCGGCACCATGACAAAGACAAGACCAATCCACATCACAGGATAAGTTCCAACTCTGTCGGCCACAAAACTTGTAACCCAGCCTCCAAGGATACCACCCAGGCTTCCAATTCCACCTACAATACCAATAAGTAATTTGAAATCCTTCTTCTTGAAGCAGTTGTTTACATAACCTAATAAGAGATGAATCTGAAGGACGATATAGATCTCTTTCCATATGAAAGGAATGTAAGTCACATTCTTCATGCCATTTTGATAGGCCAGGGTGCTGATCAGGAAAATTCCAAAACTTAATGTGGAAACTATGAAAAACACTTTCTGTACTGAGAACTTCGATTGAAGGGCATTACTGCAAAACACAGTGATACTCAGGAAGATAACACCCCAAAGCCATGCAGTTGGCGATGATTTTGCACCAAAAGCCTCAAAGAAAAATGTCGTACTTGAAGCCCTGATCATCGGATAATTAAAAAGGATGCTAAAATAGGCGAGGACCAGGAAGATTAAATTTCGTCTGGATGGGGTATCTGAGCTTCTAAAGAATTCGAAGAAATTCATTCAGATTTTAAATACGTGTCGCCCTTCTGAATTTCTTCAAAGTCATGCTGGTGCTCAAACTGGGAAAAATCAAAAGAGGTACTAAAGTTCATCTTCTTGAAATCTTCGCTGCAAAGATTTTTCATGAAATTAAAAAAGAGCTCGCGTGTTTCTGAGCTCATGAGATGTTCCATCAGGCATGAATCCTTGTGCGCGACTTCTTCATTTACACCGATGATATCTTTTAAAAAATAAAAAAGCAGGGTTCTTGATGACAAAATTCCGTGGACTGCTTCATGGCCGGTCGGGGAAAGAGAAAGAAACTTGCTCTCATCCTCCATAACCAGTTCCCGCTTCTTAAGATTTGTAAGCGCAGTGGAAACCGACCCCTTGGTAAGTCCCATTTCAATAGCAATGTCTGTTACTCGGGCATAGCCCTTGGATTCCTTCAACTTGTGAATGGCCAATAGGTAATGGACCATGGAATGAGTGAGATCATTATCATGAGTATGCTGGATGACTTGCTTCTTGTCTGACATAGCTATAACTTACTTACCCCCACCATACCCGTCAAACGATAAATATTTGTTGCACACACTCCTTCGAGGGCGTTTTAGCTCAGATTCGATATCCTGTTGATTTCACTCAGGTAAAACCTGCCGGCGGCTATTATGGAGCTTGGTAGCGGCCCATATCATGTTAAAATCATATATATTTTCAAGGGTTCATTATGATCAAGCACATTGGAATCTTCCTAATCTCCTTTTCCCTCTTGCATGCCTCCTTTGCGGAGACTCCAAATGGAAATCCAACAGAGCCAGGTAAGCCCGTTTCTCTCTCTGAAACATTCGATAATCCAGGAAATCTTACAGATGCAGAGGCGGAAAAGGCCCGGACCTTCTCCCATGAGGGTTATCGTGAAAGAAAAAAAAATGAAGCATGTGCTGCCAATGAAGTGAATTGTGCAGCTGGGTCAGATAAGCCCACTGGCCTTGGCGGTATATTAGTCGAAAACATGGGTAAGGCCTATGTCATGATCTTTGGTGGTCTTTCTTTTATGAGTGGCGGCGGAGGCCCTACTCTCAGTAGGGGAGACAAAATCGGAGCTGATGGGAAGCCCGTCCTGGCTGAAGATGGAAAACCTAAGGAAGACAAGCAAACCGATTACTGTATGTATATAGCCATGGGTTGGGAAGCGGCCATGTTGCTTGCCCAAAGTAGCATGCAAGGTGATGTAGAAAAAGAAGTCGCAAATATACATGATATCCAGTTGAAGGCTTTGGTAACTTTGAAGAAAAACCATGAGGCCCGAAGTAAGACAGCGACTATGCAGTCAGTTGCCTACGGTGTGGTCACTACATGTTACGCAGGTACAGCTCTAGCTACAGCGGCCAGAGGCGACGTTATGCTATACCTGAAGGGCGTAGCCGCTGCCGCACTTATGACAGGTTATATTATTATTGCCAATGGACACGCTGAAGCTGCGGACGCAGTACAAGCAGTTATCGATAGCTTGCCTAAGGCCGGAGATTGTAATCCCTATACTGGAGCTACATGTTTTTGTAAGGAGCCAACATCCCCTACTATGTATCCAGGCGAATACCAGCATGCTTGTGTAGCAAAGTTAAAACCAACTGATATAGCAGATGGTATGATGGGTTGCGCTTCAGTCGACAAAAAGAACAATAAAATGACGTTCGACAAGCAATGTAAGTGCAAGGCAACCAACACATGCTTTATGACACCGATCAAGTCATTCACTCCTAATTTTAATGTGGGTGGAAATTTATTGAAGACGGCTAATGAAGGTGCTGATCTTCTCGCCAGTGGTAATTTTGAAAATGCCAAGTTAACAGCCTTTACTGATTCGGCCAGGGCACTTGGTGCTAAATCCTTCAAGCTCTCTAAAGCAAAAGTTCCTAATTTTAAGCTGACTTCTGATCAGGCGAAGGTTGCTGCCGAGCTGTCAAAGCATTTCCCAGCTGATTTTGCCAGGGTTGCTGCAGCTTCCCCTTCTGGTAATGGTCCAGGACTTGGTAGAGGTAAAGTTGCGGGGCTTGATAAACTTCCAAAGGATCTTAAGAAGAAAATCGCTGAGGCCATCAAGGGAAATTATGCTGCTGGAAGCGGAAATGAAGAAGGAGATTCAGAAGATAAGCCTGGCTTCGTCATGCCGACACTTGGTGATAAGGAAGCAGATGAAAATGGTGAAGAGGTTCTGAGCTTTGCTGAAAAGGCCATGGACGGTGCTGACGTCAACAATTCACCTGATACCCCGATTTTTGATATTATCTCAAACCGCTATCGTAGGTCATGGAATAAAGTTGAAAGTACTGAGATGAAACAATAGGGACTACTCCCCTAGTTGGTTGAACTGATCAATCCTTGATTTATGGCGGCCCCCTTCAAAGGGGGAAGTCAGAAAAACTTCAGATATCTTTTTTATCTGTTCCATAGGTGTCTTTCGCCCTGAGAGGCAAAGTACATTTGCATCGTTATGGAGGCGGGTCATCCTTGCATCTTCCTCATCCCGGCACAGAGCCGCCCTGATACCTTTAAACCTATTGGCCGCCATACACACCCCAATGCCGGATCCACAAAGAAGGATCCCCGGGGTATTGTTCTTTTTTACTTCCTGAACCAGCTTGAAAACCCATTCAGGGTAATTTGTAGAATCAAGTGAGTTCGTTCCCAGATCAATTACTTCATATTGCTTCTTAAGATGCTCAACCAGCATTTGTTTTTCATTGAAAGCAGCATGATCAGAAGCGATGAAGATTTTCATGTGGGCTCTTTATGAGAATTTGGGCCTGCCTGAACGACAGGCCCAAATAATTTAATAGCGGTAGTACTCTGGCTTATATGGTCCGGAAGCAGAAATCCCCAGGTATTCAGACTGGGTTGGAGAAAGTGTATCCAGCTCAACACCAATTTTCTTAAGGTGAAGGCGAGCCACTTTTTCATCCAGGTGCTTAGGAAGCATATAGACTTTCTTTTCGTATTTATCAGCATTCTTCCAAAGCTCAAGCTGGGCCAGAACCTGGTTTGTGAATGAGTTACTCATTACAAAGCTTGGGTGACCAGTGGCACATCCGAGATTTACCAGGCGGCCTTCAGCAAGAATGATGACTTGCTTGTTATTTTCCAGTGTGTACAGGTCAACCTGTGGCTTAACCGTATCTTTGGTATGACCATAGTTCTTATTCAACCATGCCATATCAATCTCAATGTCGAAGTGACCAATGTTACAAACAATTGTCTTGTCTTTCATTGCACGGAAATGCTTCTCAGTAATGATGTCCTTGCAACCTGTTGTTGTAACAACTATGTCAGCTTCCTTAACGGCATCGTCCATTTTCTTAACTTCATAACCTTCCATTGCCGCTTGAAGAGCGCAAATAGGGTCAATTTCAGTTACGATCACACGAGCGCCTGCACCAGATAGAGATTCAGCAGAACCTTTACCTACGTCACCGAAACCAGCAACCACAGCAACCTTTCCGGCCATCATAACATCCGTAGCACGGCGAATAGCATCCACGCACGATTCGCGACAACCATACTTATTATCAAATTTAGACTTAGTTACTGAATCGTTTACGTTAATACATGGAACAGGCAATTTGCCTTGTTTTTCAAGTTCATACAGGCGGTGAACACCAGTAGTTGTTTCTTCAGATATACCCTTGATGCCTTTGTAGAGTTCCGGATACTTCTTCATGATAAGTTCTGTGAGATCTCCACCATCATCAAGAATCATGTTAAGTGGCTCTTGCTTTTCGCCAAAGTTAACCGTCTGCTCGATACACCACCAGAATTCCTCTTCAGTCATTCCCTTCCAGGCGTAAACAGGAACACCTGCAGCAGCAATAGCGGCGGCAGCATGGTCTTGAGTAGAGAAAATGTTACAAGAAGACCAGGTAACGTCAGCACCTAGCTCAACTAAAGTCTCGATTAAAACGGCGGTCTGGATTGTCATATGGAGACACCCGGCAACCCGCGCACCCTTAAGGGGCTTGGTCTTACTGTACTCTTCACGAAGGGCCATAAGACCCGGCATTTCAGCTTCTGCAAGCCTTATTTCTTTTCTTCCCCAGTCTGCGAGTGAAATATCCTTAACTTTGTACTTAACCCGGGTTGAATTGCCATAGGTACCCTGTGAAAAAGTTGCCTTCATCTAAAAATCCTTTTCCAGCACACTAATGGTCTGGTAAATGGTTCATTAAAACTTATAGGCCGAAACCCTATCATCGTTTATGTCCGTCCTCAAGGGAAAGGTCCTAAGGTCACAAGGTTATGTTATGAAAAAATATGGATACGAATACTTTGCTTCTTGCCCTATGGGACTGGAAGAACTTCTGTTTCAGGAAATCAAAGGTTTAGGTGCAACAACTGCCCAGCTAGTCAGAGGCGGAGTGCAGTTTGAAGCGTTCCATGAAATTGCCCTGAAAGTCATTCTCCATACTCGCCTTGCCAGCAGGGTCTACAAATACCTTTATTCCTTCGAGGCACATAACGAAAAAGACTATTATCTTGGGGCAACTGAGATTAAGTGGAAAACACTTATGGAAGTGGAACAAACATTCCGCCTTACTACTGTCTTTGGAGACTTGCCCCAGGAGCGAGAGGATTTCCGCAATTCTCAATTTGCCAATCTAAAGCTTAAGGATGCTATTGTAGATTATTTCCGCCACTTTGAAGGTGAACGTCCAAGTGTGGAAAAAGATCATCCAGATGTTGCTTTCCTTGCAAGGGTTGAGCGTGGTGAAGAGAAGCCTTTCAAGATTACTCTCATGCTGGACCTCTGTGGTGATCCCTTGAATCAAAGGGGATACCGTATTTCCCTGACCGAAGCTCCTTTGAAAGAGAACCTTGCTGCAGCACTTTTAATGCTTGCGAAATGGGACCCTGGAACTGAAGGTCTTCTCGATGCCACTTGTGGATCTGGTACAATTGCCATTGAAGCAGCACTCATCGCAGGAAATATTCCACCAAGCTTTATCAGGGTCGAGCGTTACCTGAAGAACCCCAATTTACGTCCATGGACTTTTTTGAACTACCCTTGGCTTACCAAGGACGCGGAACTCATGGCGAATTTCAAGTTGCTTATGCAGGAAGTGACCGAGGCAACCGAGAAAGGAATCAAGAAGCTCGCTGCCAGGAAAGGCGAGATTGTTGCAAATGATATTTCAGACCGCGCGATTTTTGCGGCCCGGGAGAATCTTAAGGAGGCCCGGCTTGATGGGGTCATCCAATTGCAGCAAAAAGATGCCCTGGAAACTAATCCTCCAACGGCGAAATGTCTTTTCATTTGTAATCCTCCCTATGGGGAAAGACTTGAGCACGGGGAAGAAGAAAAGCTCAAGGCACTGTATAAGGGATTGGGCGATCGATGGAAGCAAAATTTTAAGGGTCATCGTGCTGTGTTGTTTACCGGTAATTTAAGCATGCTGAAAGTTGTTGGGCTAAAGAGTGCGAAGAGACATATACTTTTCAATGGCGATATTGAATGTCGCCTGGCCGAATATTCACTTTATTGATCTTGCCGCGATTTCGATATTTTCCTGCCTCATCTGCAGGATGTAATCCCATCCACTCAGCTTGGACTTCATACTTGTTAAATGAGTATTTATAGTTCCAGGCTTGGACGCATGATCCCCCATTATCCTGGTGAGCAATTGTTGTCTTGTGAGGGGATGAGGAATATTTCTCAAGATACATGAAATAATCCGGAGTTCAAACAATGTCAGTTCAACTGCTTCTGCATCCACAAAAACCTTCAATGACTCAAAATCGATAACAAGATTTCCCAGGGAAAGCTTACTGCTCGTTTTAAGATAAAGCTTAACCTTACTTGAAAGCCGGGCCTCAATCTCATTTGCATTCATGGCCCTATCAAGAAAATCCACTGCCCCTTTTTCATATGATTTTAACTTTGTTGAATCAGACAAGTCAGATGAGATAAAGACTATCGGGCATCCGTTATAACCCGGATGTGCAATGATATTGTTGTAAAGTGTATATCCGTCCATTTGGGGCATATGCACATCCAATAAGTAAGCATGAGGCTTATGCTTATCAACCATATGAGAATATGAATTTACATCCTGACAACCAATCACATTAAAATTCGCATTTAATAATATCTGATAACAGTCAATGTTAGCTTTTTGGTCATCAAAATAGACAAGATTCCACTTCATTCAGCGAACTCTTTTTTTACGAGCTGGATCCCCAGACCCCTCACGCTTTGAACTTCAAAGGTCCAATCGGATAGCTTGCTCACGTGAAACGACTTCAGGAAAACGCTTCAATACCAAGCAGAGTAGCTTAAGCTCTATGAAAGTTAATGGAATCTCTTTCCCATTTACATATGTTTTGAGGAGTAAGCGATTAATCTTAAGCGAGTCAAACTCGATTATTTGCCGGTGTTGCTCATAAAACCTGATTTTCTACTTCAGACGGGCCAGCATTTCTTCTGGTGGAGTTTCTCTGCTTATGTGATTTTATTTTTGCGCAATCTGAATCATCAGAAGAAATGAAGATAATAGGACAACCGTTATAATTTTGGTGTCTGATGATTTTTTCATAAAGTGAAAAGCCGGAAATTGATGGCATGTGAATATCAAGCAGAATTGAGCCGTAAGATGTCTGGTCAAAGTTTCCCAGGAACTTATCAGGGTCCTGATAGGTCTCAAAAGGGAACTCCTTATTGAAAATAGTAGCGAGGCATTTCAAGTTTTCTGAGCTGTCATCGATATAGGCAATACGACTTGTCACAATTCTTCACTACTCCGATTACTTAAATCGGTCCTCAAGTTTCATGGCCAAGGTTGGACTGGCAAATTTCAATAGGGCGGTTCGGTTCACGACCTTATCAAAATGCTTATCAGATTTACTAAAGAAGTAACCGGCCACATCCTGGTCCTTGAGGAATATAGTGTGCCCCTTGGTGTCAAACTTTCGAAGGATAAATTCTGAATCCAGGAACAAGATATCCCTGATGGTGAAGTTTTTGGAAATATACATGATGATACAATAGTCTGAGAGCTCGGCCAGTGACTTCTTAATCTTCACCCCTTTGGGTGAAGTGAGATCATGCCAATGAACCTTTACTTCAACGATACTGCCATTTTCGGTCTTGAAATCAAATCCACGTTGAGAAGAAGACTTAATCTGGTGCAGGCCAAAAATAATCTTGGAGTACCATTCCCCCAATTGGATCGGGAGATTCTTACCATTCATCAGAACTTTATGGTCTTTGAGGATCTGGAATGTCTGGTGAACAACTTCTACTGTATCAAAAATTGCCTTCTGATCAGGCAGATGCAATATGCCTATGTTTTTCATGACCTTACTTGAAAGTCGCTTATTGAATTGATTCAGATACCACTGATCGAATTCATTAAGTTCAAGAAAATCATAAGAGCTAAAGACGAAGCCTTCAGCTTTTAATTGATCAATACTTTTGATTGTTGGCAGTTCTTTCTGAACAAATGACAGGGGGGCATATTCCCTATCACTGCTTCCCCTGACAAAGACTATATCTTTGTCATAGTCAGAGCTGCCATGAGTTGTCCCAGAAAACTTCTGGGCCATCTCATAGACTTTATCTTTTAACACGGTGTAACCTTTTAATTCAAATTACACCCATCCTAGCATGATCGACTTTAAATCTCTAGTGCCGTCATGTCTTGTGAGTAGTCCGTCATGGTCTTTGCCATGGAGAGATTATGAATCAGGTATTGTGAGCAATAGATCCGAAAGTCGGTGATTTTTGACTCGTAGAATTTCTTATCATCGACCGAAGCCCCTGCTAATTTCTGGTTTGCCAGAGCAGCAGATTCTAAAAGTCTCCATGCAACTACCATTTGCGACACATAGCTAAGGAAATCGGTACAGTTTTGGAGGATCAGGTTATGCTGTTTATTTTGGGCGTATGTAGTTAATTGCTGCAGGACACCCTGAGCACCAGAGAGCACTTTATTGAATAAGTCCTTCTCCAACTTGAACTTCGATTCATCCAGGGCCTCCACTGAAGCTGCCATTTCCTGAGACAATAATCCAATGGCCTTACCGCCATCTTTTAGTATTTTTCTCATAACGAAGTCGATGGCCTGAATTCCGTTAGTACCCTCGTAAATTGTAGAAATTTTAATATCTCTTACGAACTGCTCAATTCCGTATTCAGAACAATAACCGTAACCACCATGGGCCTGAAGTGCATCTACAGCAACTTCAAAACCTCTGTCTGTGCAATAGGCCTTACAGATTGGAGTCATGAGACCAATGACTCCTTCATATTTAGGATCCTTATGGGCCTTGTTAAAAAGATTACCGGTATAAAGACAAAGAGCACGAAGACCTCGGGACATAGCTCTCATTCTCAGGAGGTTTCTGCGAACGTCAGGATGGTGGATAATCTCCTTGCCCATCTGAACTCTTTCCTTAGTGTATTTTTCTGCCATTTGATAAGCCAGATTTGCCTGGCCTTCGCCTTGAAGTGCGCAGTAAAGACGAGCCTCATTCATCATGATGAACATGGTGGCCATACCTTCAAACTCCTGGCCAATCAGCCAACCTTCAGACTGCCCATCAATTCCAAACTGGAGTTCACAAGTAGCAGATGCGTGAATACCCATTTTGTGTTCGATTTTCGAGCAGACCACATTATTAGTGGCTCCCATTGAGCCATCATCTGCGATCTTAAAACGTGGAACAACAAAAAGGGAAATTCCCTTAGTTCCTTCTGCGGCACCCGGGGTACGGGCAAGAACCAGATGAATGTTATTCTGGTAAAGATCAGATTCCCCGGAAGAAATAAAGATCTTAGTTCCTTGAATGGCGTACTTGTTATTTCCGATTGGCTTGGCAGTGGTTCTGAGCGCACCGACATCCGAACCAGCTCCGGCTTCGGTTAAGCACATGGTTCCGCCCCACTCTCCGGTCATCATCTTAGGTACGATATGTTTTTTCATGAAATCGTTACCCTTAAGGTTTACGACGTTCAAGGCACCTCGGGTAAGACCCGGATACATATACCATGCACAGTTGGCCCCTGTAGCGAGAGAACTACAAGCAACATATAAAGCTTCCGGAACTGGAGTACCTTCAATGTCTGCTGGCATTCCCAGGGCAAACCAACCGTTACCATAAAAATTCTTATGCACACCATGAAGTGATTCAGGTGCCAGGACTTTTCCATTTACATGCCTTACCCCTTCCTTGTCAGAAGGTTCACGCGTAGGAAAAACTTCATTTTCCACAAACTTATTATATTCGGAGAGAATGCCTTTAACGTCTTGTTCACCAAGACCAAAGTCCTGCCACTCCTGTACTTTTAAAAGTTCAGTTAAATTGAATTCAATGTCACGGAGGTCAGCTTTGTAGTATCCCATACGTACCTTTTGGAGAGAGAAAAGTAATGGGATTATAATAGCTTAAAAGTGGAAGTTTAAAGAGAGAAATGTGATCTTGAAGTTTACTTGAGTATTTTAATAGAGATAGGGAGGGGCTCACGCCCCTGACCCTCTCACACCACCAGGCATACGGGTCCGTACCATGGCGGTTCAATCTACTTAAAACTTCAAACATATAATCTTGGTAGTCTAAATTTATCGAAGTATTTAATTGGG
>DATLXC010000096.1:0-9070 GCA_035575985.1 Bacteriovoracaceae bacterium | reverse complement strand
CGATGGACTCTTTAAAGTCTTTTGAATAACTGGTTCTCATGGAAAACTTTTCTTTTCCGCCCTCGCTGCTCCTAAGTTATAGGAATCTCTGTAAATAATACTTTTGACTTCTACTGGGCAACTTTCCAAAAACCGGGGGTTAACCTTCCTCGAGACTTTCTATCGTAATATGAAATGTCCCTTGGAATACTTCGCTAATCCTCAATGAACCTCCTTTCTCAAGCTCTCCAAACAGTATCTCATGAAGATTCTGAACTGATCTGCCAGTGCTCCAACCATGAAGGGTCGCTTGAGGGACCGAACTTAATTGGGCCAACTTGGAAAGACGTAGTCTATTTTCTTTGCACAGCTTGAGGAGATATTTTGCTAATTCCATATCGCCTCCCTATAGATTTGCCAACACAGATTGAACCAGCTTCAGTTTTTCTTCTGGAAGCTGAATCATCTTGCTATAACAAGCATCTAAGATTTCATCCCGGAGGACTTCCTCTTTCATGAGTCGATTGAAGTTATTCATCTCAAGGCCATAGCTTGAAACGATATGCTTTATACGATCTTCATCAAGCTCTATACGACCATTCTCAATATGCCCTATACTTGGGCGAGAATAGCCACAGACAGCAGAGGCCTGGTCTTGGGTGAGATTTTTCATCTGCCTTAAGATTTTAATGACCCTCACCTCTTTAGTGATGATCTTCTTGTAGCTTCGCCTTTCTTGATTAGAAAAGACCGCTTTTACTTTCCTCTTCAGGCCAATGCCTTTCCCTCGCCGAATTTTTTGGTACTCCTCGGGACTTAATTCAAGAGCACCTATGATGCTTTGAAGTTTCTCCTCATCAATAATGGCCCTCCCACTTTCGTATTTTTCAACGGCCTGAAAAGAAATTCCCAGTCGTGAGGCCAGCTCCTTACGCGTGAGCTTCAGGAGTTCACGCGACCTCCGAATCGCCTTGGCGTGAGAGAGATTGATCCTAATTTTAAGTGTCGTCGCCTGCATAAAAACCTCCTTTAAAATGTGTTTCTGCCAGCGCCCGCTCTCCTTTAAAAACTCAACAGGTTAACTATGAAAAATGCCGCTTTTTGCGTATGCAAATTGCTACGGTAAAATCACTGCTACGGTCGTAGCCAAAAATATAGCCAGAAATAGCAAAGCAAAGAGACCTCTAGAGGTCTATGACCGTAGCTACAGATGAGGAGTTGAATGAACTCGTTGATACTATTAGTTTTTTGATTTTGAATAGTTAGCTATAAGGCACAAAAAAGCCGACTCAAGGTCGGCTTTTTTATTAGAAAAATGGTGGATGAAACCATTTAAAAATGATTTCAACGACCTTTTTCTAATAAAAAGCCTCATACAGTCAACAGCAGAGATGAAGAGAGATTTGTTAAATGTTTATTATTCGAAATCGGCTTGTTCTAGGCCAGTCACATGCTCATTATAGGCCCCAGACAATGTAAGCATAATGGAAGTAAGGTTGATCAACTTAACCTTACTATTGTCATTCATGTGATTCGTCGGAACTGGCATATAAAGAAGGGCACACTGATTAGTCCCTTTTGATAATAGTTTCTTTTTAACGGGCGCAGGGAAATCAGGATTTCTACATGGGTCATTTTGGATCGACTGTATCGCAATTGTCAGATCATTTAAAAATGCCGCTAGAATCTTATTAAAATCGTTACCTTGTATTTTGTGATAATTCTTTATCTCGCGTAGAATTTGATTTCTCTCCGTTTTATATTGGGCCTGCTCGCTAATTGCTATCATTACCAAGCAACCTTTTTCTGTCTTGTCATTTCTGGCTCTTCCGCAAGAATCTCATTAAGTAGTTCATCATGATGAGATTCTACGTCAGTGTATTCAGTAGCGCCACCTTCATGCAAGGTCTGCAAAGTTGAAATCAAACTTTTTTGAAGATTCATTACTTCCTCTTTCATTTTCACAAATTCATTTTCACTCATGAGAACATATCTTTCAGTTCCACGGTTGACGGCTATTGGATTTTTTCGAGCTAGATCGAAAAAGTGTTTTAAGTTTTCTCTAAAATTACGTGTTGAAGGGATCTCGGCCATATAGTGCCTCCTGTTTAATCACCATAATACACGATCGTGTACACGATTGCAATATCAGTGAGTAATTATAACAACTTGAGACATCTCCTGGCTATATAGATTCAACTGCTTAGGCGTAAAGAACAAAAAAATGAGGGCCTGCCCGAAGGCAGACCCTAAAATTAAGAACTAAGAAAACAGTGGAATCACATTTTTTGTTACATCATGGGCCGGAATTACATCTAACCCTTGAGCAATCCCTTTCACATCCACCCCAGACATCCTGAGATAAATCTGAAACGTCTTAAGATCATTCCAACCACCCATGCGCATAACCTTCATCGATTCAACTCCTGTTGCCAGTAAGTGAGTCGCAAAGCAGGCCCTCAGTGTGTGAAATGTAACATCTTTTTGAATACCAATTTGCTGCAAAAAATCTCTAAGGATTTTTCCAGCATAACCATACTTCCACTGAGCAAACTCCGGCAGAATGAAGCGATGATTTCCTCTTTCAACTTTAAGAGACTTAATAATATCCCAAAGCTGCGGATTAATATCAACGTTTCGCCACTGGCCATTCTTTGGGCATTTCAATCCTTCAATCTTTCGATTGTAGGATTTAGAGACACGGATGATCCCATTTTTCTCTTCAATGTCACTCCATTCAAGTGCCTGAAGTTCTCCGCTTCGCATACCAGTGCAAATGGCAAAGGCCCAGATTGGATACCAAGGATGATTCCTGAGTTTGGCCTCAAGGAGAAGTTTTCGAACTTCTTCAAGTGTCAGAATCGGCGGAACTCGTTCTACATTTTTTCCAACTTCAAGCCCATGAACCGGACTTTTACCTGATAAGAAATTATGCTGGATTAAACCTTCCTCAAGCCCCCAAGTGTAAACGGTGTTGATGGAGTTTTTGATTCTCTTCATCAAGGCCACACTTATTCCTTGGGATTGAGCTAGACTGATAATTTGTCTACCGTCAGCGCGATTGAGTTCTGATGAAGGCCTATCTTTCCAAATCTTGGTGTAGCGCTCAATTCTTGCTAAGTGATCTCTCGTGGTGCAGTACTTGTGCTTAGTAAAATCGTGAGAATTTCTTTGAGAAATTTCCCAGCGGTAAAGAACCTCAAACCAAGTGAGACCTCGTCCTTCAAGCTTGGCAATGGCCTCTGTTACTTCTTTAACTAATCTTTTCTCTTCTTTTTGAGCAGTGGATAAAGTCTCGATGCCTGAAATGCTCCTCTGCACTCGAACTCGTTTTAAGTTCCTGCCTCGGGCATTAACGTAAACCTCATAGAACTTTTTCCCGTCTTGTGTGTACTCTCTAATTGCCATTGATACCTCCATAAAAAGATGTATCAATGAGCGCATGGAGTTCATCTTTCTTAAAATAAAGACGGCCATTAAACTTTCTAGCGATGATTTTACTTTTGTAAACCATCTGCCTGATCGCATGACTCGACTTTCTAAGATAGACTGCTGCTTCCTCTGTTGTTAACCATATTAAATTTTCAAAGAGCATTTGAGCCTCATTTGACTCGTTATCACTATATACTTTCTCAGACTGATTGCAATTACCTCTGATAAAGTTTTCTGACATATTCCTCCGTTTTCTGTTTGTTTCTTCTTCGCTTTCCTGATTCCCCGTTCCCTGTCTTACTCATTTGATTTTCCTCAATTAATTTATTCATTACTTTTTTCCTTTTTTTATTTTCCCTTAAATAACAACCCCCGCCACCGAATCACTAGCTTGCTGACCACTTCCTACCATTCGTAGGGAGGGAGTGGTCAGCAAAATTGCGACGGGGGAGGTGGCGGGGGTTGTTGTTATTACTTAAGAAGTTTCATGACTTAGAATTTCACTGATCCAAACACGCACACAAAGTTCTAGTTTGACTCCGTGTTTGAGTCTTCTTGTAACAATCTCCTGATCCCTAAATCCACTGGAATGGTTAAAAGAAACCACCAGTACAGCGGCATAATTTCATTCTTTGCATATCCCCTTGGCAACCAGTCAGGGTAGTTTTGTAACAATTGACATTTGATCTTGATATAAACGTAAAGCAGCAAAGTAAAACTAAAGAAGATTCCAAGACCATTCAATAAGTATCTGCGACCCAGATATTTATGCTTGAAGTTCATTTTTAACCTCCAATGAATCATTTAAAAGTTCACCCACTGTCATCAATTGAAATTTGTCGGTGTCATCACCAATTTCATAGCGACTATTAAATCCAGTGATAAGGCCTCCTAATTTTCTTTGAATGGACTTGTCTTTCACGACATAAAGAACTTTTTCAAAATCAGAACTCGTCCTGTAACTCAAGATGATATCTCGATAACGCATTTCCGACTTACCAGTAAGTTCAAGCTCAAGGGCCATTTTTTTATTGGCCCTAGGATCTATTATCACTGCGTCTGGGATACGATTTTTATTTTCAAGGCCTTCTTTATAAACTTTACTGTTTTTAATAATCAATGTGGGCGAACTCCTTTTTAATTCCCTCAGGGCGTCAGTTAGTAACAAATCATGGTAGAGGCAGGAAAAGTTTATGGGTACAGGATTTAAATTGATCTCCAAGGTCATTTTAAAATCCTGCAGTCTTTTTAAACCGTCTTTCGTCAGTCGATAAATAACTCCCAGAAGCTCATTTCTCCGATGATAGGCCAAAAGATTTATACTTATGGCCTCCAAAACATTTCCTCTTATGAGTTTTGATAATCGGTTATAGACCGTTGGTCTTTTGTTCTCTGGGAAATGTTTTTCATGGATTTGATAAAAACTTAAAAATTGGTTGTCATAAATATCATTCATTAGTTCAATGTCACGAACGGTTACCCTAAACGACTTGCTAATCAATCCCTACCTCCGATTGTTTGAAACTGGATGACTTCTGTTACATTGCCTCTACCTGTTGGAACATGGAGCACTCCCCGACCTCGGGTAAATCGCTTAAGATCATTTGGATGAACCTTATAAGATTCAACCTCCCGCATAGAGCCCCTGCCTGTTGCTTTCTGGTGCTTAAAAAATCCTTCTTCTTCAACCTGTTCAGTCAGTTTCTCCTCCGTAAAAGTTCCCATGTGCTTCGCAAAATAATCCGCTGTCTCAGGATCATTAAGCCCTAGGATGCATTTGATATTTGTGTTGGTCATAACTGACTTTGCAAAATCCGGTGAAACTTTTGATAAATCACTCATAGACTGATGGGAAAGATGCAGGCCAATTTTTGCAGACCTTGCTTTATTTAAAACACTCACAAACCCCTCGTAGGCAAACTCTGAAAACTCATCCAGAAACACAGCACAAAAGTCATTAAAACGATTCTTTTCACGATCCCCCACACAGAAGGCCAGGTCTTGTAAGATAAGCTTTCCGAGCTGATGCCCGATCTTCTGATACTTTAATGTCGGGATCGACATCATCAAAAGTTGAGTCGGTTTATTGGAATCCATAACATCGGCCAAGATAACCTCACCATCTCCTCCATTTACAAAAGCAGAGAGTTCCCCAACGGCAAATGGAGAGAGCTGACTTGTAAGACCAGCTAGCTTTTGTTTGCGATCGTTTGCAGGAGTCTTTAAGTAATCCAAGAGATGTCTTTTTAACTTATCTCCGTCAGAAAGTAGCTTAAGCTTGTCCGCGAGAATCTTTTCATCCGTTAAAAGCTCATAAAGATGCCTAAAGGTCACAACTTCTTTAATCTCAAAGATAAGCCTCACTAGATATCCACAGATATCGTATTGAACTGCTCGATAAAAAGGATCTTGAAACTCAAAGCTTGAAAAAATTCGATCTACTATCTGCTGAGGAGTACCCAGTTTAAGTGGATTGATCTTTACCGATGTATCAGGTTTATCCAGATCAAACTCGTGTACCCATGCACCAACATTGTAGCGATCAATATAACTTTGAAGAATCACTGGTACATCACGGCTTCCTTTACCATCAATTATAATCACGGACATTCCTCGCTGAAGATCGCGTAGAGTCCATGGAATCACCACACTTTGAGTTTTTCCTCTGCCGGTTGTTCCAATAATTTGTACATGAGTGCAGCGCAATTCATCCGAAAGGTGAAGATCAACTTTGTCAGCGGTGCTTCCAATTAAGATGTTCTGACTCTTCTGATCCCAAAGTGGACCAAGAAGCTCCCCGCGCTCCTTAATCCTTTGGGTTTTCTTCATCACCTTCAAAATTACAAGTCCTATAATCAATAAGACAACCGCCCATCCAGCGAGATAAATTTCCTCATAATGATTCACGTACCACCCTGTGATCTTCCTTTCATTTTGAGTCCACCAACCAGCTACCCCCATAGCAACTAAAATCCCACCAATAGCAATAGGATTAGGTCCAGACTTATCGTCGTGCGATTCTGGATTACTGGACATAAGTGATTCCTTTTTGTTTTTCTTTAATCCAGTCAAGGATTAAAGATTTTTCTAAAACGTAAGATTTCTTTGAATTGATATTCTCTAAAAAGTCGGCCCTGAAATCAAAAGCATACTCCCGTGAGAACTTTTCATCCCCTGTGTAAGTATAGAGAATATTCAAAGCTAAAGTATGAGGGCCAGTTCCCTTAAACCCCCAGGACATTTCATCAAGGACACCAAGATAGGCCCTAATATTGCTGTTAAAACGATGATCCCCGGTATGGCCACTCAGATACACGTCTTTGCGTTCACCAACCTCAAGCTTTCTCAAAGCTGGCCAGTGACGTGCGTAGTACCTCTCAAGGAATGGAATATCCTGTGATGATAATAAGTTATCTGCAATAAAAGCTTCACGAACACGATCAATACAAGTGAGAAAGAAATCAGGCATGCGCCCTCCTAAAAAAGAACCCGGGCGAAATTGCCCAAGGTTAGTTAAAGGGCCATGTGGTACTTTGGATGGGTGATTAACAGGCAGGCATTTTCCTTCGGGTAAAAGCATTTCTCCTTTGTTTAATTTCATTTACCCAGAATGAAAACGTGATAGGGTTTTTGAGAAAAAACTTGCATAATTTGTTTTTTCTGCTAAATTAAAAGGAAATCTCGTCGAAAAGATTCCAAGCATTCTCCCCATCCAAAAATAAAAATATGGCCCCTATATATAGAAACCTTTACCGGGTTACTTTTTTATTAAGTCTTTGATAATCCTCAAGCAAAATATTTTTTAAAAAATTCTTACATCTGATAAACTTATTCTAAGAATAAAAACCTTAGGGAATTTATCATTTGAAAGTACGTGTACAGGTGCCTAAACCATGTGAAAGGAAAGGAGATTCCATTCTGGGTCTCTCTCGCTGTGAATGCTTGGCATCCTGCAAAAAGCAAAACGGCTATTTAAGGCCAACATCCACGGGAACAATCCATTTTCTACGCTCACAAACCTCTGCCTTTCAAGGCTGCCTGCCTTTAGAAGACATACTCATCCAAGAAAATCTTATCCGTTATGAATCCAGGGAGATCGGAGGCCTGGAAGTTCTTTTTGAAGGAGTCGAATCAGCTCAAAACCTTAACTCTGAGATTTTTGAAGATGATGGAACTCCTACCAGCATAGAAAGCTTTTTAGATACCACGCCTGATCTCCTTACTGATAAGCGTGACAATGACCGTAAGCTTAAGACAGCTTCATTCAGTGACAAAGGACTGCGGAATTATCTTCCTGATGCTCTAGGATTTGCGGCCTCTTCAGCATCGGCCTTCTTTTCTTGTCGTCCTGAAAATGTACAGGACTCATTTTTTCAAGTGATGTATGCCAGAGGTGATTTTGATTTTAAATATGAAGATATCCAAAATGTGGCCACGTGCCTTTATCACCGGATTGACGTTCCCCAGGAAATTAAAAAGATTTGGCCACGTTATACAGAAAAGCGGCACCAGGAAACAATTGCTAAGATCTGGGTCATCGTTCGTAAGAAAATGCCATTCTGGGCGAAAAGATTTGGCCGTATCTGGGACAAGCTCACCACCGCTCAGGCCGATGCACTAAGATTAGAATGGTTTTATACTACCCTTGAAAAACCCACCCAAGAAGAAAGTGCGAATAAGCTGGGCATAAGTGTCGCTTCCTATCAAGAACGATTGGAATGGGCCTACAAGAAACTCCAAGAACTTTATCCAGAGTTTCCTCGCCGTAGAAGAAAAAGCTCAATACCAGATGAAGAAGTCATCAATCCTGCCCCTCTTTATAAAGTCCTGCCATCAGGTGAGAAAGTTCAGATTGAATTTCCAGTCATGCAAGTTAAGGATCTTACCCTTCAGCAAAAACATGAGATCAAAAAGTGGGTCTATGAATCCAGTATAAACTATATGTTTCGCTATCAGTCCTATACCGATGTGGAAGACCTTGAAGATGAAGAAGAGCAAGAGGCGGTCGAAGAATACATTGAAAAAGAGCATGAGGATTATCTGCGTTTAAAGACAGAGGAATCCGATCTGAAACAAAAAGCTGGCCTTTGAAGCCAGCTTTTTGGATTGATTTATTTAGCAATTGATTTTACGGTTTGCGTTTTTAACTAGTTATTTTATTTCACATTTAGGGAAGCTGCGAAGTACCTTCTTCATTGCATTCTCACACTTAACGCTAGAACTAAAAAGATTGAGAGTTTTCTGTGTCTCAGATATTGTAAAAAGAGTGGCTAGCTTCAAAGGATTAACTTTTGTAACTTCATCCATTCCTAATTTGAATGTACATGTACTTTTCGAGCCAAGCCCTGTCTTAGCTTCATAGTTCAGATTAAGGTTTGCAACCAATGATCCTTCTGTCAGCGAAGAAAGATCATCTGCTGCAAAACGAGAAGGCTTATAACCTTTGTCGATAAAATCCTGCTGAATAGTGCCCCACTGAATATCCTTAGTAACTGGCAAGTTTAGTACACAATCTGAACCCCCTGTCTCAGGAAAGTTGACCATTTTTTAATTTAATAATTATTCAAAGGGTGGCGAGAGAGAGTTTATGTGCCTAACGTCTATTCAGATGAGTTTAAAAGTAAAATGGTTACCAAGTTATTGTCCCCGGGTGGTCCTT
>DATLXC010000095.1:0-7561 GCA_035575985.1 Bacteriovoracaceae bacterium | reverse complement strand
CGATGGACTCTTTAAAGTCTTTTGAATAACTGGTTCTCATGGAAAACTTTTCTTTTCCGCCCTCGCTGCTCCTAAGTTATAGGAATCTCTGTAAATAATACTTTTGACTTCTACTGGGCAACTTTCCAAAAACCGGGGGCTTTCTCGTTCTTTTCCATCGCGACTACATTTTTTTCTAAAAAACCTCATTGCTCATGAGGTATCTGGCCCTAGCGGTCGCCGAATTGCGCCCAATTTTTCATCGGCACGGCTAACTTCCAAGATCTTCTAAAAAATCCCCAAACTACTTTTTCATCGTCGTGCTTTGTCGCCAAAGTCGTTATTCATTTCAATATTTTTTCAAACCTGTCCGTTATTATGGCCATAACTTCTTGCCACTCCAAAAAAACACAATCTTTTGTCTCGAGCGTATGTCTTTCACTGCTCAAAGACGCATCTCAAGGCGCACGTCTGCCTGCGCGGTCTGTAGCTTAGTCTGGAGTACTGTTATTTTGTTGTAAAAGATTTTCTCGAAGATTATATCGGCACAGTATCCTTCCTAAACATTCGTTGAATGTTTGTCATAAGTTTCTCCAGTACCTCCTTATGGTTTGGGTTTAACTTTAGTTTTATTCTTCGAGCACTTCGTACCACTTGGCACGGAAGATTGATTATTGTTGATCTGACTTTCTTGGCAAAGTATCCGAGTTGAGTCACCGTTCTCACCACATCATCTTTTCCTCTCACTCTCTTCACTTTCTGAGGCATACAAAAGCTCAAGAACCTTGTCATATTGTGAGCAAAAGTTCCGATGAGTCCCCATACCTGATTTGCTTCGAACTTCTTGCAGGGAAAATGCAAAAAGTCGAAGTTATGCTTCTGTTCCTTGATGAAGTTCTCGCAGTTCGCCCTGCCTCGGTAAAACTCAATGACCTCTTCTCCAGTCATCTCAGAAGAGTCAATGTTCGTGATGATTGAGTAGTACTGGTAATCGTCTTCCTCTGGGTTATAAGCTTTAAGCAGGTCTAGCTGAGAATTGATCTCAGCTTCGGACTTTTTTTTGCGGATGAAGACAACCCGCAAGTTGCCCAAGTCCTCCAGCGGATACAGTCCCATCGCAAGCTCGCACTTGTCCGAGTTGAAAAACTCCACTTCTGTCTTCGCCCACACAAGATGATCTTTGTTCTTTTTTCTCACATACTTGCCGATGTTCTCCTTGAGAACAATCGCATACTTCACACTCGCCGCCTTGAGTGCCGCATAGACAGCATACTCTCCATACCCAGAGTCCGCCCGAAAATATCTCTCCATCCAGTCAGGACACTTACTGAAAATCTCGTGTATCCATCTCTCGGCCTCAGTCCCTGACCAAGTGTTCCCCGGACGAAGGTCAAAGAGGTAAGAGAACCCAAACTGGTCATAGGCATTCTGGGAGTCAAATCCCCATATCCCCTTATAGTTCAGTCCTAGCTTTTCCATTTTCTTCCCGCACTGCTTGTGGGGGGGGGAATCCATCGAGAGGATGAACTTTTTCTCCTCATACATCGCTAACCGAAGCAAGAATGTCGTCTCCAAGAGCACATTTTGTATCTTCTCAATCTGACGCTTGTGAAACCCAAAGAGAAAGTCCCCTGCTGTCCTGGAATGAGTTCCCCCACCAGTCAGACTTAAAAAAAGATCATCTTCCAGCAGATCATCCAGGTCAGAAAGACAGTCGTTTCCAGCGGCAAAGGAAAATAAAATGGATTTGACCTTATTGATCTGCCTGGTGCCGCGCTCCCTTTTCTTCTTAGGAAGCAAGCGACGGAGGCGATTTTTCAGATTAAGCCGTTCCCAGAGTTCATCAACCAGAAAAAGCCCGCTATGGCACGACATGACTTTATTAGTGGATTCAAGGGAAATAGACTGAGGACTCATAAGAAGCCTTTTGGTTGATGTTATTTGAGTGTGGTAACGAAAATAATATTCAATTCAAGAGGCTTTTTCATTATGCAGGGCCATAATCGAGACCCCTGGAAATCAGCAATTTGGGTGAAAATCAAGAATAAGAAAAAAGGCCGTGATGGCCACGACTTAGACCATTTTAAGAAAAATTAGCCGCGGATTTCAGGTAGAATCTATAAGAGCAGAAGTGCGAAGGTTAGCAAATGAAGTGAAGTTTGGGACTGAAGTTAGCTCCTTGGAAGCCTGATCGGTTCCTGTGATTCTCTTACACAAGATGGGAAAAATGCTAACCCGCAATTTGGTGTGTGGATGAATTTAATTTCAGGTTTCACACTTGCACTGGCAATGTTTTTTCTGTTTAAAAAATTAAAGGCGCTCTTTTAAGAATCTTGTAATCTCTTCGGCAAAGCTGGTCCCTGCCCCTGCGATTCCCAGAATATGAGTGGCATCAATCTCTTGCACTTTTGGAGCAGGAATCCTTTCTACCAGTTGTTGCTGATATATTGTGGGAACTGAAGTATCACGAAGTACTACAAAGAAGTACATTGAGTCAGGGGGTACCGCACTAGCAACGTTCAGGGGATCTTCTGTTGTAAATAAGGACATGAGCGATTCATACTGGGCGGGATCATTCATTTGCAAAAGCTGCATCCGCGCCTCCCTGACTCTAACGGCCCTTTCCTGGTCACTATAAGCAAGGACTCCCGGAATGTTTCCGGCCCCAGCCAGAACGACACTGCTTTTTATCATTGGCTCTATGCCCGCTATGTAGGCGGCCTGGATACCGCCGAGACTTGCCCCCAATATACCAAAATTACCATTACCAGGATCTCGTGCTAATTCATCTATAGCAGCACGAACTCCAGCATGTGCCCTTTGTAAGGCTTCATTGTGTGTATTTAGATTGTAAACCTCAACATCTTCAGGATCATCTTTTATAGTATTTAGAATGTAAGCACTCATGCCATTCAGGCAAAATCTTATTGCAAGACTACGGTCAAGATCATTGGCCCCAATGATGGGAGGAAGGATAAAAACGACTGGTGTTGGTGAACCAGGGACAATGAGTGGTTTATACACAAAGGAAGATAAATTCCAGGCTTGTTGATCTGTAGGATCCGTGAGGGTAAAAATTCTTTCATTGCCATCGCAAACAGACCAGGCGGTCAGGGAGTAAAAAGCCAGCAGTAGAAAGCAAAGTAAGCTTTTCATTGGGGCAGTTTGACATATATAAGCGCCAATGGCCAACAACGAGGAATTTACTTGGACATTATTTTCCTATGAATAAATCATGTACCGACTTAAAATAACTGAATCCAGGAGTTATAAATGAAGTTTTTTTTAGCGTTAGCTTTAATTGCGGGCCATGCCTCGGCAAGCGGCCTTAAGACAGTTGATTTAAAAGGTGAAACAACAGAGACTCAGTCTCCGACCGCAAGTGAAAAATCAGGCCTGACTCCTGAACAGAATAAAGAATTGATGAAGAAAGTTGAGGATATTAAGGCGAAGCAAGCCAAGTCTGCTAAAATCCTGGAAGAAATGGAAAAAGATGAATAAGTTTTTATTTTCTCTTTTATTTTCCTCAACTGTCTTTGGGGCCAGCCTTAGTGAAAGTTTTCCCGCTGGAAAGGGCGCTAATTACAGTGTGAAAATGGGCAAAGATGTCGAACCTGTCCATCTCGGACTTTATATCGCAGGCACCAGGGTTGATTCTGTTCATGTTGAATATTTTATGGAAACCAAAGGTCTTCTTCCTGTTCAGATGTGGCAACAATTTGAAATAGTTGTAAAAGAAAAAGGACCTGCGGAAATCAAAAAAGGTTTTGTTTTTACCAAGGAAATGAAAAAGCCTGAAATTATGCCGGATAATTTTCTGAAAGGAGCAAGCGGAGGCATTCAGATGAATGATTTTCTATTCGCTGACAAATCCGCACTTGAGAAATATAAAATTGGAGTAGAGACAATTGAAATAGCAGCTGGAACAACCAAAGCCACTCACTACCGGACAACCAATAATGGCCAGACTGTGGATTACTGGATCAGTGATGAAGCCAAGCCCATGGGACTCGTTATGCTAACTTCAAAAAGTGATAAGGTTGAAAGCCAAAACTACAGTCTTGAAATGAAGTCCTTGATTCAGAATGTAAAGCCCAGGATCCTTCCAGAAAATGCAGGTCCGTTAACTGAACAAGGTAAGAAATTTCTGGCGAAACCTGAGAGTATGCGTTGAGATTTTATTAAATGATAATCTTGTTGAAATTCATGGTCTCTATTGTTGCCTTTATTTATCGGCACACACGCAATGAAGATGTACCGAAGGGCGACCCCATTAAAGTTGGTGAGACAAAAGGACTTATTCATTATGAAATCAAAAAGTCTGAAGTAAGATACACCTTACTAAGTTTTCCCCTACCTTCCGAAGTCATTTTTAAGCTCACTGAAGAAACATTCCTGGATGGCATTATGAAGCTCTCTGGATTTGCTGTCGAAGCCCAGACTGGATATGGTTATTTTGACAAGGTTGTTTACATTGCTTCAGATGATCCGGGATTTACAAAGAAATTAAAGGAAGAGGATGGTGCAAGGGAACTGGCCATTAAACTTATTACCCTGAAAAATGGCACTATTTATTGCAAGGGAAAATATCTTGTTTTTCTGTTTAAAGGGGACAAATCCCATGACATGGAAATTCGTGAGCAAGCCACAAGTTTCTATAAAATAATTTCTACAATGGATCGTTCTAAGAGAAAGTTTGTGGATGAATTCGGTAAGAAGATATTATTGGTTGAGGCTTTTATTTATTCTCTGGCTGCCTATGCTTTGACTGGCGCCGCAGAAATTCACCTTACCGAACGTTCCATCTATTTAAATGAGGATGATGTTATTTATGACGGCATCAAGTGGGGCGCCATACTGGCAGTTATGCTCCTTGGTTTTATCTCTTACTTCCTGAGCAGGTCTTCAAGGGGTAGCAGGGTCATTATTGAAAGTGCCCTTGTACTTGGACTTTCCTTGCCAATAGGGGGAATGAATTTGATCGCGGATATTAATCGTCTCCTTGACAGGCAAGTACCAGTTATTGTTTTCAGAGAAATTAAAAAAATTGAGCAACAAGTTCATAGAACCAGACGAGGCCGCACCTATTATACATACTCGCTTCAAATGAATCATAGCGATCCCGCAAATGAAACCATCATTGTTCCTAAGACAATGATGATTAGCGCTGAAGACTATAATCGGGCGGCAGGGAAATCAACAATCAAACTTGAGATTGGAAAAGGCTTCTTTAAAAAACCATACTATCGCAGGATGGGTTTTATTTAGTCATCTCGAGAATATAAGCAACTGACAATTTCGTAAACTTAACCGCATGGTCTGCATTTCCGCCAGCGCTCTCTAGTGTATCATCTATAGTATGGATGTTTGGATTATGATCTTCCATCGAGGTTTCGAATGGGAATGAAGCCGGATATCCCATGCTTGACCATGAAGCGTGATCAGAACAACCGTAACCACATTTTGAATATCCCCAGGGAACCTTAACATACTCATCTATAAGCTTACCCATGAAAGTATTTTGCGCTTTATTGGTATAATCAGAAATCAGGAAAATATCCTTATCTTGAGAACCTTTAAATAAGGTCATATCAAGTTGCATGACCCCTACAACCTTCTTCTTTTCCTTACGATATGATTTGGCAATTTCTTTTGAGCCAAGTAACCCTACTTCTTCTGCTGCATAAGCCATGAACTGTATTGTCCTGTTGGGTTTATAATTATTTACCATCAACAGGCGTATAACTTCAGTGACACTTGCTATGCCCGAAGCATTATCATCAGCACCCGGAGCTTCATCACCATCCATCGCAATAGAGTCAGCATGCCCGCCAAGGATGATAATTTCATCAGTCTTAGCAGAACCTGAGATCGTCAATATAACTGAAGGCTGTGCCCATTGATCATGTTTAACAAGCTCGACTTTTACATCAGAACGGTGTCGTGAAAGCTTAACCCAGCTATCGTGTATAAATTGAACTGACTGCGTACCCGTTTCAGATTGATAGTGCCTTGTTTCATAAGATGACAGCGCAAGTACCATCTTGCGGATCTCTTCTTCAGATACTTGTTCAAGCATAGGAACTACTTTTGCTTGCTCGGATACAGAATAATCAATAAATGAAAATGTCTTGCTTTTATTGCTTATGATGCCCCTGGCTTCAGCCAGGCTGTCGTGGGCCATGAAGCCACCACAACGATGGAGTTTGCTGTGGATCTTATGTGAAACTTCTTCGATCTGGGGCAAACTTAGTTCAACAATTGCAGCGGAGCCATTTTCTACTAATGTTTGTGTTGAGTAGCTAAGTTCCGGGCCAATGGACTTAAGGATATTCTTATCGATAGAGATGAACTTCCTGATAGGAGCTGCTAATCCGGACAAAGAAAAAGATAACAGAATTATAGTAAATAAATTTTTCATTATTTACCCATTGATCTGGTGTATTGTTCAATTACTGCTGGAGACCGGTCAAACTCAACCTTTCTTTCAATTCCGTCCCAAGGGCGATGGCGGGAACAAGCATGGATAATAACTTCCTCTTGGATTTGATTTGTAATCTTCTCACATTCTTTTTGGGAGGCAACTTTTAAACCTTTGCGGAACCATACATTTTCGTCAAATTCAACAGCCTGGCCTTTACTTGTGAAATCAGAAGCGTAAACAATTTCTTCACCATTTTCTATTGTACGAACCAATGCATGGATAGGCTTTTCAGTGACACAACTAGTGTTTTCTCTTTTGTTGTTATCTGACTCATCTAAACTACCCATTGATGCCAGGAAAAGTAATGTGCCACCGAGACCATTGTTGCCAGGGTTATGCTTACATTTAGTGTCAGCCTCTCCACTAATGGCATCCATGATACATATTTTGGAGTAGTCCTTAGTTCCTGCTTCTATACGTGCGTTGCCAAGGAAACGGTAATCAGTTGATACCTGGTCAGTATCAGCAAAAATCAAATTATGTTCTTTCTCATATCTTTTTATATAATAGTCGGCCTTGGCAAGATCAAATAGTAACCTTGTCTCTGATGAATCTCCATATTCCTTCTCGAACTCGCGGTGAATTTTCCAGTAAGGAGTGTAGTCACTCGGTGCAGGTTTATCCAGGTTTGCACTTTTCTTGAAAAACTTTTGAACGGCTCCCAGGCTGAATGGCTTACCGTTGAAAGAATGGTTTTTTAATTGAGAGCTTAATCGCTTAATATCATTTTTCGAAACACCATTCCCTTCGCATATGAATTTATCATCACATTTCATGGCAAATGCCGAAGCAGATCCAAGAAGCATGAGAAAAAACAGGAAGTGTTTCATGGAAAACCTTTTAAAAAATTCTATATATAGTGAAGATTAAAAAGCAATTGCTATGCCATTTCTGTATGTTGTAAGTGCGGGATATGCCGATGGGGGGGTGTCTAAACTTTAGACACTATGTAAAGATTGTGTTGTTTCTGGGCGATTGTGTCCGGTTAATTTCTGAGCGATTATGTCCTATTGGACATTAGCTGGACTTTCTCAGCTTCGACTTATCCCCGTAATCATTTAGCCTTTTTCGCGCAGAGACCTTGCAGTGAACCTTTCT
>DATLXC010000094.1:0-39211 GCA_035575985.1 Bacteriovoracaceae bacterium | reverse complement strand
CGATGGACTCTTTAAAGTCTTTTGAATAACTGGTTCTCATGGAAAACTTTTCTTTTCCGCCCTCGCTGCTCCTAAGTTATAGGAATCTCTGTAAATAATACTTTTGACTTCTACTGGGCAACTTTCCAAAAACCGGGGGGTCTTTCCTCCCGCTCCAAATGGTTTTATATGGTCGACTTCCAGGCCATGGTTAGTTCCGCAATTGCTACATTGCCCATTATCCCTTTCCCATACTTCAGCTTTAACCTGTACCTGGACATACCTTGAGTGGCCTCCGGTAATCCTTGTCTTTCTATGCACAGTTGTCGGATCCCAAAGTTTTGCAAAATCCAATGACATTTTCATAAGTAATGCATCCATATCAGGGTAACTATGTGCCTTAAGTGCCTGGAGTTTTCTTAATTCAAATACTGTCTCTTCCTTAAGTAAGATGCTCACTTTCCTCGGGCCTTCTACTTTTTTGAGGTCCCAAAGAATTCTTTCCGTTTCCCGAGTCGTCTTACCAATAATCTTTTTCAGTACTTCTTTTTTAATCTCCGGAGAATTGATCTCTTCAGCTGTAAAAAACTGTTTAGCCTGATTAAGTTGAGTTATGTTCAACTCCCCATTTTCAATCTGCACAGATATTTCCGGCAACTGTTGGAGCAATCTACAAGCAGAGACCCTTCTAGATGCTTGTCCCTCAGAATACTTTAAAACCTTCACGCAATAATCAAACAAGCTACCGCATTTAACTGCACTATATAGCTTACGTTCATCAATCTCTTTCAAGCGCCAAAGGACATTAGATAGAGCCTCACGCTCTTTATTGGCCCAAAATAGCATTTCATTTAATAATGTATCGTCTGACAAATTTGTAAATTTCATTTTTACTAAATACGTAAAACATACGGACACGTCAAGTGTATTGTTATTAAAAGTTATTTTAATATCGCGCGGGCGAAGCCTTGCATTACTATTCTTAACTGAAAACATCATCACGATGGCGAAGCCTTTGATTACTTTTCTAAACTGAAATCAACATCAAGAGGGCGAAGCCTTGTATTACTATTCTAAACTGAAATCATCATCGCGCGGGCGAAGCCTTGCATTACTATTCTAAACTGAAGTCATCATCGCGCGAGCGAAGCCTTGCATTAATATTCTAAACTGAAGTCATTATCGCGCGGGCCAAGCTTTACATTACTATTCTAAACTTGAAGTCCTCATCGCCGGGCGAAGACTTGCATTAATATTCTAAACTAAAGTCATCATCGCGCGGGCGAAGACTTGCTAGCGAAGCTTGGTTTGAAGATACAGAAAAATGCCAAAAAAAAGGCCCGGTTTCCCGGGCCCCTTAGAACAATTAGATTTGTGAGTCGTGATTGCGTTCGTTCTTTTTCATGAACGAAGGGGTATCGAACTCGTCTTCCTCGAAGTTGAAGAAGCCAAGCTTTTCAGCGATAGACTTGATTCTGTTTTCGCGGGTCTGAGGTCCAGCACTGTGTGAAGAAGATTCATTTTTCTCTGATGACTGTGAGTTTTCAGAGAGGTTGAACTCCTGGCGTTCAGAGCGTTGTTCAGACTGAGCTGGTCTTGAAGGTGTAGGAGCAGCAGATGGAGTTGGAGCAGATGGTGCTACAAAGGTCTTTTGAGACTCATACTTTGAGGCAGCTGTTTGTAGCTTTTCGGCCCAATTGATTTTAGGTCTTTCAGGAGAAGAAGGGGCTGCAAGTGGAGCTGCCTGGACTGGAGCTGGAGCTTCAGATAATTCTTCACGGTCTGTGCGATCATAATCAAAAGTCATTTCTGACTTAACAGCGTAATCAGTTTTGTTTTCAGCTGGCTTGGCCTGCATTTGTGCTGGAGCTGGGGTTGGTGCAGACGGAGCGGTTTGCACTGATGCTGGTTTTGGAGCAACCGGTGCTGCAGCAACTGGAGCCTGAGGAGCATATTCAAAAGCGGGAGCTGCAGGTACTTTACGAACTGGTTCTGGACGCTTGTAAGAAGTCGTCGGAGTATCCGATTGATGCAGGAGACCTGTAGCAATCACTGTAACTTTAACATTTTCGCCCATGTTCTCATCAATGACTGTTCCGAAAATGATTTCGGCATCTTCGTCAGCAGCTTCCATGATCAGAGTTACGGCCTGATTTGTTTCATGAAGGGTTAGAGATGAATTACCAGTAATGTTGATAATGATGCCAGTACAGCCATCAATTGAAACATCATCCAGAAGAGGTGAGTTTATGGCTAGCTTTGCTGCCTTGAGAGCGCGGTCTGGACCATTGGCCGTCCCGGTTCCCATCAAAGAGAGACCTTTATTTGTCATTACTGTTGAAACGTCTGCAAAGTCAGCGTTGATGAGACCAGTGTTATTGATCAAATCTGAAATACCTTGAACAGCATTCAAAAGAACTTCATCGGCAGCCTTGAAAGTATCTACCAGGGATAAATTCTCACCAGCAAGTTGCAACAGGCGCTGGTTAGGAATGCAAATCAGGGAATCAACTGATTCCTCGAGTGCCTGAATTCCTTCGTTGGCCTGGCGTGAGCGCTTCTTACCTTCAAATGAAAATGGCTTGGTAACCACACCCACTGTCAGGGCACCCATTTCACGGGCGAGCTTGGCGATAACAGGTGCGGCACCTGTACCAGTTCCTCCACCCATACCGGCAGTTACGAAAACCATGTCAGCTCCTTCCAATACTTCGGAAAGTCTTTCATAATCCTCGATAGCGGCCTTCCGACCTACTTCCGGGTTCGCCCCTGCTCCTAAGCCTTTTGTCACATTGCCACCGAGCTGAATTTTAGTTGCAGCCAGGTTTGCATTGAGTGCTTGAGAGTCTGTGTTGGCAACAATATATTCAACACCAGTAAGGCCTGAACGGATCATTGTGTTTACTGCATTACATCCACCGCCACCTACTCCGATAACCTTGATACGGGCTCCGGCAGGAAGTTGGGGGTTTGAATTGTCGGCGATATCGAACATGGGATTCCTCCGAATTAAAAGATCTCTCTGAAAACATTTTTTAAAGATCTACCTAGTTTATCAAACATATCTATTTCGTCTTCAACTTTTTCATCGCGGGTTGTTGCAGCCGAGACAAAATTTGATTCTTGTAAAAGTCCGAGCACTGTTGAGAACTTGGGATGCTGCATGGCCGTGGTCATTCCACCGAAAGCCGTTGGATAACCCAGCTTTACCGGCTTCTCGAGATAATATTCCGCCATTTCAGGCAATTTCTTTACCAAGGCGCCTCCACCAGTCAGCACATAGCCTCCAGTGATCTCTCCTTGCAAATCCTTCTCCAACATCAGCTCTCTTACTACCTGGAAGAGCTCTTCCGCTCTGGCAGCGAGCACATCTGCCACAAAACTTAGTGGCACTTCTCTCGGCCTGGAGCCAGAAAGACCCTGGACTGTGATGAATGTATCACCATTTGGTGCACCACTTAGGACAGTTCCGTGGGTCAGTTTGATCCTCTCTGCTTCAGTATGAGGTATTTTAAGGGCAACGGCTAAGTCATTCGTGAAATGATGACCGCCCAGAGGAATAATCTGGGAATGAAGCAAACTTCCATCTTTCCAGACTGCAATGTCAGTTGTGCCTCCACCGATATCAATCAATACAACTCCCAGGTCTTTTTCTTCCTGGGACAGTACTGAGCGGGAAGAAGCAATCGGTTGCAAAATAATTGAATTGGCCGAGAGTCCTGCAGATTCAACACACTTTATAAGGTTGTGAATCAGTGGAGTCTTGCCGGTTACGATATGAACATTCACTTCCAGTCGGGATCCACGCATACCAACTGGATTTTTAATTCCTGCAGTATTGTCGACCTTGAATTCCTGTGGAATGACGTGAATAACTTCACGATCAGATGGAATGAGCACGGCCTTGGCGGCTTCGATCACCCTATCAACATCGGCCTGGTTAATTTCTTTGTTTTTAACAGGTACTACACCTGAAGAATTAAAACAGTATATATGATTTCCTGCAATTCCTATGGTCGCAGATTCGAGATCTTCGATTCCTGCCATTAGTTTTGCTTCTTCGATTGAAGAGCGGATACTTTCAACGGTTTTTTCGATGTTTACCACCGAGCCTTTTTTAAGCCCGTGACTTGGATGCGATCCAACACCTAAAATCTCAATGGATTTTGCAGTTCTTTGTGCGATTAAAGTACAAACTTTAGTCGTCCCGATGTCTAATGCCACGATGACATTTTTACTACTCATGAGATTCCCTTCTCCGATGCGAGCAGAATCATTCTGCCCTTAGTAAAATTCTAGATTTTGTCTGAAAACTTGACAACAACCTTTTTCGCATTGACCAGATTGATAGTGGTCGGAAACCGTTTATTCTTACTTACATAGCCCACGATTTTCTGCAGTTTTGTAAGTTTTTCACCCCAAAAATCTGCCCCCATGAAGACACTTGTTGCCCTAGTCCCAAGAGCGAAGACTATAGTCAAGTCGTTGCTTTTGCTCAAAATGATTTCAGATACTTTTTTTCTAAGTTCTGGATCCATGAGTTTTATAAAACGAGAAAGTGCGATAGGGGCATCACCTTCAAGTTGGTCAGTCGAAATCGCGAGCAGTGGAAGATTATAATTAAGCTTCTTCTCGGCCTTCATCAGGTTTTCGTACTGTGGTTCATACAGTCTAGCATTAGAGCCGAGGATTGCGGAATAATGTTCATCCCCATTTTCCTTGTACACCTGGACTTTCGCCAGAGGCTCAGGACATTCAAGATGAATTTTAACCTTACGGGTTACCGGGTTATAACTGATTCGATAATCGGATAAGAAATATTTCTCATCCAGTTTCTCTTTCAGGATTTTCTCTTTCACGTCCTTGAGGGACTTCGCTTTCTCAAATTCTTTCATGATAAGAAGTGAAACCATACCTGAGGACTTTGAAGGACACTCACCGAAATAAGTCTGGTATTTAGTGTGACTCTGAGTGATTGAATCAGGTACACCTGCCATCAATGACATAGATAGGAGGAAGCTTGCAACTGATACTAAAAAAGTAATAGGCATGTACTAATGATAGGGGATTTTGACTTCCAGATCAAACTCAATTCCATAGAAGTGATCCATATGAAAGCGAATCGTCTCAACAATGGATTCGAATTGATCCCATTTGGCCTCTCCAAGGTTCTCCATGAAGTTGGCATGCTTCTCACTAACTTTAAGATTTCCCATCTTAAGACCCTTGAGTCCCAGAGAATCGATTAAACGGCCGGCCTGGAGCTCTCTATGGGGATTCTTAAAAACGCAGCCACAATTTTTGGAAGCCAAGGGCTGAGTACGCTTACGGTATTCGAGGTACTCCTTTATTTTCACTGAAATTGATTCTTCCAGGCCATTATGACAAAGACTTGCCCCTACGATAACTTCACCCGGTTTTACAAAATGATTATGACGATATGAAAAACTTTTTGAATCAATCTTTTCTTCACGCATTTGACCCGTTGGTGTAACAAGTTGAACACTTTTTATGAGAGAACCAATTTCTCCCAGGTTTGTTCCGGCATTCATATAGATTGCACCACCTAAGGAAGCTGGAATTCCCGTGAAGACTTCCCAACCCTTGAGACCGAACTTTACGGCATGAGCAGTGAGGTGATTAATTCCCAGGGACGCAGGTAAGTTATAAAGGTCATGTGGTGATTCAAGACAGGTTGGATCAAAGGGAAAACTTAAGTGCAGGATAATCTTATCGCAAACAGGTGGCAGGATCTGGTTAGCTCCCCAACCTACAACCAGATATTCTTTTTTATGATGATTGAGAATTGGCAGGAGTTTTTGTAAAGCATCAACACTTTTTACTTCAACCATATCTCCAATGGATTTCAGCCTGAATGTAGTGAACGAAGTGAGGTCACGGTCTTTATGGAATTCAAGTTCAGGAATAGCTGAAATTTCTCCAGCTAAGTTCATAGGCCCTTTACCAATTCACGAACTTTCTTAGAAATGGCCCCTGCACCCAGGGTAAGGAAGATGCAACCTTGCATCTGACGCTCTCGCATAAGTCCTTGCATGTCTTCCAGGCTCTTCAAAAAGGTAACCTTCATGCCCTTTGCCTGCATATCTGCGACCAGTGCTTCTGAAGTGATACCAGGTATTGGTTTTTCGCTTGCAGCATATATAGGAGTGATAAAAAGTTCATCAGTACCGTCGAAGCTTTCCTGGAATTCCTTCCAGAAATTTTGTGTACGTGAAAAACGATGTGGTTCAAAAACAACACAAAGTGGACGGTTATCTACTTTTTTCAAGGCCGATACAGTGGCTTTAATCTCAGTCGGATGATGACCATAATCATCAATGACGACAAAAGAGTCTTTTTGCCAGATTTTTTCCAGTCTTCTTCCTACACCGTGAAATTGAGCGGCACCTTTCTTCAAGGCTTCCCAGCTAAGTCCTGCTTCATGAGAAATAGAGATCGCGGCCAATGCATTAGAGACATTATGAACACCCATCAGGTTGGTCCTGATTGTTGAAACAAGTTCTCCCTTATGATAGAGATCAAAAGAAGTTCCTGAAGCTGAATAATCGAGGTTTCGGGCAATATAATCTGCTGTTTCATCATCCAGATCGATTCCATACCATACTATAGGTCGTTTCACCCGGGTCTTTATAGCAACTGAAGCCTCATCATTGGCATTTAAGGAAACTCGTCCGTAAAAAGGCAACCTGTTCACAAATTCCACAAAAGCATCAACAATTTTATCGTCACTGCCATAATGGTCGAGGTGATCGTTATCAATATTTGTAATCGAGGCCATGATAGGACTTAATAAAAGAAAAGAACCATCGGATTCATCGGCTTCAGCAATGAGGAATTTACCTTCCCCTGAGCGCGCATTTCCACCAAGGTTGTTAACAATTCCGCCTATTATGTGGGTAGCATCGAGTTTTGCTTCCTGGAAAATAGTAGCAATCAGACTGGTAGTTGTTGTCTTACCGTGCGAACCGGCCACTGCTATACCGAATTTTAATCTCATCAATTCTGCGAGCATCTCTGCCCGTCTGATCATGGGAATTTCCATTTCAATTGCACGAACGACTTCAGGATTTTTAGTATCAATTGCAGAGCTGTAGACTACAAGTGTTGAGCCATCCACATTTTCAGCTTTATGACCGATGAAAATTTCAGCACCCTTGCGCTTTAAGTTTTCAGTTACGGGTGAGGCATTAAGGTCTGAGCCGGATAATTTATAGCCGTGATCGAGCAAGACTTCTGCAATGCCGCTCATTCCTATGCCGCCGACACCTATGAAATGTAATTTTGTAGTTTTAAGCCAGCCCAACATGAAGTTTAATCTCGCGCAATATCTGATCGCAGGTATTATTACCTGACGATGAGTTTTGAGAGTACTTTAGCTCTTGGGCCGCGGCCTTGACCAGAAATTCTTCAACTCGCTTTACGGAATCAGAATGTGGAAGCTTTGGGTCAAGCACTTCGACTGTAAACTCACATTCTTCCTTGAAAATCATCGCATTGAAGAATTGATGATTATCAGTTGCTTGTGGATATGGAAATATTAAGACGGGCTTTCTAATTATGGCCAATTCAGAGACTGTACTTGCTCCTGCCCGGGAAATAATAACATCACACCACTCATATTCTTTCTGGATCTGATCGATGTAATTCATTGGTAAATACTTAACAGTTGTCGGGATTTCAGGAGCATTTAAATGGCCTCCCAGTTGATGATGGATGGCCATGCTGGAGACTGGAGGATTCTTCAGTACATCATAGATAACATTATTTATCTGGGTTGCACCAAGGCTACCGCCGAAGACCAGGACTTTAAGTTCCCCATTAACTTGTCTGTGTTCTACTGGCTGTATGGATTTCCGGGTTGGATTCCCTACTACTTCCACTTTTTTCTTCAGATGTTCCGAAAGGCCCCTTGTATGGTTAAAATGAACAAAAATCTTGCGTGAAATCCAGCCCAGTATCCGGTTGGTAAGTCCCATGACTGCATTCTGTTCAATGATAAAAACAGGGATAAATTGCATGTAGCCCGCAAGCAAAGTCGGCCCACAAACATAGCCTCCGGCACCTACGATAAACATGGGTCTTTTCTTCAGAAAAAGCATGAAAATTGAAATGAAGCTGACTAAGTTATGCAGGATATTTTTTAACAACTGAAATGGATTATTTGTCCGGAGGGGCTTTGAATTGAGATGTCGAACTGGTTTACCCTGGAACAATTTATAATCAAGTGTGCGAGTACCGGTAAGATAAAGGATATCTAAACCTTCTTCCTTGAATGCTTCGCCAACAGCCAGGGCCGCATTTATATGCCCCCCGGTTCCACCTGCAACTAGTATGGCATGTTTCATTTTTTAACCAAATGCGCTCTTGAGCGCTCCAATAGGGGTTTGTTTCCCCTGGTTTCTAATGTCTCTTGCATCTCCAGGCTGAATTTTTATACACGCCATGACAAGTCCCAAAGCCGCCAGATTTGCAACCATTGATGATCCTCCATAACTTACAAAGGGAAGATTTAATCCTTTAGTAGGAAGAACACCAAGAACAACTCCCATATTCAGGAAGGCCTGAAATCCAACAGTGAAGATAATAGTCGAAACCATAATACTTCCAACACGGGACTTAAGCGAAATGGCCAGCTTGAATCCGATGAAGATCAAGCTCAGGAACATAATGACAGTGCCGAGAACTCCTATGAAGCCAAGCTCTTCACCTACAACTGAAAAAATAAAATCGTTATAAGCTTCCGGAAGATAGAAAAGTTTTTCATTACTATTACCCAGGCCCTGGCCAAAAAATGAACCATTGGCAAAGGCAAGGAAGGATTGAATTACCTGGAAGCCTGAGCCTCTTGGATCTTTCCATGGATCAAGAAAAGTCATAACTCTTCTCATCCGGTAAGGTGCAGAAATCAGGATTCCAAAAGCACCAATCATTCCAAATACCAGGGCGGAATAGAAATATTTTCGTGGGAAGGAGCTTAAAAAGGCAATGAACCCAAGGACCATGGAACAAATAAAGAAAGTTCCGAAGTCAGGCTGGATGACAAAAATCCCCAGGGGATAAACAAGACCTGAAAAATAAAGACAGCGTTGTTTAGGTGTGTAGCTATTGAAATTTTCAAAAAAACGAATCGCTGCCAGCATAAGACTATATTTTAAGAACTCACCCGGCTGTAGATTCATGAAACCGAGGTTAAGCCATCGTCTTGAACCTTTTATGACGACACTTATTCCAGGAACCAGGGTCAAGGTCAGTAACAGACACAGGAGTCCATTAATCTTGTAGGCCTGCTTATATAGATACAGTATTTTTAATTTCGAAAGCACGATGGCCAGTACAACTCCCAGAGTAATAAAAAGAAGTTGTTTGGTAAGGAAGAAATAACTGTTGCCCATGTTTTCGGTTGCGTACATGTAGCTGGCCGAAAAAACCATGATGACGCCGAATAGTATCAAAAGGAATACGTTTATCAGGAAGTAATTAGTTAATTTTTCTAGTCGGGAATTATCAATCATTGAAGTTACACCGGAAGAGGTTTTCTTCCAGTGTAACTTGAGAAGGCGCTAGGCTCAATAGCATTAGAGTTGAAAAATTAGTTTCTTGTAATAGTTGCCCTTCTCCTCGAAGTCACGGAATACATCCGTCCCTTCGTTGCCCGGGCATAGGAGAATAGTGTCGCCCGTTCTGGATTTTTGGTAGGCCAATAGGACCGATTCGTCGAAAGAACCAACCAAATAAGTCTGGGTTGCATCTCCAAGGATGCGGTTCATGCTTTCTTTCACTTCACCTACCAGGACAAGGACTCGAACCTTTTCTTTCATGATGACAGCATATTTATCGAAAGGAATTCCTTCGATTTCCTTACCACCAGCAATCAATATGACAGGATCCTTGAATGCTTCCAGGGAAACTTTCAATTCATCCATAGTCTCTGACTTTGAATCGTTGTAGAAACGCACACCATTCTTCTCAACCACAAATTCCAGGCGATGAGGAATCCCCGGGAATTTTTCAATGCAATGTTGGATTGAAGCATCGGAAACTTTCAAGGCCTTACATGCAGTCATGGCGGCCATGAGGTTTTCACGATTGTTAACACCAACAATTCGCATGTCTGTAACTTTGAATTCAGAATGGAAATGAATGTTGGAGTGTATTCGCTTGTCGTGGAAATGCGTCCCTTGAATTTCTGAAATCACACCCATAGTCACGAAAGACTTGCGTGAATACCAGAAAGTCTGGGCCTGAGAACCACGGAGAACAGAGTTTGAAGCAAGCTTGTCAAAGTTTACAACCAGGTATGTTTCCGGACCCATGTTCCGTGCAACCTTGAGTGCTGTATCAAGATATTCGGCTGAAGATTTAAATCTTCCAAGCAAGTTCTTTTCTTCGAGATTTGGATAAACTGCGAGGATAGGCTTGAAGTTTTCAATGGTCTGAAGCTGCTGAGGTGAAACCTCAACCACACAGTAATCTATTTCATCTTTATTCGGAAGGCTTAAGAAGTTAATGAAAGGCTCTTCAGAGGTCCCGCCTACAAAAACATTCTTCTTATCAATTCTCAATGTATATCCAATCATGTGGGCAATGATTGTACGACCATGGCTTCCGCAAACCGCGACAACAGGCTTGTTACAATTTTCTGCAGCAAAAGCAAAATCTGAATAGACCTGGCGACCATGCTCACGTGCAATACGAAGCTGGGACATGTTCGGATCCACTGACGATGAATAAACAATGATGTCTGCATCAATAAAATCTTCGTCCTTGTGCTCGCCAAGAGTCATCGTAGGAGAAGGAGTTATCTTCTTAAGACGTTTCACTTGCTTATTGAGGTCAAAGATCGGCTTAATGTCAGTAACCCTGATTTCACAGCCCAATTGAGTGAATAAATTCACCAGCGCAAATCCGGTCTTACCCAAACCAACGACCAGGACTTTCTTGCCTTTATATTTTTCCATTCTATCTCCTATAAATTTCTTATCTTAACTTCAGTGTCGCCAGGGCCAGGATGGCAAAGACGAGGCTTATAATCCAGAAGCGAACGATCACCTTAGTTTCCGGCCATCCCTTGAGTTCGAAATGGTGGTGGATGGGGGCCATTTTAAATATTCTTTTCCCGCGTGTCTTAAAGGATGCCACCTGTAAGATTACCGAGACAGCTTCAATCACAAAAATTCCACCAATCAACACAAAGAGGAATTCGTTTTTTGTAAGTACGGCCATCGTTCCGAGGCAACCGCCAAGGGAAAGGGAGCCAACATCACCCATGAATATCTCTGCCGGATAGGCGTTATACCACAAAAATCCGACTCCCGCACCAATGACAGCGGCCACGAGGACTAAAAGTTCTCCGACATCCGGAACGTGGGGAATGAAAAGGTAACTCGCAAGTTCAGAGTGCCCTGCAAGGTAAGCAAGAAATCCTAGAGTCGCTGCTGAAATGATGGTCGGTCCAATGGCGAGACCATCAAGTCCATCAGTTAGGTTAAGAGCGTTAGAAGAGCCTACGATAACAAAAGCAGCAAATGGAACGTATAACCAACCGATATCAATAAGGGGATCTTTGATGAATGGGAAATATAATTTTGAATCTGTAATTCCAAATTTAATAATGACGTAACCTGCGATCAGAGCCGTAGCAAATTGCCAGACCAGCTTTTGCTTGGCATTTACGCCCTTGGTATTTTTTTTAAGAACTTTCAGGTAATCGTCGAGGCCACCAAGGAAGAAATAAGAAATTGTGACGAAGAGGGCCATGAGAAAAGGAAAGGACACAAAATTTCCGCAAATTATGCAGGAGATAATCGTGCTTCCAATAATGAAGACTCCTCCAAAAGTAGGGGTCCCCTTTTTCTTTTTGTGAGATTCAGGACCTTCGTCGCGAATGGTTTGACCAAATTGGCGAAGTTTCATGAGTGCTATGAAATACTTCCCCCAAACAATAGAAACAATTGTTGCTATGATGAAGGCCATAAATGACCTGGTGGTAATATACTTGAAGACATTGAACAGGTGATAGTTTTGACTTAGTGGGTAAAGCCAATGATACAGCATGTTTATCCCTTTAAAAAAGATAAACTTAAGTTATATCGAAGAGTGACTCCAATTGTAAAGAGCGTGAACCCTTAATAAAATGAATTGAGTACTTATTAATGCATTCGCGTCGATACTCAGGTTTAAATTCCAAACTGCTTGCGCGCTTGTTTCCCTTGGGAAAACCTTTCAAGTAAGAGTCAGCATAACGACCAACGAAGTATACATTGGGTAATCCAAGCTCAGATATATAATTCCCAAGTTCTTGATGATACTTAGGAGCATTATTTCCCAATTCATTCATGTCCCCGAGAACGACGCATGTCTCAGTAAGCTGGAAACCTTGCTGAAGAGCGCTCTCTTTGAAACCCAGAAGGGCAGCACGCATGGAAGACGGATTTGCATTATATGCATCCAGGAATACTGGTTTCTTTTGAAATTCAATCCATTCAGAACGATTTTTAGTTGGTCGGAATTCTGCAACAGCAACATCAATAAAGCTCTTATACTGAGGATAAAAGTGGGCAGCTACGAAGGCACATGTGATGAGATTGAGCTTATTATGTCGGCCAGTAATATGTGTATTGAGGGCCACTAATTCAAGGCCTTTGTAATTTAACTGAGCACCACCATCCAGAAACTTAATCCGGGCCTCTGCATCTGAGCTTTCACCATAAGCTACAGTTCCTGATGTGGACGGAAATTTTGCAAGGAATGGATCGTCTTTATTTATGAGAAAGAATCCTTTGCCACCAGTAACTGATTTCACTGCATGATAAAGATAGCCCTCTTCTTCAAAAACTTTTTCTTCAGTACCAAAAAACTCAAGATGGGTTGCGCCGATGTTTGTTGTGAGACCTGCATTTGGTTCAGCAATATCACAAAGTACTTTTATCTCGCCCGGGTGATTACTACCTAATTCAAGAATTACAAATTCTGTGTCTTTCGTAACATTTAAGAGCGTCAGCGGAACACCAAGATGATTGTTGTTATTCTTTTCGGTGGCCACCAGCTTACCAGGAATTATTGCTTTCAGGATATGAGCGAGCATTTCCTTGTGAGTGGTTTTTCCATTTGATCCAGAAATTGCAAAGACGGTATTCTTAGGATTTTGTTTCTGCCATTCGAGAATGTGGGCATGAGAAAATTCCTGCAGAAAGGTAACGCTGTCTTTTACAGGAGTAAACGTTGTCGTGGGATATTTAACCTTGAGTTTTTGAACAATGGCAATATTGTCTGAGTCTGCTTGATAAACGACTAATTGGCATCCACGGGTAAGTAAACTATCGATTAAGGTTAATGAATTTACCTTGGCACCAGGTATGGCAACAAAAGCTCCCGGAGCATGAAATTTTCGTGTGTCAGTTGTAAAATTCAAAGCACCAGTAAGGTGTGTAAAATTATTTTCCATGATTGATGGACAATAATTCAGATGAGATAGATTAATCATGACGACTTCCTTGCAATAAACTGTTCAACTTCCCGGATATCACTATATGGGTGCTTCACACCTTTGATAAGAATATAGTCCTCATGACCCTTTCCGGCCAAAAGCAAAACTTCTTTTTCTTTTAATTCAGAAAAGGCTTTCTGTACTGCTGCAGGTCGCTCGACAAGTCGCTCAAAAGACTTGTTTTTAATGCCTTTTGATATGTCATCGATGATCTGCGAAGGTTCTTCAGAGCGGGGATTGTCACTTGTAAGATACACATGGTCTGCCCAGCACTCCGCCACACTTCCCATCTTTGGCCGCTTATTTCTGTCACGATCTCCTCCGCACCCGAATAATACTTTAAGCCTGTGCTCCGGAAATGCTTCCTTGATGGCCTTGCAAATATTTTCCAGGGCATCTGGAGTATGGGCGAAATCAACAACAATGTAGTTTGATTTATAAGGACGAATGAAAAAACGACCATCGGGAGGAACTATTTTATCCCAGGTTCTTGGTACGGCAATCCTAAAAATGTCAGAGAGAAGGGCAACTGCCACTTCCAGGTTATTACGATTAAACCTTGTCTGAAAAAAAACAGGAAGGTTTTCATCAATAGTCGAAGCTTTCTCGCAAACTGTAGTCTTGCCTGCAACACATTCATAAAGTGCAGCTTGCTCAGCTGGTATGAATATTTTTGCTTTTGGAAGAAGTAAATTCAACAGGAGACATTTAGCATCAAAGTAATCTTCCATGGTATGGTGATAATCAAGATGATCCTGGGAGAAAGAAAGCCAACCTGCACCGTCAAATTCAAGGCCGAATAATCTTCCTTGTACCAGAGCATGTGAACTGGCTTCAAGAACGCAAAAATCCTTATCCTGTCCGTATTTGAAGAGAAACTTCCTCAGATCAATCAGTGATGGGGACGTAAGACCGAAATCGAGAAGGGTCTTATGATTTTCCCTTACACCCAATGTACCAATGCTCAAGCCTTTCTTGCCCATGAGTTCTCCCAACTGGAGAACGAGATCAGTGGTAGTGGTTTTTCCATTTGTTCCAGTCAGGGCCATTAGCTTGAGTACGGGCATTGGAAAAATTTTATCCAGACAATTTTTCTGGATTTCAGGCCAGAGGTCTTCATTTATAACTGATGAATTAAGGGGAAGTCCCTGGATTTTACGATTAACAATTAACCAGGCGTAGCTCGCCTTGCCAATTCTCTCAATGAAAGACCTCTCTGCAGATGCGTCTTCGCCTATTCGATAAAAAAGGAGTGAGGAAGAAGTTGAATCCTGGGTTTTCCAATGAACATCATCCACTTTCAAGGGAGGAAGGTTTGATTTTAGAATTGTTCCGAGTGATTTATCATTCAGCATAAGATGGAGCTTCAAACTGCAAGCGCAGGCTCATTTCGCTTACTATGGTTGTACCCGGAGGAACGGATTGTTTTGTAACCACTCCGAAGCCATTGGTCTGGATAGTTATATTACGACTTTCTGCCAATTGTAATGCACTTGTCTTATCCATGCCTACAAAATTAGGCACCATGCTTGGAGCATAGTCTTTTTTTTGCGCAGAAAGTTGGGATCCAACTTCATCAAGGTTAACTTTGTTTGATTTTTCGTCATACCTTGCGAACTGTGCAAAATCTTTTTTCTTATAAAGTATATACTGCGTAAGTTTTCTAAAAATCGGGGCCGCCACCACTCCGCCATAATAGCCCTTGGTAGTAGGATGTTCCACATAGGCAAAGACCACAAATTTCTTGTTCACATTGACAGGGAAACCAATGAAACTTGCGATGTAGCCATCATATCCACCTCGGGGAGAAACTCTTTGGGCCGTTCCTGTCTTTCCTGCAATTTCGTAATGAGGAATTTTTGCACTACCACCAGTACCTTCATTAACTGCACCAACAAGCATTTGAGTTACATCATCCGCTGTTTTCTGAGTGATGATCCGGTTTTCAGGTATCAACTGGCTTTTGTCACTTTTGATCAAGGTTGGATTAACAAGGTATCCGCCATTTGCAATTGCCCCATAGGCCCGGAGCATCTGGATTGCAGTAGTAGCAACACCTTGACCGAAGCTGATATTACTTAATGTAAGGGGTTTCACTTTATCTTTTGCCTTGTAACTTAAAATTCCCTTTGATTCACCGGCCATTTCAATGCCTGTCTTCTGGGCAAACTTAAATTTATCCAGGGTATTTCGTAATTGCGGAAATTTCAGTGCGAATGCAATCTTGGTAGTTCCGACGTTTGAGCTGAATTTCAAGATGTCCTTGACCGTCAACCATTCAAACTTCTCATGAGTCTCTGCTTCAGAGATCCAGTGGTTCTGCACCTTGAGTTTTCCGTATTCACAAAAAAACTTAGTGTCAGGAGTGGCAACTTTGTTTTCCAGTGCGGAAGCAATCGTAATTGTCTTAAAAGTTGAACCCGGCTCAAATGGATCCGTTACAAAAGAAAGCTTACGGTTTTCTACCGGAAAGGATCCGGGCTTGTTGGGGTCATACGTTGGATAATTTGCGACAGCAAGAATCTCTCCGGTCTCAGCATCCATCACTCCAGCACCACCGCGCAGTGCTTCGTGAAGATCTACTGCATCTTTTAAATAACTTTCAAGCGCACCTTGAATATCCTTATCAATTGAAAGCTGAACATCGCCTGATGCAAAAGCAGAAGCTTTCGTTTCATACTTAATAGGCCTTCCCTTGGCATCGCGGATGTATTTCACGACCTGGGGAGTCCCGATCAGGTTTTTATTCTGGTTATTTTCAATACCGGCGAGACCCTTGTTGTCTATCCCTACAAAACCAAGTGTCTGTGCCAGAAGTTCACGGTTAGGGTATACACGTTCAGAATGGGCTTCCAGCAGGATGGCATCAAGCTTCTTGAGCTTTTTTAGCTGGGCTTCATTGATGTGAACTTTCCTTGCAAGCCAAGTATAGCGGTTACGTTTTTGAACCAGGCCTTTTAATTTATTGTAAGGAAGTTCAGGAACTACTTTTGAAAGTTCCTTGAGCTGCTTGTAATATTCAGCATTCTTGTTTTTTGGAATGGTGAAAACGTTATAGACGTGGACATTAATTGCGAGGGGATTTCCATTGCGATCAAGAATATTTCCGCGATTCGGGTATTCTTTCACTTCACGGATGAACTGGCTCTTGGCATAGGCCAGGAGTTTTTCCTTGTTTAATACCTGTATGTAGAAGGCCTTACTTAGCACGACGGCAAACAAGAAACAAAACACCATGAAGCTGAAAAAAATTCGATTCTTCAAATAAGCCGCCTAGGGGATAAGAATGATCTGTTCTGGACCTGGCTCTTTGAGATCATACTTAACTGCAAATTCACGAAGTTTCGGAACGGACATTTCCCGGGCCCTTTGGGCTTTAAGTTCCTTGCTGCGAATTACTGCTTTATGTATGTCATTTTGAATGTTGTTAACCTGATAGGCCTGTTCAATTCCCTTCATGCGGAAACCAACGAACAGGACTGCAAGTGTAGTGAATGTTAATGTAAAAGGTAATGCGCTCGGATTGAAAAAGAATTCCATAACCCGGTTATTAAACTTGAAAGCGCCTTTTTTTCTTAATGCCATCAACCCTCCCTAGTTGAGTCTCCCTTTGTATGAGCCGAAGTTTGGCACTTCGAGATCGGGAATTTTGCGACAGCTCTTCATCCGTGGCTGATAGTGGCTTCTTAGTTAAAATTGTAACAGGAAATTCCTGATTCTCCAGCATTTCTTTGAAGGTGTGTTTCACGATCCTGTCCTCGAGAGAATGAAAACTTATCACGGCCAGCACACCGCCGGGAGCGAGGTAAGGCAACAGCTTTGGTAAAGTATTTTCAAGGACAGTAAGTTCCTTGTTAACTGCAATACGGAGGGCCTGAAATGAACGTGTAGCTGGATGAATCCTGCCATGCTTATCCTTTGTTGGATAAGCATGAAAACAAATGGCTTCTAATTCACCAGTTGTTTCAATTTTCTTAATCTTACGAAGCTCACAAATGCGGGCGGCAATCCTTCGTGATAGACGCTCTTCCCCATAATTAAACAGGAGATCAGCAATTTCTTTTTCTGAAAGAGTATTAAGCAGGTCAGCGGCCGTAGGGGTACTTGAGTCCCCGTAATTCATACGCATATCCAGCGGGGCATCAGCACGGAAACTAAATCCACGTTCCATTTTATCAAATTGATGGGAGGAAACACCGAGATCCATGAGTATTCCTGCAAACTTATCCTGCATTTGGTTTTTTTCACACCAATCAGGAAATTGTTCAAAGTTCATGGCCAGTAGATTTACTTTACCTTCTTTCTGTTTAGCTTTAATGGCCTCTTCCCCATTCAATAAGGCATCTGGATCCTGATCAGTTGAGTATACCGTAGAACCACTTATGTGGTCCGACAGCGCGAATGTATGACCACCAGCCCCGAATGTGAGGTCTGCAAAAAGGAGCGAGCCAGAAGTCCTGGAACCAAGCTCCATACCTTCAAGGCATTCTTTTAGCATGACGGAATAATGGGCAAGGTATTCGTTCATTACTTAAGCACGACTTCCAGTATTTCTCTTTGAGCTGCACCTAGAAGTGCCTGATCAGTCATGATGGCATATTGGTTTTCTTTTATACAAGTAACTGGATTCTTCACAAGGTCAGGAATCGCGATTGCCACAAACTTTTGGGCAGAAGAGTAATTGCTCTTCATCACTTCCATAATCTCCTGAACTGAGCAGTGTTCATCTTTCCAGCAATCGTAATCTGTCACCATGGCTACAGTGGCATAGGCCATCCCAGCTTCTTTAGCGAGAAAGGCTTCAGGTACGTTAGTCATACCAATTACGGAAGCTCCAAAGCCCCGGTAAATTCTTGATTCTGCCTTGGTAGAAAATTGTGGGCCTTCAATACAAATATATGTGCCACCAAGGTGGGAAGTAACTCCTGCTTTTTGGCAAGCATCATAGAGGCGTTTTTGAAGAGAACTCTCAACTGGATTGGCCGCTGATACGTGACCAACCATTCCTTTCTCAAAAAAGGTCCGAGACCTAAGTCCCTTAGTCCAGTCGATAAACTGGTCTACCAGGACAAATTGCCTTGGAGCATATTGCTCCTGCAGAGAACCGACTGCAGAAATACTAACAATTGTTTCTGCCCCTAATTTCTTAAGAGCAAAAATGTTGGCCCGGTAATTCACTTCACTTGGTGTGTAGTGATGACCCAGGCCATGTCTTGGAAGAAAATAAAAAGGCGCACCATCAATTTCGCATACCATGATATCAGCACTTGGACTTCCAAATGGAGTGCTAACCTTGATCTGTTCCTTGATCTTGATTCCATCCAGCTTGTAAATTCCACTGCCACCAATTACTGCAACTTTGATATCCGCCATAATAATCCCTTTATGCCATCATACCAGTAAGGTCCACGACCCTGCCTAAAGACTTAGACTGGCGACCCATAAAGTTACTTGATTCATCACGCTCAGAATCCTCTTTGCAAACGATACAAAGATCTGCAGTAGGGCGAGCCATCAGGCGTTCAAACTTGATCCAGCATCCGCAGTCATCGCAAAGGCCGAATTCATTTAGCTCAAACTTTTTGAGGGCCTTCTCAATTTTCTTCGCATAGAAAACTTCGCGATTACGGAATCTCAAGAGGTGAGAGTTATTGTAATCCGTAATAGATGATTCGACTTCGTCACTTACTTCAGGAACAGCAAGGCTTAAATCTGAGTCAGCGCCTTGATCACTGAATACCAGAGACTGCCTTTCTTCCTGTAGCTTCTTTCTCAGCGTATCCAGTTGCTTCTTACTCAACGGCTTGATTCTATCGTACATGGGAACTCCTTTAACCTATTCCAGTCCGCCCTTAATATTTAAGAGGACTGATTTAGAAATCATTTTTAAAGTTTCAAAAACTCCCTGGCCTGACGTGGCCACGGCTTCAAATGCCGGGAGTTTTCTTTTGTTTAATTGAAATTGCAAATCTTCGACGGGAACGATGTTTGGCAGGTCCCGCTTGTTCCATTGCATAACCATTGGAACTTTTGCCAGGTCATAGCCCTGGTCAACGAGGTTTTTCTCCAGTCCGCGGAATGATTCCAGGTTGGATTCCATTCGCTCAACCTGGGAGTCTGCAACAAAAACCAGGCCATCCACACCCCTCAGGATGAGCTTACGGCTGGCCTCATAAAAAACCTGTCCTGGAACTGTGTAAAGGTGAAATCTGGTCTTAAAACCTCTGATCTCGCCTAAATCCAGGGGTAGGAAATCGAAGAACAAAGTGCGTTCATTCTCTGTATTGAGAGTGATCATCTGGCCTTTGTTCTGTGAACTAGTCTTCTGATAAATAAACTGGATGTTAGTCGTCTTCCCGCCAAGGCCGGGACCGTAATAGACGATCTTACAGTTAATTTCTTTTGTGTGATAATTTACAAATGACATATTAAATTCCGCCTAAGGAAAAGAGACGGTCAATCTCTGCGTCTGAAATATCCTGAAATAAAAACCCATCACGCCCACGTACGGGAGGCAATGGTGCCGGAGCAGGTTCGGACAAAAACAACCTGTCCATTTCTTCTTTGATCATGGCAATTTGACGTTTGAGCTGACCTGGATTTACGCAATCATGATAAATAGCACCCAGATAATAACGCTTATTTGTGAGTGAAAAAGGAAAAAGATAAATCCCCTGAGATGATGTATCAAAACCTAATCTGAACTCCATAACTTCCCGACCCTCATGAACCAGTCCCATCAGTGCTTCAGAAGCTTGCCATAGTCCGCTCACAAGTGCTGCAACTGATGTGGTCGTATTGTCCTGAATGCTGTCATATATCGTTATGCCGTCTTCGCGTGTGACGAAAAGACGTGCCTTGATTGATGAGCGCTTGGGCTCAAGCACCATCTTTATTCTTTCGTTTACTGGAATCTGTTTCTTCATCTAAAACCTTTTCCGATTTTCAAGGGCCTTCGTAATGGTCATAGGATCAAGATATTCAAGGCTACCACCTATAGGCACACCGAAACCAATTCGTTCAACCCTCATAGACTCAGGTAAGAGTGTCTTGAAATAGGCACAGGTGGCATCACCCTCAACCGAAGGATTAATGGCCAGAATAACTTCCTCAATCTCTTTTTCTATAATTCGACTTTTGAGTTCATCCATCCGGAGTTCATCAGGACCTACTCCAAGCAGTGGATTAAGCACTCCGCCCAAAATGTGATAAACACCCTTGAAGTGACCACTTTTTTCAATCGCCATTAAGTCCGAGACATTTTCTACTACGCACATGACTTTGAGTGCCTGGCGTGAGCTATCTTCACAGATGGCACAAAATTTACCATCAGCGAACATGCCACATTCCTGGCAAAGTTCAAGGTGCTTGAGTGCAATGATAGATGACCCGACACTTTCAAGTTCAGGACTCTTCCAGCTGCTCATATTCATGACCATCCTGAAAGCCGTTTTCTCCCCGACACCCGGCAAGCGGGTAAGGGCTTCAACTGCATTCTTGATCACCTCTGGAAGTTGAATCACTAAAACATGCCCGGGAGGTTCATGCCACCGGTTACAGCCGACATGGCCTTTTGAACCATATCCTGTGACTCTTTAAGTGCTTGGTTCACCCCTGTAAGGACTAACTCTTCAAGCGAAGCTACATCATTAGGATCAACACATTCTTTATTAATTGTGATGGAGAGGACTTCCTGCTTTCCATTAACTTTTACCTTAACCATTCCCCCGACTGAAGCTTCAACTTCGCGAGTTGAAAGTTCATTTTGCAGCATCGCAAGCTTTGCCTGCATTTGTTGCGCCTGTTTCATCAGGTTTCCCATATTCATACTCTTACTCCTGTTCTCTTAAAATAATTTTATCCACCTTGGAGTTAAATAGCTTTTCAGCTTCTCTCACAAATGGATCATTCAATATCTTCTGACGACGCTCTTCTTCCATGTTGGACCGGCTCTCGTCATCAATTTCAACCTTAGTGCGGAAATTCTTGTCTTTCTTTTCTTCAACCGAAAGCAGTTGTGTCTTGAAGTCGATATCATCAACGGCCAGCTCAAAGAAATCTGATAAGCAGTTCTTCAAACGAGTATAAACTTCACGACCTTCCATGATCTCCCCGAAAACAGCCGCGTCCTGTGGAAACGCTACAACTAATCGCAAGGGCTTTACGTCAAAATTAATGTCGTTTAACAAGTTACCATGTTCAAGGTTGGCCGCAGTTGCCGGAGCAGTTTGACGAAGATAATTCAGAAAATCATTCCATGTTTTGGCCATTTTCTGAGGGACAGCTATCTTCTCCTGAACTGCTACGGCTTCAGGCTTCCCCGCCTGTGCAACCGTCTCTACTTTTAAATCCTCGCCTGTCAGGATAGTCCGGCGCAAGCAGATCTTCTGCAATACGATCTGGACAACCTTATCCGGATTCAGGCTGTTAAGTGCCCAGCTGAAATCCTTCACCAGGCTTTCATACATCCAGAACAACTCTGCCACTGTAATGCCGGCGAGAGCTTTTTCCTTGATCAGCTCATCTTTATAAAGCTGGGCTTGATCATCAATAGAATTAATAATGCGGTAGAAGCCATCAAGAATCTGATCGCATAATTTTTTAAGGTCTACATTTTCATCGACCAGGCCGCGATATACTTTTGAGCATTGCTTCGCTTCCCCTGTCAGAAGGCTTGTAAGAAGCTCCTGCATCGACTGAGTGCCGGCCAGGCCTAAGGCCGCTGCTAGTGAGTCCTCAGTAACGTTATCACCGCCTGAGAGGCCCAGCACCTGATCAAAGATAGATAATGTATCCCTGACCGATCCCTTACCTAGTTCTGCCAATCGCTTGGCAATTTTCGGACTTGAGAATTTTATGTTTTCAGCTTTCGCAATCTTGAGCACATGTTCTGATAAAATTTCGACAGGCACATTCTTAAAATCATAACGCTGGCATCTTGAGATTACGGTACCCAGGAGCTTGTGAGGATCGGTAGTGGCAAGGATGAAGATGACATGTTCAGGCGGCTCTTCCAGGGTTTTCAGGAGTGCATTAAATGCACTCACAGAAAGCATATGAACTTCATCAATAACGTAGATTTTATGTTTGCCGCGAGTGGGCAGGTACTGAACATTTTCGATTAAGGCCCTGACGTCATCGACACTGTTATTTGAAGCACCATCAATTTCCGAGTAATCCATAGAATTACCAGCATCAATGTCGCGACAAGTTGGACAAGTTTGGCATGGGTTAAAATTCGACTTAGGACTTTCGCAACGTATTGCTTTCGCAAATAGGCGAGCAATAGAAGTCTTACCTACTCCTCTTGTCCCTGTGAACAAGTAAGCATGGGCAAGTTTATTCTGCCTTATCGCATTTTGCAGCGTGCGGGTTACATGGTCCTGCCCTACAACTTCTTCGAATTGCTTGGGTCTCCACTTCCTGGCCAGAACTTGATAGGCCATAACACTCCGGAAAATTTAAGTTTTGCGAGCTGGAAAATAGGGGAGTCCCCCTACTAAGTCACTACGCAACTGCTTTGAAAGAAGGGATAAAAACGTGATGTAAGATTTTATGAGTTTGGTCTGAATGTGAATAGGAAAATTTTAAAGTAGCAGCCTGAACTTAAACACAACACTCCAAACCACTACCGTTGCTCCATTCCTGGCCTGGCGGGATTGATGGCGAAATGCTCATCTAAGACAGACTGCCGCCGCAGATATTATGATTCTTTCCAAGTCTTGTAAAGAAGCGTGCTCGACTCACTTTCTTACTTTATCAAGTATTTCATTTCATAACAAAAACCCTAAGATTTGGCTGATAGTTACTTCACCTGGATGAAGTGATTGCGCGAAGCTTCGCCGACAAGAAAGCTACTTCTTCTGGATGAAGTGAGTTGTTCGAGGCTTCGCCGGCGGGGAGTACTCACCTGGATGAAGTGAATTGTGCGAGGCTTCGCCGGCGGGGAAGTACTCACCTGGATGAAGTGAATTGTGCGAGGCTTCGCCGACAAGAAAGTTACTTCACCTGGATGAAGCGAATTGCGCGAAGCTTCGCCGACAAGAAAGCTACTTCATTGGTTAAAGAGAATTTGTGTGCATGAGGTTTCAGGTAAAATGGCGGAGCTGGAGAGATTCGAACTCTCGAATGGCTTTCACCATTACACGCTTTCCAAGCGTGCTCATTCAACCGCTCTGACACAGCTCCACAAGTAGACTAATAACAGAAAAAGGAAAGTTAGATTTAACACGAACACGCAGTGTCAGACAACTAATTCTTCGGCTTGTAGGAAGTTCTACGCTCTTTAAAAAACTGAGATAAAATTTTTGAACACTCAAAATGCCTGACTCCACCCATGATTGAGAACTGATGGTTGAGTCTTTTATCCTTATTCAGAAGGTAGCCTAAGCTGAGTGACCCCCCTTTAGAATCGTAAGCACCGAAGACACAAAGTTTAAGCCTTGCCTGAACCATGGCGGCCAGGCACATCGGACATGGTTCGAGTGTCACATATAATGTGCAGTCAGCGAGCCGCCAATTCTGCATTCTCTTTGAACCTTCCAGCAATGTCAGCATTTCGGCGTGACCTGTAGGGTTGAAATTGGCTTCCTTGAGATTATGTTGGTTGGAAAGAATTTCTCCGGTTGGAGAAACCAGTACTGCACCTACCGGAACTTCCTGTGCACGATATCCAAGATCCGCTTGCTCAAGGGCCAGTCCCATAAACCAGAGGTGATCTTGTAATTCTGTTTTCATTTGTCGGATAAGGCGAATTTGTTGCGGATCTTGATACGCTTACTTTCACGCCAGTAATTGCTTAAAAATTTCAGTCGCTGTTTTTGTTCAAGCTCAGTGTTCACAAACCTGACCCCGTACACTACTGAGCGGCCAATAATTGGTTCGCGCTTAGATCTGACCTCACCGTAGAGTGTGAAGTTTTGATTAAGGATCTCAGTGTTGATGAAGATTGGCTGGCCCACCGGCATATGAGTGAAGAGCTCAAGGCAAGCTGCCCCTCTTCTTAAATCCGAAAGCCTTCCCGCGAATTGATTTCCTTCAATTTCTACAAAGCACTTGATATCGGCCCGGAAGCGGAAATCATACTCCCACCAGGTAAAGCGGGGATAATAAAGTGGAGAGGAGATAATATAGCCACTTACGCATAGGAAGAAGAGGCTGAACATGAAAAGAACGCCGATAATAGGGTGGCCGATGATGAGCATGTTTCGGGTCATGGATACAAGGTAATAGATACCGAGAATAAGTGTGATGTTCCAATAAGAATAATAAAGGCTTGAAAGTGCACGATAGAAGAAATTGAAGATAACTAATAACAAGATCAACTGAAAAATAAATGAGAAATTGAGAAGCGATTTTTCCATTACCGCTTCTGCGATAAATCCGAAGATCACGAGAACAAACTGAAGGATGGTAAGGAATTTAACCTTGTCGTAAGAATTTTGTAAGTTGAGCTTTGTAAACATACCTATTTATCTCATACTTGATTCTTTTCTCGCCATTAATTCAGCAAAATTCTGATTTTTTACCAGCATTAGCTCTTTCTCTTCTGGAGTCCATATTCTTAAGCCGGGAAATTTCTTAGATTGAGTTATGTAACAGACGTCTTTAATCGGATTTTTCAAATCCCATCCCCAGATGTCGAACTGGTTCTTACGAGAGCGATAATTAATGGAACGAATTTCATGATCAAGGTAAAAAGATAATTTTGAGGCTATCTGATATGTGTTTGCAACAATTGGACCCTGGCATTGACCATTAACTACCTGGGCCCATTTCTCCCATCCATTAACCTCATTCAAGCGCTTAATACCAAATGTATCTACTGGAAAAAGAACGATCAAGCGAGACCCAACGACCAGGGCAAAAGAGGCATACAAAAGTGCCTTGGGAATTTTGTTTTTCCAGACATCAGAAGTAACCGAGAGATAAATCAAGGGAAGGGCCAGGAAAATAGTCCAGTTGGCCTCATACTTTTTAGACAATGTGGAAATTAAAAAGAAAAAAACTGAACCTATACAGATAAATTTCAAGGCTCTTTCAAATTCGTTATTAATCTGCCGTTTCAGGACAATCCACCAGACCAATGGTCCAGCCAGGACACCGGGAAGTATTATTTGAACGGCGATAAATTCAAACATTCTATCGATGTTAAATTCTGACTTGGGCCTTTCAAGGAAATGATAACGAAGGGTCGCAAAGTCATGTTGGTATTGCCACCATAAATGGGGCATGAACAACACAAGGGCGGTCAGGGCAACTAGATAGAATTTCTTTTCTTTAAAAAGACCTGGAAGGGCCATAACTGTAAAAAAGACCAGTAAGATGCCGTGGTACTTGGCATACAAGAGGAGGGCAATAACCAAAGAAAGCATCATGGCGGTATTAGTGTCTCGTTTTTCCAGGAAAAGCTTAAGCGAAAATAGGTAAAGGGCAGTCATGAATAATAAAGGCATATCCGGCAAGGCCAGTAACCCGGATAAGGAAGCCAGGGGGAATGCAAAATACATAAGAGTGGCCCGTAAATGATAACGGGGATCGACAATCTTAAGGGTCAAGGCGAGGGCCAGGAACTGTAATACGATAAAACCTAGCCGGACTGTTAATTCTGAGTGAGGAAGAAAGGAGAACATCCTGATAATGACTGCCACAAAAGGGGGGTGATCAAAGTAGCCCCAATCCAGATTCTTTGAAAACATCCAGTAATAGGATTCATCATGGGCCAGTTCAAAAGACGAAGCAACCAAGAGCTGAAGGATCAAGAGGGAAAGGAGGAGGATCTTTAAAAATTTTGTCATGTTTCGCCAATTTATGTAAACTATACAAAAATCTAACATAAGCCAAGGTATTCAGTATGATCAGTTTGGATAATTCGGTTGTCATCATACCAACCTATAACGAAATTGCTAACATTGAAAAAATGCTATCAACGCTTGATCGCCTACATCCTGCATTAAATGTTTTGATAATTGATGATGCCTCTCCTGATGGGACAGCAGCAGCTGTAAAATCTTTTCAGCAAAAGAAATCCAATCTCCACTTATTACAAAGATCAGAAAAATTAGGCTTAGGGACCGCTTATATCATGGGTTTCAGGTGGGCCCTTGAGAAAAACTTTGAAGCCGTCATCACAATGGACTGTGACTTTTCCCATGAGCCCGAAGCAATCCCAGGATTTCTTGAAAACCTCCAAAGTCATGACCTGGTTGTAGGCTCCCGTTATACTGGCGGCATACGCATTATGAACTGGCCCATGCACAGGTTACTCCTTTCTTATTTCGCAACAATTTATGCCGGAACCATAACCGGCATTCCATTCTCTGATTCAACCGGGGGTTTTAATGCTTATTCAAGAAAAGCTCTCTCTTCCTTGAATCTGGATAAGATCTTTTCTATTGGCTATGCTTTCCAAATCGAGCTTAAGTATAAACTTTGGTCCTTGGGCTTTCCTTGTTTTGAATTCCCCATTACCTTTTTTGAGCGCAATAAAGGCAAATCCAAGATGAGCAAGAAGATCATCGCTGAAGCAGTTATAAACGTCTTCAGATTGAGGTTTAAGAAAATGCTGGGTGTTCTTCAGTGATATCCAGCCTTGCTTCTATCGACAGGTCTTTCTTTCTTATTTTAAATTCCTTGCATGCAGAATGGCTTAACCCCCTCATGAAGTTTTTTTCAGGTGAACTTCTCTGGGCACCTCTATTGGGATTTATTCTCTGGCATGCCCATAAGCAAAACTCAAAGCCAAAGTTCAGCCTGTTTGTACTATTTATGTTATTGGCATTGGTGGCAAGTGATGTAACTTCATCCTATATACTAAAAAACATCTTCACCCGCCTGCGTCCATGCAGGGTAGAAGACCTGCAGCCTCTTATTTATCAATTCGGCCAGAAGTGTGGTGGAAGATTTGGTTTTGTCTCCTCACATGCTGCAAATACTTTTGCACTGGTCATTTATTCCCTTTCTTCACTGGAGAATAAAAACAAGATGTGGCACTTGCTTTGGATTATGCCCATTGTTGTGAGTTTTAGCCGTATTTATCTTGGAGTTCATTATCCAGGTGACATCCTGGGAGGCATGTTTGTGGGATTAAGCTGGGGTGCTTTTATGGCATGGATCTTTAAGAACTCTAAGGTGCAAGCCTGAACAGCGCCCAACCTGCATCAGTCTTCTCGTAACAAATTCTATCATGCATTCTGTTGGCCCTGCCCTGCCAGAACTCTAAATAATCCGGAGAAACTGCATATCCACCCCAATGCGGAGGTCTAGGCAAAATAGTTGCTTCTTCGAATTTCTCAGCAGCTTCCTTAAAAAGTCGTTCAAGTTCGGCCCTGGAAGCCACTTTTTTACTTTGGGGAGACGCTATTGCGCCCAACTGACTTCCTCTTGGCCTTTTCTTGAAATATTCTTCAGATGCCTCAATGCTTAGTTTTGTAACCACACCTTCAATTCGCACCTGCCGCTGCAGTGGAAGCCATAAAAAAGTCAGTGCGACTCTGGAGTTTGTCTCCATTTCATCGCCTTTGGAACTTTTATAGTTGGTGTAAAAAACAAACTTACCATTGTGGATACCCTTAAGCAGCAATACACGGGCCCGGGGCTTCCCACTCGCTGTAACCGTAGAAAGCACAAAGGCATTTGGCTCATCACATTTGGCGTTCAATGCATTCTGAAGCCAGAAATCGAATTGCAATTCGGGATCTGGATTACAATCCTCGATATCAAATTTGGCACCTTGATAGTTACCGCGAAGATTTTCCAGTGTTTCATTAAGATTGCTCATGAAAAAAACATATATCAGGATTCTTTGCCAGTCATTATGTAATTCTTGAATGAATCCACAAGCTGGAATGCCTTATCTTCGGGATCATCCTTCCAGCCTTCAGGTTTTTTAGTTCCATCCTTCCCAGTCAGCAAATGCTTGAAGAACCTGAGTTTTTTCAAGTCTTCCGGATCTGAAACCTGATCTTCAATTTCCCCGATAAAACGGAGTATAAAAAGATAACTCAGCCTTATAACCATTTCTGTGACCATGAATTGGGCAAAGGCAGAACGCTTATTTAGTCCAGGTATATGTATATCCGGTTTTGTCTTTCTTAGTTCATACATGGTTCCCACAGCGAAACTCGTCATGGCCCCAATAACTTTCATCGTAAAGACAGTCCTGTCCTTGGGATCATGAAAATGCTCAAGCTCATCAATGAATCCTTCCCGGAAAATACCAAAGCCGCATTTAAGCCTGTGAGGTAGTTCTGAGAGAATATGGAAAGAATCAATTGTATTTTCCTTCAAGCTCATGAAACCAGATTTTGTCGTATGAGATTTTTGTTTGAAGGTGCGGAACTCTTTTTTTATGTCAGTAAATATTGAACGAACATCTTCCTTCCAGAATCCTGAAAGAAGGGCTTGCCCATTATTTTTTAAAACGTATTTAGTAGATTCAGAAAGATTCAACCTAACCTCCAACCCAACCTTAATTTACCCACAAGATTTAAGACTCATTTCTGTTAATTTGGCTGCACTCAAAGGGCCAAGCCTAAGTGTAAGATTTTCAAACATTTGAAAAGGCCCAAAGGCTTGCCACTGGGTACTTCTGCCTCTATATTAGGCAAAAATGCCCGCTTAAGGATTTTAGCCCCATGAAACTCAAAAACTCTTCCACGATCGCACTTATTGATGATGACCTGGATCTCTTAGATCTTTTGGCCAGCTTCTTTAAACAACGAGGCTATAAAGTCTGCGCTTACAATAATGCAGAGGAAGCTTTGATTGATATCGAAAGCAAAAGAACAGAACCGGATGTTGTTATATCGGACCTTAAGCTCCCTGTAATGTCAGGTCTTGAATTCATACGAAGAGTAAGACGTTCTAATTCATCTTTGCCAATCATTCTTATGACTTCCGAGGGAAGTGTCGAGACTGCGGTGGAAGCAATTGAAGCCGGTGCCTATGACTTCGTTTTGAAGCCGCTTCATATTCCACAGCTTTTAATATCAGTTCAGCGCGCATTTTTCTTAAATCAAGTCCAGCAAGAAAACAGCAATCTCAAGAGCCTCTTCCAGGAAGATGTAATGGGATTGAAAGGTGTTATTGGTAAATCAAGCGGATTTAAGAAAGCCCTGGAACTTGCTAAGAGAGTTTCAAGCAGCCAGGCCAATATTCTCATAACCGGGGAAAGTGGATCTGGTAAGGAAGTTATTGCGAAAGCCGTGCATGAGTTGGGTGATAAGAAAGATGGACCTTTCATTGCGATCAATTGTTCTGCTATTCCGGAAAACTTGCTTGAGTCCGAACTCTTTGGACATGCCAAGGGCTCATTTACCGGAGCTAGTGATAAGAAAGTTGGATTATTTGAAGAAGCCAATAAGGGTACGCTCTTTTTGGATGAAATAGGGGACTTGAGCCTTCCATTACAGGCCAAGCTCTTGCGTGTGCTCCAGGAAAGAAAAGTTAAGCGTATTGGTGAAAATCAATACCGTGATATTTCTGCCAGGATAATTTGTGCTACCCACAAAGATCTTCGTAAAGAAGTCCTCGAGGGCAGATTCCGGGAGGATTTATTCTTCCGTTTGAATGTTATTCCTATATTTATGCCTCCACTCAGGGAACGAAGAGACGACATTTTGCCCCTAAGCGAATATTTCCTTAAGAAGTTTGCTGTCATGAATAACGTCCAGCTTAAAGGCTTTACTAAGGAAGCTATTCAAAAGCTAGAAAGCCATGAATGGAAAGGTAACGTCAGGGAATTGGAAAATGCTATTGAACGCGCAGTGGTTTTGACCTCATCTGATAATATCCAGGCGGAGGACTTGCCTACTGACGATGTATTCGGCCAAAAGGCCCATGATGAAGTCACCGTTAAACATGGTGTTGGGTTTGATTACGATCAGCCTGTAACCCTTGATGAACTCTGCAAAAAGTATATTCAATATATATTTGATAAAAATGATGGTGCTAAAGAGCAAACGGCAAAAGATCTGGGTATCGATCGTAAGACTCTTTATCGGAAGCTCAAGGAAATGAACCTGAACTAATTTTGCTCTGCTAACCAGGTGGCAAAGTTCTGAAGAGCCTTTTCTATCAAGAGATGGTCAGCGAGCTTAGATCCTACTTCCAGTTCATTTCCAATTGTAGACAATTGGGGAAAGCCGAAGGTAGAACCATTCCCTTTTAATTGGTGGCCAATTTTCTCAAGTAGCACGTAGTTTTTATTCTCGAGGGCCACCCAGCAGCCTTCCAGATCATTTTTTCTACGTTCCAGGTATCTTCCTTGAATTTCGTCAGGGACTTCCATATTAAATACCTCAGTGTCAGATATTATACCCCCTAACCCCGTGTCAGAAAACCCCACAATCAAGTTAGTTATTTTCCTAAGCTACTGAAAACTAAATAATATAATGGTTGGCACAAAATATGCTTTAGTCAATTTGCTAACAAACGTTTGGTCGAATGATCAACGCAATGTCAAAAAAACATTCCTGCACTCAGTTAGCAATCCTAAAAAATTAGTTACAATCACTCTCACTATTTACGGAGGGTGGTTGTCTTCTTTCTTTTTTGCTATCATGCATCCATGACCACACTAATTCCTGAAATCAAACCCGGCCAATCTCTTGAGCTATTAAAAGAGCTACATATCCTTACCCGGGATGGAAAACTTAACCAGGACACCCGCCGGAAGTTAAAACAGGTTTATCACCTTTATAATTTCATCGAACCTTTGCTCGCAAAAGTAGAAGCTGAGGATCGGCCATATAATCTGGTCGACCATGGTGCGGGTAAATCTTATCTTGGATTTATTCTCTACGATCTCTTCTTTAAAAATTCCAAGCAAGGGAAGGTAATTGGCATAGAAACCAGGGAAGACCTGGTGGTTAAATCCAAGGAGCTGGCACGTAAGCTCAACTTCAATCGAATGGATTTTCATCATCTTTCAGTGGAAGATTCTATAAGTTCACCCTTGCTACCAGCCACTACGGATATTGTTACGGCCTTGCATGCTTGTGATACTGCAACTGATGATGCCATTGCATTTGCCCTGGAGAAAAAAGCGAAGTTTTTAGTCCTGGTTCCATGCTGTCAGGCCGAAGTTGCGAGTTCACTCAGAAAGCACAAGGGTAACAACCTCGGTAAATCCGTGCTGACTGAAATCTGGAGACATCCAATTCATACAAGGGAATTTGGAAGTCATATTACAAATGTGCTTAGATGTCTTGAGCTGGAATCACATGGCTATCAAGTTACTGTGACGGAACTAATTGGATGGGAACATTCCATGAAGAATGAGTTGATAGTTGCCCAGTATAAGGACTTGCCAAGGAATCATCCGAAGCAAAAACTTGAAACACTATTAAATGAATTGAACCTGGAAGATTTGAAATTTCGTTTCTTGAAGGGATAAAAAGCGCAAAAGCACTTATTATCCCTATGATCTAATTAAGCGAGTTTATAACTTCGGCATGATTGATTTTGTAATCAGCGTGGTTTGACACGCAATCAATATTACCCATAATTAAGTTGCAGGTCCGATCCTCACCCTGAAGCTGTTGCAGTATATCTCCATTGGAGATACTGAAGCCAAGGAATACCAGCGCAATGGCCGTGAGAAGGTAGTGCACTTTAACGTTCATCATTGTCTCGCTCATAATGATATACCTTCTATGGTTTCCCTATACGCTTTCCGGTAACCAAGCTTGCAATGAAGCTGATCACGGCCAGGATAAGAAAAATGAATAGTAGGGTCTTACCAATGTCGACCGATAATCCACCAACGCCATTGGCGCCGAGAAGAATGGCAACTAGACCGAGAACGAAGAAAGCAATTGCTGCTCTTAGCATTTTTCACTCCTTGTAAAATACGAGATGCTCTTATTTGTGTATAGGCACAATTCATGCCAATTTAAGAAAACTAAATTACGTTAGGTTAGAAACAATCCTGGGGTCAGAAGGGGGCAATCTTCCTCTTAACCCCAGGAGCATATGAGACTTATTGACTCTGGACCTATTTTGCCTTGGCTAAAAAACCACGCACAGTGCTGTTTTTATCAAGCCAATCTCTCGTCATGTCATAGCCCTTAACAACATCTTCACGCAATTTCATAATATCCTCACGGATTATGAAGTACTGATCTTTAAGACCAACATCTTTTGGTGCTTTGTTTGTTCCAAACCCAACTTTTCTAGCAGTCTTCTTTAGTACTTTCTTATCCACAGTCTTGTTAGACATAAATTCCTCCTTATATGGTGATTACGTCTATGGTGGATAGCAAGAACCATACCAAAACACAATCTGGCATAGAACTTGCTTATTAAATATTAGTACTGAAGGGAAAATGCTTTATGTGTCGGGCACCCTTCAGTTTTTTAACTAGCTGTTTCACCACAACCTATCCCAAAGTTCCCCAGACACAGCATTTATTTTCGCACAATTCAATCGACAGCTAAGAGCCCCCACTACAAGGGGGCTTGAGTGCACCTAAACTAAAACGCTCAAGTGTGATGGCATCATTTATGCTACATAAAGGATTACAAGGAGGACAGTATGCTAAATGAAGATCAAATCAAGGGTAAGTGGAATGAGATTAAAGGTGGACTCAGGAATGTTTGGGGAAGGATTTCAGATGATGAACTTGAACAAACCAAAGGGAATTTTACCAAGGTCTCCGGCTTAATCCAAAGCAAGTACGGCGAAACCAGGGAAGTAGTAAAAAACAAGCTGGATAAGCTGATGGCATCTTTTGACAATGAAACTGATAAGCATCCTGATGACATTGGGAATACTTCATTTCAAAGAAATCCCACTGCTGAGCCAGGCGTTGATAATGAGTATGAAAGCAACTTTACAGTCGGCAAAAACAGAGAAGATTTTGATGCTGACAGAAATGCCCGCCACTAGCCGGTAGTTAACATCCCACACGCAATACCAGTTACTGTCTCACGAAGCAGGCTATTATCTTTTCGTTCCAATGAAATCTTCTGAATTATATTCAAAGGGTGAATCATGCTGGAACGGAAGATAATACTCTGTCCTAGTCGATGATTAAACCAGGTCAGATCCTTGCCACCAGTAAGCGCTTCAAAAAAAGCCATGGTTTTTTCAACTTCAAGCTCCATCTTATCAAACCATTGTTTCCTCTGTTCTTCCTTTAGCCCGGAGTGTTCCAGTTGAAACTTCCATACACCCAACTCCATTTTGGCGAGGGTGAAACCTAAGTTTTTTATGAATGATTGCATGAGTGGAGATTGCTTATAGTAATCGATAATGGCCTTGCGCTCTTCTTTGCTTTGCTGTTCCCATGCACTTCCTACGCCCCACCAGATTGGTAGAAGCAGGCGTGTCTGTGTCCAGCAGAGAATCCATGGTATCGCCCTGAGAGTAAATTTCCCCTTGCCTGATCTCTTGGTCGGCCTTGAACCGATTTTAAGCAGGTTTAGAAAGTCATAGGGAGTTGCCAGTGTAGCGACTTCCTGGAAGGCGGTATCCTGGACAAGATCCTTATAAGAATCCTGGACAGCAGAGGCAAATTGATTGATTTCACCTGACTGGATTTTTTTCCTGGGCTTAAACTTCGCAAATTCCTCAACGATCTTATTTACCTGTGAGCGCATGATTTGTGGTTGATTGAAATTTCTCTGAACGGTTTCACCCTGTACAGTCACCTTATATATATTCAAGGCAGACTGGGGAAGCCATGCTATTTGTTCCTTGATGGATCCGCCACCTCTGCTTACACTTCCTCCTGAGCCATGGAAGAATACGGGGGTCATACCTTGCTTCTGGATGAATTCATCCAGCTCAAGCAGTGCTTTTTCTACAAGTAGTCTTCCTGGGAAAACTCCATTTTCCTTGCTCGAGTCTGAATAACCCAACATTACCTCGAATCTTCCACCCCAGCGCTTATGGTGTTCCTGTTTGAAAGCAAATGCCTTATAAGATTCAGAAAGAATCTTAACTGCATTGCTAAGTCCTTTCTCGTTCTCAAACAAAGGGACTACAGGAAGAGTGAATGATCCACACATCTTTCGCGTAAGCTTAGCAGCTGCAATCAGGTCTTCTGAACTTTGGCACATGCTTACAACAAAACCTCGGACGTACCACTTTGCATCCAGTCCTATCGATATCTTCTTAAGCAAGACCAGCATTCGTGCAATAGGAAGAGAAGGTTTTTTAAGAGCTGCATGTATGAAGTCATGGTCCTCACGAATTTCAAGCGGCAAGACCATTGCGGGGTAAATCCAGAGCAAGTTTTCAAGGTCTTTTAAATGAGGTGAGAGAAGATTGTTTTGATCTGCCAGCTTTTTAAGTGCATTCAGCTTCTGCTTAAAAGTTTTAACCTTCCTGCCATCATTGGCCCCTACTTTTTTCAAGGCCCTAAGAGCAGCATTTACCTGGGCAACTTGTTTTTGCAGCCTTTTGGACGTATCGAGGATACTTATTTCATGGGTAAATTCTGCGATTCTCTTATTGATGAAGAAAAGAATTTTACCGCGTGATAAATTAAAACTTTGGAGCATGGTCGCAGGACCAACTTTGGGATGACCGTCTTTATCTCCACCAACCCAGGTACGAAAATAGACTTCCACACCTTTTTTCTTAAGGTCGATCTGTTCCATCAAAATACTTTCATCCATCACTGTATGAAAAATTTGTTCGGCTTCATCCTTAACCTGAGGCCGCCTGTTGTTGGCGAGATTAATCCGAAGGGCAATCTGGAAAAAGTGCAATAACCTCTCATCCACGGCACTGAATCCATCATTTAAGGCTTCAATTAAAAGTTTCTGGATTTTATCGGTCAAATAGAGGAACTCAGGGCTTCGTGCTTCTGTTGGATGACTTGTAAAAACATAAACGAGCGCACTTGGAGTTATTCCTGTTTCAATCTTCTGATCTGCCAGACGGTATGAACGATAAGCAGCTTCACATGAATTGATGAGTTCAAGCATCAGCGAAAATGCTTTTGCTACCTTATGGAGGTCTTCAGTATTTTCATTTTTCAGGCTCAGATAAACTGTTTCCATGGCAGCATGTACAGTATTTGCATCCTGTGCCCTGACACTTTTCATTTTATGTCTCAAGGCTTCAATTACTCCGTACAATTCAGTCCCATAAATTTTCTGGATCGCATGACCCAAAAGTTTTACAGAGCTGGAAACAAGTTCTTTTAGTTCTTTGGGAATTTCCTCGGAGGCGCGCATGTCTTACTCAGATAGTTGGATTGATTTTTTTAGTTAAGTGCATTTTAAAATGTTTTAGGTCAGTTGCATAGGCTTCATCATTAAGTTCGCGGCGCTCTTCAAGGGGAGTTTCCTCATTCACTGATTCGCTGGTGGTGGCGCCCCAGATAACGCCCATGATCTCACCTTTTTCATTTACTAGGGGACTTCCGGAGTTGCCTGAAATTACCGGGCAATTGGCCAGTTCAAGAGATTCTACTTCTTCATTAAAAGTGCAATTAAGTTCTGTGATACGTGCATTAAATAGATCAACATGGTCAATTACCCATGCTGTCATCTGCTCGCCTGGCTTAGCAGCTCTTTTTGAGATTGGAAAAGCTTGTGCTGTCCGGATGTGACGGTCAAGTTCCATTACCGCGTAATCAATCCCCTTTGATTCAAGTGGCCTGCCATCATCCTCTGCAGAGACCAGATTCTGACACTTGGCCACTTCGTATGTATCACCATTAAAAATGCTGACGTAAGTACTGTCACACTGCTTTTGAGTTGAGATGCAGTGATGATTGGTTACAAGTCTGTTTGAGTCACTGAGAAAGCCTGAACACAATTCTGACTGGGTAGGATCGGCCACATTAAGTATGAAGACGCGTGCGATTCCTTCAGGACATCTGCCTCCTGTAAGAGAAGCACATTCAAAGGTTTGTTTTTCAAGCAGGTGTGTAACCTGGTCAGGAGTAATGGTTGCTGTTTTTTTACTGCCAGAAGATTCCTTGCCACAGGAGGCAAGTAACATCAGAAGCGAGATGTAAGTAAGCAAATGATGAATTTTCATACTCATTCCATTGTAGGAGATAAGACAGCTGGACAAGCTTTTTTAGGGGGAAAACTGTACATATTACAGACCCATAAATCCAATTTAGGCTTGATTGTTACGGCTTATCAAGACATTGGGCGTGATTACCATGAGTAAACAGCACTGAGACCAATATTGGTTGATGTGAATGTAGTATCGAAGGTTTCCCCGGAGATATCCTCGAATCTATCATAGGATCGGAACCAACGTTGCCTATAGGCAATCAGAGGACCAAAAGAAAATCGGGAAGTTAATTGGTAAAGAGCACCAACATACAACCAGGCTTCATATAATGGGCCCTCTCCATAATTCAGGGGAGCATAGGCTTCAAGGGCAGTATAGAGCTGCCACAAAGGCTTGCCCTCTTTCAGGACAAAATACCTTACCCCTGGTCTGACTCTTAACTGTAATGCATTACGGGAATGGTAATAAAATAAGCGAGTTTTAACTTCATATAGGATTTTTGGTGTTAGCTGGGACATAAAAGTAGAATCTAAAACAGTTGAATAATCCCAACGGCCCTGACTATTTTTCCAACCCCAACCCGAAGGGCCTTTGCCCCAGTCAGCATCCCACCGAAGACCTTGTTCGGCCTGTCCAAAAAGACCCATTCTCCAACGCTTGGTAACCCTATAGTAACCACCAAGCATAACTTGGGAATAAGTCTCGTCAGTAATTTCCTTGCGGGCCTTCATTTCAGAGACCAGGACAAAACGGCGAAGCTTTTTTAGGAGCCTAAACTCCATTCCTTCTTCCAGACCTGTTTTATCACCTGGTGACTTAAGAGATGCATGAGAACTTATGGGTAAAATAATCAGCAGAAAGAAGAACAACCTAATCATAAAAGTTATCTAACAAATCGTAGTTAAGCTTAAGAACGTGATCCAATTTTTTTTCTTTTGGATCCATTTTCCAATTGATTCCCTTAGTCCAGGCGTAAGCCTGAGGCTTAGAAATCTCCTTTGGACTAATGAAAACACCTTTACCTGCGGGAACATCTACAGGATTCTTTGATCCTTTGCTCACCACATTTACTACACCTTCCTCAACACACATCCAAAGGTCGTCTTTACCTGTGGCCTGGACAAAAAATTGGGTGCCACGCACTCCCATCACTGCCTGCTTTGTCTCTACTTTGAATTTTCTATTAACGACCAGGGAAACCAAGGCACCCTTTGCAAGTTTAATAATTGTCTCATCTTCTTTTTCCAAGGGTGTTATGACTGTATCCTGCATAATCTTCAGGGTCTCTTTAGAGTTCTTAAGGATGAGAATACTCTTCTTGTGTACTGCTACGCGATCTCCACTTATAACATCACCTGTAACAGGTTTACCTCCCCGAGTTATTTCAACTGTTCCCCTTTGAAGTGCTATTTTATAACCTTCAGCATAGCCTGAAGAAATAAAGAAAATCTGAAAAAAGATGATAAGAAATTTCATAATACTTGATTCCAACATTAATATTGCAAAACGGCAACCGAGTACTTTTACCTCAGAGGCAATTCTCAAATGGCTTATATCAAGGAATTATGAAGCAAATTCTTGGCACGTAAAATGCTCTATAGAAATAGAAAGGGGAGGCCACCATCAACTGGACTAATTCAGGAGGAATTATGAATGATGAAGAGAGGCAGCGTGACCGATGGTATCACGTTAAAAACAAGATAACTGAAACATGGGGCAATATATCAGATGAGGAGCTTGAGACTACAAGGGGCAACATTTCTGCCATCTCGCATCTCATTCTGGATAAATATGGCGAATCCAAACAGGAGGTAGCCAGTAAGTTAGTTGATGTAATGCATTCAGTAGACAGTGATGATGACCTGGATATTGAGCAGGATAGAAAAATTAATGATACAAGTGAAAGTGACAGTAAAGAATGGGAAGCCAGGGAAGACTACAATTCCAGGCTTCAATAAGGGGGCATTATGCTTTTTAAGCGGATAAAGAATTTAAGGAAAGAAGTTTTTGAACGTGGAACTTCGTATTACTCATTAGGAAAGGATATCTTTGAATCAGGCCTCAAAGTTTACAATGATAGAAAGGCAAGTAATTCAACTGTAGAGCAGCCAGAGCCTACAGTAATTCCTAAAGCTGCTAAGTCAACTCGTGCTAAGAAGGCTGCAAAAGCACCAAAGGTAGCAGAGGTAGAGGAAGTGGAAGAGGAGGCTCCTCAATTCATGGATGAAGATCCATCCAAGAAGGCACTTCGGAAAAATTTAGCGAAGAATTTCACCGTACCAAGTCCAAACGATCCAGCTGAACTGGCCCGTCAAACCTCGTTGCATTCGCATCAGGTTAAGGATCAGGATCCTGGCGAAAAATTCAATTCCAATATGTGGCAAAGAAACTACGATAACCACCAGGGCAACTAAATTAGTCAGGCTTGAACTTGATTAATCGACCATAAAGAAAAAGAGTCTCATCAAAGAATCAGCAGATTGACATGAATAGATCTTAAGGAAGTAATTTAAGGACGGGAAACCGTCCTTAAATTGCAACTCAATACCTCGCGCAGACATGACACAATCTCCAACTTCAATACAATCTTTACATAGTGTATAGTTTCTGGACGATTGTGTCCTATCCTAACTTCTGAGCGATTATGTCCTATCAATAATAGTTGTGTACCCTAATTCTAAACACTTAGATTAGGACTATTAACGATGGGAAAGATTGAAATGAGCCAGAAAGAACTT
>DATLXC010000093.1:0-22433 GCA_035575985.1 Bacteriovoracaceae bacterium | reverse complement strand
ACGCTTAACCATCTTCGTTACCTAAATGGTCCAAGACTCGATGCAGGACCTCTTTTTATGGCTATCCTGGCCGGACTTACTCAATCTATGTAGATTTTTGTTCACCAGCAGATTTACAGCAGCTGTGCCCAGCGCACATGCTACATTGATGCCATGAAAAACATCGACTTAAAAGAGCTTAATAAGGACATCCAGAAGTTTGTTGAGGAGAGGGACTGGGACCAGTTTCATTCAATAAAAAACCTGGCCTGCGCTTTAAGTGTAGAAAGCTCAGAATTGCTTGAGATCTTCCAATGGCTAAAAGACAGCGAGTCTAATGAGATCCATAAAAATCCTGCCTTGTTATCCAAAGTAGAGGATGAAGTGGCGGATATCTTTGTTTATTTAATGAGGATACTTTCTAAGACTGAGATTGACCTTGAGAAGGCAGTAAGACAAAAGCTCCTGAAAAATGAGCTTAAATATCCTGTTGCCTTATCACGGGGTATTTCTAAAAAGTACAACGAGCTTTAATTTTCATCTTCAAACTTGAAAGGCACGGCGGCCTTAAAAGAACTGGCAAATACATTGGCCGGGAATACTTCACAAGCCGTATTGTATTCCATGGTGGCATCATTGAAGGCTTGTCTGGCAAAGGCCACCCCATTTTCAGTAGAGGCCAGTTCTTTCATAAGTGTTTTCATGTTTTCATTTGAACGTAACCCGGGATAGCTCTCAGACACGGCCTGAAAAGATCTCAGTGCATTTTTAACACCATTCTCTGCGGCAAGAAGTTTCTTCATGGCCTCACCATCCGAAGGAGTGGCGGCACTATTCTGTTTTGCCTGAAAGGCCTGATTACGGGCGAGGATTAATCTCTCAAGAGTTTCTTGATCTTGCTTAATGAAGGCCCGTGCGGCCTCAACTATATAAGGAATAATTTCGTACCGACGGGTAAGCTGAACATCTATTTGTGAGAAAGCATTCTTTTGTTGTAGGCAGAGAGCGATGAGACGTTTGTACATCTTGATGGCCATATAAACGATAGCAGCTATGGCAGAAAAGGCACCAATAAACATAGGAGACATAACAATCCTTTGAAAAACTTTGGATTATTATATCGTAGAACTACACTTGACCAAAAGCTAATTTGGCCAAGTGTAAGGCTTTACTTTAGAAAGAAATTAGCGAACAACCATCACTTTATCTTTTTCGTGATCACAGACTCGTCCATATCCGCTGGTAAAATATTCAACTATATCAACGTGTGGGCGAGGTGTACGATGGGGAATAGCATCTTTATAAACGATCGTGCGACGATAAGGTCCTACATCATTCCAAACCAACATATCATTAGTCACACCTTGAGGTATTCCATGTTGCTTAAACTGGATTTTATAGGCCTTCTGAGAAGCCTCAGGCCACATGGCAATGTGTTGGTCAACAGACTCGGGAGTAATCTTTTCTGTAAATGTTTCAGTCAGAGTGGGTTGTATGGCCCCATCCTTTACTATCTTGTCTCTGGTAGACCCACATGAGGTCATGATGACTAAGAAGACTGCCAAGCTTAGAAATTTCATTGAACACCCTTTTGTTTGAAACCTAATCCACATGGATGATTTCGTTATTCTCATTGGCGAAGATAATAGGACCTCCTCCACCAATGTCACGCCACCAGTCTCCAACGCGATCCATCCAATCATCATCATCGTCATCATCGACTTCAGGTTGCACCTCAGGATCCACAGGGACTTCAGGCAACTGGTCTGGAATTGCATCGCTTGGAAGCACAATACCATCATCTATAGGCACATCCGGATCAGCACCAACCTCGGCCACAGGACCAGGAATGACGCCATCATCAGGTACACCGGGTAGTTCGGTTACTTTCTTAAATAGTCCACAGGCCACAGGAAGTGTCTGAAAGGGAAATTGCTTACCAATTGTTTCCACTGTTAATGGAAAGACGGCAGCAGCAGTTTTCGCAACACCTAAAACAACCACAACTTTTCCTTCAAGTCTTAGACCCTGGTCAGATGGAAGCTTGGCAATATTGTCTTTTAAATTATTATCAGGGCCTTTAAGATCCTTAAAGAGTCTCTTGAAGCTTGTGACTCTTTCATAAAAGTAAGTTCCAGAAGCATCTGCAATAGGATAGATATTTTTTCCGGAGTATTGAGATGCAATGTCAGAGTCCAGAGGAATAATAATATCTCCCCAGACTTTATTGCCTTCAACGATGTCAATATACCCGTCTTTGTTTAAGTCATCACCAGCATTAGGACAGCGAGTACCATTAGTAATGAACTGCTGGTGCCAGGTATCAGCCCCACCTCCAAACAAGCGGATAAAGGCAAACACATTGTCATTTTTCCGATGAATCGTGGCCGATCCTGGAACAGTTCCATTGATATGTTGATTCATGGTTTCAAACTTTGCCAGGTAAGCACCATCAATGTTTGAACCATCTGCAGGCGGCGGAGCTTGATCGGCGAGAAGTTTGCTACTCGATGAGCCGCTACCAATTTTTCCACAAGACGTAATCGCCGTGGCCAAGATTAATAATGTAAAAGCACTTTTCATTAAGCATCCTTAATTGAAGTTAACATTGAGATGAACGCTATAATGTTAAGACTGTGGCGTTTTTGTCTAGAAGTAGCGCGTTAAATACAAAAAAAAAGGGCAGCTCTTAAGCTGCCCTTAAAAAGTTTATAAATTTTTGTTTAGCGACAACGACGCATCTGGATGTGGTAAACCAGACCAGCACTGATGTCCGCAGAGTCAACAGAAGCGATTGCATCCAAAGAACGGTTAGTGTTTCTTACTTGCATGCTAGCGTTTACACGAAGGTTAACGTCAGCTCCACAAGGAGACCAAACCATTGCTTGAACACCAAGTTGATTCTGGAAAGTGTAATCATTATCAGTACGACCAATGAAGTCTTTCACGAAACGAGGACCTTGTGCACCAGCGAAGAAGTATTCAGCTGACAGACGAGCAGATGCGTTTACTGGAAGACCAACATAACCGCGGTAATCAACAGCAAGAACAGAGATTGAGAAACCATTAGGGACATGTACTGGAACAGCGATGTTACAGCTCTTCCGATCGATTGTGCGTCCAGAAGCAGGTCCTGCTTCAGTAAGGAACTGATCGAAGATGATTGAAAGGGCAGTTCCATCTGGAGAAAGGCTTGCTGAAGCAGTTCCCTGTGGACAGCCGTTACCACCCATAGCTGGGTATCCTAATTGAATAGTATCCTGAGCGAAAGCAGAGAGAGAGCCAACCAATAAAGTTACTGATGCGAGTTTTTTCATTGAAGAGAACATTTGTGAGCTCCTTTGAAGCTTTTGTTTGGTGGGCACATCCTGTTCCCTGTTCGATTGATTCCACAATAACCAACAAAGGTATCAAGTGTGAATAGGTAAACTACAGGCCTGTAATCAATGATGACCACCTGGTCGACAGGACTTTTTATGATGAACCATGTGGGCGACTAAGAGTTCCGACCATTGAATTTAATCTTACAATGTATAAAGAGAAGGGATAAACAAAGGTAAAGGAGATTCACAACATGAAAATCAAATCAATTCTTACTATAATGTCATTTGCCCTTATATCGGCCGCCGAGGCGCAGGTAAATTTCGATCAGCTCACTTACCGTGGTACTGGCTGTCCCCAGGGAACAGTATCTTCTGTAGTTTCGCCGGACGGTTCAACTCTCTCTATTCTCTTTGATGAGTTCAGGGCAGAGGTTCCACAATATGATGGTAATAATGATAATGAATCACTTCCACCAGGTCGTGGTCGTAACACCGCCCGTAATTCAGCAACGCTGAATCATAAGAATTGTGCCTTGAGCTTTACTGCTAACATTCCTCAGGGAACAAAAGCAGAAGGTTTAGAAGTTAGTCTTCAGGCAAGAGGTGCTGTGGTTTTTGATCAGGGCATTGAAGGTACATTCGCGGCCATACTTGTTGGTTATAATGGTCTGGCCAACTCTAGAGGGAAGCCAACTGTCATCGCACAAAAACACTGGCGTGCACTGAGTGGTCCACTTGATGAAGAATATATTGCTGAGCCAGTTGCGGTTGTTAAACTCAATTCAGGTTGTGCCGCTCAAAATGCGCGCTCAATCCGCTTTGACTTGAAAAACCATATACAGGCACAGATCACAAATGCTGACACAACTAAGCATGGAATAATTACAGTGGACTCTCAGGATATGAAGGGTCTTCTTAAGTTTACCTTGCGAACAAAGCCTTGTGGCGGTGGCAGAATGTCACCAAGAGGCAGATAGTGAGGACATAATGTCACCACTTTCTTACTAATCGCTGACATCCGAGTTAAGTGCTTCCCTCCGACACCCTTTGTTTGCTACAAGAGGTGGAGGAGGAGCACACATGCAGGTTACGCAAGAAAACGATCTGATTCAAAGTCTTCAGAATATGATCACACTGTATATGGGGAAGAATTCACAACTCACCATTAATGCTCTCGCACAGAGATCAAACATACCAGTGACGTCCCTTCGAAGACTTATGAGCGGACAGCAAAAGAATGAGATCGCTCCTCATTCAGTTCTGAACCTGGTGAGCTACGTATTACGCGAGAAGAATCTCGCAGTTCTCCTTACGAAAGTGGATTCCAGCATTGCTGAATTCCTTCAGAAGCATTTCGGGAATTTCATCTTTGCTACTGAAAATAGAGTTTATGATTGTGACCTGAACACTGAACTGAAGGATGAGACTAAATATCTAATCTATAAGATTGCCGCCAATCACAACGGCACAGATCTTATGACCATTGTTGAAAACTTTGGATCTTTAGGGAAACGCAAGATAGATGAGATGGTTAAAGTGGGTCTTTTAGTTATTGATGAGGACCGCTTCCATGCCCGTGAAAAGAATTTTTCGCTCGACTTGCAGATAGCTGCAGATCACTTGCCGGCACTTGTGAAATTTTATAAGCCCCAGTCTATGGCAGAGGGTAGGAATACTTTCTTCAGCATGAGTGAATCATTGAATGCTGAGGCCATATCAAAGATCAAGCTGCTGCAAAAAGAATGCGTGAAGAATATCCACGCAGTCATGAATGATGAGCAGAGCTTGGGACCAGTTCCTTATTTTACTATTAACTTAGCTGAAACGATGTTGTCAGATACACATACGGGAGATTTACAATGAAGCTTTTTTTACTATTTATATTTTCAATATTTTCCTTTTCGACTTTTGCAATAACTCGCCCTGAAATAGAGTCCTTGCTTAAAGAGAAAAATGTTTCACTGAACAGGATGGAACAGAAAGGTGCCAAGGTTTTATTTGGTGAAGTGACAGGCCATAGTCCTATGCTGCCTTTTGCAAAAATCCAGGTACTCCTTACAAAAGATGAAGCAATTCTTAAAAAAGATTTTGATTCTGTAGACTTTAGGGGAGCGCAAGATTGGGCGCACTTCGTTGCAGTCCATTCTTTAGGTCAGCTTGTGCTTAAACAGGATATCCATGCTGTTATTGTGTTGGGTCAATAGAAAATTGCGCTCTAAGTATTGAATTGGTGCAGCTCCAGGTAAAGAATCACATCAGGTATTTTGTGATTTTAAACAAGGAGTTCTCATGAAACTAATAACAATGCTTTCTGTTTTAATGGTCATGTCGATTGCAGTTACGTCGTGCGGATCAAAAGATAAGAAGAAGTCTCAGCCAGCACCACAAGCTGCTCAGGTCAAGACTATGACTCCAGCAGAAGTTGGAACTGTTACTGCTGCCTGGCCACCACTTCACAAGCAAATCATTCAGGATCTTACTGGTAAATATGGCCAGCCCAGTGAAGCTACTTCAGACATGCTTATCTGGAACAATAATGGTCCATGGTCGAGAACTGTTGTTAAGAAAAATGATATGAGAAATCCATTGGAGCAAACAGCTTCTATGAGTGTGCCACCTGAAAAGATGGGTGAAGTCGCAATGTTCAACAAGTCTGTTATGATTGACTCAACTTCAAACCAGGTTACCTCTTCTGCTGTTAAAGAAGACCTGAACTTCCTCGCTCTTAACCTGACAAAAGAAATTGTTCAAGGTGGAATGAGTCCGATGGAAGCTCGTCGTCAGTATTCTCAATTAACTGATGCGACTAAGAAGTCGAACTACATGCATAATCTTAATCCAAGCACAGAGGGTTCTACTCTTGAAGCTCAGGAATCAGAAGAAGCTCCTCAGTAATAAAATAAATCTTTTTCCATAAGGCTTCCTTCGGGGAGCCTTTTTTAATTAGCATAAATGACATTCATGTTTTTAATATTATCAATTCTCTTTTTTGGGCTTCATGAAGCATACGCTGGCCTTTGTCCTCAAGTTATCCTCCACACAGAACACAAGATAAAATTTACTGATACTGAAAAACGCATGCTTTGTGGTGATCCGGCAGTGGATGCTTACAAGAATATACCGCCTTACCAGGCGGAAATATTCATGAAGGGCTTTCTTCAATCAAGGGGTTATTTGCAACCAGAGTTTGCCCCGGTTGGTGAGGTTCTTAATGTTTATCCACGCAGTAAGACATTTATCAGGAAAATGCGGGTAAACATTGATGAGGATAAAGAAAGAAAATTAGTTGAGAAAGAGATCCAGAGACAATACCGCAAGAAGCTTATGACGCCTAAACGGCTTGATGCCATTGAGGCCGATGCATTAACTGTAGTTCGCAGAAGAGGTTTCCCTTGCGCAAAAATAGAAACAGAAGCCTTTCCGGATACCCGTTCTGTCGATCTTAACTATAAGGACCTCAATTGGTTTCCATTTGGCAAAATAGAAAAAGAAAAGATTCCTGATCTCCATGAAAATGCCCTCGCCAGGTTTTATCCTTTCCGGGAGAGTGATGCCTTTAATGAAATGCTTCTGGATCTCACCGAAAAAAGAATGATGCGAGCTGAAGTTGTCTCAGGAACATTCTTTCTGGAAAACTGCTCAGTGGACGCCCGTAAATTTTCCTTATCTCAACAATTCATCATCGGACCTCCCCGAAGTATACGCTTCGGCGCTGGGGTCAATACAGAATCAGGCCCCATGTTCAGGGTTAAATGGGCCCACAATCGATTTCAACCCATGGCCTCGCACTTGAGTGCAAGTTTTCAAGCGTCACTGCGTATTCAATCCTTGAACCTGACGGCCGATCAATACTTATGGAATCATCGTCCAAGGCAATCACTTTTCTCACAATTTGATCTGATCCGGGAATCCCAGTTTGATTACCTGCAAACCCTGGCCAGGTTACGCCCACACATGAAGTGGACAGAAGACAAGCTCAGGAGACATTTGATTTATACCCTCGGTCCCACACTAGAAGCTGGATCTTTTAAATCCGAGGAAAGACTTGAGCAACGTTCTTACAGGACCGGCGCCCTCGAAGGCAGCATAAGTCTCATGTCTCACATCTATGAATATTTTGATACCCATCCCGAAGATGGAGATACTGTTCGTTTTAGCTTTGATTTCAGGCAACCCGAGTTTGGATTTCCCCATCGACTACTCAAACTCGACTCTACTTTTGCCAAACTAACCCGTGTTGGTGTCTGGCGACGCGGAAATCTAATCGCAGGGTTAAGAGTTAATGCAGCGACTACCATAGTCCCTGATAGCGTTGATCTCCTGGACCTTCCTCCATCTGTGAAATTTTACGGAGGGGGCAGTGATGATGTGCGAGGCTTCCTTTTACGGACATTACCTAAGAATGATGGTCTTGGGGCGCTCTCGAAACTCGGCTTAAAGCTAGAACTTAGAAGGACTTATCTCTGGAAAGAGAGCCTTGAGGGGTTTGTCTTTGTGGACGGGGCAAGGTTTGGACCTGAACCCTGGGATATCGACCCCAGAGTTTGGTATTCTCCGGGTGTTGGACTCAGGTGGCTTTCTCCAATAGGTATGGTACAGACCTATATCGCAAGAGCACGTGCCACAAATCCTGACGAGGATTTTGGAAACTTTTACTTCATCGGCCTGGGGGGGACATTTTAATGAAAAAATACATCCTTTACCCATTATTGGGCCTCTTAAGCTTACTTCTAACCAGTGTTATTATCTTTTTAGCGGTTTTATTCTTCAAGCCGCTTAAGATTATCAATCCAAAAAATCTGGATACCATCCTCGCAAAAACCAAAGTCTTAAATAAATGGTCATGGGACGAAGGTGTATTCAGTCATAGAAAAATAAAATGGAACGAACGACAGTTTCAAGGGCACTTCAAGAATTTCTGTTTTGAGTATGAAAATGATTCTGCCTTGCTTAATACCTGCATGGAGGAAATTTCATGGGATTTCGTTTTCACGTATCAGTGGGGCGATGGACTCAAATCAATATCACTCAGGCCAATCAAAATCCGTTCTTCAAAAACATTAGTGGCCCTAAAAGAAAACCCAAATAAAGCTCCTTCAAAAGAAGGACCACCGGATGTCTGGGGTTATTGGCAGATGTTATGGAACGATAAGGTGCCGGACGTTGATGTCGCTTTCAAAAAAATTATTTTTGATAAAAAAGACCTGCATAAGTCATTTGATTTTACCCTCACCAAAACAGACAAACTCTTAAAGGCACATACTTGGGAACTTTTCCTCACGGCCACTCCTGATCAAATGGTCTTCACTATCCCTAAGAAGTACCCTTTTCCGGACAAGGTAGGTTTCGGCCGGCCACTTTATTTTAGAGGAATGAGGCTTACGGCCAAAATGAGCAAGTCAGGAATACCCTTACTCTTAACTGGCGGCCTTGAGGCCCTGACTATCAACGTAAATTCTTTTATCGATCTTCCCTTAAAAGACGATCCAGCTTCCATTGCCTTTAGAAAAAAGGTTATTCTCCAAACCACCGCGGCCTTAACACTTCCTGACGTACGAGGTAACCTTAAAAAGTTTGGACCAAAACCCATGGACGTCCTTCCAGCTCCTTTCAATGTCATGAACGGAATTGTTAGAATGAACATTGATACGACCGAAATTCCCGGGGACCCAAATAAAGTCCTGGTTAAGTCCATGACTAACATTGACCTCCAGAGTGCCAAGCAATTTTTTGAAATGGGAATCAAAACAGATGTCGGCGTTGACCTCGAAAACTTCTCACCAGGTGGCATCATCATTGGCCTGGACTTCAGACGCGTGGCCCTACAACTCCCAAGATTATCAGGCAAGGAACTTCCACCTCAATTTCTCTCTGACAGCAGGATCAAAACCGAAGCACCAAAAACTAAGACTGAGATCCAGGCAGAAGAGGCAAAGCCCGTCATCGTAAAGCTTCAGGCACAAGGTGCCCAGGCACTCCAGATAGAAAGCAATCTCTTAGATGAACCATTACGCCTAAATCTTGATCTCTTCCTTCAAAATGCTGTCATCAAAAACGGTCATGTTGATATCCTTCCTTTCAGGACAACAGTTTTCAAACGACCAATTGTCATTCCAAACATGCGTGTTACTTTTAATCCTCCTATGGAGCCAGTCATTCAGGGTACTATCGTCTTCAAACTCCCTGAATACAAAATCACCCTTTCCCTTAAAGGCCCGATTTCAAAGCCTCGCCACGCCTTCACAAGTTCACCACCACTTCCGCAAAACGATATCTACGCTGTCCTGCTCTTTGGCAGACCAATGGCAGACCTTAACCCCGACGATAAATCCGCCTCCCAAAAAACTAGCCAACTCCTCTCCCAGGGAATCCTTTCCCTGTCTGTTCTTTATTTTCTGGCCGGAAGTCCGGTTGAGTATGTGGGCCTTGATCCTGAAACCGGAGGGGCCACAGCACAGATCGGACTTGGATCTAAAAGTTCATTACGTGTGGGTGGGGGAGATACAGGTGTGAATTCTACAGCAGTCAGGAGATCACTCGGGAAGGGATGGTATCTTGATACGTCAGTTCAGAATAGTAATAGTGCGAATACCACTCAAGAACGGACGTATGGTGTTTTGCTTGAACGAATTATTGCTTATTAGACTTCATCCGGATGAAGTGAATTAACCGGCCTTACGAACTTGATGTAAATTCCTGAATGGATTTTCAATGTACTTCCAACTTAGATAAGAAACCAAGATTGCAAATACGACTGAATACCATTGACCTACTATAAGCTGAATAAATTCCGGTGCCATTGGCATATTCGCCAGGAAGACAATATTCCATAAATATAATGAATAAGAAATCTTTCCAAAAAACACCAGAACCTTATTTTCCAGCATCTTTGATGAAAAGCTCAGGGGATTTGAAATCGTAGAATAAATCAGGACTGGAAAGAGGATCGCCTCAAGTACCGGCGCCAGTGGAATCCGAAGATTTAGATTTTAGAAAAAAAAGGGCCGATAATATAAATAGTCAGGTATGCCAATTAGTGCAAAGGTCACTGTCCCACATTCCTGGTAAACGAACTTTTTTTCCAGCGACCAATTTATAAAAGGGCCAGGGATAAGACCTCTGCCTTAATCATTTTAAGTAGCTGATATTCATGAAGGCCTTTTGGACACTATTCAGTAAATTATACATTTCCCTTCTCACTCCCATTCCACCTTGATACTCACTGACCAATGAAAAAACTTCTTCTCATCTCCATGCTTTTCTCATGCTTTCTGGCCCAGGCGGCACCTGATTATTATGGCAAAGTCTCCACTGAGGCGATGCTTGAATTTAATGGCAGAATCGAGATCGCAACCCTTAGGACAATGACCGTTGAGCAACTTAACTCAGGTTCACCTCGTGCCTTAGAAGTTCGCGCACTCATAGATCAACAACTTTCTCACCTCATAGGCCACTTCCAGTCGACGTATTATTCAGAATCCGGAGGCATGCCTGGGGTTCTCGGTGAAGCTTTTACCATCAAGGTAAAGCAAGTCGGAACCAGGGCCGAAGGTCATCAACTCATTTCATACTCTTTCAAAAGCAAAGTGAACTTCCATTCTAAAATATTCAAGTCTTCAAAAAACGCCAATGTGGTCTTGCGTATGCCTCTGAATCCTCAAACTATTTATTCTTTTGGTATGGTGGGAGAGGTCAATCGTTGCACTGATGCCCATTATAATTCCGAAGTAGATTTCTTTTATTTCTGGGATCCAGAAATGGAGGGCTGTCCTTTGAGTGGAAATGAAGATCAGGTCGTTCACCTTGAGGGAAAATTATCTAAGCTTGAGAATACTGTGAAGACTTATCCGGAGTATGACCGGCTTTATAACTCCGAACCACTCACGGCCTCTGTCTTTATTGGTTACATCGATGAAGTGCAAAGAGGGCGGGTCCGGACTTCGGATGCGGGATACCAGACCTACAAAGAGCTTAAGGACGCTTTCACCCAAATGGGCTATGAGCTGAACTCAGAGAAAAAACGTTTCATGCTTAAAGGCGGAGTGGAAGGCAAGGGGAATGCTTATTTTGCAATTCTTTCAAAAACCATTACCAATGGTTTGGGTTTTCAGCAAAAGGTACTGATTAACCTCATGCTCGCTGATAGCCAGGTCACTTCCAGGGATCAGACTTTTGAAACTTATTATGTAGAGGCACTTGAAAATTCTAACATCGTTCTTTATGACGGGCACTCAGGTCTTGGCGGCAACTTAGATCTCGCTTCTTTGCCAACAGTTGAATTTAATAATAAATATCAGATTTTTTTCCTGAACGGCTGTAGCTCCTACCCTTACTTCAATTTGACTTATTTTGAAGCAAAGCCAGGTTCAAAGAAAAACCTGGAAATTCTGACTTCAGGCCTGCCAACTATGACCAACACATCATTTTCAAACTCTATGGCCTTCCTGACTCCATTCCTTGAGGGCAAAGTCATAAGCTATCAGACTCTCTTGAATCGTCTTGAAAATTCAAATCAGGATGAAGGAACTTATCTGATGGGTATTAATGGTGATGAGGATAATCGCTTTCTTCCGTAAACTATTCCAAAACAAGAGTTAAACCTCAGTCTCGTTTTGTTTCTATTCCAGCTATCGTTTTAAATCGCCCAACAATTTTCCCATCTTTGAGCATGAGAAGTGACCCGGGTTCATGAATTTCCCAAATCTCATTTTCAGTCAGGGGATTAGTCGCAATCACAGTAACCCTGTCATTTGACGTAGTCAGTGAACTGAAATCAATCTTCACTTGCTGATCTTTGAGATGGGCAACAGTAAATGGCGCCTGTCTTACAATCGAAGCAAGCTTATTTGAACAATGGGCCATCATAAATTCCCCATTAGAGAGCAGAAAATTAAAAACCCCAAATGAACAAAGCTCCAGTGTGAGTTCATGAATCTTGGCGGCCAATTTTTCATATGGAGGTGCGTGCTCACCAAATGCAACTTTAAGTTCCTGCAGGATATAACAAAATGCTTTTTCGGAATCTGTATTCCCAACCGGACAAAACCATCCATTTAATTTTGGAGAATATCCCTTAAGATCACCATTATGAGCAAAAGACCAATAGCTGCCCCATAATTCCCTTACAAACGGATGAGTGTTTTCTAATTTAATTTCACCTTGAGTTGCTTTCCGGATGTGGGCAATAACGTTTTTTGATTTGATAGGGTACGTACGAATAAAGTCGGCAACCGGAGAATGTGCTGAAGCATTAGGATCAAGAAATTGCCTGACACCTTTACCTTCAAAGAAAGTAATACCCCAACCATCGGTATGATGATCAGTGAGTCCACCCCGTGCCTGAAAGCCGGTAAATGAAAAACAAATGTCAGTTGGTACGTTACAATTCATTCCCAGGAGCTGGCACATATAATGATCCCCTTTAAGGGACCATTATATGACGCAAGAAGATGCTTTAGCTAGGTGTGTGAGCGATAAAGGCACGTGCCTTGTCTGGAATTAAACGACTGAAAATGCCCTGGAGTTTTGTCTTGAAGGTGGCCTCAAAGACGTAATCTCTTCCGGCCATCAAAGCATCAAAACTTTCACGGGCAAGCTCTTCAGGATCTTCCATGGCCTTTAATTCAGATTCTGTTGGAACCTCATATAGGTTGGGAAGTGATGTTGTAAGAGTGACTCCGCTGTTTCTTATTTCCGAGCGAAGCGCTTCAGTAAAGGAGAAGAGAAATGATTTACTGGCCCCATAGACAGCTTCGTAAGGAGCTTCATTAGTCGGGCCCAAGGCGGAACTAATAAGAACCCTACCATGTCCACGCTCTACCATTTCTTTTAAAATTCCCTTTAAAAGATGGACCGGGCCCAAAATATTTTGTCTGATGATCGCGAATTCACTACCAATATCAGTTTCGAGGAAAGGCCCATCAGGCCCTTCATCAGCATAAAAGGCCAGGGCATCAATCGGATGTCCAAAGCTCTTGATATTTTCACGTAAGGTTTCAACGCCCTTATAGGTTGAGAGGTCCAGCACGTAACTCTCGACGAAAACTCCATACTTCAGGAGCTCATCCCGAATGCCATGGACAGTGTCATCTTTTGAGGTAATGAGAAGGTCAAAACCTTTTGATGCGAATTGTTTTGCAAGTTCGCTACCGAACCACTCCGTGGCACTAGTAACTACTGCAAAAGGACGTTGGATTGTGTGTTCATCATGGATCATAGATCCTCCTTACGATTTATATAACTAGACTCGTTTATTACGCATTTGTCATTAAACAGAGTGTAAAAACGGGAGCGTTATAGATTAACTTTGAATTGAAGCTTAAGAAGGCTTAGTATGGGAGCCGCAAACGACTATTTGGGGTTCAGAATGAAAAAGACAAAGATCAAGGTAAACTCCCTGAAGGGCCGAGGGGTCTTTGCTGATGAGATTATCAGGAAAAATGTAGAAATTGAGACATGCCATCTCATTGTCATTAATTTAGCTGAAGTAGGGCGTTTCCTTGAAGGATATGTGTTTGACTATGGCCCAAGGAAAGTCGCCCTAGCTTTGGGAAATGGCTCTTTGTATAACCATAGCAATGAACCCAATGCAATTTGCTATATGGATCGTAAGAATAAGGTCCTTTCCTTTGAAGCACTTAAGATGATAAAAAAAGGGGAAGAGATCTCTATTAATTACGGCTATAGCAAGGCCGACAGAGAAAAATTCCATATTATATAAACAACAGGAGTATCTATGCTTTACGAAATCACCGTACCCCAATTTACAAAAATGTTACAGAACCTGAGTCTTGTTCTGGACAAGGCCCAGAAAAATGCTGAAACACGGAAGTTTGATATGGATGTCTTGCTTAATGCACGTCTTGCTCCAGATCAGTTTAACTTCATCCGCCAGGTACAGATTGTTTGCGATACGGCCAAGCTATGTGCTTCCCGTTTAACTGGTAAAGAAGCTCCGGTAAATGAAGACAAAGAAAAAACATTGCCAGAGCTAAAGGCCAGAATCGAGCAGACTGTTGGATACCTCCATACTTTTTCTGCTAATGACTTCAAAGGTGCTGAAGACAAGCATATTTCCCAGCCACGTTGGGAAGGCAAATACCTTTTCGGAAAAGAATTTGCGCTTCAACATGCAATCCCTAACTTTTATTTCCACTTCACGACTGCTTATTCTATCCTTCGTAACCAGGGTGTTGATGTGGGCAAGAAAGATTATCTTGGGGAAATGCCTTACAAGAAATAATTAATGAGTGAACGGATTGTACTCTGCGAGGACGCTCTTGTATGGCTTGAAGGTCATGAGGCCCTCGCAGGATCCTCACTTGTCGCTTCCATGCCAGACATATCAGAGTTTGGTCATCTCTCCCTTCCTGAATGGAAAGACTGGTTCATAAGAACTGCCTCCCTCATCCTTTCCCGTTGTCCCGATGATGGGGTCACCATCTTTTACCAATCCGATATAAAGGTTGAAGGCGAGTGGGTAGACAAGGGATATCTTTGCCAGAAAGCCGCCGAAGCACTTGGTTTTAAGCTTCTCTGGCATAAAATCATCTGCCGTGCTCCTGCTGGAACAATTACTATGGGCAGGCCTGCTTATTCCCACATACTTTGTTTTTCAAAAAGTCTTAAGGCCGATATGTCCAAATCTTCTGCGGATGTTATTCCTGATATGGGGGATAAGGCCTGGGAGCGTGGGATGGGATTAACTGCCTGTCTTATGATCGCCAAATTTATCAAGGAACAGACTCCAAGCTCACTTGTTATTAATCCATTCTGTGGTCATGGAAGCATGCTTGCGGCCGCGAATGCATTTGAGTTAAAGGCAGTTGGGATTGAAAGAAGTCCCAAGCGTGCTGAGTCCGCCAATAAACTTACCGTAGCTAAAGACTTGAAAAGTTTCTTATGATTGAAGATTTTAAATCTGCCCGCTTAAGAATTCCACCATGCCTTCCTCCAATTTGGGCAAGTACCGGTCACCTCCAGACAATTCTTGGAAACCTGCTTGGCTCACCAGCCCTTAATGAAAAAGGGATAAAGCTTAATGTTACTCTGGATAAGGAAGAAGAACGCATTCAGACCATTTATCTCAAGGGAGAAAACAAGACGGTAGTTTATCTCTTCCATGGCCTGGCCGGAACTGCCGATGCTGCTTATATGCAGAGAACTGCAATAGAGTGCCGGAAGCTTGGATACCATGTGTTCCTGAATAACCATCGTGGTTGCGGAGAAGGGATGGGACTAGCCTTTGAGCCTTATCATTCAGGCCGCGCTGAGGACCTCTCAAGTGTTATTGCCTATGGAAGAAAGATGCTGCCTGATCATCATCATGTGGCCGTAGGATTTTCCTTAAGTGCTAATGCTTTGCTCTTACTCGCAGCAGGTGTACGGGCAGAAGTCCTGCCGGATGTTGCCATTGCTGTTAATGCACCCATTAATCTTGATGAGGCATCCATTAATCTTACCCAGGGTCTCAATCGCATTTATAATTTTCGATTTATGATAGAGCTCAGACGTCACGTGAAAAGAAATCATCCCGAGACCTTTCATATGGTTAAGAATGTATGGGAATTAAGAAATTTTGATGAGGCCTATACAGCACCGATTGGTGGTTTTAAAAACCGGGCAGACTATTATAAAACCTGTTCGGCCAAGCAATACCTTCCAGGGATTAAAATACCGACAGTCATGTTAACTGCGAAGGATGATCCATTTGTTGCCTATGCTGATTATAAGGATGCATCGATTTCATCCTGCACACTCCTTCATATAGAAGAGCATGGTGGGCATATGGGTTATCTGACTAAGGAAGGAAAGGGATACACGCGTTGGCTTGATCTTGCTTTAAGGGAATACCTCAGGACAGCGGGAGCTCAAAAATAAAAGTTGAACCTGAACCTAGTTTACTCTCGACGTATAATTCTCCACCCTGCTCATGAATGATCTGACTACTGATAAAAAGTCCAAGACCCAGGCCTTTGCCATCTGTTGCGGGTAATCCTCTCTCAAAGCGCTCAAATATACGCTTATGATCTGAAGGATCGATACCAATTCCATAATCCTTGATTTTAAAAATTGCATTGCCTTTGGTGGCCATAAGAAAGATTTCAACTGGCTTCTTTTGCCCATAAAGAATGGCATTGGACAAAAGATTTGTTATCACTTGCTCCATTCTCACCGGATCACAGTCCACCAGGACCTTGTCATGGGCATTAAAAGTGAGTTTGATGTTTGATGATTGAAGTTGTTCTGTAAAACGTGAAATGACCTGTTGGGTGAGTTCTCTTAAATTAACTTTGTTTTCAACTTGATTGGTTAGCTTTCTTCTGGAAAGCCGGGTTAAATCGAGCATGTCTTCAATTAAATCAGATAGACGGGTTAATTGGCGACTGGCCCCTGAACTGATTCTATTCAAGGTCTCCCTGTCTAATTCACCTTGATCCAACAATATAGATTGAATGATTTCCATCTGGAGTAACAAGGCCGTTACAGGAGTCTTTAATTCATGTGAGGCGATTGAAATGAAATCTTCTCTTTGGGTTATCGCCTTCTGTGCATCCCGATAAAGGCGGGCATTATCAATGGCAAGGGCTGCGTACCTGCTGATTTCAAGAGCTAATGGAATGTCTTTTTCTTCAAATGGACGACGTTCGCTATTTCTCAGGAGGTTCAATGCCCCGATAGTTTCTCCTCTGATCTTGAGAGGAACGGCAAGGTGAGACTTGAGTTTGGTGCTATTTATTAAATCAGCATGCTCTTGATTATAGCAATGTTTTACAATTACGTTCAAATCTACATTTACTAGAAGCTCAGGCTCACCTGAATGAATAACCCTGCCAGAAGGCTGAGGAGAACCAATTTGAGGAGGGTATAGTTTTTGCATCTTAACAAATGTTTCTTCAACCTTTGGATCACAATGTTTGGTCACCAGTCGTTTTAAAACACCATCTTCAATGATGTCGACCAGGCATCCATCAGTGAAATATGGGAACGTAGACCTTGCGATATGTTCAAGAGTTTTATTGTAGTCAAGGGACTCAAGCAGAATAGCAGCAACTTCTGCCAGGAAATTTTTATTTTCCACCATTTCATGTTGTTCTGTAATGTCATTGTGTAAAAGGAGGATTTCCTGGATGTTTCCGTGTTTATCCTTAACCGGACAGGCCAGCGGCTTAGTGATTCGCTTGCGACCCTGAAGTCCCATTTCGGCCGGATCATAATGGACACTTGGTAACTCCACAACTTCGCCGGCCCAGGCACGATGAAAATAGGGAAGGGTACCCTTGGCCTCCAGGATTGGATCTTTTAAAATATTATATTCTTTTAAAATATAACTTTCGACGAAATCATCACTTATATCCCACAGCTTTTTCCAAGCAGGATTTACCATCAAGGTTTTACCCTCTAGGGAAAGAAGTTGAATACTGACCGGAGAGTTCTCAAACAGAGTTGCAAAACATGAACTGCAGGCCTCAAGTTCCTTGATTCTTTCTTCGAGTAATTGCTGTAGTGAGTGATCCATGATGAACATCGAACCAGAAAAACCAAAAAAAAGCCACCCGAAGGTGGCCTTTTATTAAGAAATTAATTATTAAGCAGGGTCACCAGTTGTTCCACCGCCAGAATTACCTGTTGAACTACCCGTAGTTGATCCACCTGAAGTACTGCCTGTCGTCTCGCCACCAGAGGTACTACCAGTAGTTCCGCCGCCTGAAGTGCTGCCTGTAGTTCCGCCGCCTGAAGTGCTGCCTGTAGTTCCACCAGAAGTTCCACCCGATCCGCCAGTTGTATGACGGTTACCGTCTTCATCACTGGTTTCGTCTTCATCACGGTCACTATCGTTAGATCCACCTGTTGTCCCGGCAGCCGCTCCACCAGTTGTAGGTATCGGTTCATCTGTTGATGGACGATCCTGGCCTTCTTCTACATCAGCAACCGGGCCCGGAATAACTCCATCATCAGGAACGCCTGGAGGAGTGATCACTTTCTTGAAAACTCCGCACACAATGGGCAATGTCTGAAATGGCTTGTACCTGGCACTTGAACCAACAGTTAATGGATACACTACAGTTGGTGATGTACCTTGTATCAAGACAGTTTTGCCTTCAAGAATCAAAGGCTCATCTGCTGCAAGCTTTACAATGTTATCTGTAGGGATTTTATCATCATCTTTCAGGTCATCAAAAAACTTCTTAAAGCTAATCACTCTTTCGTAATGATAGCTGCCTGATAAATCTCCCAGTGGATAAAAGCGGCTGCCGTTCATTTGATTTGAAGGATCAGTATCAAGTGGAATCAAGACATTCCCAAGGACTGCTTCAGCTTCAAGAATATCTATATATCCATCACCGTTCTTATCGTCAGTAAGAGTAGGGCATCTTGTCCCGGTATAAACTTTCTGCTGATGCCATACTGACGGGCCCCCTGCAAAAAGTCTGAGGTAAATAAAGAGCTGTTTATCATTTTTACGTACAAAAGATGCAGAGCCCGGAATAACACCGTTTACCTGGCCGTTAAGCGTGGTAAATGTTGCCAGGTAATGACCTTCTATATTTGATCCATCAGTGGGAATTCGAGCAATTTCTTCATCAGTAGGTCCATTGCTCTCGGCCTGATTATTAGGTCCGGCCTTTGAGCCTCCACTTTTCTTTCCACAAGCAGAAGCAAGAAGACCAAGTATTAAAAAACTAGAAACAATACGTATCGAAATTCTCATTACATTCTCCAGTGGTTTTATAAGGTGATATCAAAGGCTTCAAGATAGGCCGCTCTAACTTCTTCAATGTTGAAGCTGCTCTTCGTATAACCCCAGGCTTCATTCATCTGAAGGTCTGCTGGCTGATACGTGTACATGTTAGTGCGGTAAAGGAAGCATTCACCTGTATAAGGAAAATCTGCGTACTCAGAATATTTAGTAATAACCGGACACTCGACATCGTTTTTCATAAAGATGTCTGTCCATTTACGGAAAGTAGTAGGGCGGCTTGTATACTTCAAGTCCATAGCGCGTTCAACCACTTTGCCACCATCCATCACGTGAAGATAAGGAGCAATGTGAAACCACCATTCAAAATCGTAACGACGTATATATGTGCGCGTAAAGAAAATCAGGATCTTATTTGATTTTACACTATGCTTTCTCCACCATTCATAACTCCACACGATGGCACGGTTAAAGCACTGTGAATCTTTAGGGTTTCTTCGACCTTCGCGATGATACTGTTGGGCCACTTCCATGCTCGCAACTGTCGTCGGAACATAAGAGTCCTTATTGTACATTGACGTAAAGTTTGCAGGATCTACAGCAGGTTCTGGATTCTCACTAATTTTAACTTTTTTTATGTATCTATTTTCATCCAAAGTGAGTGTTAACCACTCATCGTGATCTTTATTAAGTAGTGGATTATCAAGCAGGCCTTTATTTGCAGAAGGCTGCATTTTGACAACATGACCGCTTTTTAAAAAAACTAAAATTTCATCTCCCATGTTTCCATAATCAATGTCATGGATTTGAGATGTAATCTGAGTGTTTGCAAAAACTGGCAGAGAAACGAAAACCAGAAATAGGAAACAGAAAACGCGCATAAGAACCCTCCATTGTAGTTACGTCACGAACAAGCTCAGTTATATTTCATTAAATGACCTGTTTCGTCTACTTAAGCTGAGTCTTAAGGTACAGATAGTTTCGCGTTAAATTTTAGAATATTTAGGCTGTGAGAGAATTCGATTCAAGGAATTTGTGAAGCGTTCCCTGTCTTTTGGCCCAAAGGTTTCAGGTCCCCCGGTCTCCATACCCCCATTATCACGAAGCTCTTTCATGAAATCACGCATAGAAAGGCGTTCCCTTACATTTTCCTCGGTATAGACTTCGCCCCTTACGTTCAAGGCAGTGGCGGCTTTCTCAACAATTTGAGCGGCCAGGGGAATATCGGCCGTGATCACAATGTCATGTTCCACCACATGTTCAGCGATATAATTATCCGCCACATCAGCACCGGCCTTGACTACAACGAGTTTAATCAGCGGATGAGGTGGGATGAACATTGAGCTGTTGGCCACTAAGATGACTGGCAATTGAGTACGCAAGGAAACTTTATAGATCACTTCCTTGATTACTTTCGGGCAGGCATCGGCATCAATCCAAATGGTTGGTCTGGTCATGGGAATAATATATGGTTATGCTGATCTTAAAGAAACTTTTTTAAAGGGTCTATTTATGAGAGCTCTTCTGTTCAGCACTTCCCCAGAGATTACAACACCTCACGAATTTTCAATTACACTTTTAAGGGTTTTTTCGGGCCTTACCATGGCATTAGCTCATGGACTCGGGAAAGTTCCACCACCAGATCAATTGATACAGGGTGTTGGCGCTATGGGTTTTCCCATGCCTGTGTTTTTCGCCTGGCTTGCCGGTCTTTCCGAGCTTCTTTGCGGAATCTTACTCGCCATAGGTTTATTAACCAGGCCTGCGGCTTTTTTCCTTTCTATTACCATGCTGGTTGCGGCCTTCATTGCTCACGGTTCAGATCCATTTAGCGTGAGGGAACATTCACTGCTATATCTTGTAATCTTTTTGTTTTTCTTTATGAGGGGATCAGGGCGTTGGTCTGTAGACCATACTATTTCCAGGGGCAATTAATTACAACTCCTGGAACTCTTCTTCCTGACGGGGGTTTTTAGCTGCATCTTCTTTTTGCATTTCTTCAAATAAACTTTCTTGTGACTCAGGGCTTATGCGCTCGTGTGGATGAACTTCTTCTTCCCTTTGAATGACCTCTTCAGCTTTTTTCTTTTGCTCAACATTCTCTTTGGCCTTCTCTTGGCGCTCTTCACTTATGCTCTGAGCAAATGCAAGTTGGCCAGAGAGCAGAACCATCATTGCCAATATTGAGTATTTCTTCATAGCAATTCTCCTTTTCTTTTCTACTATGCCCAATTTTTCGGGAGACGTGGAGTTGAGATATTCCAAAGATTAAGACAACCTGATGGCACTGACTTTGCTTGTGGGAATGCCAACAAGGAGAATCTAAAATGAAAGGAAGACGCTTATCTAAATTTATCCCTTATCTCATTGGCCCGTGTCTATTGATGACATTGGGTGCCTGTGGTGATTTTGATGATGATGACGATGACGACAATTCACCACAGCAGCAACAACCAACACCACAGGCGGCCCAGGAAGACATTGGTCGGTACAGGGTTAACCTTGCTCCCGTTAATACCCTCGGAGGTTTGCCTGAAGACGATAATGCCGTTGGTCTAGCGGACATCAATATTGAGGGAGATGAAATGACTGTCCTCCTAGGTGGAAATAATATTCGCAGAAAAGAATCTGGCCAGAGGATGCATATTCATACTTTAGGAACATGTCCTACGGTGGCCAATGATGGTAATGGAGACAGGATCATTGACATTGTCGAGGGGAGTGCGGCCTTTGGTTTAGATCTCATTCCACTGGATGGGGATCTAAATTCCCAGGACGCAGGTGCAACAGATCTGGAGCGCGCAAATCAATTTGGACTTTTGGGTTATAACGAAACAGCCGTGGTCTCGCGCATGCTGGCCGACCTTCGTATACCAGATCCGAATCCAAATGATTTGATGGCCAAGCTTTCGCCTGAAGAAAATCTTAATCTGGCCGGACGTGCATTAGTTATTCATGGCGTGCCTGATGACATGGCCCTGCCTGCAACCGTGGCTTCACCTGGGGAAGCTGCTGTTCATACGGTGCCGATTTCATGTGGTGTAATTGAACGGGTTTCAGAAGGTGGAACTACGGGCGGTACCGCAGGTGTGACCGGTGGGACTGCAACGGGCGGATCTGCTGGTGGAACAGTGACCGGAGGAACTGCTGGTGGAACAGTGACTGGTGGAACTGCTGGAGGAACTGTTGGCGGGACAGCTGGTGGAACTGCGACAGGTGGAACCGCAGGAGGAACAGCTTCTGCCGGAACAATTTAATAACTTTAAGGGGGCAGCTTCATCGCTGCCTCTTTATGTGCGCCGGGCATGACAGATAACTAGGATGGTGAAAGTCCATCCACCAACCTGATAGAGGTGAAGGTTAGTGAAACGCAAGGGTGTCCATTGCGAAATGGAATCTGAAGGAAGCGTGTAGCAAAAGCACGAGCTGAC
>DATLXC010000092.1:0-9420 GCA_035575985.1 Bacteriovoracaceae bacterium | reverse complement strand
TTTTGCGGACATCACTTTCATGTCCAGTACCCCGGGACTTCACAATGAAAAGGCCACGAGTTCGTTTTATACCTTCTTCCAATTCCCTCACGACGATCCATGTGTCGATTAAAGACGAAACTCCGATTTCACCATTGGTGTTGTTTTTTTCGCTTGCTGAGACAAGACTTGTGAAAAAGGTAGTAATAAAACGAGATTTTAAAAGATCAATCATCAGGGAGAGACTTCACCTCAAAGAGGGTGATCAGTTTATCGTGATTGGGCAAGGTGATGCTGTCATTCTAAAAGCAATTACCCCTCCATCGATGGATGAATTTGAAGGCTTATTAAAAGAAGCTCGGGCCTCGGTTAAGAAGTCCAATTTGAAACAAGACGATGTTAAAGCAGCGATTAAAAAGGTCAGAAAATCTTGATCCGTGTAGTAATCGATACGAATGTATTTGTCTCCGGAGTCTTTTGGAAAGGCTCTCCATCGAAAGAAGTATTGATTTTTGTTCTTAACTGGCCTTCGACTTGGCCAAGTAGTGCTGATCAAGTGCTTGTCGCAAGTAAGTCTTTATAACGGCCTGGCGACTTACATTGAGTTCATCTGCGATGGTATCAAGTTCCTCAAGCATATCCTCGACAAAGTCCACATTGACTCGTTGAATGGGTCGCTTCATCGTCCCAGTATTGGTAAAATGTTTAGATATATTTTTGCCTTTATCGGCCAGATCCGCAATTTCATCAGCAGTGAGTCTCTTGCTTTTTTTCTTAGTTGCTTTCATAAAGCTTTATCTCCTCTTTAGTTGCTTTCCAGAGAGTTATAAGATGGTAGTATTCACCTTCTTCATCTTCCCTCAAAAATAACTGAATACAATTTCGTTTTTACCCAACCAATCGCACGGAACTGTTCTGGGTCGTCGGAGCGGTAATCTTGATAATAGGGACGAGACCAGATTTCTTGTACTTCATCTAGGCCAATTCCCCTTTTGGGATTTGACTTGATTAGGACACTCTTTAACTTATCGAACTTAAAACGCATAAATAAGTATAACAGTTATACCTTTCATGGTCAAGCCTTTATCTAAAGCTCATTCCGACTGTTCCGACTGAATTCATGAAATGGGATGAAATGAAGTGAAATATGGTGAATTGATGTGTCTGCTAAAAAGTCAGTTTTCATTCGAGAAACGTGAAATCATTAGGATTAATTTTCTTAGAATACACCTTACGGAGCATTTTTGCCAAATACGGCAAGAAGTGGTAGCGTAATATTATGGATCGACGTGAATATTCAACTAGCATTACTGTGAATGATATCCTGATAACCAAAGTTATCATAGACACGCATTAAGAAGCAAAGCACTCTGAAAGCGTTAACGATGACATCATACTTAGTTTGGTAAAAACTCTCGATGGCCAAAACTTTGAACCAGATGACGAGAAGCCTCCTTATTCCTACTTTGTTACTGACAATATTTTGTTGAATGACAAAGCCTATAAGCTCATTTGGCTCTTAGAAGATCATGAAATCTATATCGGCGTGATAAACGCTTACAGGAGATGAATATGGGATTTCCAAATAAAAATGAGATAGAAAGAGCACTCAAGAAATTAGAAAAGCGTGATGGAACACTTGCCCTTCGGCCTGATGCTTCAACTCTAGATAAGTTTCGTTGGGATTTATGTCAGAAATTTATTAAGTATAAAAAAGCTCATGGTCATAATCAAAAGCAGCTCGCTGAGCTTCTTGAGGTTGATGAAGCAAAAGTCAGTAAAATTCTACATCACCGTATTGATGAGTTTTCTACTGATCGACTGATTGCACTTTATTCAAAGCTTGATCCTGATCTTAAACTCAAAGTTGGATAGCTTATTCTATGGAAAAGACTCTCGTTATTTTAGGAACCAACAGAGATGATTCCAATACGTTAAAAGCGATGAGGGATCACATGCCTTTTGCAGAGTATGAGTTACGGAAAATTTCAGGATAGTTGACCACTCAGTGTAAAACTAAGCCGCTACATTGTTATCCTCCTTTTCTTTTTCACGCAAGGGATTTAACTTAACCTCAGTGATCACATCCCAGTTTTTTGTTTTCCCATTGAACCGGTGAGGCATAAGTTTTTTAACCTTCTTGTAGAACACATCTCTCGCTGCCAATATTTTATAATCTTTTCCTTCATGCCTATCATTAGGTGTTACAAACTTGATGCTGCTGTGGAGATGAATATGATTGTACCAATGAACAAACTTCTCTACCCATTCGGAGGTAGCATCTAAACTTGCAAACGGTTTAGAGGGATAACCAGTACTTTACAGTCTTAAAAAGAGCTTCTGAGTATGGGTTATCATCACTCACACCAGGTCGACTGAATGATGAGGCAACTTTGAGATCAAGCAATTTTGCTAACATCGTTGCCCCCTTCATCGGGCCACCGTTGTCTGCATGCAAAGTTAGCTGATGTTCCTGTATTTTTTCATTGAAACATGCTTCACTTATAAGGGCAGCTGAGAGTTCCATATCCTCTCTGTCGTGAACGGCCCAACCAACAATCTTTCTGCTGTAGACATCCATGATCATGTAGAGGTAGAAAAACTTTCCCTTGATCGAACTTTTGCAATACGTGATATCCCAAGACCAAATTTGATTCGGTCCAAAGGCAAGCAAAGGGGCCGGCGGCGTGCTTGTTTTGGGTTTTGATCTTCCTCTATGAGCGAGCATCTTTTCTTCTTTAAGAATACGATAAAAAGTTGCTTCGCTTGCTATATAGGTTTTACGATCGGCCAAGGTTGGGACAATTTGCCAAGGGGTCTTGTCCATAAATTCTACCGATGTGGCAATTGCTATCACTTGATTTCTCTCTTCGTTTGTAAGTTTATTTGCCGGTACGGTGAATGGTCCTTGTCTTCCGTCAAGAGGATTGTCCTCCCACCGTCCAAGCGTCTTCTGGTCAATCCCAAGATCTCCACACGCTATTCTGAGTCTGCATCCGTTTTGATTGGCCTCTGTAATTAACTCTATTGCTATTATGCGATCTGATTCTTCTACTCTTCTTCCTCGGCATCCCCCCAGATCAAACGGCTTTTTTTTAGCAGGATGATACGTGCAGACATTTCAGCGAGTGCTCGGTCTTTGCGATGGAGTTCTTTCTCAAGTCTTTTTTCTTTCTGCTTCAGTTCCGTGACCTCAGAGTCCTTCTTAGGACGCCCAGGTGAGGTTTTCATGGCAGCAAGTGTCTCTTGCTTCCATTCCTCAAGCTGGGATGAATGAAGGCCCTTTTTTCGCAAATAATCACCTAAAGCATTATCCTTTAAAGAAGCAGTCTCAATGATTATTTGAAGTTTCTCTTCAGGAGTAAATTTCGATGGGGTGGTCTTGGATTTTTTAGTCATGGACCAGCCATTACCATAGGCCTTGACCCATTGTCTAAGACTGGTGTGGTGGACACCCGTCTCCTCACTTAAAACCGTGAAAGCAGGACCACCTGGAGACAATAACTTGGCAACCATCTTACCTTTGAACTCATTTGAATAGACAGACACATAAACTCTTTCTCGCCACCCTTTGAATAATTATGAAATTAATGAGTGGTCAACTTTCCTGAGACAGGGGGGTTAATAGAATTACATAAGCTTAAACTCCAACATTACATATACGACGATGACAAGAAACCCAATGATGATTTTTTGTTAGTAGCCTCAAAAATGACCCAAGTGGAAAACATTGTATTCGCAACACCTGTCTATTGGTACGCCATGAGTGGAGTCATGAAGATTTTCTTTGATCGACTATCAGACCTTATCTCAACGTCTAAGCCCTTAGGCAAGGCCTTATCAGGTAAATCAGTTTACCTCTTCAGTACAGGTAGCGACTTTGAATTGCCTGATGGATTTGAGGTTCCTTTTAAGCGAACTTCAGAATACTTTGACATGAAATATGTGAAGTCTATTTACGTTTTAGTAAAAGACTAAGTCCAAGGGCGAGAGGGGCGAGGCAGTTAGTAAACGCCAGTAAACTTCGGTAACAATCGGTAAATCACAAAGAAGAGAAGAGACTCGTTAGCGATTAGTTCTTTGGCAGAAAAAGGTTTGATCAGATAGTCATCTGCTCCGAACTCAAGACCTTCAATTCGGGATTCTACGCCCGCCTGTGCAGAGAGAAGCACAAAGGGTATACTACGAGTTTTAGGATCAAGGCGGATGGTCTTGAGCAATTCAAGGCCATCAAGTCATGGCATCATGACGTCTGATAAAATTAAGTCAGGTTGCTGGCGTCGAATCTCATCCAACGCTTCTTGTCCGTCGCTCACGCATACTACATTCCAAGTTTCTTCCAAAAGATCGCTTAAGTAAGAGCGCATATCAGCGTTATTAAATCGTGAAATCGAATGAGATAAGATGAAAATAAAAAAGACGTGAAAATCACTTTACACTCGTAGATTGTTGTAATTAAAGTATTTTTAAGAGTAGGGGACTATACCTCGGGGAGTTCTGAGATGGGTAAGTCCTTGTTATTGCTTCGTGGAAAGTTTCTTTTAAACCTTCTGTATATTGTGGTAATATACAGAAATGGATATTGAAAATCTACTAAAAAATTGTGAAGGATTTGATTGGGATAAAGGCAATGAGCTTAAAAATTGGGAAGCACATGCGGTTAAGAAAACAGAAACTGAACAAGTGTTTTTCAATCATCCTTTGTTAATTTTTGACACTTACTCCCAAAGTGATGAACAACGTTTTCTGGCCCTAGGAACAACTAGTAGTGGAAGGTTTTTAACTATAGTTTTCACGGTAAGAAAGAAGAAGCTAATCCGTGTGATTTCTGCCAGGGATATGAGCAAAAAAGAAAGGAAGGCCTATGAAGAGCAAAACTAAAAAAGTTCCTAAATTCAAGTCTGAAGATCAAGAGCGTGAGTTTTGGGATAAGAATGATGTCACTGACTACTTTGACCTAAAAAGTGGTAAGCGTATGAATTTCCCTAATCTTAAGCCTTCGACCCAGACAATTTCAATTCGCTTACCTGAAGACCTTCTGGAAGAAATAAAAGTTCTCGCAAATAAGCGGGATGTCCCTTATCAGTCATTGATAAAAATTTTATTAAGAGAAAGCTTAGATGATGATTCCGCAGCTTAAGGTCTAAGAGATGGATGGACTCTCTTTTAGGATGGCCCAAATGAGCAACCCACATCTTTCTGCGGTCCCAGTCATTTTAACTTCCGCAACTGCGGATGTTGAATCTATCCAAGAAATTGGTAAGTTCCATGCATGCCTAAAAAAACCTGTTGATCTTGATGTGTTACTTGAAGCTGTTCGTAAATTCAGTAATTAGTGTTATGCGAATTTTGAGATAACTAAGCTGCTATTTTGGTGGCGGACTGGAGCTCTTTGTATAAAATTTTGCCTAAGGGAGTCTGGGAAGTGATCGGAAACCGCACGGGTAAATCGAGTAATGATTGACGGAATGCGGCCCGGAGCACATCATGGCAGGATATTGGTGTGGACAGATAAGAGCAACTGCGAAGATTTTCTTGCCTAGGAGGATTTGTGAAGCTATTGAACGAAAGAATTCATGGGTATCTTGACTACGTTGTTGTTATTTCCTTTTTGTTAGCGCCATCTCTTTTTGGTTTCAGTGGGCTGCCTGCGATTCTTTCGTATTTACTTGCTGGGGTTCATCTCCTACTCACACTTTTTACCGATTTTTCAACAGGACTGTTTAAGGTACTTTCGCTTAAGATACACGGCTGGATTGAGTTAGTTGTAGCTCCTACTCTTGCTGGACTCCCTTGGCTCGCTGGTTTTAGTGATCTTCAGTCGGCCAGAAACTTTTATATTGGAGCGGGAGTCATCGTGTTTTTGACTTGGCTAGTTACGGACTATGAGGCAAGGTCATCATTGAGATAGATATGAAGACTTTTGCAAAGGCATTAGGAGCGGAATTGATTGCAAAAATCCCGAATTTTCATTCCTAAAAGTTCCTATTGTTGGTCAAGCTAATTGATAAAATGAAGCGGAAGTTCTACCGTAAACGTCGAACCTATTCCTAGCTTACTCTGGACTCTAATATGTCCTTGATGAGCTTCTATTATTTGTTTGGTGATATAGAGTCCAAGGCCTAGACCTTTGATTTTAACTTCAGAGTTGTTAACCCTCTCGAAGCGGTCGAAAATACGTGATTGATTTTCTTCAGCGATCCCTAGTCCATGGTCACGGAAATGAACTTTGATTTTTGAGTCCTGCTTTTCAATATCGATGATTACCTCTTTGTTATCACCATATTTAATTGCGTTGGTAAAAAGATTCGTAATTACTTGTTCAATTCTGAATCGGTCATAAATTCCTTCTATTGGAACGCTGGCACGTATCATTACTCGCTTATTAAGATCACCTGATGCACCTACATGATATCGAGCCTAAACTGTTTTTCACTGCAATCAAAGCGCAGGAGTAAGGAGGGGGTTGTTATATGAATGTTAGTAATGTTTTGAGGTATGCCTTTTCCCTTTGCCTTTCTTCTTTCGCCATCCTCGCTCGTCCGTGCCCTTGATGGAAGATAAGGGCCAGAGGTGATGCTCGATTCGTGCTAGGCCGGCCGCTGTTACTGCCTTGATGACTTCATCTGAGCTCTTATAACAGCCACTGGATTCATCTAGTGGCACCATTCCATCAGTATTGACTAGTACCCCTTCCTTTTCATAATCAGCATTAATCTTTGATTGATCCAGAGTGCGCATGGCCTCTGATCGAGACATATTGCGGCCAGCTCCATGGTTCACTGAGAAAGCGGAATTCTCAGCTCCCGGGAGCGGCATCAGGATATAGGACCAATCTTTATTAGAGCCGGGAATGAGAATGGGGTGCCCAGTATTCTCCCAAATAGTATTCTTAAGGGCGCCGGGTGATGTGCAGGGAAGGCACGCGTGGCCCCCTTACGGTGAACAAGTACTTCTCCGAATTCTGGATGAGTTTCCTTCTGAACTAGATTGTGACTGATCTCATAGATAAGACTTAAATCAGCGTGAAAGACTTCCTGGAAGGCTTCGGCAATCTGTTCATAAATAATCAAACGCTTCAAGATGGCGTAATTTCCACCGGCGGCAACAGCACTGAGATAATCCTGATAATGCCTGGAATCCGGAGTGAAGTATCCCAGATCGATATCATTTCCCAGCTCAGGTCTCTCTTCACGTGCAAGGTCAAAGTAGTTGGTGGCGAGTCCATGACCAAAGCCCCGGCTGCCTGTATGAACCTGAACAAAGAGTGTCCCGGTCTCAGAGGACCTCTGCAGCTCGATAAAGTGATTTCCCCCACCCAAGCTTCCTAATTGTTCGCGTCCTCGTTCAGGTCTGCCTCTCCCGCCCCAGGGGATCTCCCACTTGTCATTCACTGGCAAGCGATGCCTTTCGGCCCGGGAGCGATCAAAATTGGCACCATGTTTTTTTACATAGTACTCAGCTCCGCCACGCAAGAGGGCCTCGAATTCATTTTCTGAGATTTGTTTTAGTCGCTTGCTCTTTCCTCCTGCTCCCAAATCCACTCGCTTCATCACTGCCTGATTGAACTTTAGTCTCATCTCAGGAGTGGCCCTCTCAGCAGGAACTTTGGACTCTGCACTCATCATGCCGCAACCAATGTCATAGCCCACGGGGCCCATCGCCACTGCTCCTTTCTTGGCATCAGTTAAAAGTACACTCCCTACCGGGACTCCGTAACCATAATGAGTGTCTGGAGTGATGACTACGAGTTTGGCCCCGGGAAAGCGGGTAGCATTAATGATTTGCTGGTAAAGGGTGGTTTCGGTATCCCGTAGAAGAGCGTGAGTGAGGAACAATCGTACCGGTACATTTCCAGTATCTCTGGTAACTAAATTATAATAACCCTTATCAGTTAAGGTGGCGTAGTCTTTCCAGGTATTATTGTCTTTTAGTGCGGCTCCCATAATCTAAATGATATGCAAAAGCTGAGCCGCTAGGGAAGTAGGACTTTACTTCCTTAGCGGGGCGGCGGCGTGGAGCTTTAAAGTATAGTTGGTGATTTGATTATTTGGATCACGATTTGCGATCCCTTTTGCTTTTGCGCATGGGAGCTTAGAAGCTAATAACTCACCCTTTCAATATAAATTGAAGAAAGTTTGAACTTCCCTCAATATTAGAATTGAGACGAAGCTGATACTGTGTACGCTTTCAGGAGAATTAACATGCATGAAAATGAAACATCTCGCTTAATATCTGCAAATCGGTCATACATAATAGAATTATGGGAAAGTGAAGTGAGGAAGAAAGTTAACTCAGCATCTCAAGCTTCTAAATCAGTGCTTATAAATACGTTACCAGTATTTTTAACCGACCTTGCCGAGGCTGTAGCAAAAAACGATCCTGCCGCATTGGCAATGAAAGGCAGCACGCTAGCCGGTGATCATGGTGGTGAAAGGGCAAGATTAACCAAGTACTCACCTGAAAGTATTATTGATGAATATCGGATTTTACGCAAAATTATTTACCAACTCATGGATGAAAACGTCAATTTGGACAAAGAAGCGCGGAAGATAATTTTTGATTCTATCGAAGAAGTGACCATGTTATCAATAAAGGGATTTTTTGAAAGTTATGCACTTGTCAAAGAACAGTTTACGCTTACCCTTACCCATGATTTGAGAAACCCGCTTAATGCTTCTAAGATGGCTGTCGAAATGATTTTACGGAATAAACATAAACCGGAAAAAGTGACAGAAATGGCTTCGAAGGTTTTGAATTCAATTAACCGAATTGATCAAATGATACAAACTTTACTTGACGCCAGCAGATTGAGAGTGGGTGAAAAGCTCAACTTAAAGATTGCTGATGTAGAATTAAGGAGTCTTTTGAATAAGGTAGTAGATGACCTCACTCTTACACATGGAGCAAGGTTCAAAATTGTCAGCCCGGAAGAAATTTTTGGAAAATGGGATAATGATGCGCTGGAGAGGGTTATGGAAAATCTTCTCACCAACGCTATAAAGTATGGCGATAACTTTGGAGAAATTACCATTACGGCAGAATTGGAGTTCAGCGAAGTTCTTGTGAAAGTCCATAATCGAGGTTCCTACATTCCTATGAACGAAAGGGATAAACTTTTCTCTCTCTTCAAACAGGTAAAGGCTAATTCTAATCAGAATCAAAAAGGGTGGGGAGTAGGTCTCCTGATGGTGAAAGGTGTGATGGAAGCTCATGGGGGAAGTGTCACTGTCGAAAGCCACCCGGAGGATGGAACAACTTTCATTCTGACGCTTCCTTTAAATTTTTACGAAGGAACTATAAACTGCCCTACTATAATGGTGTTAAAGCCTTCTTTAACAAAATTTCATTATAGTAGTACACAAACACGTCCAGGTGATCCTTGAGGCGTGCGGGATCTTTCGTCGTACACCACGTTTTTCTAATCAGGCGATTTACGTT
>DATLXC010000091.1:0-117192 GCA_035575985.1 Bacteriovoracaceae bacterium | reverse complement strand
AAAAAAATCCCCAATATTCCAAAAAGTACCCTGGTAATTCGTAGAATTGCCAGGGTTAAGTTCGAACATCAATCTAATAGAATGGAATACTTTTAGAGAACTTAGGAATCAGAATTGGTTTCAAAATGGCCAAAGTCGAGAGGGAAGCTTAAGCTTCCCTTTACCTTAACTTTTTAAGTCAGCGTTTAGTAACAACAGTAGTTTGCATCGCAATTAAGACCGTCGCATGAAGTACCGCAATGGTAATTGCTGTAACCACACTCGGTGTTGGCAATCGCAGAAGCTGCACCAGAAGCAACCAGGACTCCAACGATGATGGCTATAACAACCACACCAACAACAACACTTCCTGCTCCACTCCAGCTAGCTCCTGTATTGTATGACTTCTGCATAGTCTCAACCATATAGTTTGAAGCTTCTGTAGTAGACATTTTATTGATCTGGATCATGTTAAAAGCTGTTTCAAGGTCACGGGCCACTTTTTCATTTTTTACTTCAGTTTTAACAAATGCAATCAATTGAGCGTTAGTAAGACCTTCGGCCTTAAGTGTGTTCAACGTGGCCTGGAAGCCTTTCATTTGTGCCTGGTAAACGGTCTGGTCTTTCTGGTCCCATTCAACAGTCAAAGAATAATTGAGTTCGTCAAAAGCTGCTTTAAGACCTGCTTGAGTTGAAGCTTGGGCAGAAACAGTAGTGATTGTGAAAACCATTATCAGAGTAATTAATTTCTTAAACATGAGAGGCTCCTTTGTTAGTTAAATTTTATAAATGCGATAATCAAATGATGACATAGGTAATTTTGAAAAGAGTATCTCATGTAAATTTTTCAACGATATCCTCAAAAAAAAAGGGAAGCTTCAAGCTTCCCTTTAATGGATATAAATTAATCGAATTACTAGATCCCACGAGCATTAAGTGCCTTGAGAATTTTGAGCCTGTCATTAGTAGGAGAACCACATTTCTCCCTGCAAGTTTGAAGCAGGCCTTCAACCAACTGACCCCGGATCGTAGAGTTAGTTGTAAGTTTCTTACGAAGCTCAAACATGAAAGCTTCGCCTCTGTCTTCGCCAACCACTTTTTTCATTTCCCAAAGAAGACCAAAGACAAAGTCTGTATTTGCATAATCAGTCATCTCAAATTGGATCATGTAGTCCTGCTTCTTCTTGGCATTCTTGCCGTTGAAGGTATTGTACTTCTTGATGTGCTTGGCAAGCTTCGGTGAATCTGCAATTTGTCCTGCAAAAAAGTCTGCCATGCCTTCGATGATTGCCGTTGAGTGAGAAAGGACCAGGTGATCTGAAAGGGCCGCATGAGCATACTCATGGTAGATAATTTCAGGAACCAGGGCCGTATCAAGCCAGTACCATTTACGCTGGACAAGCTTGGTAAGAGGATCAAAAAGATGATAAGCGGCTTCCATGATAACGCTTGTACCTGCAGTGCGGACTAAAGAGTCCATGGCAAAAGGATTTGCAGAACTGGCACCTGTGACCGAAGTCATGAGTCCAGCAAGGAAACGTTGTAATGTCTGCATGTGCATCATATTCCGGAACTGCTTAAGCATGGCCGTGTATTCCTGGGCGGCCTGATCATTCACATTGATTTCACTTAAATGGATTCTCTTCATTGGACGGAACCAGATTTCCATTCCCCATGGTTTGATTCCCCTGCGCTCAAAACCTTTCCCTGCAGGAATTGTCAGGGCATTGTTAAACTGGGGATCCAGGTTATCGTGAGCGAAGTGACCAAGTTCAGAGAACTGGCTCTTGTGATCTATCCTGATAACCATTTTCGGCATGTTCTTTACATAGTCAGATTTGATCTTGTTAACAAAATAGTCACGAGCGCGAGTTAAATGGTAATAAGTCGTAGCTGCCCTGAAAGTAAGATCAGAATGCGCATTGAACTTAACAGCTTCTTCTTCCTTACCCTTCACTATCTTGAAGTGCTTCCCATCAAAACTATTGTCTGAGACGAGGTCAGCAAGCCTTACCATGTCCTGAATGGGCTTATTGCTCTCAGTCCTGACCAGTGCGGGAAATTCCCGCTCACTGGTCTGTGAAAAAGCCAGGCCTGAGAATAAAAAAGAAAGAATGATCATTGTAGTTTTCATTAGAATAAACTCGATGTGTCTTCAGTGTTTTTATCTTTTTTGCTAACGGTGAATTCAATCACCATGAGTGCTAGTGCCGGTATGAAACCATATGGAGGTGGGACAGCAATTGCCGCGACAGAACCCAGGGTTCTTACCCAGACCTGGGCCTTATCCCAGAATGTCTTCTTAGGGTTCCAGATAAGTTCAAGGCCTGCAACTTCATCTACTTCACTGGCAGGTATAATGCCAACTTCATAGGCCGCAGTCATGATATCGATATAAGAAGGAGAACTTCCCTTGAAATAGGTATTAAGGGCAAGGAGGGCCATTTCTTTTCTCAGGATCTTTATAGAAAAACGAAAACGTTCCATCGGATCAAGAGGAATAACCTCATCCACAGTTTCTCTGGCATAGACAAGTATTTCCATCTTGTCAGAGTCAAGGCGTGAACGAAGCTTCTTGATCACACTTCCCATAAGCATGATCTGAAGATCAGAATACGTCTCAAGCAAGTGAATCCTGTTACTGCTTTTCTTATTGAATTTATTTGTTGAGAAATCACTTCGCTCGTTAGCATCACGTAGTGGGAAGTGAGTACGAAGGCTCTTGACCTTCTTATAATATGACTTAAGGTTCAGGCCATTCTTCTCAAGCTCGTTTTCCCGGGCCTTCTCAAGTGACTTATAAGTCCTGATATCAATTAACTTCATTTTATATGCTTCAACAAATAAAGCTTCATAGTGGTGAGTCCTAAAAGACTTATCAACCTTAGATATTTCTCCGTAAAGATTGCCGTAGGCCTCATCAAGACAACTGTCTTGAAGTTTTGCCTTAAAACCACCAATCAACTTGATGATTTCAGAAACTTTGGCATTATCATTAGGTAGCCAAAGATCCTCTTCATGCTTAGGCAAATCAAGCTCTGTCGTCTCAACTTCATTAGCCTTAATCAGGATCTTAAGGGCCACGTCATCAATTTCATTTTTTGAACGGAGGTGATAAAGAGCACCTTCAAGTTCCTTGAACTTTGGATTTATACTTTTCAAGCGGATATTTAACTGTTCATTAATAGAGTAAGAACAAAGCTTATTTTCCGGCATGCTATCAAGAATGGAGGTGAAGGCCTTGAGGATATCCTGTGAATTAATACCTTTTAAAGCGCGTTCATGAGACTTACGTATAGACCGGGAATTGTAAAAGCTTTTGCCTTCACGATCATTCTTAAGAATGACTTTGTCTTCAGCGAAGAGCGAAAAGCTCGTTAGCATCAGAAGTCCGGTTAAAATGAGGTGCATCGTTAAGTCCTTAATTGATTTAAGAATTGTAACATTGTGTCATTTTCGACTCTATGGATGCTGTAAAAACTACAAGGGGGTGTCGGCCATGCTTTATCAATGGCTTAGTCGACGATTTACTTATCTTTGTCTGTAATCAAGGACACATTCTCAAGCTTATTAAGCTGAAGCAGGTCCAGAACCTTCACCAGTCTTGTGTACTTCACTTCCCCATCGACCCTGAGATTAACCAAAGTATCCTTGGCCGTAGTCTTGAAAGTCCCTGGCAGCTCTTCAATTGAAGACTTCTTTCCATTAACTGCTATGTCTTCATTTGATAGTTCAATAGTCAGCTGTTCAGTTTTCTTTTCATTGCCCGCACCTTGCTCAGACTTCGGTAACTTCAAAAGGAGGGCCAACTCCTCTTTTTTGAAAGTTGAAGTCACCAGGAAGAAAATAAGGAGAAGGAAAACCACGTCAATTAATGGCGTGAGATCCATGGCCAGCTGTTCGCGGCGATTTCTGCGTGCCATATATTACTCGCCTTTCAGCATAGGACTCATGCTCATTTCCATCTTAATTTCCATAGAGTCCAGTTCACCAGAAAGGTAGTTATGGGCAATGTAATGCGGAATCGCCACAATCAGTCCCACGATTGTGGTGATGAGGGCGTAAGAAATTCCTTCCGCAAACTGTCCGGGGTCACTCATACCCTTGGCCGAAATAACCTGGAAAGCTTCGTAGATACCAATAACAGTTCCAAGCAGTCCCAGAAGTGGTGCTGTTGTCGCAATCACCTTGATGGTATTCATGCCAAACTCAAGTTCATGCACACGCTGGGTGATAGCATCCTTAACCAGTTCCAGATGCGAAAGAAGACTCTTTGTCTGAAACTGCTGAGAGAGATTTGTGGCCAGTATTTTTGTTTCCTCTGGCAGGCGTTTTTTAAAATCACGGAAAGTGAATAAGCGCCAAAGTATAAGTGAGAGTCCAACCACATTGAGAGCAACCAAAATCCAAGTGATCGAACCACCTGCATTGATAAAATCAATCAGACGCATGAAAAATCCTTTTTTAATTTTAAGACTAAATTGTAATAAAGTTTACAGGGACTTTGATATCCATCTCTTCTTCACCTAGTTCCTGCGGAATAGGCTTGAACTTCTGAACCTTCTTGACTGCCTCCATGGCAGATTCATTCAGGCGATCAAAGGGCGACGGGGTATCAAGTCTGACGTCTATGATATGACCATCTTCTTGTAACGTAAATGATACAACGACGGTTCCGGTATGCCCAAGGCGACGACTTATTGAGGGGTAGGACTTATTTTTTTCGATTTCTGCTCTGAGTTCGGCCTTAAAGATAGATTTAATATTTGCTTTTGCGTTCTGCGAAGGAAGGGACCCTGCTCTACTTTGTGCCGCAACCTGAACTTGTGCCGGCGCTGGTGTTGCAGTGACCTCACGGGGCCTCTGTGTCTTGCCAGCAGTTTTTGGTTTGCTTATTTCAGGAATAGATTGAGGTCGGTTGGTAAGAACATTAGTTACAAACTGCATTTTCAAAGCAGGTGCCCCCAAAGACATTGACCTTGGAAGTGATGAGTCCTGCAGCATTTTGAAACTTCCAGCGAGTATCAAAAAATGCAGGACAAAAACAGTAGCGAGGTGAGTTAAGTACCTGTTAAACATAACTAAGTTTTATATATCAAACACTAGACTAAGTCCATGGCCCTATGCCAAATTTACTCGGGAATAACCTGTTGAAATTTAAATGGAGTTCTTGATGCTCGATGGACTAAATGAGTTCATGCATACAGCGGCCCTCTTATGGAAACATAAGCTTTTTGTAGTGGCCGGAACGAAAATCAACCTCGGTAATGTCATGACCGCCTTGATTTTATTGTTCCTTTCTCCCAGGCTTTCGAGATGGGTTTCAAGTACCATCGGAAAGAAGCTCCTTGTCCCCATGGTACAGGACAAAAGTTCCCAAAATGCCTATCAAACCCTGACCTTCTACGGCTGTTTGGGACTCTTCATTTCTCTTTCGTTTACCATGGCCGGAATACCCCTCACGGTGTTTACTTTCCTGGGAGGAGCGCTCGCCATTGGAGTGGGCTTTGGGTCCCAGAATATCGTCAATAATTTTATTTCAGGCGTTATACTCCTGGTGGAAAAACCAATTAAACCGGGTGATATCGTAGAACTAGATAATATAGCAGGGAAAATCCTTATTATCGGAACCCGCAGTACCAAGATCAGAAATACCGAGGGAAAAATTTTTGTTGTTCCCAACAGTTTCTTTTTGGAAAAGAGTGTTCTTAACTGGTCATTTTCCTCTACCACCGTCCGAACAGTTATCAAATTCGGAGTGGCACATGGCACCGACGTCAAGCTCGTGGAGAATGTCTGCCTTGATATCCTCTTAAATTCCGAAGACGTTGAGCAAACTCCCATTCCTGAAGTCCTGCTGGAAAATTTCGGGGACAATAACCTCGAATTCGAACTCGTCTTTTGGTGTAATACTGAAAAGGTCGAATCCTTAGGCAAGGCCAGGAGCCTTATCCGCTACAAAATCGACAAAAAGTTCAAGGACCACCATATCCAAATGGCCTTCCCTCAGAGGGACATGAACCTGAAATTGGGTAAGACTCTCGATGTAAGAGTCTTGCCGAACTCTTGAAGTTCACCTATCTTAGGGCCTATGAATCTCCAGGAATTGAAAACGAATATTGACGAGCTGCAGTTGAGCGTCATGGGTGAAACTTCCAGTGATCTGGCCCAGGAACTTAATGAGCTGATTCAATCAGGTGGAAAGAAATTCCGTCCAGGGCTTCTTTTTTTGATTGGCAAGCTCTTAGGCATTAAGGTTTCTGATCTGACTACCTACGCAAGATCTGTTGAGCTCACTCACCTGGCCTCTCTGGTGCATGATGATGTCATTGATGAAAGTAACACCAGAAGAAATTATCCCACGCTTAATTCCATGAGAAACAATACCACTGCGATCCTTGCGGGCGACTTCCTGCTTGCTAGTGTCATGGGAGAACTGGCCCAGCTAAATAACAACGAAATCCTGATTGACCTTACCATTGCCATCCGTGATCTCGCTGATGGGGAATGGCTGCAATTTGACCTCAAGAAAAAAACTAATGTTCGCATCGAAGACCTGGAGCAAGTTTCTATCAAGAAAACCGGCAGTCTCATCCGTTGGTGCTGCACGACTCCTGCAAAACTAGCAGCTCATCCCGACATACAAACTTTTTCTATCTTAGGAGAAAGAATTGGGCTGATTTTTCAGATGGCCGATGACATTGTCGATGGGATGCATACAAGTGGAAAGCCTGCCTTTCAGGACCTCCTGAATGGACAGATTAATTTTGTCACCCTGAAGCTCATTGAGTTACATCCTGAATTATACTCGGCCGTCTATGCGCTGAAATCCAATCCCAAAAATCCTGTTCCATGGACCTACGAACAATATCATAAGGCAATCCTTGAGGTAGACAAGGTCATTAATTTTGAGAAGGACAAAGTTCTCTCAATCTTCAGTAAATTATGTAAGGAAAATAAGCAACCAGATCTCATGCCTATCTTTGAAATGATGATCAATAAAATCCAGTCAAATTATTCAGCTGCCCTATCATGAACGAAAAAGAACATATTCACGACTGGCAAGAAAAAGTCCGCTCAAGCTTTGGTGATGAGGCCCGCCTCTATCAGTATATGTTTGAGACCCTGGACAATTTTTATTACCGTTACATTGAAACAGGTCTCTCTAAGGACTTAAAGACTACTGAACTCTCACCTGGAATTTGGGGTGCTATAAGCTTTGAAAACGATATGGTTCAGGCACTCAAGGTCCAGTCTCATGAGACTAAAGCAGTTGTCATGGAACTAGCTAAATCCGTTCCTAAGTCTCAGAACCCACAGATTCGTTATAGTATCAAGGCCAATGTTCGCGAATTAACTGCTGAGCATGGTTATGTAATTTTTGAAACCGAAGTTCAAGGTCTGCAATCGGTAAAAAAAGAAGTGATTTTCAAGTACGGTGAGCTTGCACAATTCAGGAAAGAGCTGGCCTTGAAACTGGAAGCTGCTTGTGAGATCTTTCTCTAGACGTTTTTACGAACGTTTTTCAGGTATATTTTTCTGACTCCCCAAGCTACAAAAGCAGCGATTGCAGCATAAAGAACGTAGATCTTGAACTTGGTAAGCTTATCCAGAATCACATCACCATATACAGACACAAAATAGATCTGGGTAGGAACCGAGAGAAGTGCAGCAGTTCCATCAACAGCTATGAATTTCCAGGCAGATATATTTAAAAGGCCGCAGCTTAAATGTCCCGGAAAACGGAGTCCTGGAGTGAAGCGGAATATACCACAGGCCCATCCTCCATATTTCTGAAACCAGGAATTGATTTTGTTAAAGCCGTCCCCTGCTACCTGTTTCTGAAAAAACTTCGTTTTGATGATCCTGGTTCCGAATATCCTTCCTATACCATAGACAAAAAAGTCACTTCCAAAGACCGCCAGAAAGGAGACAATACATAAAGTAATGGTGTTGACACTTTCAGCACCCGGATAAGGAGGAGGAAACTTGGCGGGATTCTTTGCCATATGGGCAACAAGTCCTGCACTGATCAGGACTAATTCTTCAGGAATCGGAAGTCCAAAAGATGCCGCAAACATAAAAAGACAAATGAACCCATAAACATACATAGGCTCATACGCGTATTGCGAAAAAAACGTCATCAAGGCGGCTTCATTAAATTCAGGCATTGGAAAATTCTAATTAGTCTCTTAAGAGAAGAAAAGCTAAAAGCCGTTAAAGAATTTTAAGAATCGGACAAAAGCTCTCTAGGTTTGGCCCGAACAGCGCGCCAAGAAGAAACTAAAATTGTGGCCAAACAAAGAATACTTAACACCAGGCCAGGCCATAATAATCCTGCCCAGTTAACACTGAAAGGTAACTTAAACACTTCTTTGCCAATGAGTTGCGCCATAAGCCACCCGAGAAATAGTCCTACACCCATGGCCCCTAAAAAGAGTGTGCCAAATTCAAAGATAAGGTTAAGCCTTAACCGATTAGATGAAAACCCAAGGCTTTTCATCAGGGCAAGATCATAATAACGCCGATACACCTGGTCATGGGAAAGACCATAAAGGATCACAAGCCCCACACTAAGACTTAAGAGCGAGATGACTTGAATGGCCGCCCGGGATTTCTGAAATAAGGTAGAAAGCTTGCCCACCATTTCTTCCACGTCGATAAACGAAATATTTGGAAACTTCATCACTGTGGAACGTTGAAACTCTGTTTTCTTTTGCTTAAAGCCTGCACCGAGCACGGCAAGATAAGTCTTTGGGGCCCCGTCGAGGTATCCTGGTTCTACACTCACAAAGAAATTTGGATAAAAACTCGTCCATTTCACTTCCCGGATATTGTGGACCTTGCCCTCTAGCTCAACTCCCTGGATATCAAAAGTCACAAGGTCCCCGATGGAGAGACCCATTCTTTGGGCCCATCGCTTTTCCAGTGAAATTAAGGGAAGCCTTTCCTCATCTGAATTTCTTACTGGAAAAGGTTCCCCTTCTACAATTTTTTCCGAAGGTGAAAGATAACCACGGTAAGTAAGGTTAAGTCCTGTGTTTCGTTGTCTGTTTTCTTCGTCATCTTCGCGGGTGTTGCGGATCTTTGAGGTATTTTTTTTGCGGACATATTTTTTTCCATTAATGTTTTGCAGTCGCGCACGAATCATGGGTGTCACCGCTTCGAGAGGTGTGCCCTGTGATGCCGAAAACTCTGTGAGCTCATCGATTTGCTCTTCCTGGATATCAAAGACAAATAGTCCGGGCCTGTTTTCATCCAGGGCAAGTTCACCCTGGATCATATGATCAAGTTGCAGGATAAGGGAGATGAGTGTCGCCCCCATGGCAAGTGAAAGGAAGCTCAAAGTAAGCTTGTGTCCCGAGCGGGTGAGATTCCTGAAAGCAACTCCGGCCTCAATAGTAGGCATGAGTAAACCCTTGCCAGCTATGAATCTGCGCAAGACCCACTGGGCACCAAGAATAATAATTGTTGAAAGGAGAAAGACCACCACCAGACAAAAGAAAAAGATGTTTCCAGTCTTAAGTGAATTACTTAAATACCAGGCAAAGCCCCAGAGTAGGAGCACAAATGGGATAAAATCATAAAAACGAAATCGTCCCATGGAAATCTTGGCGGCCTTGAGCATGGTGCTCATTGGAGTGCGCATGAGTCCCAAAAGCAAAGGAGTCAGAATACTGAGGGACAAGACATAGAGAAAAGGTAATTGCTGGAGGACTGATTTGAAGTTAATTCCTCCTTCAAGATCAAGCCCCAGGCTTTCCGAAAGTGTTGGCATGATTAAATGATAGGCAGGGACAATGATAAGGATCTGCAGGATAAAAACAAAAAGGAAGATGGCGCTGAACTGTCCTATGATCCCAAGGAGTATGGCCGATTTAGAGAGTCCATAAAGATTGATAAGACAAAGGTCTTTGAGCCTTGCGAGCAAGTGAGATTGATAAAGATAGAAAATCCCGACCAGCGACAGGATGAGTCCTATGAGTGCAGAGAGTGACATGAAGTTTGTAAGGTTTTCGATAACCCTTCCAGTCTGCTCACTGCTATCTTCAGGCAGGACGACTTTCACACCACTGTCTTTGATATCCTTATAAATGCTGCTTTTAAGAGTGCTGAGCCTGGCGGGAGTTATTCCAGGCATTCGATAATGATAAGCATAGCTTCCAGTTGCACCGGGACGCAGGAGTCCACTACGTTCAAGTTCCTTCAAGGGAAGATAGATCCGCGGAGCGAGAGAAAAACCGCGCAGCCCAAGGGAAGAATCATCCTCTACAATCCCGGCCACCTTAATCTTGATCTCGCCTATCTGAAGCTCGTCTCCCATTCCCACTTTCCAAAGACTTTCAAGATCCTTAGAAATAAAAAGACCTTCAGCTGAAAACTTACCTTCTTTGAGTGTGATTTTGCCAAAAAAAGGAAAGCCTGGTTCCACAGAACGAATTTCTGCCAGCCTGCTTTGCTGGGCCTTCAGATGAGTGATCATGGAATAAATATCAACGATCCTGTAATGATCATGAGGAATATCTTTAAAAGTACTCGCCAGCACTTCCTTCTCTTTGGGATTAAGATCACGCCTGGCCGTAACCGCAAAGTCTGAAGTTAAAAGTTCATGAGCGCGGCTTTGAAGTTTTTCCCTGACTTCTTGAGAGACAATACTGATGCCTGTAAGACCCAGGGAACCTAAAAGAATAGTGAAGCTTAAAAGAAAAAAGAAAACAGGAAACTTCTTAAGCTCCCTTATAAAAAAGAAGCGAAAGATCACGAGAGGCTCCCGTGCTCCAGATGAATAACTCTCTTGCACCTGTGGGCAAGATCGGTGTCATGGGTGACCAGCACTAAAGTCGTGTTTGTCTCTGCCACCATGGTGAATAAAAGATCCATAACCTTGTCACCTGTTTCTTCATCCAGGTTTCCACTCGGCTCATCTGCAAAAAGAATGGCCGGGCGAATAGCAAGTGCCCGTGCCATGGCCACACGTTGACTCTCTCCTCCAGATAATTGTGAAGGTAAATGGTCTCCCCGGGTATAGAGACCTACAGCATTTAAAAGTTCAGTTGCAGTCTTATAGGCATTGGCCCTCTTTAAGAGTTCCAGCGGAAGCAGGACATTTTCAAGTGCTGTAAGGGTGGAAACCAGATGAAATTGCTGAAACACTATCCCCATGTTTGCAGCACGGAAAATTGTTACCTCATTTTCCTTCATCGTAGTAAGATTTTTATCATTGATAATAATCTCACCGGTATCGGCCTGGTCAAGACCGGCCATAAGTGAGAGCAAAGTGGATTTACCTGATCCTGATTTTCCAACCAGGGCAAGTGTCTCGCCACTTTTAATTTCAAGGTTAATGCCTTTTAGAACTTCTACCTTGCCTTCGCCAGTCCCGTAGGATTTACGAAGGTTCCTGATACTCATCATAATTCAGGCTCCAGCACCTTCAAAACCGTGCGGGCCATGATCTCGTGTCCCTTGGCATTGGGATGAATCCCGTCGGCCAGATTGAGCTCAGGTTTTCCGCCAACACCTTCAAGGATGAAGGGAATGAATTTTAACTTATATTTTTTAGCAACCTTCACGAACATGGCCTCGAATTCTTTTCGATAGCTCTCACCATAATTTGTAGGCATTTTCATTCCTGCCAGGATGACTTTAATGCCGCGGGTATTAGCTTTCTCAATAACACTGGATAAGTTTTTTTCAGTATCGGCGACTTTTAGGCCCCGTAGTCCATCATTAGCACCTAATGCCAGCACCATGACATCAGGCTTGGCCTTCAGATACCAATCAAGTCGCTTGGCCCCACTGGCCGAGGTAGCACCACTCACTCCACCGTTGATGATCTTGATATCCGGGTGATCTTTCTTTAATTCTTTCTCAATCAAGGCCGGATACGCCTCTTCTTTGCTCAGTTGATAACCTTCCGTGAGGGAGTCACCCATGAACACGACAGTCTTGGCAAAAAGGGAAACAGGAATGAGTAAAAAGACAATCAGGAAAATTTTCATATATTTACTTTTTAGCACCCGCCGCTACCTGGGCCTTGAGTGCTGCCATTTCTGCCTTGAGAGAGGCAATTTCACCATGGAGCTTGTTAATTTCCTTAACAACAGAATCAAGCCGTTCTTGTTTGTTGTTTCCATCCATCTGATCATTCTTATAATATTTTTGGTCTTCAGGTGTTAGATACCCTATTGGTGCTTGCTGTGCCTGGACAGTAAAACTCAATACAAACAACAAAAGGAACGCTTTCATCTTAACCTCTTTTGAACAAACTTTAGCCTCTCAGCTATGAAACCGACACCATAAATGAATACCACAAAATAATGAAAAAAGGACACAAAGGGAAATAACCAAGGTTTTCGGGAGCGCATAGAAAGTCCCATGCTTACAAAGACAATAATGCCTGCATAGAGCCGCGCCATAGAAAAGAAAATTTCAGGTGCAATCAGAATAGTCAGATGAAGCAATACAAATAGAACAGGCAGCCAGAAAACTTCAGGGCCAATACCAGTTTTGCGTTTCATAAGCCGTGAGCGGTAAAAGCCTTCCCAGAAAAAATCCCGGGCAGATTCCCGGTGAAATTGGTAGACCAAAAGTCTTGGATGATAGTAAATCCCAGCACCCTCAAGTTTTAAATCCTGGAGCAGGAGGATTTCCTCCCCTCGCAGAAAATCCTCTGGAAACGCTGAATGCTCAAAGAGATCTTTTTTTACCCAAAGATTTAAGTCAGTAAGTTTTTCTTCATCCGCAGTAATAAGTTTTTGTCCGAGACCTTGATAACGGGAAAAAGTGGCCCCTGTGCAAAATGGTGATGCAAGAGCAATGGCCAGTGATTGAGGAATGAAACCCATTCCCTTTGCGGCCAGGGCAGGACCACCAACAACATCAAGCTTTGGAGTTTCAAGCAAGGGTAAAGCATATTCCCAGTAACGGCTTCCAAGATAAGTATCCTCACCCAAAAAGAAAATCCATTTTCCACTGGACTCTTTAATGCCTAAGTTTCGGGCCTCACCGGGAGTAAGAAGCGCACTGGTATCAATAATTTTTGCTCTTCGTTTAAATGATTCAGGTAGTACCTTGCCATTGGCGACAATGATTATCTCCCAATCCTCGCGCCCAGGATTAATTGAATCAAGACATTTACTTAACAGTTCCTCATGTCCGTGAGATATGATGAGAATTGTGAATAGTACCATGCTTGATATTATACCATAGAGGATGAATGAAAGTAAGTGTTGTGGGACTGGGTTGGTACGGAACGCCGCTGGCCATTGAACTCATTAAGGCAGGCCATCAGGTCATGGGAACAACCCGGGACCCGGGTAAAAAAGCAATTCTCGAGGCTTCTGGGATTGAGGTTCAACTACTAACCGCCCCCTCGATACCATCACCAGAGATGCTCGCTACAGATATTTTAATCCTTAACATTCCCCCATTTAAAGGACAGCTTGAGTGGCTCAAAAGATGGGCATTTGAGAGTGAAACCTGGGTTATTTTAATAAGCTCAACATCGGGCAATTGTGCTGATTGTGAGGATTGGATTAAGCAGCAATTTAAATCCTGGACCATCCTGCGCTTTGCAGGCCTGTTAGGTTCTCATCGTCACCCGGGAAATCATTTAAGTGGCAAAAAGGATTTAAGCGGAAGGCTCTGGCCTGTAAACTTACTCCACCAACAAGATGCTGTTGGATTCACCGAAGCTATCATTAACAAGGGTATCAAGCATGAGTCGATCAATGTCTTGTCTGATGAGCACCATGGACGTGAAGAATTTTATACAGAGTTTGCACAGCGTGTGGGAATTGCCCTTCCCTCTTTTGACCAGGGTGATAAAAGCATAAGACCTGCCCTGGATAATAAAAGGGCCCGGGACATTTATGATTTTAAGTGGCCTATATTGTTTGGAACATCTGTTTAATTTCTGCTTCAGAAAGCAGGGCCGACTCAATTTTCTTCTCTTTTAAGAATTCAGGATTATACATTTTTGATATGGCCCTTTCTCCGCCATCACACAAGAAAGTGATAAGACGCTGACCGGGACCATTCTTAAGTGCGGTATTGAAAGCTCCTGCGAGGTTTAACATGGAAGACATACCCATCACAAGGCCTTCCTTCTCACGGAGGTACATCGCCAGGTAAGCAAGCTTCTGGTCATCAATCGTAAAACATTTATCCTGCTGGATATGGCGGAAGTTATCTACCATCCGCGTGATCCCTACACCCTCAGTCATGGTATACGAGCCATCAGATTCAAAAAGACCTTTGTTAAAGAAATTCACAATCCCTGATCCGATTGGATCTGGCATGATGATCTGGATACGCGAATTCTTTGCCTTCATGAACTTTGAAACACCCGCAGCTGTTCCACCTGAACCGGCGGCAACAACAACCACATCAATCCTGCCTTCCATCTGCTTATACATTTCCGGAGCAGTAGAATTGTAATGTGAAAGGTAGTTATCAGGATTATCAAATTGATTCGCCCACCAATAATCTGGACTGCTTTGACCTATTTTCTTTCCGACTTTAAAAAAATGGCGGTCATCATCGTACTGCACGGCTTCAGTTTCAACTATTTCAGCTCCGTAAAGCTTCAGGACTTTATGTTTTTCAACGGCCATGCCTTTAGGCATGACAACAATCACTTTATAACCCAGGGCCTGTCCAACAAGGGCAAGTCCAATACCAGTGTTACCCGCAGTACCTTCAACAATAGTCATTCCAGGCTTGAGCACACCCTTGGCAATAGCTTCAACCACCATATTCATGGCCGGGCGATCTTTAATGGTTCCGCCGGGATTAAGATTCTCGCACTTCATGAAAATTTCAGATCCGGTAAGTGCATTTAAGCAATTTATCCGGAGCAATGGAGTATTTCCAATTACTTGAAGAAGACCTGTTGATTTAAGTTTCGCGCGAAGATCCATTGAAATTTCCCTGCATATTAAGTAATTTAGGTACGATGGTTATACTGCAAAAGGCCCCCAATGTCTTCTAAACTTGCCCAGTTTTTACACCGCGACCGCTACCAAGCGGCCACTTTAATGCTTGATGTTCCCGAAGTAAGAAAGTCAGTTGATGAACTCCTGTTCCTGCTCTTTCCAGAAAGAAGCTGCCATAAAACCTCAGAACTTAAAGACATTGAAGCCACGTTACTAAAGCTTAAAATTCAATTTGCCTCGTACTTTGAAGCCGTGTCAACACTTGAGCCGACTCTGAAAGGAAACTCCCTCGCTAAAGCAGATGCTTTTTTTGACACTCTACCCGAAGTGACTAACTCCCTTGATCTCGATGTTCAGGCCGCTTTTGCAGGTGATCCTGCTGCCTACAGTCGTGAAGAAGTGATCCTTACTTATCCAGGTTTTTATGCCGTTTGCATCCACAGGTTGGCCCATGTTCTCCATCAATTAAAAATCCCTCTGATTCCAAGACTGATGAGTGAATATGCCCATGAAAAAACCGGGATTGATATCCATCCTGGAGCGACCATAGGTGCTAGCTTTTTTATAGACCATGGAACAGGTGTCGTTGTTGGAGAGACTTCAATCATTGGAAAAAATGTGAAGATATATCAAGGTGTCACCCTGGGTGCCTTAAGTGTGAGAAAGCGCATGCAGTCTACCAAGCGTCACCCTACTATTGAGGATGATGTTGTGATTTACGCCAATGCTACAATCCTTGGTGGAGATACCATCGTGGGGAAAAGCTCCATCATTGGTGGTAACGTATGGATCATTGAATCTGTCCCTCAAAACAGTGTCATTACAGTCATAGGTCAATAAATGGAAATCGCACCTCAAATTGTGGCCGAATGGAAGAACCAGGGTAAGGAATTTAACCTGCTGGATGTAAGACGCAATGATGAGAGAGAAACCGCCAGCCTGGGTGGTGAACATATTCCTCTGCATGAACTCGAAGCACGCTTTAAGGAACTCGATCCAAAGAAATCACCGTGGATTGTTTACTGTCACCACGGTGTGAGAAGCTTATATGCAACGCAATTCCTCAAGTTCCATGGCTATGACGCCCTTTCACTCAGGGGTGGTATTGAGGAATGGTCGACAACCATTGACCCAACCGTGCCACGCTATTAAACTAAATTCAGGAGAATAATATGTTGCAAGTCCCTTATAAGATCATGGCAGTGACTCTCGTAGGAACGGCGATCCTGCTGGCCGTTGGTTTTGTTGTGGGAATCCCTTTCAACTTCTTTATGTAATTAATTATTTGTTCTTCGTTCAGATTTCTAAGTTCTCTATTGGCCACTGCCTTTACCCAAACTGATGTTCGAACTTGACTGGAGTTCCCCAAAAGTAATGGACGGTACCTTTGCCCAATCGTAGAGTCCAGGCGCAGGATGCGCCTTAAAGGTTCTGCTAAGACCCCTTACTTAATCATAAAGAGACTGATCTCCGGGATCGCGCAAATTATCGCCAACCCTAAAAGCATCACAAAAAGAAATGGCACTATCGCCTTTACCACTTCCGTAAAACCTACTTTAAACATTCCGGACGCCACAAATAAATTAATGCCGATGGGTGGTGTCAGGTAGCCTATCTCAAGGTTAACCACCATGATGATTCCAAAATGAATGGGATTCACACCATAATGAATGGCCATAGGAGTAAGAAGCGGAGCAAGAACAAGGATGGCACTCATGGCATCCATGAAACATCCAACAATCAAAAGCAAGATGTTCACGCAAAGGAGGAAACCGAGTTTGCTATGGATGAAACCAGACATGGTCTCCACCATGGACTCCGGAATTTGCTCAAAGGTCATAAATTTATTTAAACTGACAGCAAGGACCAGAATCAGGAAGAGCATTCCTAACATCTCAGCGGTTTCGGCCCAAACCATGGCAAAATCTTTCATTTTGATTTCACGATGAATTAAGAGTTCTACAATCAGCGCATAGACAACAGCAATGGCCGCAGATTCTGTGGCGGTGACGAAACCACCGTAGATACCGCCCAGGATAATGACTGGCATGAAAATGGAAAGAAAGCCGCGTTTAAAGGCCGTTGTAAAATCTGATAATGAAAATTTTTGTTCTTCATTTTTTGGAGAGGCGTAAAGCATGTATCCGCAAAGAAGGAGAACGAGGACAATACTTGGACCTATTCCTGCCTTGAACAAGTCAACCACACTTACTCCTGCCATGATGGCAAAAATAATCATGGGAATACTTGGTGGGACGATAATTCCCAAAGTTCCACCAACTGTTACTGCACCCATGGCAAGCTTTTTAGGATAGCCTGCTGCAACCAGGGCCGGATACATAAGTGAGCCAATGGCAATCAGGGTAACCGGACTTGAACCAGATATGGCCGCGAACACTCCGCAAGAAAGAATGGCGGCAATACCCATACCACCGGGAATACCGGCAGTGGCAGTCCGGGCAATATCAATTAAACGCTGGGAAATACTTCCCTTGGTCATTATTTGTCCGGCCAGAACAAAAAGAGGAATTGCAAGCAAGATTTCCTTGTCTGCAGCATAAAAGATATCTCCCACAATAACCGGCATAGTCTCTCCTGAAATCAGGAGATAGCAGATAGCCGTGAGTGAACCCATAATGACAAACAAGGGAAGACCAAAGGCCAGTGAAACAAGAATGGCCGATAATATAATGAGTCCTATAGACATTTAATGAACCGCCTGAGGATCTTTTTCACGAGGGGAGAAAGAATAGTATAAGTAACGAAGTGACATAGAGAAAAAGCAATAAGGAATAACGCTTTGTAAGATCCACATGGGCATGTCGATAATGATATTCCTGTCTGCGAATTCCCTGGATTCAATTACGTAAACCACAGAGTACCAGGCCATAACGGCACAAAAGATGAAAACCAGGAAGTTCTGGATTCTCAAGTACCAGGGCTTTAATTTGCCAGTCCAGAATTTGTCTGCCACTTCAGGGCGCAGATGCTCTAGCTTATGGGCAACAAGAATAGCACCTATGAATCCGGCCCAGATCATCATATAAACAGCACCTTTCTGGGCCCAGGGAATTCCTGTCTTGAAAAGCTCTCGTGCACCTACGTCCAGGATAACAAATACTGTCAGGACGAAAATAAAAAGTGATGCAATAACTTTTTCAATTTTGGTCAGGACATCCAGGGCACGTGAAATCATTTTTTGACCTTAAACGCTTTTTTACCTTCCTGGATAAGAGCATAAAGTTTTGCAGCGTCTCCACCAATTGTCTTCACTGCTTCATCCGCAAGGCCAGTTGAAGCTTTTTTAAAGGCATCCTTTTCAGATGCTGTGAGAGTATAAGTTTTCACACCCGACTCGTTCAACACCTGCAACAAGCTGGTTCCAAGTTTCCGCACATTTGTACGAATCCCTCCGGCCAGACCATTGCCCGGGCCCATGAGAGTTGTTTTCTCTTCAGCCTTGAGTGAGTCCCAGAATTTCTTGGAATAAATAACGGCAGCGGCCTGATAAATATGATCTGTCACAGAGTAAAATTTAACTGCTGACTGCCACTCTGCCGCAAGAGTGAAAAGAGGCGTGTTATCAAAGGCCTCAACTACACCAGTCTGCAAAGCAGGAAGAACTTCCGGTATAGCGATGGCAACAGGAGCTGCCTGCATTTTTTTCCAGAAGGCCAGATGCACTTTGGATTCCTGAGAGCGGATTTTTACACCCTTAAGATCTGTTGGAGATTTTATAAGCTTGGTCTTATGTCCTATACTTCTCCATCCATTTTCTGCCCACGTAATCATAACAAATCCCTTCTTTTCGAAGAGTTCGCTGAAAGGCTTTAAGAGGTAATTATCAAGAATGAAATCAGCTTCTTCTGAACTATCAAAGAGAAAAGGAACTTCAAGGAGGTCCAGTTCAGGAATAATACTCGCCATAGCTCCGCAAGTAAGTCCCCCACCCTGGATATTTCCACGGCGTATCTTTTGCATGATCTCGAGTTCCCCACCGAGCTGTCCGCCCAGGTAAATCTTAACTTTCATCTCTCCTTTGCTCTGTCCATTCACGCGGGTCTTGATTTCCTCAAGGGAATCGGCCCATGGAGTGCCGGCAGGAGCAATGGTGCCAAACTTGACGTCTTTGGCCGCAAAAGAAAGTGCAGGTAATAATAAGACAAAAATTAAAGCTATTGTTTGCATGTGGTTGGTTCCTTAAAAAATATCATCCATTTTTTCGAGAAGCTTTTCGGCCTTGTTTTTTTCCATTGTGTTCTCAGGTCCGATTTCCTTATGTGTATCCAGGTTTGAGGCCAGTACTGCCCTCAGCATTTTTTCGAACTCTTTCTTGTCACCTTTCTTAGTCCAGTAAACTTCGGCCATAAGTACTTGTGTGCCAAGGTATTCAGGTGCTGCTTTCAGGGATTTATCAAAGTGGACCTTGCTCTTTTTAAGATCACCGCCGGCAAATGAAGGAGCTACTGCATAGTAAGCGCCCCAAAAACGATCAGTGGCGGCATAAAAATAATCCGGCTGCAATTTCTCTACACGTTCAATCATCGCCTTGATTCTGGTCTTGTATTTTAACTGAGTGGCGATACCTGCTGCTTTGGCCCATTTACCAAGGCTTGCCGCTGTCCAATAGATGGCCGGAACTTCTTTAGCTGTCAGAGCCCCGAGCGACTCCTCAACTGTCTTGCCACTTGATACGCTGGCGTGAAAAGCATCATTAGTTGCCATGGCCATTTCGCCGTAGCTTGAAGCTTTCTCATAATTTGTTTTCTTAAGTTCAGGATCATCGAGGTGAGCATCGGCCAGGAAGTAATAGCCGCGAGTAAGATAGATAAGAGTCTCAAGGTCCTTAGGATTACCACCATGAATAAGTTCAAAATTAGAAAGGGCCGACTTAAGACTATCTATATCTGCACGTCTGGTCCAATGTCCCATTGCATCAGCTCTTAAGGCATTCTGTTCCGACGCACTTAATGAAACACCCTGACTCTGCTTAGACCAGCCAGATTCACGACTGGCGCAACCAACTAAGACCAAAGCAAGAAGCATAAGGGAAAACCTTAGACCAAAAGACATGAGAGTCTCCTTTTAATGAGAAATTTGATTGGACTCTACCAAGAAGCAAAGAGAAAATAAAGTGTGGAAAAAGACCCTACACATCTTAAGCTCATGGTTCTGAATGCTCAGGATCTCTTCATCTTTATGGATAAGCATGATGGGACTGATGTTGGCGAACTCACTGAACTCAAATGGCAGCTAACGAGTGCAAGTCTCTTAATGAACAAGCCTAAAGAAAAGTGCATGCTACTAGGCAAATGCATCATGGATTCAGGTGCTGACATTGTCATGATGACTGAAGTTGGAGGTCCTGAATCTTTAAATAATTTTGCAAAATATTTTTTAAATGATGAGTTCCTGGCCTTGAGTTTGCCCTCCAATTCTGAGCGCGGAATTGATATGGGTTATCTTGTGAGAAAATCTCTCACTTACAGTGCCGACATTCACACTTATGTAAATTTCCCCTTGCCTGAACCGTCCCGCAGATTTTCCAGGGACGTCTTAAGATTAGACTTGAAATCTAATGGCGAATTAAAAATGATCCTGCTCCTGGTTCATATCAAGTCCAAACTGGATTTAAGGAAAGCAGATTTTGAAGGACGGACCCGACGCATTCAGGAAATAAAAGGTCTCATTGATATTTATAAGGAACTGCTCCATCACAATGTTCCCATCATGATTGGCGGAGACTTCAATGGACATGCAGGTGAAAAAGAAACGGAAGAAGAGTTTAAACAGATATATAGTGAAACAGATTTAAAGGATGTGGCCTTCCTGGCAAACATTCCTGAAGAAGAGCGATTCAGTTACGTGTATTTCACCCGTGGCGGAAATCGTTTTGTGCAACAAATAGACTACCTCTTTATCTCCGAGAAATTTGGGCACCTTGTCGTACCTTTGGAGTGTTTTTACCCTCGTTACACGAATTTAAACGGCGGTCCCCTTCCAATTCCCATGAAATACGAGCAAAAAAACATGCTCCCGTCAGATCATTACCCATTTTTGGCAACTTTTAAGCTTTAAGCTGGCCTTTTTATGCTCTTGTGCTATTTTTACCGAACATTAACAGGCACTTATTTAACACTCACAAAGAGGATGCATGGGCTACGAGAAAAACAACTCTAAAGACAAGATTCGAATTGATATCACTGATGGTTTCGCTGTAGAGCGCGCCCTGAAAAAGTTTAAAAGACTATGTGATGCTTATGGAATTGTTAAAGAGTACCGTGCACGCGAGTATTACTCTAAGCCTTCAGTTAAGCAGAAAGAAAAACTGGAAGCCGCTGATAAGCGCAGAAAGAAAACCAGCTCTAAGAGCATGGGCCGTGGAACTAAGAAAATCTAATAAAAAAGGGCCTCATCTTGAGGCTCTTTTTTTTATTTTATCTGTTTAACTGTAATCGCAGCCTTCTATTGTTCATATCGTAGATTATCCGATTGACCTTATCCTGGGCATTCTTGCCCGGAGCATGTGAACGGTAATCAAGCTTGATAGCATCCATTGCTTCTTCTGCTTGTGCCATCATAATTGCTGCCCCACTTTGAGGCTTAAAAACTTCCTGCATATTCACATACTGAGAAACATCGGCCACGACGGCAATTCCATTTTGACCCGCATTCCTTGAGGTGAACAAACCTGCAGTTGCAATGACTTTATCTATGGCAATGACCGGGAAGATATTAAGTCCTGGCACAGATTGTCCTATCTGATCAAACTGCCTGATAGGAATCGCAACTCCTAGTGCAGTCACTGTTTCAGAAACTGTAATGTACAATTGAGCACCAGAACCTAGATTCACAACCACTGTTGGGTTGTTAGCGATAAGCGGAATTGTATTTCCGTTTGGAAGCGAACCTCTGCTGGAACGGATATCTGAGAGTTCAGATAGGTTCACTCCAAGTTTAAGATAATTTTTCCCGCCTAAAGAAGGAGCTAGTTCCACCTGACCCACTTGAATAAGGGTGCGAGGGTGAAGAACCGGAAGAGTGATCGCTGGAAAAGACATGGCCCCTAAATTGAGATCGGCGGAGAAGGATAACCAGATGTCATTTTCAACATGACTTGTCTGGACCTGAACACCGGTCAACACTTGAGGCTGTTTTCCACAAGAGGCAAAGAGAGTGAGCATCACCATAGTGATGAAAGAAAAAAAAGTCCTACCCATGATTTGTTACCTGACCGAGACTTAGTCTCTTAATTGATTTGCTTCCTGCTTTTCAACTTACGTCCAACAGTGAATTACGTGCAACAGAGGAGTCAAATCGGAATAACTTTGTGCATTATTCTAGTGGGACTGAAAATAATTTACAACAGATAAGTTGAGTGGACAAATCAGGGTTCCAAAGGCAACTTGTATAAGTCTATGAAAAAAATCACCTTTTACTTCGATTTTCTCTCTCCTTTTTCTTATTTTGCGTGGGCCGATTTGCATCATAGTGGCCTTCAAATCGATTATAAACCTGTCGCCTTGGGCCCTCTTTTAAATCAATGGGGCATCAAAGGGCCTGGTGAAGTAACTCCTAAAAGGGAGTTTTTGCTCAAGCAGTGCCTGAGATATGCGGCCGAGAAAAAGATGCCTTTTACGACACCTAAAACTCATCCTTTTAATTCGCTTTACGCTCTCAGACTGGCCTTGAAATCCACGGCCGGTGATCTCCAGGGACAAGTCATTGCTTGTTTGTGGAAGGCCGGATGGCAGGACCGCATTGATATGGGTGAACCCGATGAATTGCTGGCCGCACTTAAAGGCCAGGGCCTTCCTGCTGAGGAACTCTATGAAAAAAGTTTCACTCGTGAGGCCAAGCAGGAACTTAAGGCAAATATTCAGGAAGCCGTAGGTTATGGTGTCTTTGGTGTCCCAAGCTTTGTCGCCCAAGGGGAACTATTCTGGGGCAAAGACTCTATTCCGGACCTCTTACGTTTTATCCAGGGAAACGACCTTTTGGATAGAAGCAAACTCGAAATGCTTCTGGCCTCTACGCCCAGAGCTGCCGCTCAACAAATTACTTAAAAATTGGTATACTGTCTTAAAGGACAAACATGGCCAAGACCAACAAGATTGATCAGCTTACTGATCATCTTATAAAAATCATCTCCGAAACTAACGGGATCACACTCGCTGATACGCTCGAACTCGCGGTCATGGGTGAATCTCGTGATGATAATCCGCAGGTTAAAAAATCATTGCAGGAATTTCGCCGCCTGATTGTTGGCTTCCAGAGTGATGAAGTAGATATCAAGACCTTGATGGCCCATCCGGTTGCCACTGCCCTCTTTCACTTCTTCCGTCGTTTTCCCCAGCCTTATATTGAAGAACATATCCATCTCACAGGATCACTCACAGCGGATTTTATCCATCCACATCTGATGCCACTCTTAAAGGGCCCAAACAAACAGGTCTATTTCGATATCATTAATAAAGTATACGGTGATGGTGTAGCAGAGAAAATTGAGTCTGTGGATGATGTGGATAATCTCGTGCGCTTAAAAGACGATGAGTTTTTCGATCGCTATCTCAAGATCCTGCTTCTTCCCAAGTTGATTCTTACGACTAAGGAAATGCATCGTCTCGCTGCCGTTCATATGGCATCAGAGCTTTATCATAAGTATAACGTAGGCAAGATCAGGCTTAAGTTTACTCTTTCCCGCGCCAATCAAAGTGCTGATGAACAGATACCCGGGCTTGAAAACCTGAAGGAAGAAGATGTGGTCCTTGGTTTGTATGATGGCTTCATGCAGTTTAAGGCCAAGCACGCAAACTTTGATTTTGTTCTCTCACCTTGCTTCCGCAAAGAGGCAAACTTCTTTGATGCCGCCCATTTTGAAACGAAGAAAGAACATTTCATCCACCAGGTGGATGCCATCCTTGAGATGCTTGAAAATTATCCATTCCTGATTCCTCACTTGTGTGAAGTGGACACTGTGGGATCAGAGCGAGACCTTTACCGCAAGGGTCATTTCGCGGAAATGCAACAAGGCTTCAGGAAACTACATTTTAAAGGGTTCGCTATCAGGTCCCACCACGGTGAAACCTGGCACACACTTAAAAAAGGTGTGCAGGCAGTGGATAACGCCCTCAACATCTGGCACATCGACACTCTTGAGCATGGTCTCTCCCTCGGTATTAATCCCAACTTCTATTTCCATTCCCTCTTTCGCAGGATCATCATGGCCAACGAGCGTGGTGAAAAGGTAATTGAAGGTTCTTCTGATTATAAGGAATTAATGGACATGGATTGGCGCGAGCATGAGAAGGCCCGTGAACGGCTCTTTGAAGGCAAGCCGCTGACAGAGAGCGAGCGCCGCGAATTTGTGAAAGTTAAATTTCATACTGCAAGAGAAGTTGAGCATTACCAACACGACGTCTTAAATCGCATGATCAACAAGGGTGTTGGGCTCATTGCCCTACCTTCATCGAATAATAAGCTCACAACAAGCTTTGAAGACTACAAAGACCATCCATTCTCATGGTGGGAAAAGAAAGGCCTTAAGCTTGGAGTTGGAACGGATAACTATGTTACGTTGAATACCAACTATATCCAGGAATTATTAATCCTGCTTTTCACAGATCCCGAGAACTTAAAAATCACCAAGCTCTTGATGGTAGCTACGGGTGAAACCCGCAGACCTTACCTCTCCCAACTATTATGGAAAATGCGACCTCATTCAAATTAAAAAAGGTCTTTATCTTTGCAGGATGTTTATTTTTACTCATCCTCATTGTACCGTTCATCCCTTTTTCATCTGAGCATCCAGGTCCTAAGACCCGGGTTGTGTACGTCACGCATAATCCTGTTCATACTGCTCTCATGTTTCCCTACTCATCAGACTGGGCGGTATTTCCCGAAGGCAAGTTCATTGAATTCAGCTGGGGTGATGTTGATTTTTTTGTCAATGTTCCAACCTGGGATAAATTAACTCTTCCCCTTGTTTTCCATGCCATGGTGACACCTGATGAAGGACTCATGCATGTTGATGTTATAAATGATGTCGGAGTTCCTTCTTACAAACTGATGGTTACTGAAGAACAATACCAAGAGCTCAAAAAATTTATCTGGGATTCGTTTAAGTTAAAAGATGGGAAACCCATTTTATATCCAGGTCATTCCTATTACGGTACAGATAATTTTTATCAATCCACGGTTAAGTATCATGCTTTCAATACTTGCAATAACTGGACTCGAGAGGGCCTTTCGAGAGCAGGTGTTCGCACATCATTATGGACTCCTCACAAATGGGGTGTGTTGTTTCATCTCGAATAATTGTAAATGTTTAGGCGCTATGCACAACTAGGCTTTATACTTTTTCAGTAATAATTCTGCTGCTTGTGGCGGTGTCAACTCAGCTGAAGTAACTTTGGTCTTCATGTCTTCAATTGACTTTTTTGATACTGTAGAATGAAAATTATCAATCAAACTTTCGTTAATTAACTGCCACATCCAATCAAGACCCTGGCGCTCACGCTTCTTAGCTATCAACTCTTTTTGATTTGAAAAATATCCATCAAGAGTCTTTAGAATTTCAGGCAGGCCTTTCTTAGTCAAAGCAGAGCAAGACATTACAGGAGGAATCCAGCCTTCATGCCTGAGTATATGCAAGGCCCTCTCATAATCATGCTTGGCCTTTTCAATATTACCGAGATTATCCCCATCATCTTTTGTCACAACTACCATATCCACCATTTCAAGGATTCCACGCTTGATTCCCTGAAGGTCGTCTCCGGCACCAGGCTGAAGGAGCATCATAAAGATATCTACCATCTGAGCAACCGTAGTCTCAGACTGGCCCACACCAACAGTCTCAACTAAAACATAATCAAAACCAAAAGCTTCACAGAGTAATATGGATTCACGAGTACGGCGGGCAACTCCTCCCAGAGTTTCACCAGAGGGAGAAGGTCGTATAAAAGCAAGAGGATCAAGAGCGAGTTCATTCATGCGGGTTTTATCCCCCAGAATACTTCCTCCACTTACCTGTGAAGTTGGATCCACCGCCAACACTGCTACTGTTTTCTTATCAGCAGTCAGCATTCTTCCGAATGTTTCAATGAAAGTACTTTTTCCAACTCCGGGGGTTCCGGAAATCCCAATACGTTTTGCCTTTCCAGTCATTGGCAAAAGTTTTTTGAGAAGCTCCTGGGCCAGAGCATGATGTTCAGTATTTCGACTCTCTATCAACGTAATGGCACGAGCGAGAATAGTCCGGTCCTGAATTTTAAAACCTGCCAGATACTCATCAAGGGTTAATGACTTTCTCATTTATCTCCCAAAAGCTTGTGCATGAGTTCCTTTGCTGCTTCTGAAATGACTGTCCCGGGACCAAAGATTCCAGCTACACCCATCTGGTAAAGCTTTTCATAATCTTGAGGGGGAATAACTCCTCCAATAGTGACAAGAATATCAGGGCGACCAAGTTTTTGAAGCTCGGCTTTGAGTTCAGGAACAAGGGTCAAGTGACCAGCAGCAAGGGATGATACTCCAATTATATGAACATCATTCTCAGTAGCCTGCTTCGCAGTCTCCTCCGGAGTTTGAAAGAGTGGACCTACGTCAACATCAAACCCTAAGTCTGCAAAGGCAGTTGAGATGACTTTCTGTCCGCGGTCATGGCCATCTTGGCCCATCTTCGCAATAAGGATGCGTGGTCGCCTGCCATCTGACTTCTGAAATTTCTCTATCAGGTCGCGCAGTTCTTTCACGTCGTATTTTCCTTGTTGCACTTCTTTTAAGTATACACCCTCAATGGTGTGGATCTGGGCCTGGTGACGTCCGAAGACTTTTTCCATGGCAAAGCTCATCTCCCCTACTGTAGCATGAGAGCGGGCAGCTTCCACTGCCAGGGCCAGAAGATTTCCAGTCCCTTCTGCACAAGCGCGGGTCATGGCGGCCAGTTTCTCTTCCACCAATTTATTATCACGGCCTCTTTTAAGTTTTTCAAGCCGGGCTATCTGAGAATCCCGTACAGTCGAGTTTTCCACCTGAAGAATTTTAGGAGCATCATCTTTTTGGCGTCTGTATAGGTTTACACCGACAATCGGCTGAACTCCGGAATCAATCCGGCCTTGAGTGCGTGCAGCTGCTTCCTCTATCCTCATTTTAGGAATCCCTTTTGCGATGGCGGCACTCATGCCACCCAGGGATTCAACTTCCTCAATATGTTTCCAGGCCTTTTCAGCAAGGTCCTGTGTGAGTGATTCCACAAAAAAGCTTCCGCCCCATGGATCAATGACTTCGCATGTATCAGTTTCATTCTGGATAAAGAGCTGGGTGTTTCGTGCAATTCGCGCAGAAAATTCTGATGGTAAGGCAAGGGCCTCATCCAGGGAGTTTGTATGAAGGCTTTGGGTATGCCCATGAGTTGCGGCCAATGCCTCAATGCATGTCCTGGTGACGTTATTATAGACGTCCTGGGCGGTTAAGCTCCAGCCAGATGTCTGGGAATGTGTCCTGAGTGCTGATGATTTTTGATTTTTGGGATTAAAATCTGCCACGATCTTTGACCACAATAAGCGCGCGGCCCTGAGCTTTGCAACTTCCATGAAATAATTCATGCCGATGGCCCAGAAAAAAGAAAGCCTTGGAGCAAAATTGTCAATATCAAGTCCGGTCTTCACACCCGTACGCAAGTACTCCAGGCCATCAGCAAGGGTATAACCTAATTCAAGGTCGGCCGTGGCACCGGCTTCCTGCATATGATAACCGGAGATTGAAATAGAATTGAATTTCGGCATGTGCTTTGATGTGTAACTAAAAATATCAGCAATTATCCGCATGCTTGGTGCTGGGGGATAAATATAAGTGTTCCTCACCATGAACTCTTTAAGGATATCATTCTGGATGGTGCCAGTGAGTTCTTCAGGCTTTACCCCTTGCTCTTCACCAGCAACGATAAACAGGGCAAGAATAGGTATCACGGCCCCATTCATAGTCATGGAGACGGACATTTCATTCAGGGGTATACCGCTGAATAAAATCCTCATATCAAGAATGGAATCAATGGCAACTCCGGCCATCCCAACATCACCTTTTACCCGTGGATGATCGGAGTCGTAACCACGGTGAGTGGCAAGATCAAAGGCAATGGATAGTCCCTTCTGGCCCTTGGTTAAATTATCACGGTAAAATCGATTTGATTCTTCAGCAGTTGAAAAGCCCGCGTACTGACGGATAGTCCATGGCCTTACCGTATACATGGAAGCGTAGGGGCCTCGCAAAAAAGGTGCAGAGCCAGGGAGTGTCTGAGTAAGCTTTTCAAACTTTATGTCTTTTGAGTTATAGGCAGTCTTTAAGGGTAACCCTTCCGGGGTCATCATAACTGATTTAGATTTCGGCTCAGATACCTTGGGAGTGGACCAGGCGACTTTAGTGAAATCCACCTTATTCATTTTACACCCCAGCTATTCAGGATTGTTTCAAGAACCTGGTAAACATCCTGGCCTGCATACAGGTTAGTAAATCCAGGCATTTCAAATTTACCTGCTATAAATTTCAATTTACCCTGGAACTTCAGGTCCATTAGTTTTGGATAGTGATCATCCTGGGCGCAGAGGACAACTATACCTTTCACCTGCTGCAATTCATTCTCATCTGTCACTTCATGAACTTTAAGGCCAAGCAACTGGAAATAATTCTTAACAAAGTTAAGCCTGGCATTCAGGGCCGCATAGTCACCAAACAAACCAATAAAGACTTCGTCTTTTGAAGGAAGCCATTCAGTTTTTATCCTTAAAGTCTCAAAGTCTTTTGCAAGCCGGAACATCTTGGATGTAGGCGCTTCAGGCAAGTGTAAACTTTCCTCCGCATCAGGAAAGTCATTTATCCCTGCCATGACATGCTTTCTTGTCTTAAGTAATCTTAGTCTCTCATCCCTTGTCTTATGTCCTTCGAACTCCACATGGGATAAACGCTCAGTTGCTGATAGTGGTAAAAGCTTTTGCATTTCTTTCCAGGCTTCGGAGGCATAATTCTGGGTCATGCTTTCTAGGTGATAACTACCAAATGCAGGATCCTGGACAACCCCCAGTAAGCTTTCAAGTGCCAGGATATGAGAAGTGTTACGTCCCATGCGCTTAGAACGCTCATCGTGTTCATCACTGGCCATTCCACCTAACTCAAAAAGCATATTATAACCTACAGACTGAACATGATCAGCACCAGCAATGTAAGCCGAGGCAACTGCTGAATCGTTTCTCAGGATGTTTGAATATCGTTCATAGAGAGTCCATTCACGGTAGGATGTGAGGGCCACGACATATACTTCCGGCTTGATTTTGTATTCTTCGAGAACTTTCAGCGCTAATAGTTTTGCGGCCCTGACTTTTGCTATATTCCTGAAGAATTGGGAATCAGTAAAGACTCCAAGGTAAACAGGAGAGCTTGCAGTGGTTATTCCCTCAATGAGGTTGCAGGTTAAAAGGGCCAGTTCAAGGAAATGTGTTCCCCCCGTGTCCTGGGCCAGCCTACCCGTCACCATGCTCAATTCATCAATAGTTTTGAAAGTTGTCTTACCCGAATTGAATGCTGTTTCACCAAGAAGAAAAACTTCCAGGTCAGAAGCGAATTCAAATCCTGCAAAAAGCTTCACAATACCGGCCCAACTGCCTTCTGTTAAAAATTCTTTATGAAAGAAAAAATTCCGGACACCATGGGTAAGATCATCAACTAATTCTTTCTCAATAGTTGAAGGATCAACCGTCCCATATGTCTGTGAGGCTTTTTTCCAGTCCTGAATGGGTGATAGTTGAATAGTTGCAGGAGCAGTCAGAGAAAGTGTGGGACACTTGCCACCATCTATGGAGCTTTTACTCCCTTTAGTCCCTAGTTCACCCAGTTTCAGCTCGGCCTTCAGGATATTCTCCCACTGCTCTCGTTGGGTATTAAATTTTTGCCCGGAAAAAGTCGATAATACACTCACGTCGTACTCCACTTCAGGATGAGAATTTAGTTGATGCTACCATCTTATCTTTGTTGAGTAAAAAGCCTTAAAGCATTAAAATATGAGAATCCCCGGAGGATCCCCTTTGAGTTTAACGCTTTTAGTAGAAAACAATTCCCGAATTGAGAGTATTTACTCTCTTAATCTTCTTACCTGGCTTGGTTTGGACATAGTTGTCAGGAAAAAGACTATGACAGCACTTGAAACACTGGAAAAAGACCCGGCCAATTTCAAGCTCATTATCGTCCGCGCCATCATAGAAAAAGAAGACTCGGCCAGGCTCATCGTTGAATTCCTGAAGGCCAAAAATCTTGATATTCCGGTCATCGTGATTGGACCGAGTATGGATATTGAAGGATCATTTGCTCACGTACAGAACTCCATGCAGCTCAAGCCTTTGATCCAGGCTTCGGCCAGGGCATTAGGCATTACGGCCAAGGAGATGATGGAGAAAGTTGTTCCGGATTATTTTCCAATACCCATTATTTTCTTTCGCCAATTGAAGCGCTCAGTGTGTCCGGCCTATTCTCAGGCCAGCACAAATAAGTTTTACTTGAGAATTGAGAAGCTCCAGGAATACGATGAAAACTTCATCAATAATATCATCAAGGAAGGTATCGGTACTCTCTACATCGACAAGATGGATCGCCTGGAATTCATAAATAACCTGACAGCAGAATTTATGTCCTTGCTTAAGGAATCCGATCTTTCAGAAGATGAAACCATTACTGTTAATGAAAAAAGCATGGAACTCGTCTCTAAAAAGCTCCTCACCATGGGTATAACCGAAGAGACCATAGGACTGGCGAGAAAAAATATGGACGCTTTGAGAAAGACGGCAAAGACAAGTCCGAAGCTTTCTAAGCTCGTAGAGCGGATGCTTAAGAACCAGTCTGGTTACCTTTTCAAACATACTCAGATCCTGACTTTCGTGGCCCTTCATATCATCAAGAACATTGATTGGGGTAATCAGGAGCAAGAAGATAAAATCACCTTCATCGCCTTTTTCCACGATATCGCTCTTGAAACAGATGCCCAGGCCCACATCTGCACAGCACTTGACCTGAAAAAGACAGACATTCCCTTACCAGACAGGGTGATCGTTGAAAGACATGCACAGATAGCCGCTGAACTAGTGGTTAAGTTTCCACACTCTCCTATGGGTGCGGACCAGATTATCCGTCAACACCATGGCATGCTCAATGGCATCGGTTTTTCTGAGCACTATGGTGGAAACGTTTCACCTGTAGCAATTGTCTTTATTGTTGCCGAAGAGTTCACTCGAATTATCCTGAGAAGAGAAAATAAGACAATGGATCGTAATGAAATGATGAAGGAACTTCAAACCGAATTCCCGAATGCGCGTTTCCAGAAGGTACTGGCCCTCCTGGAAGATATTACTTTTTAAGTTAAAGCTGCAATATAAGAAACCCATGCATCACAGTTCTCTGGATCAGCAGTTGGAGTATACTCTCCATCCCCGCCTCCGTCGCCATCGTCCCCTTCCCAATAACAAACAGACTTTGAGAAGCCTGCTTCTTGTAAGAGGTCACGCAGCTCTGGCATAGTCCAGAAACGCCAATGATAAGTAAAAACATTCTCATGCTTGCCAACTTTGTCCTTGAAGTGGATAGCAAAGGTGCATTCATGGGTAAATGGATTAAAGTGTTGGCACTCCCAGAAATAGGTCAGACCCTTCATCTTCTTGTTATCAGTCACAAGTTTCTGGCTTTCCGGTCCACCAAAAAGATCCAGGAAGAATACACCCTGCTTATTCATGGACTTTCTTACGGCCTTAAAATATTGAAGCAGTTGCTTTCGTTCTTTGAAAATAAAATAGGAAAAGTTAAAGGCACAAACGACATCTACCTTCGGGGCCTTGGCCTTCAGGACATCCTGCTTAAGGTACTGCATTCTCTTTTGCTCGACCTTGCTTAACTTGGAATAGTGACGCTCAAGTCCCATCTTTATAGGTTCAGGATCAAGGTCTAGGCCAAAAGCTTCGCAATCCTTATTCTGTTGAACCCAGGCGCACGATATGGCACCAGTTCCACAAAAGTCCTCCCGTAAAGTGTAGGCCTCACGTCCATAAATGCGAGTAAATTCCTCCCGCATGAATTCGACTTCTCCTTCAGCATTCTGGACAGATCTTTCATAGAAATCATATTTCTGGTCTAATGTCAGTTTGGATTTCACTATCAATCCTTCTTGGCCAGGCCAGAATTCATCTTGATGATGTCATTCATAATCTGGACTGATTCTTCAATGACAGCATCCTTGCGCATAGTTTTTGCAAAATCCTCGAATTTTTCCTGGGAAGCTTTGTCAGTCTTACCACTCAAATCCTTAACTGTGAGCTTATTACTTTCCAGCTCTTTCCTGAACACATCAGTCTTCTCGCGGATATCCTTACGCTCTTTTTCATAATCAACTGCCTGAAGTGAACGGCTAGTCCTGATCTTCTGCTCTTTGTACCACTTGATACTCTCCAGCAGGTGCTTAAACTTCTCATCAGACTTCACTCTTAAATTGCTGTTTGCCCTAAGAGTTTTTAAATCCCATTTTGGCTTCCACTTTTCATACTTCACGGCCTTGACTTCACCCCATGGGATTGAGTGATCAAGAAACTTCTCACCACTTTCAAGATGTGAAAACTGGTCAGGCAGGATGATGTCAGGAGTAACACCCTTGTATTGAGTTGAACTTCCATTTACCCTGTAGAATTTCTGGATAGTGATCTTCAAAGCACCCAATGGTGAATATGATTTCGCCATGGCCGAAACATAGCCGTCCAGGTCAACAACAGCCTGGACAGTTCCCTTACCATGGGAAAATTCACCGCCGACAATGACAGCGCGGTTATAGTCCTGAAGAGCGGCAGCAACAATTTCTGAAGCCGATGCAGAGAAACGGTTTATGAGGACTACTGTTGGCTTGGTAAAATCAACTGTGCTGTCTGTATCCTGAAGAATATCAACGGTACCATTGTGGGCCTTCACCTGGACAATAGGACCTTTTTCAATAAAGAGGCCAGAGATCATACGTGCATCTTCAAGGGCCCCACCACCATTGTTACGAAGGTCAACGATAAGTCCGTCAACATTCTCCTTGTTCATGCGCTGAATTTCCTTACGTGTATCATCCGTCACGTTGCGGCCGGCACGGTCATTGAAATCTCGGTAAAACTTAGGAATGTTTATGTAACCAATCCTGGTCTTGTGCTGGGACATCTCAAGGATTGTTCCCTTCACATACGACTCTTCAATTTCCACCACATCACGAACAATAGGAACCACTTTCACAAGGCCATTTGGCTTTTTGATTGTGAGCCTGACTTCAGTATCTTTTTTACCACGGATAAGTTTAACGGCATCACGCAGGGACATGTCTACTACGTCAACCGGCTCTTCCTTGCCCTGACCAACTTTCAGGATAATATCCTCGGCTTCCACTTCCTTGGTTTTCCACGAAGCAGAACCAGGAACAATTTTTTCTACCTTGATATAAGAATTTTCCTCGCGAAGAATGGCCCCGATACCCTCAAGCTTGCCTGACATATCGATATCAAAATCTTCTTTCTCTTCAGGAACTAAGTAATTAGTATGCGGATCGAAAACCTTGCTGACTGAATTATAAAATTTATCCAGCTTATCTGAACGCTTCTCGTTCACGAGGCGTGAGAATATCTTCTTGTAACTCTTAAGCACCTTGGAGCGAGCATCGGCTTCAATTTCGGCCTCAGAAAGCTTCTTATCCGACTTTGGTTTTTTCTTATTGCCCTTCTCATCGAGTGCAAGCCCATTCTGCTCTTCACGCTGGTCTACAATGCGGCTTAAGACTTCAAACTTCATAAGACGGTCCCAATGCGTGAAAAGTTCTTTTTCAGTCTTGAGAAACTTACGTTTCTTAGGATCAGTCTCGATCGAATCCTTCTCCATATAGTTCATTGGCTTTTCTAAGGTCTTCTCGATGTGCTTTTCAATCTGACCGATACGCTTGTTGAGAGTCTCTGAACTTGCATCAAGAATAGCAAGGTCACCTGATATCATCATGTCATCGAAATTCTTCTTGAACTTCTCAAGAGACTTTACGTCACTTGTCAGAAGAAATTGCTTACCGTAATCCAGGCGCTCCAGATAAATCTTGAAAGCTTCCTCGGAAAGAGGATTATTTATTTCCTTATTTGAAAGATGCATGTTTTCAAGAGCACCTTTAAGAATATTTCCCAGTACCATCTCACGCGTATAGCGCGGCTTGCTCGACATCAAGGTTCCCAGTACGGAAGGATTATCGCTGGAAGAAATAGGTGCATCAGGTTGTGCCCACGCCCCACTCATTCCAAGCAATACGGTTAATGTCAAAAAATATGATTTCATGTGACCTCGTTTTATCTGAATCTGTACTGTGGTGTTATTTTCTACTTTTAGAAACGCTTATTCAATGCTTGCATGAAGGGTGCTATCTCCTGACCTTTTTTATCATCTTTCTTGCAAATATCCTGACTTTCACCCTTAAGCACCAGTTTGTAGACCACCTTACAGTTACCTGGAAGAGTATCTAGTTCATACTGGGTTTTCAAGAAGCGAGAAGCAAAATCCATTTCCATTTTTTTGGCATCCCGGCTATCAATCTTACGAATAACTTCCTTGTCTTTTTCTTCTTTCAACCTCAAAAAATGGTCCAAATGCGGAGTGCGCTCAAGTATAATTGTTTTTTCATTACTTATATCTTCCACACTAAAAAGCACCATCGCACTTCGTAAATCAGAATTACTCTCTTGCTGAGGTTGTTCTGAATGCTGGGCCAAGGCCATGAATGACGCTATTAAAACCATAAAAATATACATAGGGACTCCTCCGGATATTATCTCATAGGCCGGGATGACTTTCAAAGAAAAGCTGAATAGTATTCTTCAATGTTTTACCCAATTTTAAAGACTCTTCTTTTTAGCCTTCCTCCTGAGAAAGCCCACGATCTGACCTTGCAAGTGGCCAGACTTTCCCCAACATTAGGACATTTAACGGGTACTAAACTTGATTCACGCCTTTCAGTTCAAATTGGGGCAAACAAGTGGGGCTTTCCTGTTGGTTTAGCTGCAGGACTCGATAAAAATGCCGAGGCCCTGCCTTTTTTTGCGGCACAGGGATTTGGTTGTGTAGAATGCGGCACCGTCACTATGAAGCCTCAACTTGGAAATCCCAGGCCCAGGATGTTTCGATATCCCGAAGAACAAAGCATTCGTAACGCCATGGGCTTTCCAAACCATGGTCTCCTGGCCATCTTGCCTCGACTCAAATTTCACCCAGGCACCATCCCATTAGGGGTGAACATCGGGAAAAATAAGGACACAACGGCCGATGAAAGTATCGACGAACTCTGCTTACTTTTTGAAAGTATGGAGTATCTGGTTGATTATTTTGTCATCAACGTTTCCTCACCCAATACACCGGGGCTCAGGGAACTTCAGGAAAAATCTTATCTATCAGAACTTTTCAAGGCCTTGAATGAATGTCGCAGGGATACCCATCGGGATGTTTATTTGAAAATAGCACCTGACTTGCCCATAGAAAAAGTCCGTGAATTGGCAAAGCTTGCCAGTGACTTTAAGCTGACTGGTCTCATCGCTACCAATACAACAATTATTCCTGAACTAGGAATTGGCGGAGTTTCCGGCGTCCTCCTCAGGGATAAATCAAGGCTGGTCAGGCAAAGTATCCTGCAGGAAGGTTTACCACTTGAACTGATTGGAGTGGGCGGTATTTCGGAACCAAAAGATCTTTTCGAATTCTGGTATCATGGTGGAAAAGTGGCTCAGATCTATACGGCGTATGTTTACCAGGGACCTCACATCCTAAAAACTTTCAAAAAGGCTTTGCTTGATTTCCTGAGTTCGGAAGGCCTGTCTGACCTGGAAAATTTCTTCAAGCTATCATTGCCCGAGCGCCAGAGAATTCTGAAACCTTATCTTTAACCGGCGTAAGGGACTCGCTTACTCTGAATATTTGTTTCTATGTATTCTATGATCATGGTTGCAATATCAAGTCCCGTAGAAGTTTCTATTCCCTGAAGTCCAGGAGAAGAATTCACTTCAAGAACCAGGGGCCCTCTTTCTGAACGAAGAAGATCTACACCTGCCACGTTAAGACCCAATGCCTTCGCCGCTTTCACCGCAGCTGCCGACTCTTCCTGGGACATTTCAACATGAAAAGCAGTTCCACCACGATGCAGGTTAGAACGGAAATCTCCATCTTTTGCCTTCCTCATCATGCTCGCTACAACCTTGTCGCCAATAACGAAAGCGCGGATATCCTCCCCATTACTTTCCTTGATAAATTCCTGAACCAGGAAGTGGGCCTTCATCTGCCGGAGGCCATCAATTACACTCTCCGCGGCCTTATGAGTTTCGGCCAGGATAACTCCCTTTCCTTGAGTTCCTTCAATTAATTTAATCACACAGGGTACACCGCCAACCATTTTGATTAGCTTTTCCGTCATCTTGGTAGAGTGAGCGTAACTTGTAATGGGCAGTCCCAGACCTGAACGTGAAAGAATCTGCAGGGCCCGCAATTTGTCCCGTGAACGTGTAATCGAAGTGGACTCATTAAGTGCGTACACACCCATCATTTCAAATTGCCGAAGGATCGCCGAACCAAAATAAGTAATACTGGCACCTATTCTGGGAATGATCACATCAAAGTCATCCAGACGATGTTCCCTGTAATGAATCATCGGATTGTCACAGGTAATATCCATATAACAATTTAACGGATTGATGACTTTTACCGTGTGACCACGAGAAATGGCGGCTTTATAGAGTCGATGTGTAGAATAAATTTTGGGATTTCTTGAAAGAATACCTATCTTCAAACGGTGTTCCTGGTTAGGTTTCCGTCTAATGTTACGCTTGAATATTCTTTTTTAAAACTTGAATGAACCCAGTTAGCCATTCCTGATACTGTTCTTCGTAATAAAGATCACAATCCAGTCGTTGAACCAGTGCGTGGGCACCTCTTTTAGACAAGTAATGATCAAAGTCCTTACCGCATTGGCAAAAATGGGGATAGTAAGTATCGCCCAGTCCTATCACTGCATAACTGAGATGATGCAATTTTATGTCATCAGTAAATTTCAGGTAACTCAACCACTCAGATGCATTATCCGGGGCCTCACCATCGCCGTAAGTACTGGTGACAATCAACACCTGCTTAAGCCCAAGCATGACCTCTGGTTCAAGCTCGCCCATGTCTGAAACTTCAAAATCTATACTCTGATCAGACAAGCTTTCACTAATAACATGGGCCAGGTTTTTGGCGTTCCCGCCCTGGGAGCCATAAAGAATAGTGAGCATTATTTACTACGAGTAATCTTCCCGACTTCGTATCCAGCTTTTTTAATGGCGGCCTTGATTTCGGCATCATTAAATTTCTTTCCCTTAACGATATGGAAATTGGCCTTTTTATTCTCAAGGCTAACATGGATATTCTCGGCTTTTTCAGTGGTCTTGAGCTCTTTAGTAATGGACTCGACACACATTCCACATGTCATTCCATTAACTTCAAGCTCTACTCTTGCTGCCAGAACTGCACCCGAGAGGCAGAAGGCCAGTATAATTGTTGCGATTTTCATGAGTTATCTCCTTTATCGGCAGGTAATATTTATGCCCTATTATAGACGCGGAAGTTTTTCTTCGATATATGGACGTGATGAAAAAAGTTTGGGATCGAATGGGAATAGCCTTTTCTTCTGCATGTGTCGTCCATTGTATAATGGTGGCGTTTCTCCCGTTATTCTTCCCTGCCCTCGCCCAAATTACCCATCAGCCATGGGTTCATATGTTAGTAGGCTTCTCAATTCTTTTCACCTCTCCACTGGCCTTTATCCCGGGTTTCAAAAAGCATGGGCTGACCTGGATCATGGCCGTTGCCGTAGCGGGGCTTACTTTAATTGCCGCTGGCATGATGCTCGAAAGACTCATTCATTCAGAACAACTTAGCCATGGCATTTCTATCCTCGGCAGTGTGCTCTTAGTAGTAGCTCATTTCAAGAACATTCAGCATTCTCATCGCCATTTACATCAGTGCTGCTAGTTTTCCAGGCAAAAAAAAACCCTCTTGCGAGGGCTTTTTAAAAGTTCTACTTCTTTGCGTACTTTTTCTTGAAGCGATCAACTCGACCTTCTGTATCCATAATCTTCTGAGTCCCAGTGTAAAACGGGTGAGAAGATGATGAGATATCAACTTTGAAAAGTGGGTAGTCCTTACCTTCAAAAGTTGTCTTATCAGTAGTCTTGATTGTTGATCTTGTAAGAATTTCGAAATCACTAGAAACGTCTCTAAAAACAACGTCTCTATACTCTGGGTGAATACCTTTTTTCATAGCTTATCCTTAAAAAATTGTCTGATTTGAAACTAGGGCAATTTAACCGATAGGGGCGCCTAATGTCAAACACGTTTTTCTATTTCTTCCCTGCGGCAAGCACTATACTTGCCAGCTCAGCTTCGGTCATTTTCTCAATGATTTTAGGGTCCCGCTTATCTTCCGGGAGGGTAATATTCTTAGTACCAAACTTTATATAAGGACCGTATTTCCCATCCAGAATTGAGACTTTTTTCTTTAATTTAGCGACTAATCCAAAATCTTTCAGGACTTTTCCGCCCCGGCGACTCGCCCCTTTCTCTTCAGTCAGGAGCTCCATGGCCCGTGCCAGGTTGATGGTATGGAGGTCATCTTCCTTCTTTAATGAACGAAAATTGCCGTCATGCATCACGTATGGCCCAAATCGACCATTGTTTGCCAGGATAGGTTTCTTGGTTTCAGGATGCTCACCCAATTCTCTTGGAAGTGACAAGGCCTGAAGGGCATCTTCCATCGTAATGGTCTTAGGCTCCTTGCCCTTAGGCAATGAGGCCCGCTTGGGCTTTGTGTTCTCTTCTGTAACTTCTCCCAACTGAAAGTAAGCTCCATATCGTCCAACCAGACAGTAAATATTCTGCTTGGTCTTTGGATCCTTACCTATTGGAATAGGGCCATCGGCCTGGGTCTTAATAAGATCTTTGATTTGTTCAGGATCAAGGTCTGCTGGGGCTATGTCCTCAGGGATTGAGGCATGCACTTCTTCCTCACCCGAGGTATCGACTACGTAAGGCCCAAAGCGCCCGACCTTAATCGCCATGGCGACACCATCTTTAACGATATTGATAGTGCGTGATTCTTCCGGCTTGATTTTCTTATCCTGCTCTTCGACTCGCTTAGCAAGGCCTGCTTTGCCTTTATAAAACTTGGTCAAATACTTGAGCCAGTCTTCCTCGCCGTAAGCGATTTTATCCAGGGAGTTTTCCATCTCAGAGGTAAAGCTGTAATCAACCAGGTGCTCAAAGTGATTTTCCAGAAGCTGGATCACGGCCATACCTGTGAAGGTAGGTACAAGGGCCGAAGCATCTTTTCTTACATAACCACGATCAAGAATAGTTCCGATAATCGAAGCATATGTAGAAGGACGGCCAATGCCTTCTTTTTCTAATTGCTGAACAATCGAGGCTTCAGTGAATCTTGCAGGCGGCTTAGTTTCATGTTGATCCGGCTTAATCCAGACTGGATTTAATGAATCACCTTTCTTAAGCACCGGAAGGATGACTTCCTTATCTTCAAGAGCTGCTTCCGGATCATCTGATCCTTCCACGTAAACTCTCAGGAATCCCGGGAATAATATCCGGGTTCCACTGGCCGAGAACTCAGCGTCCCCTGCTTCAATCTTAATTGTCATGCTGGCCTTCTCAGCTTCTTTCATCTGAGTGGCCATGGTTCTTTTCCAGATAAGTTCATAAAGCTGGAGCTCACGCCCGGTCATTCCGGTCTTATCAGGATGAACGAAATCAGCACCGGCAGGACGAATAGCTTCGTGAGCTTCCTGGGCACCTTTTTGCTTGGCCGTATATTGGCGAACTTCTGGATGAAGGTACTCTTTTCCATAAAGCTTCACGACCATTTCCCTGGCAGCAGTAATCGCTTCCTGGGAAAGGTTCGGGGAATCCGTTCTCATATATGTAATGAGACCTTCTTCATACAAACGCTGTGCCGTTCTCATTGTGTCTTTGGAAGACAGGCCGAGCTTACGGTTGGACTCCATCTGAAGAGTTGAAGTTATGAATGGAATGGCAGGCTTTGAATTAAATGTCTTCTCTTCCACTGAAATAACTTTCCAGGGAACTTTCTCAATATTCGAAGCCAGATCCCTGGATTTTTTTTCATCCAACAAAACATATTTTTTCTCATCAGTCAGCTTACCGGTAAGACCATCAAAGTCCTTACCACCCGCAACTCGCCCACCTTTGACGTAAGTAAGCTTGGCCTCAAAAAGAGCTTTTTTATCTTTTTCAGGATGAAGTTGTGCTTTGATATCCCAATAAACTGAACGCTTGAATTTCATGCGCTCGCGTTCCCGTTCACAAATCATCTTCAGACCGGTTGATTGAACCCGTCCGGCCGAAAGTCCGTAGGCGATTTTCTTCCATATTAAAGGAGAGAGTGTGTAGCCATATAGTCGGTCCAGAATACGACGCGTTTCCTGTGCGTGAACCAGTTTCTCATCTACATCACGACAATCCTTGAGCGCTTTTTGAATAGCAGTTTTTGTGATCTCGTGGAAAACCATCCTCTTTACCGGACACTTCGGCTTCAGTAATTGCAATAGATGCCATGAAATCGATTCACCTTCTCTATCTTCATCGGTCGCGAGATAGATGATGTCGACGTCTTTCATTTTCTGCTTGAGGTCAGTGATTATTTTTTTCTTATCTTTCGGAACAACGTATAGCGGTGCAAAATCTTCGTCTACATTAACGCCCAGCTTCGCCCAGGCTTCTTTTTTTAACGCAGCAGGTATGTCGGAGGCTGATTGCGGCAAGTCGCGAACGTGACCCATACTTGCCTCAACAATGTAATTGCTAGGGAGAAACTTGCGAATTGTCTTGGCCTTTGTTGGTGACTCAACAATTACAAGATACTTTTTGTCTGCCATTTTATTCCTAAATTTATGAAGGGTCCTTAATAGAAATAAGGGCCATCAGGAAATACGTCAAGAAATAAAACAAAAAGGGCCCGGAATCCGGGCCCTCTTGGATCGAAATTGAAAAAATTAACGAATGAAGAGCATGTCGAAAAACTTAGGCAATGGCCAGGTTTCATCAGGTACCAATTCTTCAATCTGATTACAAAGATCAGCAATTTTAACTGACTGAGGCATCAAGTCCATTGCAATTTTCTTCGCAAAAGATTCTTCATCCAGCTTGTGGTGAAGATCATCCAGGGTAGAACTTAAGTTCGTACACTGTTCATGAACAGATTTTGTAAGGGCCGAAAGGTTCTTGAGAAGCTCAAGCTCAAGAGCATGGTCAACACCACAATCTTTCTGCTGCTTGATGCTTTCAGCTAGAACTGCCTTGTATTGAACAGCAACTGGAAGAACCTGTTTTGATACCATACCAGTCAAAGTCTTAAGCTCAATCTGGCGACACTTGATATAACGTTCAATCATTACGTTGTGACGTGTGATGATTTCTGATTCAGTGAAGATGCCGTGCTTAACCAGGACATTGGTTTTCTTGGCATCTTTCAGGACAGCAATTGCTTCCGGAGTTGTACGCAGATTACCAAGACCGCGAGAAGCAGCTTCTTTTACCCACTCCTGAGAGTAGCCATCACCATTGAAGACAACTTTCTGGGCATTGCCGTACCACTTAAGAGTAACAGCTGCCAGTGCATCATCAATTGACTTGCCTTTGGCCAGTTCAGCTTCGATGAATACGTTTGTTTCCTTAAAAATATCTACAACAGCAGCATTCAAAATTGATAGAGGGTAGCCAATTGAAGCCGAAGAACCACATGCACGAAACTCGAACTTGTTACCAGTAAAGGCAAACGGTGAAGTACGGTTACGGTCAGTATTGTCTTTTGCAAGGTCAGCAAGCTGCTTAGTACCAAGGTCCAGGAGGGCCTTGCCAGAAGCTACATACTTTCCACCAGAGATCATTGAATCAAGAATCTTTGTGAGAGTATCACCTAAGAATACAGACATAATACTTGGAGGAGCTTCGTTTGCACCAAGACGGTGATCGTTACCGTGAGAAGCAATACCCATGCGGATAACGTCTGCGTGACGATAAAGGGCTTCAGTTACTGTTGCAACAACCGCAAGGAAACGGAAGTTGTCATGAGGACTATGGCCTGGCTCAAGCAAGTTAACACCAGTGTCTGTTGAACATGACCAGTTCAAGTGCTTACCAGAACCGTTAATTCCTGCGAATGGCTTTTCATGCAGCAAGCATACGAAGTCATGCTTCAAGGCCACGTTACGAAGAACGGTCATAACAACCTGGTTGTTATCTGCTGCAACGTTTGCGTCTTTGAAAATAGGGGCCAGCTCAAACTGCCCAGGAGCAACTTCATTGTGGCGAGTCTTGGCAGGGATACCCATTTTATAAAGTTCAATTTCAACTTCCTGCATGTAAGCAAGAACGCGGTCTTCAATCATACCGAAGTAGTGATCTTCAAGCTGCTGGTTCCTGGAAGTCAGCGAGCCCATAAGAGCACGACCTGTCATCACGAGATCCTGGCGACCGAAGTAGAAGGCCTTATCAATCAGGAAGTACTCCTGCTCGGCTCCGCATGAAGTTCCAACCTTCGATACATCTTTCATACCGATGAGGTGACAGAACTTTGTCAGCACTTCATTGATCTGGAGGTCTGAACGAAGAAGTGGAATCTTAGTATCGAGAGCATCACCATGGTAAGAAACGAATGCTGTTGGAATAACCAGCGTCTTTCCATTGGCCGATTCCTGGATAAAGAGCGGAGATGTTAAGTCCCAGGTTGTATAACCGCGGGCCTCGAAAGTGGCACGTGATCCGCCGTTAGGGAATGAAGAAGCATCCGGCTCACCCTGCATAAGCTGGGAAGCAGAAAGGATTTCGATGGCACGGTCATTATCAAAAGAAAGAAAGGCATCATGCTTTTCAGCAGTAGAACCTGTCAGAGGCTGGAACCAGTGACAAAAGTGAGTAGCACCCTTGCTAATCGCCCACTCAAGGACTGAGTTTGCAACTTTTGTGGCAAGTGGCTTATCAATTGTCTTCTTACCTTCGATCACTTGCTTAAGGGAGTCTTTATCCTCAAGAGAAAGTGATTTTGATAAGTGATAATTGAAAACATTTTCGCCATAGTACTGGCTTACCTTTAAGTATTTACCCTGTTCATTTACTGGAACAGAGCATTTGCGAGGTTTGCGTCCATAGACGGTTGATTTGGCTTGTTGTCTGGTTGTTGCCATAAAGATTCTTCTCCTGAAGTTACTAACGCTCAAGTATTATTTGGGAACCGTATTAATAAATTGTTACAAGTGAGAACATGGTAACGGTCTTAACGCCTTTTTACAAAATAGTATTTGCAGTATATTAACACTACACACTTCCAAGATAAAGCAGATCAGTTATGTACAATTTTAAATTAACCTTAAGCTTACCCGATTCACTCTTTTCCCAATGGGAAAGTCATGCTGACGATGCGCTCGGAAAGAACACCCATCCAGATAGAAAAAAGGGATACTGTTTTGCTCGGGAAGCCTTGCGTCTGGTATTACAGGAATACAATCTTGCCCCTACCATCCCCGATCTGACTCTTCAGGTTTTTCATTGTTTGAATAAATGGCCTGAATACACTCTTTCCCTATCGCATAGTAAAAGAGCCGGGGCAGCAGTTGTGGCAAAAAGAACAGAGTACCTGGCAGTTGGTATTGATATCGAATTAGAAGATCGTGAAGTGAAGCCTGAGACCCTGCTTCGAATCTCGCATCCGCAGGATATAAAATTACGAAATATTGAAATATGGTGCCTCAAGGAAGCCATTTTTAAATGTTTGATGAATACAGATAAATTCGAACACCCCTTTGAATTTTCACAGATTCAAATAACAAAAGAATTGTGGTCTCACTCCCCTTCAGGTCTCGCCGGGGCTTGGGAGCTTAAGCATTCTATGCAACATGTAATAGCACTGGCCTCTATCCCATTAGGATAGGACTTTCACTTATCGCTATTATTTTTTTGGATGGTCCGATTTTCATGAATATTGGATTTTGGCGGACTCTTACTTTTGCCGGTGTCATCCCCACTCATAACAGAACCCTTGCTGGTCTTTTTTCTTTTATTACTTTTCTTTGTCATAGGTAAACTCCCTGTGAATAGCAAGTGTTCTCCTCCTGACACCCGGAGGTCAACCCACGCTTGAAAAGATATAAGATAAATTAAATTTGATCATGCCAGTTTATTTATCCGTGCGAAGCTCTTCTCCGCAAGTACCCGGTCAACAATAGCAATTTCTTTTAACTGACGAGGATAGCTCGACGGGGTTACTTCTATACGGTTGAGTTTCCCCAATCTGCTGACAATAAATTCATAAGGCTGATCAATCATCATGAGACTTCCCAGGCGGTCAGCTTCGTCCCTTAAAAAACGCATTCCATTGATGAACAAGACTTCATCACCGGTATTGAGACCACTCTTATGTGAGGGAGAATCAATGGGCACAACTTTCACAAAGCAGCGGTCCCCCACAAATTCCCATTCGTGACCCATCCATGGTCCGGACTGGACATTCCATTTAAGCTCAAGCCCCATAGACTGAAAGGCCGTATCAAAATCGATATCCTGAGTGGTTTCAATCATGTTCGAGAATTGGTCCAGGGCCTCACCGCCACCGAGAGTTCTCACCATTTCATAAACATTTTCCCGGGTCACACCAGAGTCCGGTCGGGACTTGAAGTCTTCCCATAAAAGCATAAGGAGATCATCAACTGACTTACCTTGCTTAAGCAGGATTGCATGAAGAACGGTGAAGACCAGTCCTCCCTTAAGGTAATAACTAACTGAAGAATTTCTTGAATTCTCATCCGGTCGATAAAGCTTTACCCACGCATTAAATGAACTTTGCTCAAGCGTATGATAATTCCGCCCGGGAATAGAAACGTATCCATCCAGATTGGTCTTAACAGCGTCCAGATACTCTTCCAGTGTTGATAATCCCGCACGGTAGACAAAGAGATCATCCATGAAACTTGTAAGCCCTTCGGCCAGCCAAAGCATGGTGGAATAACCTTCGTTCAGGTAATCAAAAGGACCAAGTTCTTTTGGACGGATACGCTTCACGTTCCAGAGGTGGAAATATTCATGGGCAACCAGGGAGAGATAGGCCAGGTAGTCCTTACGATTGCCGAGCTTCCTGCCATCAAAATGCAGGGCTGTAGAATTCAAATGCTCAAGCCCGCCGTAAATCCTGGGCAGGAAATAATTAAGGAAGAGATAGTCGTTATAAGGCAGGTCATTGTTAAAGTGTTCCGCCACAGTGGATACAATCTTCTTGATATCCGCCTTGATATTGTTCTTATGGGGAAAAGTGTCTCCGTAAGTAGCAATATGATGGGCCTTACCCATAAATTCAAAGCCATCAGTTTCATGACAACCAATTTCAACTGGTGAATCAATCAATTCATCATAATTGGGAGCTTCATAGATGAACACATCACGCTTAGTGGAAATATCCTTGAGTCCTGTACTTAATTTTGACCAGGCCGGAGGAAACTTAAACTCAATAGTTGGTTTCTCCAGTGACTCACCCAGGGCACCCATAAGGTAACTTGGTCCATGTAAAAATGCATGAGAGGCATCTACATGAGAAGTCCTGACTGTCAGCTCTTTACAATATATTTCATAAGTAACCTCAAATTCTTTTTGTTCTTTCTTAACTTCTGAACGTGCCCAATCAATTTCCCATACACCTTTGGCCAACTGCTGATAGTAAAGCACTTCTCCATTGGCCTGGGAAACTTGAAACCACCGTACATTCCTGGCATATTCACGCATGAGATAAGAACCAGGACTCCATGAAGGCAAAAAGATTTTCATCTTATCCTGCTTATCAGGACGCGTGATTTTCATCGTCACTTTTACATGATGGTGTTCGGGACGATCAATCTGGACGGTGTAATGGACTTTCATTTGGGACCTCAGTTTGACTAAGAATAGATGGGAGCATGGTATTCTGACAACTTCTGTACCGCTCTCGCGCTATGTGCCATCATGAGGCTTACTTAAGAAAAACAGTTATCAAAATCCAAGGCCAATGGTTTTCATTCCATCGGCCTCTTGCTATGATGTCCCGCATGGAAACTAAAATTCAAGTAACAGACATAAAGCTCTTAATCACAGATAGTGCTATTCGCCAGATTCAGCTTATGCAGGAAAATGACTACACTCTTGAGGGCCTATGCTTTCGCATAAAGATTGGCGGCAAAGGCTGCGGAGGCTTCACTTACGACACTGGCTTTTCAGAAGCTCATCCCGATGATCTCGTCATCAAGAAGCACTACCCATCGATTAAGTATGAACTCGTCATTCACGTTGACCCTTTCACAGCTTTTTATACCCAGGATTCAACCCTGGATTACATGCTCGACATTGGTAACAATGAAGAAGGTTTCATCCTCACCAATGCGGCGGATGGTGCTCACAAAGGCAAATTCTTCAAAGACGAAAGTAAGCTCCCACCTTGGGCCAAAAAAGTATGAAAGAAATTTCCCTCGACTACCGTTACCTCAAGGCCTTCATGGTGACGGCCCAGCACTTGAACTTTTCCCGGGCCGCCCAGGATTTAGGAATTGCCCAATCTGCCGTTAGTCGCCAGATTAAGCTCCTGGAAGAATCAGTAGGCGAACAGCTCATCATTCGTTCATCAAAAAAAGTTTTGATGACGGAGAAAGGCCAGATGCTCTTAAATGAACTCGGTTCTTTTGAAGGCAGGCTCCAGGAAATTTTCTTCGGTCACATGAACAAGACATTGCGGGTAGGAATCCTGCACGGTCTCCTGGAAACATGGTTCAACGATATCATGGTGGATTTCTGTAAGCAGAGCCAACACCAACTGGTGGTGGAAGTAAGTTCCCTGGATCGCCTTAAGGAAAAACTTCATAACGGCAAGTATGATGTGATTTTCTCAACCGAAAACATTCAAAGTGAGCTTGTGAGTTCCTTAAAACTCTTTGAAGAAAAAATGGTGCTCGTGAGTAAAGCTGAGATCAATCCGAAGGAAGCATGGGAGCATCCGTGGATTGTTTACTCTGAACATGATCACCTCTTCCAGCTCTTCAAAAAACGATCCCATAAGACAATCGTGGTAAATTCAATCACGACTATTCTCAAGCTTGTGAAGAAAGGCGTTGGAATATCAATCATTCCCGATCACACCATAGGTATTGATTCAAATCTAAAAGTTTATGAACTTAAGGGAATGGCAAAGCAGTACATTCATCTTTCAAGCCTGAACTTCAAGATCATGCCAGAACATATCAAGCAATTAGTTGACGTCATCAAAAAACGCCAATGAAAAAGCTTAGCTCTATAGAAGACTTTAAGCAGAAATATCGGGTCACCATTGATCTGCCTGTAGCATGGGGAGAAATGGATCTGTTTCACCATGTGAATAATATTTTCTATTTCAGGTATTTCGAATCTGTGCGGATGCACTACATGGGTCTCATCGGTGCCCTTGATTATCTTAAACAACATAATGTGGGTCCCATACTGGCGGCTACAGACTGCAAGTTCATTACTCCTGTGACATGGCCCGATGACCTGATAGTTGGAGCGAGAATTGATATTGAGAGTATGGGAGATGACAGGTTTGAAATGAGCTATGGAGTGTGGAGCAAAAAGCAGTCCAAGCTAGCTGCGGTGGGATCGAGTATGATTGTTTATTATGATTACAACGGACTTACAAAAGCAAAAATTCCAACAGAACTCAGGCAAAGTATCAACAATCAGGAGTCTTAAATTTAATTTCTGGTTTTTCATCAATGAACTTCTTATAAGCCATTTTCAGTCTCAGCTAGAAGAATACTAACATAAAGATTATTTCTCTCCTGCTATTAAAACAGGAGAAAGTATGACTAATGACTTTAGAATTGATGTTCCATTTGAAACAAAGCCACCTCGTTTAAAAGATCTCGTCAACAATCACATAATGGGTGATGTTTGGGTGAGGGATACTCCATTTGGCCCCGTAACAGACTCATTAAGAATTGCAGAAAAATTCGATATGAGTCATAAGCATGTGCTTCGAGCCATTAAAAAATGTGAATCAGAACTGGGAACACAGCCCAAATTTGGGCTGTGTAGAAACATTATAGAAAACAGATACTTAGGTGGGCCTAAAGGACGTGAAACAAAGCATACAAAATACGACATAACTGAATTCGGCTTGGTCCTCTTGTTACTATATATTAATACTCCCAAAGCAAGATTAATATCAGCAGAAATTCTCTATCGATTCTTCATCCTTAAAACATATTTAACAGACATGAGCAAAAATCAAATCGTAGCGATCAGAGGGCACTATAAAATGAAGATGAGATAGACCTGTCTAATCACTTCAGCAACAATGCAAAGCTTCCCCGACGTCGGGGTCGCCATGCATCAACACTTTCCACAATTCATGCAAGTAGCGGTAGCGTTTCCCTTATAACTTCCACAATATTTACAGCAACCGAGTTTAGCAAAAGCAAGCATAAGAAAAAGCAAGAGTAAGATTCCGCCTCCAATTAAGGTCCAAAGTAAGAAATTAGTTAAGTAACCAACGCCGAAGCATACCAGTGCCAGACTTATTATAAAAAGGGCAAAACCAGGTCTGACACCTGCTATCTTTCCTTTAGTTGTAACTTTCGCAAATTCTATTTCTTCAATTGATTGAGGAATATTACAACTCTCACATTTGTGGATGAGTGTGCTTTTTTTGCATTTAGGGCACCGAGCGGTGATAAATAATAGAAGACTGGTTAAGCCGAATGAACAAAAAAATGGAATCATAATATCCATATCAACTACAAGTTCATTTACTGGGACGATGTCACTGTAAATCGCAACGGCCATGATATGAAAGCCAAGGATATATAATAAGAGTTGCTTTTGTTTATAAGGACTCATACTTAGATTCTATCGGGAATCTCTTAACACTCAAGTCAAAACTTACAAGATAATTTTCCCGCCATCTCACTTCCATCTTCACAGAGAGTGATCTCAATAAATTCTTTATTGCGGAATTCTTTCAACGTATAAAGTTTCTCGATAATTTCGCCTGCTCCGTAACCTCTCTTCTTTTGATAAGGCCAGCGTACCTTAATGCCTGATACTTCCATATTCTCAGAGACTCCAAACATCACCCCGCTTTCATTTTGTGAAGGCAGGCCTCCCTGAAAATATTCAACCCATCTTCTCTGGATTATTTTCTTACTGGGATCGGTTTTGGAGACTGTGTATAGCATGACCAGGGCACCAATCCCTTGTGTGTTGGATTTTATTCCGTGCAGGTGAACCTTGATGGATTTTTTTCCCTTGGTTTGCATGTTGTTTTCGAAAACATAAAGCCTGGGTGGAATATCCGAACGTCGGATATTGTTTTGTGAGGTGATAAAATCCGGCTTACCATCATCATTTAAATCTAAGGTGATACTTGCCATGGGATTAACGATATCAATGCCTAATTGAGAGGCCACGTTGATGAAGGCATGACCTTCATCCTGTTCAAACATGACAAGCCTCGAATACGGAGGGAAGCCTGAGTTTTCAACCAGGATGTCGATCCTTCCATCCAGGTTGTAATCTAGCCAGATTCCCCTTCTGTCACCCTGGTTCCAGGACTCATTCGTTGCATCGCTTACGTACTCAGTTCTCAAAAAATAGGGAGGATATGTTTCCCTTGACCCGGTAAGAACACTGGAGCGATCTACTGATTCATTATCATAAGCATGGGAAAGTTCTCCCAGGAAAATGTCCATGAGACCGTCATCATTATAATCAGCACAGGCGCTGAAAAAACTGCGACCGCCTCCAGTAGGCACGAGCATGCCTTCAGGATCTGATGCATAATTAGTGGCAAGGCCTATGTCTTCGAAGTAGCGTTCGTCGGTCCGGTTTTCCTTATGGTTCATCCAAAGTTTATTTTTATGTCCCGAGGATGAGACAGTGAGGATATCAGGAAATCCGTTATGGTCTATGTCACAGGTGGATGATCCATAAGTGGGTTTCGCATTTGGTGGATAGATCTGATTTGAGGCCTTGACCGCCTCACCTTTCAGGAGATGAGTTACCTCTTCAAACTTGCCCTTTCCATTGTTACGAAGCAGACGATCGGCCACCGGATAAAACTGCCCGCTTTTACTCTCAAACCAGTTTGAGACGAAAAGATCGGCCCATCCATCCAGATCATAATCAATTATCGATACAGAGCTAGTGGGTTCAGCAGGAAGTTTGATGGCATCTGGATCATCCCTGAAATAAAGCTTACCGTTCTTGACTTCACCCCGATAAAACTTAAGCGGGATACGTGTGACTTCACTGCGCTGGTTAAGCACACCACTCACTAGATCCGGCACGCGGTCCTTGTTGAAATCATGAATCAGCAGGAATGATGCCTTGAAATCCCTAGGCAATGGATCATGTTTCCATAATTCGAATTTTTTCTTTGTTTTATCAAAGATAAAAAATTTTGGACTTGCGTAATAAAAAGGCAGAACCATCAAGTCTGACTTTCCGTCAAAGTTCAAATCTACCGCATTCATGGAAACTGCGTAGAGTCCTTCAAGTCCATAGTCATTGGTGCGGTCAATAAAAGAAGTGCTTTCTTTGACTGTAGGGCCGTAATTCTGGGTTTGAACATTCTTTGAAAGTGTATTCAGCTCTTCAGAAAGCTGTAGCTCGGCCTCATCAGAACTTTTTTGGGGCTTACTTGAACAGCCTAAAAGTAAGAGGAAGCTCCATAGGAGGAGCTTCCTCTTTGAATTAGAAATCGATGATGTCAAAACCGAAGCCTTCTCTCTCGCTGACTGCTTTTGAAATCTTAGGCAGCAGCTTGTCATAGGTAGAATTAAGGCGTTTATAGTTCCTGGTAAATGTGTTTCTGCTGTCACGACAAATAAGTTCAGTCATGAGCATGACATACTCTTTGTCTTTTTCAGGAATGTCCGCCCGGTTAAGAATAGCAGTCGTCCTGGAGAGAACACAAAGCTGCACATAAAGCTCAATGGACATATTGGCAATTCTCATCTGCAGGAGCTCATTACCGATGATGTTTTTCCCAAACTTGATAATCGTGTTTTCAACAGCAATGGAAAAATCCTTAAGCAAAGTTACAAAGCGTGTGCCATGAGTTTCAAGACGTGGATGCACTTTGGTAAGAGTGCGTGAACCCACATATTTTGACAGGCGCTTTTTAGCGAAGTCGGTGAGAATCCCCACTGACTTAATTGGATCCTGGAATGCCTTTGAAACATCGGCAACCTTACCAAGGTCCTTAAGGTCATCTGACGGTCCCTTAATTCCTGAAAGGGCCGTGAAGATTCTCAAAATTTCATTTGTTCCCTCAAAAATAAGATTGATCCGGCAGTCACGCATAATTCTTTCATAAGGGTATTCACGCATGTACGCATTACCGGCGGCTATCTGTGTCGCCTTATCAATGGTGTCCCAGAGTTTTTCTGAACAGTAGACCTTACAAATTGCCGACTCGTGAGAAAATTCAGACATACCCTGGGTAATTTTTCCAGTTGTCATATAGACAATACTTTCAGAGGCATAAATATTGGCCGCCATAGTGGCCAGCTTCTCCTGGATGAGACCGAAGTTCGCAATATAATCACCAAACTGCTTTCTGGTATTGGCCTGGGCGGTTGCAAGCTTAAGAATGGCCTTCATACCACCTACAGAACCTGACCCAAGAGAAAGGCGACCAGTGTTAAGCACGTTCATGGCAATCTTAAATCCCTTGCCTGCTTCACCAATGATGTTCGCGGCAGGCACCTGGACATTGTCAAAATAAACAGCGCGTGTCTCAGAGGCCCTGATTCCCATTTTATCTTCCTTCTCTCCGAAGGAAACTCCAGGCATGCTTTTTTCTACGATGAAGCATGTGATCTTTTCAACTTTTTTCCCATTGTCATCATGTTCAGTCTTGGCAAAAACAGAATAGAAACCGGCCAGTCCACCATTGGTAATCCAAAGTTTATTGCCGGTTATTGAATATGATCCGTCTGCATTTTTTACAGCTTTAGTCTTGATTGAATAAGCATCAGAACCGGAACCAGGTTCAGTCAGGCAAAAAGCTGCAAAAACTTCACCTGAAGCGAGTTTTGGTAACCAACGTTTTTTCTGCTCTTCATTACCATCATTGATTAATGCCTTGTACCCGATTGACTGGTGAGCGCCCAATGTAGTTGCTATAGAACCATCAATGCCGGCCACCTGGGAAAATACCCGCGCGTAGAGTGTCTGATCAAGCCCTAATCCACCATACTCTTCCTTAACTCCGAGCCCACACAAACCAAGGGCAGCAAGCCCATCAAGCACATCTTTGGGCAATTTGGCTTCACGGTCAAATTTTGCCGAATCAATACTGGTTTGAGCAAATTTATCAACCGCGTCGATCATGGCCTTTGCCATTTCAATCTGGTCGCTTGAGAGGTGTGGAAAGGGGAAGGCCAGGTCTTCTAAAACTTCTCCGTAAAACAAGCTTTTTACCAATGAAGGTAGTTCTTTGCTGTGATCATGGGCTGACATATGGGGGCACCTTTTTGATGAAAGTAAAACAGTTTTATTATAGGATTTTCGACTAATCAAAGTACAGGAAAAGGTACTTGTTTAGAATGAATTTACTTGACCAAACTTCTTTGATTATATTCACTTGAAGAGCTCTTGCACATAACATTAAATTTTAAGACAATGAATTAATGATAAATAAAATCAAAGACTTCGTAAAAATTAAGCTGCTACGCCGAAAGCATAACCAATCAGATCAAGATGCTGAGGATGACTCTAAATTAATGGATCAGATTCCACCTGATGAAAACTCTTTTCACCACGATACAACCGGTAATTTTAAAGTTCCTGAAACGATGGAAGAAGAGGCAAAACCAAATTGGAGAGAACGCATAAGCCTGGCCTTGGCCTCAATCAAGTCCAAGTATGATGGCAGAAGATTAAAGCCTCTTACAGTTGCTTCATCGAACAAAGATTCAAAAACTTCAAAGCTTGCTTTGCTCTCCCCTAGTGTTGGCAAGAATATTGAAAAAGTACTGAGCCGTTCATCAAGGGAACCAATTCATCAAGCCTTCCTGGTTTTAATGATCTGCGCAGTAACTTATACCATGGGAAAAATTTCCGCTCTCGGCTTAAGGGGTACTCCGACATTTGATTCGGCCAAGGATTATGCTGTTGTCATTCCATTTGAGCGCGACTTCAATCCAAATACCTTGTCGCAGGTTAAGAGCATTAATATTTTCCGCACCAATACCGGCCTGGGTAAGAAAAATAAACTGGCCGATACCAAGTGTGAGGAATCGCAAGGCGTAAGTAACTTGCCAATTAAACTGGTAAACACCACAGTGCTGCAGGACACGATTAAATCCATGGCATCTGTTCAAGTTCGCAGTGACAGACTTCTCCAGGAAGTACGTGAAGGCGAACAAATTGCAAACCTTGCCAAGATTTTCAAGATTGAGCGACTTGAGTTATTGGTTAAGAATCTTGAGAGTGGTGCTTGCGAATCTATCATCTCCAGCAAGCTCCAGGATAAAAATAAAAGTCCTATCAATGTCATGTCAGCATCAGAGAGCCGCGAATTCCTGAAAAATAAGAAGTTGCCGGGAATTGAGAATGATGGAAATAAATTTAAGATTTCTAAGGCCTTGCTGGATGACAAGATGAAAGATATTGCCAGCATCCTGACTCAGGCCCGCGCCATAAAGATCCAGAATCCGGATGGCTCAATAGCATTTAAGCTCACTGAGATGGATCCAGCGGGAATTTTCCCTTACCTTGGTCTTCAGGACCAGGACATCATCACAGCAATAAACGGAAAACAAATTTACGACATGAATGAAGTCATGTCATTGTTTGCCAGAATTAAAAACCTTGATAAGCTCTCGCTCGGTGTTAAGCGGGAAGGTTCAGACTCTGTGCAAGAGTATTCAATAAAGAAATAAGGAACGAAATGAAGACAAGATGTCACGCGAAACGTTTCATGGGCCCACTGATGATTGCCGCACTTTTGATGGGCCAGTTACCTGCCTATGCCCAATTTAATAAATACCGGTCACAGACCAGATTCAATGCCAATGATAAGAAAGCTCCCACTCCTCCACCTCCCCGCATGGATGAAACAGGAACTCCTGACACTGATACCATGTCAGCTGAAGATGCCTCGGCTGCACTTAAGGCCGCTGAAAAGCTCGAAGTGGAAGCAGACACACCTGATACTGAAGGTGGAGATGGTGATGAAGAATCTGCTTTTGATGGCGACCAGGACGATGATGCAAACCAGACAACATTCGGTGACAGACCTTCACCAGAGCTCAATGCTACGAAAAAGAATCCTAAATATGTGAACCTGAATCCGGAAACGGCTTTCGGACCTGAAATTGTCGAGAGCTTTGACTTTCCCGATACAGATATCATGGAAATCACCCGTCACATGCAAAAGCTTACGGGGATAAACCTGATCCTTGATAAAGATGTGAAGGGAAAAGTTTCAATCATAGCCCCTACTCCTATCACAGTTGGTGATGCGTGGAAGGCCTACCTTGCTGCCCTGAACATGGCCGGTTACTCACTCATCAAGACTGGTGCATTCTACAAAGTTATCAATGCCAGGGACATCCGCTATACACCAACCAAGATTTATACTGGTAACTACACTCCTGATACTGAAAACTACGTGATGAGAGTTATCTCACTTAAACACGTTTCAGCTGCGGAGATCGCCAGAAACTTCCGTCCCTTCATGAGTAGATACGGGCGAATTATCGACATCAAGCAGACCAACACAATCATTATTGCAGACACCGGTTCCAACATTAACCGCCTGGCAAAGATGGTGAAGTTCCTCGATGTTGCCGGACATGAAGAAGCCTTGCAAATCGTAAAAGTGAAGAACTCGTCCGCGCAAGAAATTGCAAAGCTACTGGATAATATATTAAAAGGCGGCTCCGGCGGAGCTGCTGGCAGGCCTGGTGCACCTACCCCACGTTTCACAGGCGGCGGAGGCGGATCTGAATCAACCAGCTCCATCTCAAGAATTATCGCTGAGCCAAGAACTAACTCAATTATTGCCATGGCCAATGCCGAAGGTGCCAAGCAGTTACGCGAGCTCATTAACAAGCTCGACGTTAAACTTGTCTCTTCAAGTTCAAACCGCGTTCACGTTTACTACCTGAACTACGGCGATTCTGAAGAGCTTTCTAAGACTCTCTCAAGTATCGTGACAGGAAATACGGCCAAGGACGCTGCTGGTGGGGCCTCAAGGTTCAGTACATTTGCAGGTCCTTCAGAAAACCCAATTTTCTCTGCCGAAGTAAAAATTACTTCTGACAAAAACAATAACGCCCTGGTTGTGACTGCCTCACCTACAGATTGGCTCACACTCAAGGATGTTATCGGTCGCCTGGATATTCCTCGTGACCAGGTTTACGTTGAAGGACTTATTCTTGAGGCCAACGTCACAAGAGAAAGAGGATTCGGCGTTGAGTATGTCGGTGCTTATGGACAAGGTAACGTCCAGCGTACAGGATTCACAACGACTACATCGGCCACTAATGGTCTGATGGGACTTCTCGCTTCAGGTGTTCCTCAATCTCTCGGAAGTTTCGTCGCTGGTGTGGGTCTTGGACCTTCCAGGACCATTACTCCTTCAGTTGGCGGTGTGGCCGGTGCACCAATTAAAGTAAACGCAGTAAATGCCCTGATCAAGGCGATTGCTTCTCACTCAAGTACAAACGTTCTTGCAACTCCACAGATTCTGGCCCTGGATAATACTGAAGCAACCTTCGAAGTCGGTGATACTGTGCCTATCAGGAACTTGTCCACAAACGGACAAATCCAGAACATCAGTACAACTAACCAGGAAGCAAAACTATCGCTTAAAATTACTCCACAGATTAACAAGGTTACCCGCTTTGTTAAGCTCAAGATCAATCAGAAGATCGATGACTTTAAAGCTTCAGCAGACCAGGCCGGTGGTGGTGGTCTCCCGACAACTACCCGCTCAGCAATAACTGAGGTAATGGTTAGGGATAGAGATACTATTGCGATGGGTGGACTTTTGCGTGATAGAGAGGCAGTCTCTCATAACAAGGTCCCTGTTCTCGGTGATATTCCCGTATTGGGCTGGTTGTTTAAGAACAAAAGTCGCAGGATTGAGAAAGTAAACTTGCTCTTTTTTATGACTCCCAAGATCCTCGCTCCATACGCCAAGACAGCATCTTCCAACACCAAGGAAGTGCTTGCCAAGCGAACGCAGGGTATGAAGGGAATGTTTGAGGCGGATGAAAAAGATCCTAACCAAAAAGTCTCAGAAGATCTTAACAGCAAATTGGATGCACAAATATCCGGCCCTCTTTTTGATAAGAGCGATGCGGACCATTATAAGAATTTGAATGATGAAGCTGATGATACCCAAGGCTACGGGGCCGACGATGAGACAGAGACTCCTGACTATCAGGATATCAAGAATTCGGTGCAATAAAGTATGAACATAACTAATGAAGTTTTAGACTCGGTAGAGCAATCAAAAGAAAAGATCGGCGAATTGCTGGTCAAGCACACTGGACTCACTCGTCTGCAGCTTGATGACGCCCTCGAGAGTCAGCGTATTGAAGGCGGGCTCCTTGGTGATATCCTGCTTAAGAAAGCCTATATCAGCTCCCATGACCTGATTAAGATCGTATGCCTGCAGATTGGTATCCCCTATCAGGTTGAGATCAAGATTGAAGAGATTGATGCCAACGTAGTAAGAGAACTTTCAATTAACTACGCCAAACATCACGAAATCCTGCCATGCCTTGAAACAGACTTTTCAGTCACCGTTCTCATGAGTAATCCTTTTAACTTCAATGTTGTGAATGATCTTCACATGATCTACAAAAAAGAGATCAAGATCGTCTGCACGACACCACTTCGTATTCAGGACGCTATTAACCGCGTTTATGAAAAGGCCAACCGAAACCTGGTGGACTCGATTGAGCATGAGGAATTTGAGGAGAATCTTGACCTGGAAGGGCCGATAGATATTCTCGATGCCACTGCCGATGAAGCTCCGGTTATCAGGTTCGTGAACTCAATTATCTTCCGTGCAGTCAAAGACCGCGCCTCAGATATTCACATTGAGCCTTATGACCGTGAAACTGTTTATCGCTTCCGTATTAACGGTGTGATGACTGAGATCTTGCGCCAGCCGAAGAAAACCCACGCGGCCGTATCATCACGTATTAAAGTTATGGCCCGTCTGGATATCGCTGAAAAACGTCTTCCACAAGATGGTCGTATCAAAATCAAGATTGCCGGTAAGGACATCGATATTCGACTTTCAACTGTTCCCATTCAAAGTGGTGAACGTATTGTTATGAGGGTTCTTGAGAAAAACAACAATGCCCTTAATCTTGAGACCCTTGGTTTCAGGGGCAAGATTCTTGATGGCCTCTGCGAGTTAGGCTCAAGAAAGCACGGTGTTCTTTACGTAACCGGACCTACTGGTCACGGTAAGACGACAACTCTCTTCGCACTTCTTGATCGAATCAAGACTCCGGATAAGATGATTATCACCGTTGAGGATCCGGTCGAGTATGAAATCCCTGGTATCTCTCAGATTCAGGTGAATCATAAAATTGAACTGAGCTTCGCCGTCGCACTGAGATCCATCCTTCGTCAGAACCCGGATGTGGTGATGATCGGAGAGACACGAGACCGTGAAACCGCAGAGATTGCAATTAACGCCTCTCTTACCGGTCACTTTGTGCTTTCCACTCTGCACACCAACGATTCATCTTCTGCTCCTACCCGATTAATCGATATGGGAGTTCAGCCATTCCTTATTTCTTCATCACTCATTGGTGTTCTTGCCCAGCGACTGGTGCGGATTATGTGTGTGGCCTGTAAGCAGAGAACTGATCTTTCTGATTATGAAAAAGTTGTCCTTGATATTGAAGAAGTGCCGACCACTGCCACAATATTTAAGCCCGTAGGATGCACAAAATGCCATAATACAGGTTATTCCGGACGAACTGTGGTTTCAGAACTACTCCTCATCAATGACGAAATTCGTGCTCTCATCATCCAGAAAACTGATGCGGCCACAATTAAAAAAGCCGCTGTTCGCTCAGGAATGAGAACTCTCCGTGGAGATGCCCTGGATAAAATCTTTGAGGGCATTACTTCCGTTGAGGAAATCCTGAGAGCGATTAACGCTGAAGAGAGCCATTAACTATGCCGATATTTGCCTATAAGGGACTTGACCGTAGCGGGAAAGAAATCAAGAGCACTATTAACGTGGAAAGCATCGTAGCTGCCAAGCAACGAGTTAAGGCCATGGGTGTAATGCTGATTGATATCCGTGAGCAAAGGGCCCAGGGCAGTACCAGTAACGGCGGTGGCGGTGGTGGTTTCAGGTTTAATACTGGAACTGTGCCTGTAGATGACCTGGCCATGATGACCAGGCAGCTTGCAACACTGATCAAGGCGAAAATCCAGATTGTGGAGGCCTTAAGTGCCCTCACCGACCAGGTTGATAATGCAAACTTGCGATTGATTCTCTCCGATATGAAACAAAAAGTGAACGAAGGTGCATCGCTTGCGAAGTCACTTCAGGATCATCCGAAAGTCTTCAATTCTGTATTTGTTAACATGGTTGAGGCCGGTGAAGCTTCAGGAACACTTGAAATCGTCCTGGTGCGTCTGGCAGATTTTACAGAACAGCAGGTGAGACTTAAGAACAAAATTCGTGGTGCCATGACTTACCCGGTAATCATGGGTGTTTTTGGATTTGCCATGATGAACGTGATCTTTATCTTTGTTATTCCACAAATCGCGAAGATCTTTATTTCCATGAAGAAAGAACTTCCTTTCATTACTCAGGTTTGTATCTGGATCTCTTCATTTTTACAAAGTTACTGGTGGCTCGTGATCGCTTCAATGATCGCCACAGTCGTCCTTACCCGGAAATATGTAAGTGCCGGAAAGGGTCAATCACAGTGGCATTCACTTCAATTGAAACTACCGATATTGGGAATTTTAGTAAAAATGATCAATGTTAGTCGCTTTTGCTCCACATTGGGCACACTGCTCAACTCGGGTGTTCCCATCCTCACTGCCCTTAACATCGTTAAAAATCTAATTCCTAACATCCATATGAAAGATGCAGTTGAGAAGGCCCGCATTAGTGTCTCTGAGGGTGCTTCGATCGTAACCCCACTGATCCAGAGCGGTTATTTCCCCTCACTTGTGACGCATATGATCCGTCTGGGAGAGCGTTCAGGTGAATTAGAACCAATGTTAAAAATCATTTCAGAAAACTATGAAGATCAAGTACAATCCAAGATCAGCGGACTCACTTCGATACTTGAACCCATAATGATGATTTGCCTCGGTGGTGCTATCGGATTCATCGTGTTCGCGGTAGTTATTCCTATGATGAACCTCAATAGCATCCGTTAAAGGAGAATTTAAATGTTTAAAGACATACAAAAGATCATGAGCTCCCAGCAAGGTTTGAGCTTGATCGAAATCTTAATTGCACTCACCCTGTTGGCCCTTGCGGGTACGTTCGTGGGTGGACGAGTGTTTGAAAATTTACAGGAAGGTAAAGTTCAGACGGCAAAGATCCAGATTAAATCTATATCTGAGCGTCTGAAAGAATTTCGCAGGGATTGTAATTACATTCCTACTTCTGACCAGGGACTAGATGCCCTGATCGATAAGCCAACCGGTGGACGTGAATGTAAGCGCTATGCTCCCGGTGGATACATCGAGGGTGGTAAGATTCCTCAGGATCCATGGGATCAGGAATACGTTTATGAATCTGATGGTAAGACCTTCAGTATTACTTCTTTCGGTGCTGATAACGCCGAAGGTGGTGAAGGTGTAGATGCAGATATCAACTCCAAAGACCTCTAATTTAATTTCAAACCACCATGGTTTCTCCTTAATAGAAATCATGGTGGCCCTTTTGCTTGCTGCCCTGGTCTTCCTTGCCATTCCTTCGGGCGACTCTGCCATGAATCACCGTGAACTAAAGACTGCCATCGATAACCTGGACCGCTCCATGCGTTTTGCGGCCAATGAGGCCATCCTTCGGAATACTGTGGTCAGGCTTCGTCTTTCACTGGATAAGACTCCAACCGAATATACTGTGGAATACGGGCCGGCAGGAAATATGCCCTTGCCCGAAATGCCTGAGAAGAAAGAAAATCTCTCACTGGCAGAACAAAAAGCCTTTCAGGAGAAAGAGACTGGTTTAGACAGGCAATTCACAAAAGTTGAAGAGTTTGATGATATCAAGCAGGAAATCAACGAAGTCGTGACCGTTATGGGTGTCGCCACCACTGCTCAGAAAGGCATAAAGAAGAAAGGCGAGGCCAGCATTTATTTTTATCCTACCGGCGAAAAAGATGGTGCTTTGATCTTCCTCTCAACCATAGAAGAGATGGCCTATCTGGAAGTAGCACCCTTTCTGTCCGAGACTAATAATGTTTTCGTCCCCGCAGATCCCAAGGGCGTTGCGAAAGTTGGAGATATACTCCAAACTAAGATGGACGAGGTATACCGAGCATGGGGTCATTAAAAAATATCAAGGAACAAGGCTTCTCTTTACTGGAAGTGATGATTGCCATTACCCTTTTTGCATTTTTTATAACCGCTTTTCTTACCTCACAAGGTTACAACGTTTCCGATTCCGCCCTTTCTGAAGAACAGCTGATCTTACAGGCACTGTGTGAAAGAAAGCTCAATGAACTGGTACTTGATCCCCCTAAGTTCACCAATGTGACCGAAAATTTCAAGGAAACAAAAACTTTCGAAGAAAAAGATTTCGCCGGTTATGAGCACACAATTGAAATCAAGAAATTAGTAATGCCGGATTTTGCTCAGCTCTTTTCCCAGAAAGGGGCCACTACTGATGAGGCCAAGGAAGCCTATGAAGGCGATTATTTCAATGAAGGCCAGACTGGTAACCGGAATGCACAACTAGAGAAGATGGTCTTTGATGAATTGAAAAAAAATATTGAGAAAATCATCTGGCAGGCACGAGTCACTGTAACTAATAAAGAAACCAAATACGCTTATTCCTTATCCACCTTCATAACGAACCATAATGAAAAAATCCAGCTTAACATTGGCTTTTAAGGGCCACGGGGCCAATGAGCATGGCTTCACATTACTGGAAATTCTCATTGCCATCACATTGCTGGCCTTCATAACACTTGGAGTTGTGAACATTACAGAAAATGCTGTGAACACAATGGAACGGACCGGCCAGGTCAATAAGAATAATCTCCAGGTGGAGACAGCATTAAGCCGCTTTGAATGGGACTTCTCCCAGATCTATTCCCCCCTGTATTTTTCCAAAGTCATGAGCATGAACCCGAACCTGCAAAATCCGGCCAATCCAGGTGAAACTAACCCTAATCCGCAAGGTGCGGCCATGAGTCCTGAACTCCAGGCCTATTATGAAACATTGGTTCAGCGGTTTGAACGAAATGAGCACTTCTCCTCTCTGAGCCAGGAAGGACTTCCTATCCCTCGCTTCTATTCTCCTGAAAGGGATGTGTTTGAGTTTTTCACATCATCAAACCGTCGCAAGGTGGAAAATACCAAGCAGTCTCACTTTGCATGGGTCCGTTATTCACTGGCCACACCTTCCGAAGATAAAGATCCTGATGACGTAAATCCCAACATTCCAAAGTCCCTGAAGAACCTGGTCCGTTACTATAATGCTGATGACCCTTATGGAGATAAGAGAATCGATATTGAAGACGACAGGACCAAAGGTTCAGTCTTGCTGGAAAATGTAGAGTCTTTGCAGTTTCAGTTCTGGGAGCCGAGGAATAAGAAGTGGGAAACATCTCTCCGAAGTGTCCAGGGTGGAGAAAGCCTCTTACGCGGAGTAAAGATAATCATTGAATGGTATGATTACAGTGGCAACAAACGTGAAATGGAGAGAATCTTTCGTACTAACTGGCCCATGGTTGTTCCCCAGGACCCGGCACCACAGGCGTTCGGAACTCCTATTACAACTGCAGGTTCTACCTCTGGAAACACCGCTGGTAATACTGCTGGTGATCCTGCTGGGACGACTGCCGGTTCTGACGGTGGAACCAATACTGGTGGGACTGATGGAGATGATGAATGAAAGATCTTAAGAAGATCCTGAATAACGAAAGTGGTGTGGCATTGATGATGATCATGACATCAATCATCGTGCTAATGGCCATTTATGGAGAATTTACTTTCGACAGCAAGATAAGCCGTATCAAGGCGACAAACATCCTTGACCGTTCACAGGCAAAACTCCTCGCTGAATCCGGAATGCAGATGGCGATGGCGCGCCTCCGGCTTTATAAGGAAGCCTATAACAAGATACAAGGTAATGCGTCTGCAAAGGCCATGGTTCCAACCCAACTCTTAAACCAGCTATGGGAAGTTCCCTTCATGTTTCCCATTCCTGTGACAAAAGAAGCGTCTGCGGCCTTTAAGGATACAGTTGAAAAGTTTGAAAAAGAGTCCCTTCTTGAGGGCCAGATGAAAGTCAGTATTCAGAATATTTCCAATCGCCTGAACCTGAACCTCTTGCGAATGGATATGAAAAATTTTAATCCCGAAACACACCAGGCCGATGCAAATTCTCAGCTTGACCAAAGTGATGTAGCGATCAATACCAATGTGTCTGTGGCCCAATCACTTTTCTTTACTTTAAAAAGGATTGTGGAAGACAAAAAGGCCAATGATGAACTTTTTGAAAACCGCCACGGCAATCTCAATTACCAGGAAATGATAAGTAACCTCAAGTTTTTCATTTCAGACTACCAAAGCTTGGGCCAGGATCCCTTATCCGGAGAAGCCGATTCCACTTACCAGAAAATTCCCCTTGCTCCCAAATATGGTCCGATGGGCTCGGCCAGTGAATTATACTCAATACCCGGCTGGGACGATGAGATAATTGAGCTTATCCAGAATGAATTCAGTGTTTATCCCTCGGCCCAGATCGACCTTAACAAGCTTACGGCCAACATGCTGCGAATTCTCATTCCGAACATCACTGAAGAGGATATCAAGGAATTCTTTCTCTATCGTGATGACCCTGAAGCGCCAAAGTTCTTCAACAACAAGGAAGATTTTAAAAAATACATCGTGGATGTGGCGCATCTTATGAATTCCAACGATTTTGACGAAAGAATGAAGCTTTTTGAGTCAAAGCGCATTACCTTCGGTTCCAACCCCAACCTCTTCAAGGTCATGGCGGAAGGCAGTTTTAACCGCTCTATTTATACGCTGGTAGCCTACGTGGTGCTGCCTGTTCAGGACCCCCCAAAGCCTGTCGTTACAACCCCCACCAATCCTGACGGCAGTATTGCACCCGCTCCAGCTGCTGCGGCAACTGACAAGACCAAGCAAAGCAGTCTGCTACTTGAGCCACGGGTCATAGAAATCCAGGTTAACTAAGTGCTAGGCTAGAAACGGCCTTTAGCATAAAATTAAGTCATGCATGTATTAGCCATTGATATTGGATCCTATAGTGTAAAGTATATTTCAACTTTTGTTGACCGCCGCCGTATAGGCCACGTCGATATGAGTGAGATTATCGTTCGCGATTACCTTAATGATCATGAAGGAATGAGTTTCCTCGAGGCTCAGGCAGGAATTGTTCACGAGATACTTGAGACTGTTGCGAGACCGGATACTCGTGTCCTCTTTCAGGCAAATAACGAAATGATGACAACGAGATTCTTAACCTTGCCGGTTAAGAGTAAAAAGAAAGCGGAGCTCATGCTTCCTTTCCAGCTCGAGGAAGATATCCCTTATGCCTTAAGTGAAATTCATTTTGCTTACCGCATGGAGGCCCAGAAGAATCAATTCCTTGCTATTGCCGAACTGGCCCGCAGTACTGCATTCGAAGAGTACTTTAATACTTTCCGCGACAAGCATGCCTTGCCAAGTCTCCTCACTACTGAAGCTTCAGTAGTTGAGAATTATTTTAACCAGACACCAATCGCAGGTCCCTTTTGTCTTCTTGATATCGGACACAAGACTACCAAGGCGTATTTCTTCCTTAACTCACGCTTACTCGTAACCCATTTGAGTTATGTAGGCGGCCAGCATATTAATGAAATGATCGCACAGACATATCAGATTGATCCGGATGAAGCGATTTTCTATAAGCACCAGAATGCTTTCATGCTTACATCAAACCAGTTTGAAGAAGTAGAGCCGGCCCAGCGTGAGTTTGCTCATGCCATGGACCGTGTTCTCTCCCCCCTGGTTTCTGATTTCCTTCGCTGGAAGATCGGCTTCAAGGTGAACTTCGGCCTGCCTCTTGGAAATGTTTTCATTTGTGGCGGAAGTTCAAACATCAAGAACATTGCCAACTACCTGACCGAGAAGTGGGACACAAAAGTTGCCCTGCTTGAAACTTTTGATAAGGTAGAAGGCGACAAGGTTGACCTTAATCCGAAGAACAAGTCGAAGTTTGCCCTCGCCAACATGATGGCAGTTGCCTTCAGGAAAAAAAATCGTTTCATCAATCTTCTTGGTGGCAGGTTTGCCCAGGCATCAACTACAGAGCTTCCCCTTCACTCATTTGCCTTTATTGCTTTGAGAGTCAGTACTGTAGCGGCCTTGCTGGCCATCTCCTTACTTGTAGAGAGAATGTTTATCCAGAGGGATATTGCCTTCGTAAACGCCAAGATTACTTCCGTCATGAAAAACGATACCCTTCAGATCTCAGGACGCGAACGCAGGGCCATTACTACAAATCCAAAACCTGTCTATGATTCCCTGGTAAAACGCCAGCGGGGTGTGAAGCAGGAAATTTCCACTCTGCAATCAGCCATCGAGATCCAGTCTTTGGCCCCTTTAGTCACCATCAGTCAGATAGCTTCCAACTCCGAGGCAACACTAACTCATTTCAGCTCCAATGAGACAGGTGAGGTCAAGGCGACATTCAGTGCTGAAAATATTGAAGAATTAAATAAGGTTAAGGATAGTTTTGAGCGCTCAAGCTTGAGTGATGTGGTGGCAGAGTTAAACACTGAGAAACTTACACTTCATATAACGGCAGGAAAATAATATGGAAGATTTAAGCGGAAAACTTCCAGCATTCAAGAAAATTGACTATGCCATCTTTGATCGCCTGGATAAGTATAAGCAGACACCAAATTACGTGAACCTTCAGGACTTTTATAACGGCCTTGAAGAAGACCAGCAGAAGGCTCTCAAGGGTGGACTCATTCTTTCTCTGTTCCTCCTTCCCTTATTACTCCTGTCATTTCTCTGGTGGAAGAATTCAAATCTCAAGGAAGAACTTGAGATGCGTACCCAGATCGTTAACCGCGCTAACGAAATTATCGGTCAAAGACAAAGCCTTCAGGCGGTAAAATTCAACGTGATCTCAGGTAGCCCGATAGATAGTGACTCCATGATGACTTCAAGACTTTCGGGTCTCCTGTCTGGAATTGGTGTGGACTTAGGTAAAATACAGGTGAAGGAATTCAACACCAATCCGGCCTCCACTGAAATCCTGAAATCCGAAGCTGATTTTACATTTGTTAATATGTCCACCGATGAACTCATGAACACACTGACGGCGATGATCCAGCGGGAAAAATTCCGGATTTCAGATATTACTATTACCCGCAACCCGCAATCAAATTTTCTCCAGGGTAAGTTTCACGCAATCCATTTCAGCGCAATTTCCGCTGCTGGTGAGGAAGAATAATGGCCGAAGTTTCAGAGATCAAATCTCTCGACGAAATTCACTATAAGAGCAAGATCAAGTATTTCCTGATTATCCTCATGCTGCCTATTCTTTTTATGCTGTCATTTTTTAACTCTTACCCGATCGGTGACAGGCTTAAGGCCCAGATCAAGACCCATCTTAAGGGTACAGGCTGCAATCCGGATTTCAGTGAAATCAGGATGGAATGGTTTCTGCCTAAAATTGTGGTAACCGACCTTACATTACCGGCCAGCTGTCTTGGTAAACAAGGCGAGGCCCTGAAGTTCAACTTCGTCACCCTTAACTGGCATGTCATCAACTTCTCACCGATAGGCATTCCTTTTCGTATGGACACTGAATTTGCGGGACAGCCGTTAAGTGTTTATTACGTCATGGGCTTTAACCAGCAGTTGATACGCTTAAAAGACCAGAAGGTTGTCCTTTCTCGACTTGAGCAGTTCATGGGCAAGTTCAAGATGGCCGGTGCTGTCACCGTGGACCTGAGTCTTCTCATGTCCAATAACCTCATCAAGCACCTCTCTCTTAAGTCTGTATCCAAGGACTTTATTATTCCTACTCAGAGCGTGGAAGGATTCACAATTCCTCCACTTAAAGTGAATGATTTCTACCTTGAGGCATCCTCGGAAGTGCACCCTAGAGTGAACATAGATAAACTCATTCTGGGCGATGCCAATTCTCCAATTCGTGCTAATTTTAAGGGCAGCATTGATCTGATGAACGGAAATATTGCCTTCTCACCGCTTAATTTAACAGGTGAAGTGGCCTTCTCTGATAATTTCAAGAAGACCATTCCCTTAATAGACATGATGTTTCAGTCATTCGGTCAAAAAGACGGCTTTTATCAGATTCGTTTAGGTGGTACGGTAGGCGCGCCGAAACCTCAGGCACCTTAAAGGTACGTAAACGATGCTGACTTCTTCCCTGCAAAAGGCCCTGGCCCAAACTACACACGATCCCGAGCTTTTAAAAGTAATGGACTATGCTGTCTTCCCGGCCGGAAAAATGTTCCGTCCCAAGCTCGTAGAGGCCTTAAGCCTTGACCTCAAAACAAACTCAAAAGAGTACCTTTCCTTAAGTTCAGCCATAGAGCTTCACCACGCCTATACACTCGTGCATGATGACCTTCCACCGATGGATAATGACCTTATGAGGAGAGGGAAACCCTCTACTCATGTGGCCTTTGGTGAATGGAAGGCGATCCTTGCAGGAGACGCATTATTGATTGCTTCATTTCATGAACTCATGAAAATTAAGTCTCCACAAATGATTGAAATTCATCGCCTGTTTACCTGGGCAACTGGTGCCAAGGGACTTATCCTGGGCCAGTTTCTTGATCTGGATGCAAAAGGTAAGGCCAGTTTTCAGGAGACCATCCGGATTCACGAACTCAAGACCGGAAGACTTATTCAGGTGGCCACCCTTGGCTGTTATTTTCTCTCAGAAGCAAAACCATCACTTAAGGCAAAAATTGAATACCTCCGCCTGGGAAGGGAGATTGGTGTTTCTTTTCAATTGCTTGATGATTTAAGTGAGCTGGCAGAAGGATTTATCTCACCCCATGAGCGTGAGATAAATCCTTTTATAACATCCCCCTCTGAAGCCTTGAATGAATTACAGAATTCAATTTATCGCCTGGGAACACTCATCAAGAAATATAAGCTTGTTCACGTGGAAAAAATGCTCGGAGAATATTTCAGGAAAAGTCAGGAGAATTTAAATAATGGAATGAGCATGCTTGAGTCGAACCTGCATGAAACGTCTTCACTCGCAGATCTTAAAATCTGGATTACCAATTTCTCTTATACTTAATTTCGTGGATGAGATCGAGGGACTTGAGCAAATACTCACGAACATCATTAAAATCTTTCGCCATACTTTCTTCCGGATGAAAAGCTTCCTCGTCATTTTCCACAAGACCCATCTTGGCCTTGGCCTCAGGTACGGAAAGCTTGTCTTCAAAAAGTAATTTTTTAATCCTGAGAATGGCCTCAACGTCCTTACGGGCATAGAGCTTAGTACCTGAGTCTGACATCACTGGAGCAATCTCAACAAATTCAGTTTCCCAGAAGCGGATGACATAAGGCTTCACCCCCGTGATGGGGGTGAGCTCTTGAAACTTAAATGTAGATTTATTAGGAATCATGTAAACAAAATATCAGATACTACTCATCATTGTCATCATCGCCCCCGTCATCGTAGACGGTGTCATCCTCATTGTTGAGGAAAGAGCTTAAAGCACGTGGCTTAGCTTCCTTAACTGGAAGAGTCATGTTTTCATTACCACTCTCATCAAGTCGATGTGAATAGCGCTCAGTGATGTCCTCTTTTAGAATCTGAGACGGTTTAAATGTCAGCACTCTTCGAGCACTAATATTCATCGCTGTTCCAGTCTGAGGATTTCTCCCAACACGTGTTGCTTTATCACGAATAGAGAAATTTCCGAATCCGGAAATCTTCACCTTCTCGCCTTTTGCAAGCGTCTCTTTGATCACTTTAAAAACAAGATCTACTAATTCCGCTGCTTCTTTTTTAGAGAAGCCTGCTTCTTTGTAAATCCGTTCTACTATGTCTGCCTTGGTCATGCTCATTGAAAATCTCCCATGAAGTTTCAAAAGCTTATCGCCTAAAATTTTGAATTATTAATAGGTTAGCAGTAATAGGGATTAATACAAGGGAAAAAAAAGCCCCAACTACAGAAATTACCGATAGTTGGGGCAAAAAAATTCTAAATTAAATTTACTTAGTAGCTTCGTAAATAGCTTTAAAGGCATTGAAATCGTGGATTGCAAGGTCAGAAAGCATCTTACGGTTGATCAAAATATCTTTTTTCTTCAATCCAGAAATAAATTGAGAATAAGATGTTCCGAGCATACGAGCACCTGCGTTAATACGGACGATCCATAATTTACGAACGTCACGCTTAAGGAGACGACGGCCAATGAAGGCATAATGAAGAGCGCGACGAACTGTCTCTGAAGCATGCTTATACTTCGTACGACGGTCGAAGTGAAATCCCTTCGCTAGTTTAAGTACTTTGTTTCTACGTTGGCGGGCTTTAAAACCGCGTTTGACTCGTGCCATTTGGCTCTCCTTCTTCGCTCGTAGGGGGGCTTTTTATGGCCTCTTAACCCTATTTCACTACTCTCGATGGTTATTAAAATTACTTAGTGACTAGACTAAGTACGGAATACACATTGCTGCGTTATGGTAATCACCAGGATGAACATATCCAGGGCTTCCCTTATCTTTCTTAGCTTTACGGCCCTTGTTTACGAGCAAGTGACGAAGGTAAGCCTTCTTATACTTGATCTTTCCAGTTGCAGTAACTTTGAAGCGCTTGGCAGCCGCGCGCTTGGTTTTCATTTTCGGCATATGTAGCTCCTGAAACTTATAAAAAAATGCACCCTTTAAGAGTGCATGAAGTTAACATGTTAAACCCATGAGATAAAGTACTTTTTACTTTTTCTTACCGGGCGCCACCATGGCAATTACTCGGTTACCCATAAATTTAGAAGGGGCCTCAACGATGGCTCCTTTATCTATGACGGTCTTCATAATTTCATCGAACTTAGCGAGACCAATTTCCTTGTGGGCCATTTCTCTTCCACGGAATTGCATCAAAAGTTTTACTTTATCGCCTTGCTCTAAAAACTTCTCAATATGATTGAGTTTTACATCCATATCATGGCGTTCAATATTCGGACGAAACTTGATTTCTTTTACGTCAATGACGACTTGTTTTTTCTTGGCCTCAGCAGCTTTCTTCTGGATCTGATACTTAAACTTACCGTAATCCATCATTTTAACGACTGGAGGAACTGCATTCGGGGAGATTTCGATGAGGTCTAGTCCTTCACTATCGGCCATAAGACGGGCCTGTGCTAAAGTAACCACACCGTAAGCCTTGTTATCATCACCGATTAACCGAATTTCGTGCGCACGGATTCTATCATTTACACGCGGTTCTTGAACTTTTTCGCTTATAACCCACCTCCGTAAGCCGTTTGGGGTATCCTGAAATTAAAATAAAACAAAAATTACACTGACCTTCATTCCCTGACAAGGACTGATTCATGGAAGATCGCCTGTATACCAAGCTGTAATTCGGGTTTTAATTGCCTTCGAATGCATATGGTAAATCCAGGGGAAACCGTTTTTCCTGACCTATGAAGCTGTTGCCAAGCCTCAAAAGATTCTTCAAATACCTTTGGCCAGGTCGAAGACTTGAGGTCAATCCTGAAAACAGGGGCGGAAACCAGGTCTTTTAACAAAAAAGGGGCCGCCGGGGCCCTTTTTGGGCCAATCACTGAGCGGCCTATCTGACAGATACCCTCTCCATGCAAGATAGATCCAGGTGCTCGGTCATAAAGAAGATAGCCCTTCTCCTCGGCCAGATCCATGCCCCATTCTGGCAACGATTCATCAATTTTCAACATTTTTGTATACCAGTCCTCACCTAAACTTTCCGATGGCAAACAAATAAGCCGCATATTTGGGAGGACGGAATTCACTAAGGTAGGGCCTTGTTGAACTTTAAATTAATTGTGACCTGGTCATTAAGGTCACGAATAAACTTCTCAATAGATTCATCGAGCTTCGGCTGGTCAATGACCTTAAAAGTCTTGTCTCCATTGCGATCGACCACTTTCTGGTTTTGATGATAAATCAGAGTATCTTTAATAATCGGCACTGCAAACGACTCCGGATATTTCACCACTCTTCCGTGCTCAAGCTCCAGGGTGAAAAGTTCCTTGGCGACCTGAATGAAGCGCTCCTGGGTGAAGTTTTCCTTTGCCAGGTATTTAATAGCAAGGGCCGAGATATAGTAGGCTTCATAGAGATATGAAAGTGCTGTCGAAAATCTTCTTACCTTGGTAGCAATAAGAAAAAGATCCTGACTGGAGAGGCGCATGCACTCTTCCAAAGATTCTACTTTCCTGCCTAAGGCATAAGAAATAATATTGAGGGCCTCATTAATCATATCCTTCACGGTCGGCAGGTAGAACTCGTACTTAAGTTCCTTACGCTTGGTAATAAGGAAACGGGTAAGTTGCATGCCGTCTTTGATGGATCCATTGAACACGTTAAACCAGGTGGCGTTTATGATTCCGGAAACCAGGAAGTGATGGAGGATCATGTTCTTGTGGAACAGAACCTCGGTTCTTCTTTCATTTCTGATGACGTAGAAAACCTGATTTAATTTTTCGCGTTTAAGGACTTCGATCTTCTTGTTACCGATAAACATATCAAGGGCCGAGCGAAGTGAATCACGGAATACTTCAGGCTTAAGCGAAGGTGTCAGGGGAACATTCACGGCCTGGCAATAATCAATGACATCTAAAGAGCGATCTTCAATTTGTTTCCATGTCAGGGCACCTGAAGGTTCGTCCAGCATGATAAGGGCCAGGAGAGACGATGGGGTAATGGGCATTCCACGTCCCACGGCCTTAAAGCAGGTGAAAGCAAGGTTTTGAGTTTCTTCCTTGAGATCACCCTTGAGTCCATCAACGATTACACCTTCACCGAAATGAATATGAATGGTACCGAGGCGTTTATTAAAAAGCTTAAAGAGCTTAAAAAGCTGGGTGGCCTTCTCAGGAACCTTTTTCGCCCCTCCGAGTTCCCGGGCATGAGCTTTTTCTTCAGGAATATGTTCGTGGGCAAGTGAAACGGGAATAAACATCAGGGGTTTTCTATTTTCCAGCATGACATGACTTTCAAGCAGCATCTGAAAAAGACCATACTTGGGTTTTAAGAGCTTGCCGGTCCTGGTCCGTCCACCTTCAAAGAAGAATTCCACAATCTGGCCGGTCTTCAGGAGATGGTAAACATAAGCCTCAAAAACAAGCTTATAAAGATGATCTGAAGTGAAAGACCGACGGATGAAAAAGGCGCCACAACGACCGAAAAACTGGCCCAATGGGAAGACATTCAAATTAATTCCTGCAGCAACTCTTACTGCCACTTCAAAATTTTTGTAAATGCAATAAGTCAGGGCAATGTAGTCAGCGTGAGACTGGTGATTTGGTACCAGGACGATATGATACTTTTCCTTCAGTTTCCTGAAGTCCATGCCATCCGGAATCTCAAGATTAACTCCGTCATAAAGACGAAGAAAAGTAGCGTCCAGGAATTTCATGGTGGATTTTACAAGTGTAGGAGAGAACTCCCCATGGATTTCATTGAAAAGCTTCTTAACTCTCTTGGCGTCTTCCGGCTTTTGGCGAAGACGCTCAATGAGTTTGGGATAACTGTTAACTACATCAAATGCATTGTCTGAAAACATCATTGCCTATGGGCCCAGTCCGTGAGGTTTAGATTCAACCATACCAGATGAGGTCATCTCCATAAAGCGGGCATTTGTATGGATTTCAGCAATATTATTTGCATTGAGATACGTCATTCCAGAGCGTATGCCTCCGCACATTTCATGCACTATGTTCTCAACGGAGCCTTTACAAGAAACCCAACGGGCCTCGCCTTCTGCGGCCATTCCCTTAGGTAATTCACCACGCCAAGAGACCTGAGCATCCTTTGATGCCATTCCGCGGTATCGCTTTCTGCCACCCTCAATCTCGCCTGGAGTTTCAAGACATCCAGAAAGCATTGATCCAAGCATAACTGTCTGAGCACCTGCAGCAAAGGCTTTGACCATATCACCTGAAGTTTTAATTCCACCATCGGCGATAACGGGAACTCCATATTTTGCTGCTGCCAAAACACACATGGCAACTGCAGTAAGTTGAGGGACTCCACAGCCCGTAATAATTCGGGTGGTACACATTGAACCAGGTCCAATCCCCACCTTAACACAGTCGGCACCGTGATCGATCAGGCGCTTAACACCTTCAGGCATGGCAGTGTTACCTGCGATGACATCAATTTTTGGGTATTTCTTTTTAACGTAATCGAGAACTTCAAGCATCATGACTGAATCACCGTGGGCAATGTCGATGGTGAAAATATCCACACCGGCATCGGCCAGAAGGTCAGCACGTCTCATTCCTTCTTCTTTTACACCAATGGAAGCAGCGACTGGTAAACCTAGTGGCCTGATCCTCTGGACCATTTCCTTAACCATACGGACCTGTTCTTCAGGAGTCATGAAACGGTGAAGAATTCCAAGGCCGCCAAGTTGGGCCATCTTTACGGCCATCTCAACTTCAGTGACTGTATCCATATTGGCGGAAATTATCGGTGTCTTAAGCGTGAAATTTTTTGTTACTTTTGATTCAAGGTTTGGAGCACGGCGAGAGTTCATCTCAGAATGTTTCGGCATAAGCAGCACATCATCAAAAGTCAGACCTTTTGATCGTTCAATAATTTCGCCGGCCGAGAAGATTAATCCCATGATCATTTCCTTGGTAAAAAACGTAAAGTTAGGGTGATATTGGTATCACACTACGCATGGCAAAATCAAGGCTTGGGAAACCATAGCATGACATTATCTGCCATATATATCCCTGTACCGGTTGCAATTTTAGATGCTTCCTTAGTTTCTTGTGAGGGCATGGAGAAGCCTTCTTCTTTTTTGATAACGTTTGCCAAAGATTCTTTCATTTTTATTCCTGAGAAACTTCCGACACTGGCCATACCGTATTTCGTAGTACCTTCCCCTGGTTGAATATAAAGTTCAGTCAAAAGGCTTGAATCTCCACTGCAAATTGAACCGAAATACTCAAAGGAAGGGCAATTTGCTTTCATCCTGATGGCATGAGCATCTAGTTTTTGACCTTCAAGATTGGCAACCACATATTTACGGCTGACCGGTTCTGCATAAGAAAACCATTCCTTTGAAAGACTCATCATTAGAACATAATTGCCCTTGAAAATGGCATTGGTTTCTCTGAGTGTTTTGCCTTTTAAATGGATACCTTGCCATGTAGAAATTGAAGTTTGCTTGAATAAAAAATGGTCATCTGTTTCGCCGGATTTTCCCTTCTCCAGTTTCTGGCCATCAAAATAAACATTAAGATCATTATCGATCAGTGAACCTTTGGTTTCGTTGTTATCCCAAAGTTCCATAAATAAATAGTTTGAATTAAGCCTTTCAATTTGAAGATGGCCAGTTCCAAAATTTCTGAATTCACTTACTACACCGCCACTGACTAAATAAACCACTGTCGTGTCTGTTCCCTCATGCAGGTGGGCCTGGATCAGAAAATTTCCCTTACCCAACTCAAAAAACTTGTAAATCCCAAGGGCATTAAAATCTGATATTTCCTGAAAATTAATTTTTCCGTCCCGAACTGAAAGTATCCGGTTAGGATGCCCCTTAAGCAGGAAAATGTTCTTTCCGGTTGCTTCCTTATTGAACAGAATAAAATTTATGGCGCCGGAAGTTTGCCTGATATTCAGATCAAGTATCCAAAGTTGTGCGGCCGTGTAGGGATTGGTCAGGAGCAGCTGTCCAGAACCAATGTTATGAAGTTCATGGTTTGCTGAAATGATTCTTCCAGTCGGAAACTCTCCGGTGAAATTAAAATCTTCGTCGTAAAGTTGTATAGTGTAATTCTTTAATACGTAGATCTGTTTTGTAAAATCATCATAACCAAGCTTGCTCTCAAGGCCTAAGCCAAGTTTCATTTCAGTTCTGTTTATTACGTCATAAAGCCGGGAGTTATTCAGAATAACAAATCTCTTACCTGCTGGAAGGACACTTCTAGCTTTTAATAAATGACCCTTGCTTGCAATGTTTCCGTTTCTTTTTTCAATTGAATCCCAGGGAGCAGGAGACTGAAACCAGATTTTTTCTAATCTTTCTTCAAAAGACTTTTCCTCCAGACAGCTATTTTCCTCGCAGAACTTCCACCATCCAGAGATCATCTGTCTTAACCTATAATCATGTTCAACCGTTGAATGCAATTGCATTAGTTTTGCTGAGTCCTGGCAGCTGACAGGATTATTCCTGCAAGGACGGGCCTTTTCTACCATGCCTGCACGCAGGATTTCGACCTGAACAACCTGGCGCTGAACATGCCGGCTTATTGCTTCTACACTTGAAGCCCAGCGGGATTCAACTTCATCCCTGGGGTCACTGGAAACAAAATTACTCTCGAGCCTCTGGATTAGTTGGCCATAAGTTAACTTGTTGTTGGTCGCAGCTACCTTCGTATTCGCCAGCCATTTATTAAATGTATCGCTAAGACCTACTTCAGATGCTGTAGTGGACGCTGCTTTTAAAGTGGCAAGCAATCTTGCATCACGGGTAGGAGTACTCCAGTCTTCCCATGCATTGGTACCGGGAGAACAATCGTTTACCTGACAAAAGTTAAAGCCATCCTGGACCACGCCAGCTCTTTGATTAACTGTATCTACGATACCTTCCTGTAATTTGCTCACAATGAGCTCTGGACTAAAGGCCATGCCTAATTTTTTGATGATACAGAAGGCGAAGCGGGGTTCATCTTCACATAACTTTTCGTCGTATTGTTCAATTGAATAAAAAGGCATCGCAGTTTTCGGAACCATCGCCCAGGCCTTGGTCTTCGTAGGCCATCTGAATCTTAAAAGTCCACCGTTCGCAGGACTTTGTCTCCAGGAATCAAGAAAGGGACGGGCCGCCAGCACTCTTATGGCCCTGGGCATAGTTGAAGATAAAAGCCCCATGGGAAGTTCATCAGGATGATAAGAAACCTGGTTGAAAATTTCAGTATGTCCTCCCAGGAGATTTATAAGTCCCGGTTTGATAGTGGATCTATTTATCTCTACCGGATAAGTGTCCATGTAGAGAGTCTTTGTAAAAACCATGTTCAGAAGCCAGTTAAGGGCCGTTAAAAACCTTTTGTCTTTTTGCCACTCTTTGTGTCCCGGTAATGATTGCCATTCAGCTTTGGCAGATAAATGAGTCGCAAAAACACCTGAACCTGAAAGAGTTGCTGCGGCCGGAAGTCCATTGTTACGGGCGAAGATCCATCTGAGTGCATAAGCAGCATCTGCACAATCCGTTGCAAGTTTATTTTCTTCAAAGAATGTTGCTGTAAAAGTAGTGCCTACCCATTCGGCATACTTATCTTCCCAATCCTGGTTCCACTCCTGTGTGACAGTCCATAAAGGTGAGGTACCAAATTCAATGGATGTGAAATTAAACTTACTTTTTGTGGTAGTTTTTACGCCATCAGAAAATTCTTTTGCCTCAATTTGGGTGGGGAAAGTCCTGCTTTCAACCAGGTCCTGCAACTTGCCAGGCGATGCTTCAAAGTGATCCACTCTCCAGACATCCTGGTCCGGATAGATCTCGGTAAAATGTAAGGATGCCAGGGCCAGTGGGGAAACCATGGCGCAAACGAGGAGAAGCATAAGAGATTTTAAATTATTCATAGGCGACTAATAGAGAGATTAGCCGTTGGTGTCAATGGAAGCCGGCGAGGCGCACCGCGACAGTGCCGCCTACTCTATAATTTATTCGTGCCTGGCGTGAAAGTTTTCTATTGCTCCGGCCATTAGGAATGAGTGGGCACGGATTTTCCTGAGGGCCACAACCATATCTGAGTATGTGAGGGCCGTAACCGGCGCATAAACACCCTTAGAAATTCTGTCCAGGTGTTTCTCTCTCATACTATCGGCCCAGAGCTGAAGTTCATGGGACTTGGCCTCAACTCGGCTCATTTCCAGGGACTCACCTCTATCAAGGCCAACTGCGACCATCACAAAGAAATTCCAGACCTCATCCAGGAACTGGAAGAATTCGTCACGGCTCTCCCCTGTCAGGGTCTCTTCTTTCTTGAAGCGATCGCGATAATTTGCCAGGCGTTCAATGTAATCGGCCACACTTTCAAGTTCATCAGTGATCTTAATCATCGCCTGAAGTTGCTCAGACTGGTGATGGGACATGGGCTTTTCCATGACGTAACAAAGGAAAACTGTAATCTCTTTATGAATGTTGTCAGTGATGCGTTCGTAATCGATAATTTTCGCAAGCTTCTTAGGATCGTATTCTTCAGCTGCCCAAAATTCGCGGTTAAGCTTGTACATACGCTCAACAATCTCTTTCATCTTCTTAAGTTCTGATTCGGCCTGTGCCATTGAAGCAGCTGGAAGCATATTCGCAGGATCACCCAGGACTAATAAATGAGGAACTTCTTTCTCACTCTTGTCCGGAGTGATTTTTGTCATTAGGGCCGCCAGTTGATTAAGGAAAGGAAGGAAGAGTAATGTGGCAGAAACGTTGAAAAGTGTATGGGCCATGGCTATGTGTGAGGCCACATAAGGAACCGTTCCATTCGGGTTCCGGAAATTTGGATCTGCGGGAATCAGGTAGTCAATTAAATCAAAGTAATGTGTGAGTACAGTCATCATGATAAGCACACTGAAAACATTGAAGCAGGCATGGGCCCTGGCAGCTCGTTTTGCTGCAACGTTAGCACCAATTGAAGCGAGGATTGCGGTAATTGTTGTCCCAATGTTTTCACCTAAGACCAGACAGATTGCTGTGTGGTAAGGAATAACTCCAGATGTGGCAAGTGCTATGGTAATACCCAGCATTCCAGTTGATGACTGGACAATCATCGTCAAAAGACATCCCATGATTATAGTGGCGGTATAGGCACCATAATTATCGCCCGAGAAATAAGAAATTGATTCAAGGAAGGTTGAACTCTGACCGAGCGGAATAAAAGCCGCTGACATGGTTTGAAGCCCTACAAAAACCAGGCCCACTCCGAATAGTGACTGGCCTAGATGTTGCCATTTCTCCGTTTTGGCGAAAAGGGCGGGAATAAATCCTACACCAACCAATAACAATCCATATCCGGCATTGGTCGCAAGAATCCATCCAGTGATGGTGGTTCCGATATTAGAACCAAAGATAACGCCAATGGCCTGGTTAAGGGTCATTAGACCCGCGTTCACAAAGCCAACAGTCATGACTGTTGTTACAGAAGAGGATTGAATAATTGATGTGACTAGTAAGCCTACGCCAACGGCCATGAAGCGATTTGAAGTTAGTGAGTTGATGATCTTTCTGATGACGTCGCCGGCAACGGCCTGCATACCATCGGACATGAGCTTCATTCCGAAGAAGAATATCCCTAACCCCCCCAACAGGGTGTAAACAATGGTAAAGGCTTCCATCTATTCTCCTTAAAGTTCCCTAATCCACCCAAATCGCAAATGCTATGGGAATTACGATATACAGAATGGTATCTCTCACTAAATAAAACAAGAAAAAGTACACAAAAGCTTTGGGTCCCTTTAGAAATAGACGCTCCAGGCCCAAATATTGAGCCTTTTTGGACATTGAAACCATGAATTTGGTCTTCCCGTAATGTTGGAAGAAAAACGTGATGGCACCATCAATCCTGCGATCAAAAGCGACAAAACGGGTCCTAAACCACGTTGTCATAAGCTGTTCCAGATTTGAATAAAAAGTTAGCAGATTTGAGATAATGATATTGTTAAGAATGTGTCAAGAAACCGCTACTTAGAGTCCATAAATTTTAGTTGGCCAATTCACTTCTCTTTTTTATACTTCATGACATTTCCATGACAATTAGATGCTCTCCTCACATTAATCTTTTAAATATGCTAAATGGTTTGAAATTGTGGAATTTCAGCTCTGGAACTCTTCCACCTGAAGAGTTATGTGGGAGTACGTTTGTCCTTCGAACTTGCCAGCGTACTCTTGTGCTTACTTTTGACCGTCATCCATTTTTGCATTCATCTATTCCAACCCATACATTGTTAACCAGTGATGATGCTTATTTCTTCCTGCTGGAGACTATTTGTGGGCTTCAGAGTAAGCTCATTGGTGAAAATGAAATTGTTGGTCAGTTCAAGGAAGCTTATAAGATTTATGCTGCCTCAACCCTGAAAGATACTAAGCTCCTGCAGATTCTTGAAAAACTTTTCAAGGATGCCAAGGATATAAGAACTCAATATCTTATTGGTATTTCTCAAAAGACTTATGCTTCGCTTACCAGAAAGCACCTCATCCAGAAGGCCCGTGCTCCGCATGTGGTGGTCCTTGGTTCCGGCTCCCTCGCAGAAGACCTGATTAATCAATTCAAAAAGAAGGCCTTAGTCAGTATCTGTGCCAGGAATTCTGAGCGGGTAAAATTGCTCGCTGAGATGCACCAACTAAAAGTGATTGACTGGGAAGATCGTAAGCAGCTTATAAATGAACCTTTTATTGCCAATTCCATTGGGCATGCATCCATCATTTTTGATGAATTATTCTTCAGCCTCTGGGCATCTCGCCACACTCATAGGCTTTTTGTGGATCTCGGTAGTCCCTCAGTCATCAATACTTCATTCTCCCTGGAAGATGGCATTGTTCGCCTTCAGGATATTTTCAATGAAGGTGCTATTGTTGAGGGCCAGAAACAGCAGCAAATCGCTCTGGCACGGGAAGCCATGCAAGTCATCACCCAGAAGAGAAAGGTACTGTTTCAACAGAAACTTCTTACTCCTCAAATCACTTCCGACGTGAGATACCTCTAGTCCTATGACTACCTATAAACTTGGAACTCGTGGGTCACTCCTGGCAGTGACTCAATCCACACTTATTAAGAATCAAATTGAAGAACTAACAGGTTCGAAAGTTGAACTGGTTTTAATTAAAACCCAGGGTGACCAGATTACCAACAAGCCGCTTTGGCAGCTTGAAGGCAAGGACTTCTTCACTAAGGAGCTTGATGAAGCTTTGCTGAAAGGCGAAGTGGATTTTGTTGTTCACTCATACAAGGACCTGGGTTCTGAGAGACCCGCAGGAATTAAGCTCGCTGCAGTCACTGAAAGAAAGTATGCACATGATATTCTCTTAATTAGAAAAGATGTGCTGGAGAGACTTGAGAACTGGAAAGAAGAATTTATTGTTGGGACTTCTTCACCTAGAAGAATTGTCAATCTCACGTCAAAGCTTGCTGAGTACATACCCCACTCCCGAAAAAACCAGCTGAAGGTAAAGTGTGAAACCCTTCGCGGGAATGTGAATACCCGGATCCAGAAATTAAAAGATGGAAATTATCATGCTATTACGCTGGCCCTTGCCGGTGTTGAGAGGCTCGCCCAGGGTGAGAATTCTAAAGCTGAGCTAAGACAGTTGTTGGATGGTCTTAATTACCTGATCCTTCCGCAGAGTGTATTTCCCTCTGCTGCTTCTCAAGGTGCACTCGGGCTTGAAATCCGCGAGGACCGGGAAGACGGGGGAATCCTCCACTCCCATTTAAGTAAGCTTTCTCATCCAAGGACAGTGGAGGAAGTTTACCGCGAACGCAAGGCCTTCAAGCATTATGGGGGCGGATGCCATCTCGCAGTCGGGATCCATGTTAAAAAAATTAGTGAAGACAACTTTTTACATGTTCATGCCGGTGAAGTTGATGGCAAAACAATAAATAAAAGATGGCTTGAAAGCAGTGTGATTCCAGTTCTTAAAAAACCAAAACTTTTTGTGGGACTGCCGAAAGCTGATGACCGTTATGTTCATGATAAGTTCTTGATCAAGAAACCTATCCAGGAAACACTTGATCTGACTCACAAGCATGTCTTTGTGACCTCACGCTATTGCCTTGATACGCTTAAGGCTTCAGGTTCGGCAGCTGGTCTATGGGCCGCAGGTAGCAAAACTGCAGAAGCCCTGACTTCAGCTGGCCTCTGGATAAATGGTACCTCTGATAGCCTGGGCACCGAGGATCTCAAGGGCCTTAAGTCTTCACTGGCGCTGGCGATGTTTAATAATATCAATTCGAGCTGGACAGTCTTAAGTCACGCTGGATCCCAGTCTGACCTGGGAGATGTGGTTGCGAGTTATGTCCGCGAAGAAGCCGTTTGTTCACCAGAATGGATAGCGGAACTAAAGCAAGTCGGTGCTTGTTACTGGACAAGCTTCCCACAGTACCATGCCTATATGAAGAAATTCCCATTCCTGGCAGAGGCCATTCACGTCTGTGGTTTGGGTAAAACCTGGCAGGAATTTGTCCGCGCTCACATTGCAGTCCACCCTGTATCCAGCATGCAGGAATTCTACTCACTCATTAAGGATTAAAAATGAAATCTAAAGAGCTTTTTGAAAAATCGCTTAAATACGTCCCGGGCGGAGTTCACTCACCGGTTAGAAGTTTCAAGGGACTGCATACCACTCCCCGTTTCATCAATCGCGGCGATGGGGCCAGGATCTGGGATGAAGATGGTCACGAGTATATTGATTTTTGCATGAGCTTCGGGCCCCTCATCCATGGCCACAAGGATCCTGAAATCAAGGAGGCCATTATAAAGGCCCTCGAAAAAGGCTGGAGCTTTGGTGCATGTGAAAAATATTCCCTGGCCTTGGCCGAATATATTGTAGAACGCATACCTTTCATTGAGCAAATCCGCTTTATGAATTCAGGGACTGAAGCCGTCATGACGGCCGTGCGCCTGGCACGTGGAGTGACTGGAAGGACAAAAATTATCAAGTTCAGTGGTTGTTATCATGGCCACCTCGATGCCATGCTTATTAAAGCAGGCTCAGGGCTTGCCGGTACAGCTGAAGCCTCATCCAAGGGTGTAACTGAAAACCAGGCATCGGACACTCTCATTTGCGAATTGGGTGATTACGCAGAAGTTAAGAAAGTTTTTGAGGACAATCATGATGAGATTGCTGCCCTAATCATAGAGCCACTTCCGGCCAACAATGGATTACTAGTCCAGGACCCTGAGTACTTACAGGGATTGCGTGACCTCTGTACCAAATATGGTTCCCTGCTTATTTTTGATGAAGTGATTTCCGGTTTCAGGATTGGCTTTGGAGGAATGTCTGAGGCCACAGGGATTCATCCTGATATCGTGACTTATGGAAAGATTATTGGTGGCGGAATGCCGGTAGGTGCAGTTGCCGGGAAAAAATCCATCATGGAATTCCTTGCTCCCCTGGGTCCAGTTTATCAGGCCGGTACTCTTTCTGGTAATCCAGTGGCCATGGCCGCAGGGCTCGCGAACCTTAAAAAGTTAACTGATGCGGCCTATGTGAAGCTGGAGTTAAATACCATTGCAGTGGTGGATATCATGAAAGAGTGGATGGACGCCCATGGGTTTGGCGACTATCAGATTATTCAATACGGATCTCTTTTTTATCCTGTTCCTACACATAAGAATATTATCAACATTTCTGAGCTGCCGGATAACATGAATGAGCGGTTCAGGAAATTATTTGAGATCTTCCTAAATAAGGGAATCTATCTCGCCCCGAATGGATATGAAGTTGGTTTTGTAAGCCTGGCCCATGATGAAGGTGTGCAGGCCGAACTTAAGAAGAGGTTATGGACTTAAATAAGACCAGGCGTTGGTTTTATGGACTCACACTCTTGTGGGTCCTCTTGCTTCTGGGATTAGGCTCCTGGTGGCTTTATCTTGTCTTCAGCTTACATTCGACTCTCTCAGGACTGAATTTGCCTGAACTTGGAAATCAAAGCCGCTTCCTGAATATGATGAGATGGGAAGGCAGCTTTTTTTTCATTATCCTTTTCTTGTTGGGTGGCTCCCTTTTTGGAATGTACTTCAGGGACCTCAGAAAAACCCGCGCCATGCAGGCCTTTTTCTCCTCACTTTCTCACGAGCTTAAAACTCCCCTTGCAAGCATGCGCTTGCAGGCCGAAGTTATAAAAGACCTGATTGAAGATAAATCCCATTCTCATGAGCAGCTCTCAGCACTCACAAAGAGATTGGTTGAAGATACTCACCAACTCGAAAGCGAGCTGGAAAAAAGCCTTCAGCTTTCACGGATTGAACAGGATGCTCCCTTAAATCTCGTTCCCATGAGTCTTGAACGCTATTTAAAGCGTCACCAACAAAGACTACCTGTGAAACTTGATATCCAGATTGCACCCGAAGCTCATGAGGTCATGGCCGATGAACTTGCCTTGAATATGGTTTTCAGGAACCTGTTTGAGAACACACAAAGGCATAACAAGCGAACTAACCGCATTCTGGTAGAAGTGAAACGACATGGCGATATGGTTGAAGTTCTCTATGATGATTTTGGTTCAAAGTTCACAGGACATCACGAAAAGCTAGGACAACTTTTCTATAAGTTCAATTCAAGCAAGGGCAGTGGCATAGGTCTTTATCTCGTCAAATCCCTCATGAAGAAGATGCACGGACATCTTGAGATTCAGAATAAGGATCGCTTGAAATTCAGGCTCATGTTTAAGGCCCCGGAGGCAAGTGATGTCTAAGCTGCCTGTCCTCCTCGTGGAAGATGATCCGAATTTAGGCCAGACACTAAGGGATTACTTGCTGGCCAAGAAATACACGGTAGAGCTGGCCTCCACTTGTAAGGAAGCCAGGGATAAATTCTCTTCAATGAAACCATCCATTGCCATAATAGATATCGGACTTCCTGATGGCTCCGGAATTCGTCTGGCCCGGGAATTTCGAAAAGAAAAAAAAGATTGCGTGTTACTCTTTTGCACGGCCCTGAATGATCCAACTTTAAGAGTTGAGGGACTTGAGCTAGGAGCTGAAGACTACATCACCAAGCCTTTCGAGCTTAAAGAATTAACTTTGCGTCTAGACCGCATTTTAAGAAACAGGCAGATCACCCTGCATAATCCGGATGAGTATCGTTTTGGAAAACTAATATTCTGGCCCAAGCGTTTTGAAATCCAGGATGCTGAAGGCATAATTTCCCCTTTAGGCCAGAAAGAATGCGCCATCATGGAGCTCTTGCTTGAAAGACGCAACGAAGTGGTTGCTCGTGATGAGATGATTGAAAGCATCTGGGGAGAAAATAGTTTCCCTACCAACAGGACAATTGATAATTACATAGTGAAACTCAGGAAGTGGGCAGATTCAGATGAATCCGCCGGATTTAAGATCACTTCTGTGAGAGGCATAGGCTATAAACTGGAATACAAAGGATGATGCATGGATATTTTTGAAAATCGCGGTTCAACTCTCCCGGTATGGTTCATGCGTCAGGCAGGACGATATCATTCTCATTATCAGAGTATCAAAAAGAATTCCGACTTCATGACTATGTGTAAGGATCCCAAGCTCGCTTGTGATGTAACCCTGGGCCCGATTGAAGATTTTAAGTTTAATGCTGCTATTTTATTTTCTGATTTATTGTTTCCGCTTGAGCAATTGGGCATGGGACTTTCTTATAAGTCAGGACCACCCAAACTTGAATGGCACCTAGAATCTGTTGCTGATATTCAGAAGCTTAAAGTTATAAGTCCTGCGCGGGAGTTTTTTGCGTTTCAGGGAGCCGCCTGTAAGCTCATCCGTGAAAAGTTACCAAAAGATGTAACGTTATTAGGTTTTGTGGGTGCTCCTTTCACTTTGTATACCTATGCAGTTGAAGGCTCTCACGCTGGAAATCTTGTCTCTGCCAAGAAAGGTCTGTATGACGGGCGCTTTGAAGCGTTTACAAAAATACTCTTGCCGGAACTATTGCAGGAAATGCTTATTCAAGCAGAAAATGGTGCCCAGGCAGTGGCCTTGTTTGATACGGCCGCTGGGGAACTATCACCTCAGGATTATAAAGAATTGGTAGTGCCTAAAATTACTTCTCTCTTGAAGTCCTTCAAAGCGAAGTCACCCAATACAAAAATTATCTATTACTCAAAACATACTCAGTCTCATCACTTAAAGGCCCTGGACCTGACTCACATTGATGTTATCGGCGTGGATTGGAGATGCGACCTGGTTGAAATTCAGAAATTGTTACCACCCCATGTATTCATTCAGGGAAATTTTGATCCTGCCTGGTTACATTTGTCATGGGAACTTTTAGAAAAGAAGGCCACTGCCTATTACAACGACCTGAGAACTCGAGGGCTTGATTTCAAGCGATGGGTGGCAGGCCTCGGTCATGGTGTTTTAATTGAAACCCCTGAAGATAACGTCCGAAACATTGTTAAGCTCATTCAATCCCAAAAACTTTAACACCGCTGCAATGCGACCCCAGCGTCAGGAGTCTCTGTGCAATCCACTTTATCTGGATGAAGTCGAAGCTCTGCGCAATCACTTCATCTGGATGAAGTCGCTGTCTTGTCGGCGAAGCTCTGCGTAATCCACTCATCTGGATGAAGTCGCTTTCTTGTCGGCGAAGCTCTGCGTAATTTACTTCACCTGGATGAAGTCACTTTCATGTCGGCGAAGCTCTGCGCTATTCACTTCATTTGGATGAAGTAGCTTTCTTGTCGGCAAAGCTCTGCGTAATTCACTTCACCTGGATGAAGTCGCTTTCTTGTCGGCGAAGCTCTGCGTAATTCACTTCACCTGGATGAAGTCACTTTCATGTCGGCGAAGCTCTGCGCTATTCACTTCATTTGGATGAAGTCACTTTCTTGTCGGCGAAGCTCTGCGTAATTCACTTCACCTGGATGAAGTCACTTTCTTGTCGGCGAAGCTCTGCGCAATTCACTTCATCTGAATGAAGTTGCTATCTTGTCGGAGAAGCTAAGCACAATCCACTTCACCTGTATGAAGTCACTTTCATGTCGGAGGAGCTCTGCGCAATCCACTTCATCTGGATGAAGTCGTGCTCTTGTCGGCGAAGCTCTGAGTAATTGGGTGAGGGTTTGAGGTGAGTTATTATTTGTTGATGAGGCTGAAAATTTCCATGTCCCAGCTTTCGCCTTTGGCCTTTAGGCTTGAGCGTTGGACTCCTTCGAATTTCATTCCGAGTTTTTCCATCATGCGGTGGCTTTGGGTGTTGCCGAGTTTGCAGCGGGACTGGATACGGATGACATCATAGTTTTTCCAGACGTAATCGATAAGTTCGGCAAGGGCTTCGTGTGCAAGGCCCTGGCCCCAATGAACTTCACCAATACATGCACCCAATTCCATGATTCCCGGCTCGTGGCTGCTCCAGAAAGCTCCGACTGAGCCAATGACCACGGAAGGATTGGTCTTAAGTGTAAGGCCCATCGGATCGCATAGTCCCTGTTGATAATTTTCCTGGGCAAACTTTATGTAATCTATTGAGTCGGACAGGTTGTTATGAGTATTCCACGTGACGAATTTTGTGATGTTGGGGTTGCTGGCGTAATTAAAAACCGCCTCTGCATCACTTAATTCCAGTTGACGAATAATCATCCGGGTTGTTTCGAGTGTGGGTAGGTTCATGTGTTTACAAAGAAGTCGCGTGGCATACCTGCCTTAACAAATTTATCTATGCAGGCCGGGACCATGCCTGTGAATTTAAGCTCTCCATCTTTTTGGGTCGCGATGTCCTGCATGAGGATACGGTCGCCTTCGAGGCCGGCTATTTCTGAAAGTTGATGGAGAACGCGGTTTCCATTCTTGTCACGACGGATCTGGATGATGAAATTAATGGCCGAGGAAATCTGATAGCGGAGGGCCTTCATGGGAAGGTCATAGCCTGAGAGCAGATAGAGGTTTTCCATTCGCATCAGACATTCACCAGGTGAGTTGGCATGCACTGAGGCCATTGATCCTTCGTGGCCTGTATTCATGGCCTGGAGAAGATCGAAAACTTCTCCGCCCCTTACTTCACCTACGATGATCCGGTCAGGGCGCATACGAAGTGTATTTTTCAAGAGATCACGGATGGTGAGTCCCTTTAGATCATGCAGAGGAGGTCTTGCCTCAAGCCTTACGACATTGGGAAGATTAAATTGCAACTCGCGGGTATCTTCAATTGTTATTATTCGTTCCTTGGGCGGTATTTCCTGGAGCATGAGATTGAGGAAAGTTGTTTTTCCAACTCCAGTACCACCTGCAACCATAATATTCATCTTGGCCCTGACCATGAGCTTGAGAAAATCAGAGAATTGCTTGTTGATGCCAAAAATATTTGGAGAACCATCAAAGGTCTTAATACTCTTTGAATATCTTCGAATGGTAACTGCGTGAGTGGACTTGGTATAATCCCGGTGAATGAAGTTTACCCTTGATCCATCTGGTAGGTTGCCGTCAAGGATAGGATTAAGTTCATTGAATTCCTTTCGGTTATATTTTGCAATCTCCTGGCAAAAATCATCAACGTCCTCATCTGAAAACTTGATATCAAGGCGGAGAAGTTCTCCTTCCCGTTCAACATAAACGTTATCGTTCTTGTTAATGATAAGTTCTGAAATCCCCGATTTCTTGGAGAGCTCTTCAATCAGTTCATTTATCTTGTTCTTGGCCATGGTAATTAAACCCTTTCATAAAGAAAAAAGTCAGGTTCGTTAATGCTTGCACCATATGCAAGCAGATTCTTATACATGTGTTCGCGATCAGTCACGGGCATAAGTGGATAGAGGTCGTTGAATTTCTTGCCCCCGGAGATCACATCTATGACCGTCTTTTCACCCAGGGAGGCAACCAGGTGTATGACAATGAGAATCAGCCAGTCTAACTTTTCGGTACGCCCTTCTGAGAGATTAAGTAGCTTTCCAATCTCAACAGGAATCCGGATTTCGGCAGCACTGCCATCAATGATTGCCTGCTGCTGGATATTGGCAAGCCTGATATAAAAACCAAGCATGAAAAGGCGCGAGTAACCGTTTACCCCATGATTAATGAATGTTGATTCAAGATTTTTCATGTCTTCTACGAGGTCCATATTGGACTTAGTGGGAAACTCACCAAAGATGGATTTGTATACATAGATGCTCGCCATACGGTCCCTGAAATTTGACCACCCAAGGGCAGTGAGGAGCTTTTCGAGTCCCCTGCCATCATCGAATTCCTGAAAGGCAATTTCGAGAATCCTGTATAGGGCACGATTGGGTCTCAGGACATCAAAAACAGTACTAGTTGAAGTAACTACGGCCAGATTGCTTTTCAGGAGGGAAATGAACTCAGCCGGCATTTTTATATAGGGCAAATGAAGTTGGGTATTCATATTCTCCGACTAAACTAATCAGTTCAGATTGATTCTGGGCTTTCCTAATTTAAGCATGAGAGAGAGCTTTCACCAAGCACCTTACTTGCAGCTTTTCCCATTTTCCAGTTTAATAAGGTATGAATTTACCCGTTTACCAAACTATCACTATCAAGAGTGCTGCCTTAGAGGATTTGGGCTCTTTCCTCCACTTTGACCTGAACCTGAAGCATCCTGTAGTTTTCAGTATGAAGCATCTGGATGAAGACGAGCAACGGGAGCTGATAGGACTAATCGAAAATTATTTTGTCACCAATGGCATTTCATATAAGTTCCCCTATCCCGTGTATATCCTGACATCACATGAATCCACAATTTCCGGTTTGCCTCTGGTTAAGAACCTTGAGCAATTGCCAAAATTCTTTACCCCTAAAGAAGGAAAGATTAACGTCAAAGAATCTCAGCTCCTCTCAAAGAATAAATTACTGCAGCAAGAAATCCGGAATGGTGACAGCCTGTCTAATGAAATTGAAATGAAAGTTTTCGGAAAAATACACAAGCAACTCTTTGTGCTGGAAGAAGAACGCCTTTTTTATCGTTCGCTTCTTAACAAACTTGTTAAGGTCAAATCCAATGGATAAGAAACATTTACTGAAAGTTCTCCCGCCAGATGACCTTAGGGGCTTTGAAGAATTCGTGGAAGGCCAGTCTGAAAACCGGTTTCTTCCCAAGCCTCCCCCGGGTGGGACGAAGAAAGAAACGTCATTTGAGCATTTCACATTTCTAACAACTGATGCCATTAGACTCAGCCGCCTCAATGTTTTACTCAATGAAAAGCTGCCCTTTGCTGCCAAGTATGAACAAGGTAATTGGCTGCTTAAAGAGCAGCGGGAAGAAATACAAGAATTGCAGAAGAAGCTATTTGCGGCCTGCGATCAGGCCACTTCTCCCTATCGGAGATCCATGCAGGAGACCTTTGATTCTTTCTTTGATGCCTAGTTAATCGTATTATTAAGTAAGATAGGCCCACCCACGTGCTGGAAGTCATCCTTTTCCATATTATCAATTTCATACCCATTTAACTGCTCAAGCATCACCTGATAGAGGTAACGGTCAAACCCTTCCACCTGCTCCAGGCCAAACTTTTTGATAAAGTGTTTTGTGCGGTCTCGGAGGATTGGATCTTCTTCACCCTTGATAAGATATTCCTGCCCTTGCTTTATAAAAAAGTTACGGTAGAAATCCTTAAGCTCCTGGATAGTGACTCCCATTTTCCCGGCAGTGGCCTCATTGTAATGGCCTCCTACGAAGTTGATGAAGCTTGAAATCATTATTGCCTCAAAATCGATATTATCGACTTCGTAATTCAGGTAAAACTGATCATTTAAAAGCCCATCGGCCTTCAGCTTTTGCAGACTCTTGAAAAAAGTCTGAACAAAAGGAACTGCAGCGACGAAAGTGTCCACCGCTGTATTCCATAGCTCGTAAGATTTAACGTCCTTGATTTCCATGGCCCCTGTGCTGCCATCAAACTTATACTTGGTTACATCCTCATAGCTATTTTCAAGAAAAGAGTTCCAGTACATTCCCAGGAAATAATTAAATTCATCTTTCTCAAATGGAGTCTCTGTCATGGACCGCTTGATTTTTCTCTTGGTAATTTCAATCAGGCTGTGACCCACTCTGTACACATCAACAAAATCAAAAATCTCAAATATCTGGTCTGCTTTTTCTGGTCCTAATTGATTCAGGATAAAATCATGGCCTAGTTCAAGTTGTTGTTTGGTCTTGTTCCCTACCTTACTGATGGCCAGTGAACCCTTTTTGAGAGCATCTTCAATAGTCATCCGTGCATTAACCAGCCTGATGAAATTGAAGTGAAGATATTTTTGGCGTTTTTCATTCTGGACCAGATTCAGGTGATACTTGAGTCCATCAAGGCCTGACTGATAAGGCACTAATGAAGAAGCATGAAGAGATTGGTTCGAGGATATGGCGTCAAGCTCTCCGGTGAGACCTTTGCGGTTCTTGATGAAGTCCTTTACCTGGTTAATATTCAGGAAAGGAGTTTCATAATCCAGGGCATCGAAATAATCAACAAAACCATAATCCCTTAAGCGTTCTTTTTTCTCTTCATACTGGACCTCTTCCATGATCTGGTAAGAATCAACTACCATTTTAAAAAGAAAAGCGTAGGCATGCTCCACACCTATGTCGGCGTAGAGTCTCTGGATCATTCCCTTGAGTTCATGAACTTGCTGAAAATCTTCCGGGTACTCGATAAGAAGCTGCATATCCTCAGTCAGGAAATAATTATCCCCGTCTGGATACATCGGATCTTCACTGTCAAAAGTCTGGATGGTGAACTGGTTCTTAAGCGAGAGCAAAAAGTCTTCACTCTTAACATACTCAAGGATGACTTCATCAGATGGGCATTTAGAATAAACATCCATCCAGTAATAGGCCGCATCCGGATTAATAGTATCCTTATGCCAAAGGTCGATATCACGCAGGGCCTGCCTCTGTTCAGGCGAGAGCTTGGGAAGAATCGCCGCTACCTGATCACTTGATGTCGTTTGAAGCGAAATATAAAGTGGTTGTACCGGAATCATGGAAAGATCCATGCCGGCCTCAACTAATTTCTCAATGTCCTCAAATTTTTTGTAGGCCTGAGCTTCATAAAGTAATTGGCTCAACAGATCTTTCTTCGTCGCTTGCTCGGTCATTTAATTTTTCCTTACTTGAATGTTGCCTTTGTACCTCAGGAAGTCTCACTTGGCCATTCAGGAAGCCGCGCGTCAAGGTTGGCCAAAAAAGGACAGGCCAGGTAGAATAACGCTCATGACTGACATACATCCCATTAGCTTCAAGATAATCCCTACTCTGACTGAACTTAAGGCAGGTTACCCAGGCATCAAGGCCTTATTCTTTGATATGGATGGCACCATATTTAATACTGAGCCCCAGCATGCTGAGGCCTTTGTGCAAATTGGCCTGGAACATAAAATTCGTCCGCCCTATTCCCTTGAGATGGTGCATGAACTCCTGGTGGGAAAAGCTGACCATCTGGTTTATGAAATTATCAAGTCATGGGAAGGGTTTCCCAAGCACTGGTCGGCCAGGGATTTTGTTGAAACCAAGAATGCAAATCTCCTCAAAATACTTGAAACTGCTGATTCCTCAACTTTTTTCCCCTCCTTACTTCAGAAGTTGCTAAAAGACGCCAGGGACCAGAAGTTTTTCATCGCACTTGTGACATCCAGTGAAAAAGTGGTCACAAAGCGCTTACTTGAAATTTCAGGCCTTAAGGATTTTTTTGACCTCGAACTCACCAGGGACGATTGCCCTAAGCATAAGCCAGACCCATGGCCTTATTTTGAAGCAAAAAGAATTTCCGGATTTGAGACAAATGAAATTATTATTTTTGAAGATTCATCAGTGGGACTGGCGGCAGCAACCGCTACTGGTGCCCATGTCATCAAAGTCGAATGGCATTAGCGCCGAAGGATATGGATCTGCCACTTATTCCCGGTGGATTCATTATTTGAAAGCTGTATATACTCATGGGCAGGAGTGAAACTCGCATCGATCTCATTTGAAACAAAGAACTTATCACCCAAGACGGAAATAATATTATAAAGGCCCTGATGCTCATGCATATCAATCATAAACTTTAGGAACAAGAGCGGAACCGGGCCTTCTATGCTTCCAAGTTTATCATAGGTCATCATTTCGGATAATGCTTCCCTGGTCATGAAAGTCTTAAGACGTTCAGAAAGAGTATTCATCATATTCAAAGTGAAGACGTAATCATACTTGAGCTTGAGCATGTCAACTTCAACCGCTGACAGATTCTGTGCCAGGCGGATTTCTGCAGACTGGAGAAAAGCACTTTTAACCGCTTGTCTTATCTCTACTATTTTCTTTTTCTTAGGCGCCTCGACGACTTTAACTGCTTCGACCTTCTTCTCTGGTGCCTTAAGCTCGACTTTCTGTTCAGGTAATGGATCGGCCTTAAAAGGAGCGACCGTCATAACCTGCAGAGTCTGTTCCTTTACATAGAGATCAGTCAGACCTTTGTTTTCAAACTCCTTACCAGATCCATAAAAAAAGACCCTGCCCTGGAGGAAGCGTTCTTCGTATTTATTGCGAAGATAAGTCTGCAGGACTGGAAAAAGCTGGTTTAAGGGTGGGTACATCACTTCCTTATGAGACATCACTTCCGAGAATCTTCGAAGGCAGCCCATGGCCTCGCCTCTTTTATTAAAGGTATTGATGATATTCGAAAGGCCAACCAGGAAATAAGCATCCCGATATCCTGAAAGTCCATAAAGCTCATCTTGCTCCGAACATATCAGGTTCATGAGTTGTTTATTCTCATCACAGATGCTTTTGAACTTGGGCGCCATTTCAGAGGGTTCACACTTGCCCTTGCATTTAGTCTGCATTTTATATTGAGAGTAAGACTCGGGCTTACCGTCTGAGATATCTTTTAACCAGTCCTCTTTCCTGAACCTGGAAGGAAGCATTTCATTATACTTTGGATCAAACTTTTTCATGCGCATGACAAACTTCTTCATGTCATCACTTTTCGGATTGCATCCCTGGGCCCATTCTTGCAGGTCAAATTCACAGCCATTTTTCAACTTAAAATGATCCGAAGTGAGTTTCATATGCCACTGCCCTTCCAGCAGATAACTCAAGGTGATGAGGCGGTAGGAGTATCGGATCTCGTCAAAGTGCTCAGAAAAAAGTTCATTGGTACACGTAAGACCTGCGTTCAATTCAGAACGCAGGAAAAAAGCGATATCACGTTCATTAAAATTGTATGGCCGGAAGTAATTTTGAAAGAAGAGTTCGTCTTCAAAGGCCATCTTGCCTTGATATACATCATGGAATATTAATGGCTCATATCGTTCAGAATAAGAATCCAGTTTTTTCTCACCGAGGTGTACCTCTGTAATAAACCGGTCCGCTTTCGCGAAACCGGCCATACTGAAAAAGAGCGCTATTAGGGTGTAAACCACAATAATGTTAGCCATGGTATATAAGTTATAATCGCTAGGGCAAAAAGCATCAATATCAAAAAGGGAATACTGACCTTATACAACTCGAGAACTGATTTATTGAACCGGAACGAGCTGATAAAGAGGTTTATCCCTACCGGAGGAGTAATATATCCTATCTCCAGGTTGGTTAGGAATATGATGGCAAGGTGAAGAGGATTCACACCAAATTGCTCCGCAATTGGAATAATAAGTGGAACCACGACGATAATGGCGCTGAAAATATCCATCAGACATCCCACTACGAGCAGGAACATATTCAGCACGAAGAGGAAGAGATATTTATTTGTAATAAACGTTCTCATGGCCTCAAGAATCTTCATCGGAACTTCTTCATCAACCAGATAGTTAGTGAGTCCAAGGGCGCAGCAAAGAATCAGGAGAATAGCACCTACCAGTGTAAGGCTGTCTACGATGACTTTTGGTATATCTTTTGTAAGTGAAAGATCGCGGGTGCAGAATACGTTTACGACCAGGACATAAAAAGCAGACAAGGCGGAAGCCTCGGTCGCCGTTACAAATCCGCCGTAAATTCCACCCAAGACGAAAATAGGCAAAGGTAATTCATACCTGGCCTCCCAGCAAGCAGCTTTCATTTCAGTAAGGGAGAACCTGTGCTCCTTCTTCGGGAGCTTGCGCGCTTTGAAAATAGAGTATCCACCAAGGACACTCATGAGAATAACACCAGGAAGAATTCCGGCCAGGAAAAGCTGGTCAATATCTACCTTGGCTATAATTCCGTAAAGGATGATAGGCAAACTTGGAGGGAATAATAGTCCCAGGGATCCACATGTAGTAATAAGACCGAGGGAAAAACGTTCTGAATAACCCTCTTTTAACAGGATAGGATAAAGTAGTCCACCAAGGGCAATGATGGTAACACCTGAAGCTCCGGTAAAGGCAGTAAAGAAAGCGCAGATAAAGATGCAAATAATTGCTGTTCCCCCTGGCATCCACCCCAGAAAAGCATTTGAAAGCCTGAGCAATCTAACGGGAGCCTTGGATTCAGCAAGTACATAACCGGCAAAGGTAAAAAGTGGAATGGTAAGAATCGTGGGCGCTGAGGCCAGCCGGTAAATTTCAACGGCCACTGCCGATAATTCAATCCCACTAAAATAAAAGGCAGTCATGGCAAGGGCGGCCATAACAGCGAAGATCGGGGCACCTAAAAGTGCAATAAAGAGAATAGAACTATACGCGATTATGCTCACTAGGAACTCCATTCAATAGGCCAAGAATTAGTAAGTTAAAAAAACGCAGGGCTATCAGCCCGATCCCAAAAGGAATGATTCCCACCAACCATGAACTGTGGATGTCCAGGAATGCCGGTGCACCAAACTCTCTCTCCACAATGAAAAAATCGTATGAAGCTTTCATGAGAAAGGCACAAGTAACAAAACAGAAAAGGGCGAGCAAGTTGTGATGGATCCAGATTAATGCCCTGGATTTTGTCATTTCAATGAGCTTGCTCAAAAGATCCACTCTGATGTGAACATTCTTGCTGGTGGCCAGTGACCCTCCAAAAAAAGCAGAGAGAAAGACCAGATGTCGGGTTAAGGGCTCCAGCCACATTGGACTAGATCCCATCCAGCGGAGAACAATTGAACTAACGGCCAGGATCAGGATAATAAAGAGTGAGGACACGAGACCCCACTTACTGAATTTTTCCAACACATCGTCAAAGGCGAGAATGATTTTTGTCATTATTTGGCCGCAGTTTCGAGTTTCTTTGCCATCTCTGCTGAGAACAGCTTTCCTGAAAGTCTCTTTACAACTTTTTCACGAACAGAGGCAGCGGCCTTTGTATCTGCATCCGGGAATTTCACGAATTCAATCCCTGATTTCTTAAGCTGCTCCATCGCCTGGACATTTTCACTTATTGATTTTTCATTAGCTTCCTTGATGAACTTGGCAGCTATGGATTGAACTTGCGCTTGATGCTCCGGTTTGATTTTTTGCCAGACTTTATCAGAGACTAAAAGAGCACCTACAGAAAAAGCTGTTGGGAAATCAATCAGGTACTTAACTTTTGTATGCCATTGCAAGGCCAGGAGGGCCAATGGCGGAGCGTATGCCGCATTGATAATACCGGTTGAAAGTGAAGAAAGAACATCCGGAAGGGCCAGAGGAACTGAAACCAACTCAAGGGATTCAAGCATCGCCTTCACAAGTTCATCTCCTTCCCATGACCAAATCTTCACACCTTTCAGTTCATTAAGATTTGAAACTTTCTTGGTAGAGACCACATAAACCATTCCGATTTCATAAAAGCCAAGATTGATAAAGCCCTTGGACTTAAGCAATCTATTAAAGTCCGGGGTCAAAGTCTCAAGTGTCTGACTTGCCTTCTTCTGATCACCAAAAAAGGTAAAGGGAGTTTCCATCACTCTTACGTCACCATGGATATCACCCAATGTCTTACCGGTAAAAATACCACCGCTAAGCTGGCCTATGCGGACTTTTCTCACGACATCCGGTTCATCTCCGGAGACTCCGCCGTAGTAAACCTTAAAAGTAACTTCACCCTTAGTTACGGCCTCAACTTCCTTGGAGAATTTTTTTAAGCTATTTCCCCATGTGGTTCCTTCAGGCACCAGTACGGCAAGCTTTACCTGCTGGGCGGCAAAGGAAAAAGAAGCAAATGCAAACAGACAAAACGCTAGTAAAGTTTTTAACATAATTTATCCTTAGAATATTTTCTTCTTATTTTTTTCTATGATTTCAAATCGTTTTTTAGCAATGGCATTATATAAATTCAGGCTTTTATCATACTTGTATTCTGAATTGTCTTCCAGCGAATCACGGTTGAGCGTATTCCATTTTGTGATTTCGTTCTTAAGTTCTTTGGCCTGTGCTTCATATTTTTCCTGCTCAAATCCAGGCAACAGGAGGAATTGCATGTAACCGGTTCTCATCAGGAGGTGATGGGGACGATTCTTAATAGCGGCGAGGTAAAGCTCTTCACCTTTCTTGGGATTTCCTCCAAGCATGAGAGGCCTTGACGATTCATACTGGGCATAGAAGATTTCACACACACCATTTTCAATTTTGGGATCTTTCTTGCAGACCCAATCAAACAAGACTTTCACTTTCGGCACTTGAGAAACCATGGAAACATTATCTTTCTGCAAGTTGATCAAACTTCCCCAGGCCTGGGCCGTAAACAAGACAGCTGACAAGTCATCTTCATCCAGCTCTTTATTCAAGGCCTTCTCAAGTTTTTGTTCATCAAAATTTAAAAGATCGCTTCTGCTGATGTCTTTTTTATCGAGATAATCCAGACCATAGTCCAGGGCGCGAGTGTAATGAATCATGGCCTGTTCTTTCCATGGAGAATCCTCCTTGCCTGCCAATTCATCATCAAAAGCGAGAGTTTCTGGTACGGCAAAGGCATACCCTGAGTAACCCTTGATCAGGACTCCCAAGAGGGTGAGATTATCGGGATCCTGTAAGTAGAGAAGTTCGAGGAATTTGAGGTTTCCAGGGGCCGAATCACGAAAGAAGTCCCAGCTATTTTCGCGAGTCAAAGCATCGCTACTTTTCTTGAACATGGGAGAGGCAGATCTCATTCCCCATTTCTGAATAGTCCCACAACTGGACAAAAGCATTAAGGTTGAAAGCATTAAGACGCGCATAATCACCTAACTTATGAAAATTACAGTTCCCCTAATTCTTACCTGTCAGTTTCGATTTGACGACGGAAAATTTTCCCTACTTTTAGCCTGTACCTATCTTAAGTGCTATAATAGCTTGAGATACCCATTGTTCTTTTAAAGGAATTCCTGAGAAAGACCGACAAGTATCACGATTACACATCAACAGGAGAAGCATGTTGGGCAGTGATCTTATGATAAAAATGGCCTGATCTTCCCGTCTTTATGACTCGAGGCTAGGCTGAACTAAAACCAGCCAACAACGAGGACGACTATGAAAACGAAAAAAACCCTGGATAACAAATTCGCAAATGCTGAAAAAGACGCTCTTATGGGAAGCAAGCCAAAAAGCTTACGCCCAATGCGCTCTATGATGGCAGTAAGAAGCCTTAAATCAAGGACTACTACTGTTGCAGGCATCATGGTTAAGTCACCTGAGGCGTCTGAAAAAATCTAAAAGTTTTTTTCGATGTTTGACTTAAGCTTAGAATGTATTTCCCCCATCCTTTCAACCTGACGGGTATGGATTAATCCCAGATACTTCTTTTTCAGATCAAATACCATGGACATGGCATCGAGATAATGTTTTTTAAGCTCTCTCATGCACAGCTGTTTTTTGTCCGGGGGAAGTGATTTACCCTCGGCATCCACCGCCTCGCCTGAACAAAAAAGCTTCTCTTCTTCCATCCCATTTTCAATATTCTTAACCCCAAGATTGAAAGACTCTTCATAAAGAGAGTCTGCTTTCATATCCATTGCCTTTAACTTCTCAAGCAAGGCCGGAATTCGACTTTTAAACTCGCCATTTTTCCCTCCAAAGCCAAGAAACTGGGCCTCTGCGGGCATAGTCATCAGCAGGAAAAAACTCAGAATAATTTGAACCATGAAGGCTCCTGGGGGAATTTATCTTTTAAGAACTTTTGAGTCTCTTCAATGAAACGGCTAAGTGGAAAGCCTACTACATTTGAATATGAGCCTTCAACCTTGGAAATGAAAGTCAGAGAAGGGCCCTGAATGCCGTAGGCCCCGGCCTTGTCCAGGGAATCCCCGGTATCAAGATATTTTTCCATGACATCAGGTGCAATTTTATCAAAGGTGACCCTTGATTCATCCACAAAAGAAAACTCAGAGTGGTTTCCATTGAAAATGAGCATCACTGAGACAGCTGTAAATACAGAATGAGTTTTACCGGCGAGCTCACTTAAGAATTGCCTCGCCTCATCCCTATCGCGAGGCTTGCCATAAATCCGATTTCCCATACTCACTATAGTATCAGCTGAAACCACCATAAAGTTCTCACTGGGACGTACTTTAAGAAGATGATCCATCACTGCCTGCCCCTTGCATTTGGCTATTTCAAGGGAGAATCCGGCAGGATCTGAGAGGTCAGATTCTTCAGGAACATTTAGGGTCAGAATTTCAAAAGGGAGCTTAAGATGACCAAGTAATTCTTTGCGTCGAGGCGATGCACTGGCGAGGATGAGTTTTAATTTAGAGTTTACCATTCTTGAGTGTCCAAACGTAATACTGGAGATCATTCATCTCCCGGACCTGCATTTTTTTCAAAGTATACCTTGTCTTTAGACCCTTTAGGTAATGATTTATTGCGTGCTGGTAAAGTCCTACGTCAAGTTCACGATTAATTACCTGTCCGCTTTGTTCGATCTTGGTGAGCAAGTTTTCTATTGATTTGATATTGGTTGTCTCAACACGGCGAGTGTATTCGGTTAAGAATTCAAAGCGTTTTTTGCTTTCCTCCCCCCACAATGTATACCCATGCTCAAAGGCGATGAGCTTTTGATTATCTATCATTGAAATGATGGGCAGGGTAAAATCTGAAATCCAAATTTCACGTGCGAGTTCTATGGTTTTAATTCGTTTGGTGAGCAGTTCAAGCAATTGAAGGGCCGGGGGAATCTCAAACATTTTATTTTGGGATCTTCCATCCTGGGCAACCTCATGCCATTCAAAATCATCTACAGTCACTGGGTCTGTTTGAGTATACCCTCGTAACTGCAATTGTAATTCCTCGTGTCCCCGCTTCTTAAAATGAGCTTTGCCTCCGGTAAGGTAAACCAGGTCAAAGCTTAACTGGGTAGAAACCAAGGTTACATTTGGTGCGACCAGCATGACTTTAGTTGGAATGGTTAATTTCTTGTCATTCTCCACTCGCATTTCATTAAGCCGCTTGATCTGGGCCTTAATGGGTCCCTCATCTATATCCATAATTTCAGCAAGGGCCATTTTATCTGTTTGAGACTTGAAAAGTTGACGCTCAAAAAACTGTTGGTTCGCATTAAGAATATGCAGAGGAAGGGCCAGGGCCTCGGTCTCAGCAGATAGTTCAAGCGGAAACTCTGCCTTAGGTCTTGCATGCCAAAAAACATGTCCGCGATTTAAACGCGCAAGGATGAAAATCTCACTCTTACCAAGGTTAATTTCCTGCAAGGACAAGGAACTTTCCGGACCTAAGCGGATAAGACTTCCATCAATCAGGAAAATCCAGGCCACTGAGTTTTTTTCAGTTCTTATTTCATCACCCTCAATCAAGCGTGTGAGATATGAGCCATTGGCCGGCATTGTGCCCCTATAGACTGGGCATATGCCTTTGCAACTCATGATCTTGCCCACAAGTTCCAGTTGGCGGTCATCCCTAAGGCGAAGAAGCCAATCAGGCTTTTTGGTTTTGATTTCATTTTCAATGAGCCATCGTTGAACACTGAGCCAATCTTCTGGATCAAGCGTGCTCCATGGAATTAACGAATGGCCTTGTCCTTTAAGAGGCTCTTTATCCAGGACTATATCCTTGGCGGTGATTCGCCAGTCTGGCTTTTCGTGAAAGTCAGGGGCCGTAAAGCGCTGGTGGCCGGTTAGATCGGGAAGAATTTCAGCTTCGAGCTCAGATAAATCTTCAAAATAGGTTTCGGCCGCCCAAACGGGCGTTAAAATTAGACACACAGCAAAAGCCGACCAAATTAGATTAAACATAAATTTTCCTGACATATTCTCCTCGGTCATTGCGCTAGAAAATTTACGCCTCTGACGTTTTCTGTTAAAGTTTGGCTAAAATTACCCCCCCAATTTGGAGTTCTCCCCATGGAAGACAATTTTTCCTTTGTTCAATCAGAACAGTCGGTCTTGAAGTTCTGGCAGGAAAAGCAAATTTTCAAGAAATCCCTGGATAAGACCCGGAATGGCAAAAACTACATTTTCTACGATGGTCCCCCTTTCGCAACTGGTCTTCCCCATCACGGACATATTGTTGCCTCAACTTTAAAAGATATCGTTCCACGATTCTTCACCATGAAGGGTTACTACGTGGACCGCCGTTTTGGTTGGGACTGTCATGGCCTTCCGATTGAACAAGAGATCGACAAAAAGTTTGGAATGTCCGCTTCTGACTTTGTGGCCCAGCATGGAGTAAAAAAATACAACGATGAATGCCGGGGTATTGTTGATCGTTACGTGAATGAATGGGAGAAAACTATCGGTCGCCTTGGCCGTTGGGTGGATTTCCAGAATGATTATAAAACCATGGATCTGTCTTTCATGGAATCTGTCTGGTGGGTGTTTAAGACAATCTGGGATAAGGATCTTATCTATCAAGGTAATAAGATCGTTCCTTATTCACCGGCCCTGCAAACTGCCCTTTCAAACTTTGAAGCAGGACAGAACTACCAGGATATCCAGGATCCTGCGGTCACTATACTTTTCCGCACTAAGAAAAACGCAGATACCTATTTTGCGGCATGGACGACCACTCCATGGACCCTTCCTTCCAACCTTTCACTTTGCGTTCATCCCGAAATCGAATATGTAAAAGTGAAAGACCTTGATAAGAATATTTTCATCATCATGGCCCGTTCACGCCTTGAAGCTTATAAGAAAAATTTCAAGTTCGAAGAAGTCGGAACCTATACAGGTGCACAGCTTAAGGGCGAAAAATATGAACCACTCTTCCCTTATTACAACTCTCTTGAAAAAGATGGCTACTTTGTCGTACTCAATGACGAATATGTAACCCTTGAAGACGGTACCGGAATTGTTCACCAGGCCCCTGGCTTTGGTGAAGACGATAACCGGGTCATGAAAGCAGCAGGACTTCTTGAAGTCGTTGTGCCTTTGGACCTCTCGGCCAAGTTTACTGCTGAGGTAAAAGATTTTGCCGGACAGTTCATCAAGGACGCCGACAAAGAAATCATCAAGAACCTAAAAGATCGCGGACAATTGTTTCATCAAAGCACCATGGTCCACAGTTACCCAATGTGCTACCGCACTGATACTCCGCTTATCTATCGGGCCATGCCTCAATGGTATCTGGCAGTGGAAAAGATCAAGGATAAGATGATCAGGGCAAACCAGGAAATTACCTGGGTACCTGAAACAATCAAAGACGGTCGTTTCGGCAAGTGGCTTGAAAATGCCCGCGATTGGGCCATCTCCCGAACACGTGTCTGGGGTACTCCGCTTCCAATTTGGGTAAACGATAAGACCGGCAAAACTCTTTGCATGGGTTCAATCGCAGATCTTGAAAAATACACTGGCACAAAGATCAATGACCTTCATCGTGAATACGTTGATGATCTCGATTTTAAAGTTCCTGGCGAAGAAGGAACTTATAAGCGTATCAAGGAAGTCCTCGATTGCTGGTTTGAATCAGGCTCAATGCCTTACGCCCAACTCCACTACCCTTTTGAAAACAAAGAAGTCTTCAAAGACGGTTTCCCTGCAGAATTCATCGCTGAAGGTCTCGACCAGACCCGCGGTTGGTTCTATACCCTGACTGTACTTTCAGCTGCCCTCTTTGATAAGCCGGCCTTTAAAAACGTTATCGTTAACGGAATGGTTCTCGCTGGAGACGGCAAGAAGATGAGTAAGCGTCTTCGGAACTATACTCCGCCTGATGAATTAATCGAACTTCACGGTGCCGATGCCCTTCGCCTCTTCCTCATCAACTCTGGATTAGTCAAGGCCGAAGAACTTCGCTTCACCGATGATGGTGTGAAAGACATGGTTCGCCGGGCACTCCTCCCGTGGTACAACTCATTTAAGTTTTTCTCTACCTATGCCGCGGTTGATGGTTTCAGGGCCGAGAAGAATCCTATTCCTTCAGACAACATTCTGGACCAGTGGGTAATTTCGAAGCTCAATACTTTGATTAAGAACGTAGACCACGAGATGTCCCATTACCGTCTCTATAATGTCGTTCCAGAACTTTTTAACTTCATTGAAGACCTGACTAATTGGTATATCCGATTAAATCGTCGTCGGTTTTGGGAAGAAGGTTTGAGCGTTGACAAGAAAGCGGCTTACTCTACTCTCTATACAACTCTTGAGGCCCTCTCTCGATTGATGGCACCATTCGCACCATTCTTATCAGAAGCAACTTACCAGCAGCTGAAAGCATTCGGTCCTGAATCTGAAGAGTCAGTACACCTGGCCTCATATCCTGCTGCAACTGAAAAGTTCATCAACCCAATTCTTGAAACAGCTGTAGGACGAATGCAACAGGTGATCAACCTTGGTCGCCAGAAACGTGTAACTGAAAGTGTAAAAGTTAAGACTCCGCTTAAGACTTTAAAAGTGATCCATCAAGAGCGCGCTCTCTTAACGGAGATCAGTAAGCTTGAGGAATACATAAAGTCAGAGCTGAACATCAAGACTGTTGAGTATCTCACCAATGAATCAGATTTTGTAGTCCTGTCAGCGAAGCCAAATACTCCTGTTCTCGGTAAACGCCTCGGCAAGGAATTAAACACTTACCGTCAGCTGATTGAAAAGCTTCCTTCAAACGAAGTGCAGAAAATTGAACTGGGTGGATCCATTGAATTAAATGGCCAGACTTTCAACGAAGAAACCATTCTCGTATTCAGGAATGCCAAGCCTGGTACTCAAGCTGTAACTAACAGGTTCATCACTATTGATCTTGATTGCACGCTTGATAAGGATCTCATCGATGAAGGTCTTGCACGTGAGATGGTCAGCCGTATCCAGAAATCCCGTAAGGATTCAAACTTCAACGTTGCAGACAGGATTGAAGTCACTGTTCACACGACCGCGGACCTCGCGAGAATTTTCCAGAAGTATCAGACCTACATTGGATCTGAAACGTTGATGACCAGGGGGTCTGTTTCTGAAGCAACACTAACAGGCCCTATGGTTCATGAAATTGATGAGGATAAATTCGAATTAGTTCTTAAAAAAGTTTAATCAAATATAATGCAAGTTTACTTCCAGCGCCGGAAGTAAACTTGCATTATATTTTCTTCCTCGCAACCCCAATATAAGAAATAAGCGTGCTCGGAGTGATCTTAAAGCGCAGCTTGGGAGTAACAATCCCCGTAAAAAATGTTTTCATGGAAATAGAAGAAAACACTGGTCTTACTCCAACCATATCCAGCACTTCTAACCCAGCTTTAGCACAATAATCCCGCGTTTCTTCAGGCTTGATGAAAAGTTTGTAAACATGCATGTTCTTAGGAGTGTTTCGGATGAACTTCTCAACCATCTTGATCACAAGCAAGTTTGACCATTGGTTACGATTGAAAGTATGGAATAAAAAGAGACCGTCTTTTTTAAGTACTCGCGAGCATTCCTGTATGACGGCGGCCGGATTATCCACATGCTCAAGAAAATCCATATTGGTGACAATATCAAAGCTCTCATCTGGAAACGGAAGTGAGTAGGCATCGGCCACTATGTATTTTGCTGAATGAGTGACGTCATGAGCGGAGGCAGTCTTGATACTTTCAGGAGAGATATCCACACCGGTAACATTGAAATGTCTCTTGGCAAAATCGTTGGTAAGGAATCCTCCACCACAACCGACATCAAGAACATCATGCCCTGGAGCACCCAGTTCTCTTATCTTATCCAGAATCCACGGAATCTTTATGTTGTTTTCTGCACGTAGAATAGCGACGGGATCATCAAAGGCCGTATACCATCTCTCACCATAGGTATCGTAGAATTCATTATCAATTGTTTCGGAACCGGTTTCTGTATTATTCATATACCACTCCGTCGGTAAGATTTTGTGAACGCTCCTTTCTAACACGTGAGAATCAGACGGCATATCACCAAAAGTTCAACAACTTATAACACGAGTACGCAATCAAATGCTTGGAATGAGCTTCTGGAGGCAACCTTAAGTTATGTAAGGCCAAATTTAATACTTAAAAGTGTCGATAAGGTAATTACCTAAGGGGTGCTCATGGATTGGAAAACCTTTTTTAACTTCACTGTTATTAAGTATGACATTAATGGAAATCATCCCTACTTTCATTCAAAATTATTTGTTCCGAACAAATTCCCCATAGAAGACCTCTTAGTCACCAAGTTTGATAACTGGAATATGACTGAATCCGAAAAACGCAGGCTCACTTTAAATCTCCGGAAAATTCTTCACTGTCATCACTACTTCAACTCACTTGAATTTGAGCGAATCTCAGGGAATTTTATCGAACGACTTGTAGATGACAAAGACGATGAACTTCACTTCAGTACCGAGGGAGGCGGAGTCTTTTTATTACTTGCAGTCCTCAAGGGACAGCATCCAGGACTTAAGCGAAAGAAAATTATTTGCGAGACTTCTGAAATACCAATTCCCATCATGAGGCTTCCCCTGGAAAATAACCTGCAGATGGAACTTCACTACCGTCCAGGATCCAAAAGCTTTTTAGCTGGTTTTCCTTCACTTTGGGCCCGACCTGAAGTCCTGCAGTTATTTGACACAAAAAGCTTAAAGTCGGCATAATGAAGGGATGAAAAATATATTCCTGACATTTTTATTATTTTTGAGCACCCAGGTCCATGCTCAAAAGAATCTCTCTCCACAGGTTTTCCAATCCAATGTCAGGCCCGTGCTTAACGGTATCATCAATGACTTTTATCAGATGATTTCCTTATTTCCGGATTTTCCAAAGGAAATAATCAAAGCTATCGAACAAATGGACAACATGGAAGATGTTCGTGAAAACTTGAAGACCACATGTGGAGGTTATCTGACAGAAAAGTGCCAGGCCTCAGTTGATGCTTTAAGACTGAGGTTGGCAGAAATAGAAGCGTCGACTTTAAATTTGATGGCCAGACAAAGACCTGCCCACTCCCCTTATATGACTTCACTAATAGGAATGCGAATGGTTAGTGAATTTCAGCTTGAGCTGCAATCTTTTAAGGGCTCCCTGGATAATGCCTCTTTTATGATGAGAGCAAAAATCAAAAGCAAGAAAGAAACATATGCAGTCATCAGGAAAATAGATGAACTGCAATCTATGCTATCCCTGGCAGTGGTGGAGTTTATCCCCTATCTCTACAAGGAAGACTTCAGGACATTTTATTCAAACTTTGTTCATCCTGTTGAGATTCAACTGGCCAAGCATAGAAATCATGAATTCTTAAACAGAAATTTAAACTCACTTAACTTTTCTATTAATTTGCTCAACCAGAACCTCACAAAAAGAAGCAAGAAGACTCCAGAGGGCATGGCGCCCTTTCTTTCCTTGATCCATAATCGATGGAATAGCTTACTTCGTTACTATTTCTAAGATTAAACTTCGGCGCCGAAGGCGCTATGCGAATTCTTATAACCAATTAAATTTATGGCGAAGTATCGTACGTGAGATTTTTTTAAAATTAAAGAAGCCCTCTTTCGAGGGCCTCTTTTTTTTTAAGAATTTTAGAACCTTGAAGTACGGGTGCGTCCATCGGTTTTACGACGGCGCTTGTCAGCGTTTTCTAACTTTTCTTTTCTCATTACGGAAGGTTTCTTGAACTCGGAACGAGCGCGATATTCCTTAACAATTCCATAAGCATCACAAAGACGCTTGAATTTCTTGATCGCTTTCTCAGCTGGAAAACGTTCATCAATAAAGATTTGGATAGTCGACATGCTCATTACACCCCCTTCTCGCAGACGATAGTAAGCCGAAACAGCTTATAAATTTGGTCATGAAAATAGCCCGGGTAACCTAGAGAGTCAACGATAGACGCTGGGCAATATGCAATTTATCTGGTAACTAGAAGAAATGCAACTCGATGTCTTCAGTCAGGACTCTGACCATACACCACCATTGGCCGCAAAACTCAGACCCCAAAGTCTCGCGGATTTCTACGGACAGATGAAAATTCGTCCTCAATTAGAAAAACTCCTGACTCATCCAAGGCATGTTATCTTCTGGGGTCCACCAGGCACTGGAAAAACGACACTGGCCTTTATTCTGGCAGGTCAGATTGATCGCGAGCTTGCGGTTTTCAATGCTGTGACCAGCGGTATTCCCGAACTTAAGCGCTTGATTCAGGAAATGCTTGAGAGGAAGCGACAATTTGGTAAGGAAAGTATTCTTTTTATTGATGAGATTCACCGCTTTAATAAGTCCCAGCAAGATGCCCTCCTTCCTTATCTTGAGAATGGTGACTTTCTTTTCATTGGGGCCACCACTGAGTACCCACATACTTCGCTGAATAAATCTCTTATCTCTCGGGTGTCATTGATTGAACTCAAGCCACTAGAGGCAGCAGACCTCGATGCTATCCTTCATCGCGGGCTGATTGATATGGATCGTCCGGATCTCGAAGCCTACATTCCTGAACTCTCTCGCCTTTCTAATGGTGATGCACGGTTTGCCTTAAACCAGCTCTCACGATTAGGGGCCTACGCTCCTTCCGAATTAGAGGATAAGGAGAAAGTACTAAAAGAGTTATTTGAGCATGCCCGTCAATATGACCGCAATGCCAATCGCCATTACGATGTCATCTCGGCCTTTATCAAATCCATTCGGGGTTCTGATCCCGATGCGGCCCTGCTTTATCTGGCCATCATGCTCGATGGTGGTGAAGATCCTGAATTTATCGCCAGACGCCTGATGATCCTGGCCTCTGAAGATGTAGGTCTTGCAAACTCCCAGGCCCTCCAGGTGACAACCAATGCCCATTATGTGGTCAAGCAGATAGGCATGCCTGAAGCGCGCATTACACTTTCACATGCTACTGTCTTCATGGCCCTTTCACCGAAATCGAATTCGGCCTATATGGGGATCAACGAGGCCATGGCCTTTGTTCAAGAAAATCCAACGCTGGAAGTCCCGGGACATCTTTCAAATGTTTCACCGGAAAAAAAGAATTACAAGTATCCGCATAGTTATTCCCAGAACTGGACTGAGCAACAATATTTACCTCATGGTGTGGGCGAAAAATTCTACAAGCCTTTGGCCAATGGCTCGGAACGTGGACTTAACGAAATTCATCAAAACATAACCAGAAAGAAGTAAGGGCCCGAAAGCCCCAATATTTATTTTTTTATTTTTTAACAAAATGTAATTCAATCTCCGGATCAAATTTAAGTTCCGCTACCCAGGGAATTTCTATCCCTACTTCGAGAATAGTGCGAAACCGGATGAGGTCCCAGTGCCAAGCAGAACCAACTGGCGAAATTTCATTCTCGGCCAGGGCAAGTGAAAAAGCTTCGGCTTGTTTCTGAACTTCCATGCTGGCTTTTTCAGCTGAGAAAGCAGAAGCACTCATCAAAAGAGTGAAAAACAACATCATAGCGACAATAACTAATTTCATGGTTATTTCCTTTTAAAATCAATTTCAACAATTCCGCGGTTAGAAATGTCTGCCAGGCTGAAGAAGCCAGTCTGAGAAATATCATTAACTGTTTTCACTTCATCGACTTGCCAATGAGTAGATCGATTAACCCGGGCCCTTTCAGCGAAGAAAGCTGCCGTAGTCAGGGATTTTTCCATACCAGTAGCAAAGCTTGTCCGCGTGATGGCCTTCCTTTTCCATGGCCACCAGATTTTATTGTCCGTTGTTTCTTCAGGGCCTCCACCGATGGAGAAATCTTCATCCAGGATACTGGGAGGAATCACCACAGGGATGCGGGACTTATAATTACTATAGCGGACCGGAACAAAACCAAGCCATCCTACAAACCCGGCCGATAATTTCCACAGGCCGAATCTCATTTTAAAGACACCAACTCCAATCATGATTTTCTTTGGTTCAAAGCCTGGTACCGGAACCTTCACCAAGGCATTGTTTAATTCGGCCAAAGTTTTTACAACAAACTTGGTATGATCATTCATGGAAGCTATTTTGTTGTTGGTTAAAGGAACATCCCGGAGATTCCATTCCATCCTGAGGCGCAAGGCCACTCCGGCCTTAATGAATAAATAGACCTTGCCACTTACAGAAAAACTAAGATCAAGCCTGAGGAAACCGACTCTCCATTTATCATATGAAGTGACATCAATAGCATTGACCTGGCTGCGCACAGATTCCAATGCTGCGTAAATGTTTGACCTTAATAGTTGGCTATCCTTAATTTTCCCCGAAGCCAGGACCACATTCCGGATTGAATCTGCAAGGGTTGCTAATTCGATGTCTGAGACTTTGTTAGGAACGACAAAATCAACATCTTTGGCCTCATCAACTACGATAATTGAGTCAAACCTTTTTTTCTTCCATTTAATTTCCAGACCGGAATTGGCCTTCATCGCAGCAATTCCCAGATCACCGGATTTCGATACGGCCATATCTGTCACCATCTCATCCATGTCAAACCCGAAAGAGCTGTTTTTTAAAAACGACTTATCTCCCATCTTATCCAGTGCCTTTGCATGTGAGTTCAGTATTAATTCATAAGCTTCGCCCACCTCAGTTGTGGCCTTATTTGAAGTTTCAGATACCCAGTCAGGAGCAAGTTGAGTGCCGGCCAAAGAATTACCTATGAACAATATAAAAAATAAGAATTTCATTAGTACCTCGTGTACACAAAACGTTGTTTAAGACTCTTTCCATACTTAAATGGCCCGAATCCGACCTCACCAGTGACCCCAACGGACATTGAAATCCTGGAAAGCCTCCAGCTAGGACCTTTATCCTTGAAATTTTCAAGGCCAGAGATGGCCTGTTGATCAAGGGCGTTCTTTGTCAAAAAAATGGTCTCTACATAGATGTCCGGGCGCATTTCACCCATGACAATCTTAGAATTACCGTCGATACCTAGAACTTTTATAGATGCTGCGTTACAGGTGCCAACCATGGCTAAGATCATGATGATCTTGAACATACATTCTCCATTGTTTAAGTATCTATTGAATATATGGTAGAGAGTTTCTAAGGATGTTGTCTGTTAAGACTGGAACAAGAAAATAAAGGGGCCAAACGGCCCCTTACTCATTTTTTTACAAATTGAAATTCAATCTCGGGATTAATACTAAGCTTCGATATAAGGGGAATTTCTATCCCTAGTTCTAACATAGCACGTACACGAATTACATCCCAATGCCAGGCCGTCCCTACTGGTGCCATTTCATTTTCGGCTAGAGCAAGGGATAAAACTTCCGCCTGTTCCTGGACTTCCAGGTTTACTCTATCAGCTGCAAAGGCTGATGCTCCAATTACCAAAGAAAAAAACAATATAAATTTCATGGCTATTTCCTTTTAAAATCAATTTCAACAATCCCGCGCGCAGAAAGATCGGCCAGTCCAAAAAAGCCGGTATGAGAGATGTCATTGACTGTCTTTACTTCTTCCACACGCCAGTGCGCAGAACTATTGGCATCAGCTCTTTGGGCAAAGAAAGCTGCTGTCTGTACTGACTTTTCCATTCCTGTTGCAAAACTTGTATGGGTTATTGTCCTCTTACGCCAAGGCCACCAGATTTTAAAGGCTGCGGCTTCATCAGTGCCTCCGATTGTGAATTCTTCATTCAACAGAGTGACCGGAATATTGACGGGGACTATTGATTTATTATTACTAACGTTCACCGGAACAAAACCAAGCCATCCCACAAACCCTGCAGAATATTTCCAGATGCCGAAAAAGTTTCTCTTGTGGGAAACACCAACACCGATCATGACTTTCGAAGGTTCAAAACCGGGCACAGAAACTTTTGCCAGGGCAACATTAAGTTCTGCCAGGGTTTTTACAACAAACTTTGTCTGGTCATTTAATGAGGCAAGCTTATTGTTTGTGAGGGCGACTTCCTTAAGTTTCCATTCCATTCTGAGGCGCAAGGCAACCCCGGCCTTGGCGAAGAAGAAGACCTTCCCGTTCACTCCAAAGTTAAGATCAAGCCTGAGAGAGCGTGCCTGCCACTGATTATAAGTAGTAACTTCAATGCCCTTGACCTGCTCGCGGACCTTTTGAAGGGCCTCGTGAATGTTTGATCGTAATTGTGTGCTGTCCTTGATTTTTCCAGAAGCTAGAACAACATTGCGAATTGAGTCTGCAATGTCTCCAACTTCAGCATCCGAGACTTCACTTTCAATCACAAAATCTACATTTTCATTTTCAATGGCCTTTAGACTTGCAATCTTCTTCCATTTAATCTCAACTCCAGTATTGGCCTTCATGGCGGCAAGTCCCAGAAGTCCAGATTTGGTTACTGCCATATCAGTAACCATTTCATTCATGTTAAATCCAAAGGGAAGAATCTTTTGAGATGCCTTCTGCTCTGACATCTTATCCAAGGCACTCCCCTGTGCATTCAGGATAGATTCGTATGCCTCAGCAACTTCAGCGGTTGCCAGTGTGGAATTTTCGGAAACCCAGTCCGTTGCCAGATGAGTGCCTGCGAAAGCCTGTCCAATCATCAATATAAGGATAAAGAATTTCACTAATTACTTCGAATACACAAAACGGTGCCTAAGACTTTTTCCGAACTTAAATAGCCCGATCCCTATTTCCCCAGTGGCCCCAAGTCCCAGGGAAACTTTTGCAAGTTGCCAGCTTGGACCTTTATCATGGAAATTCTTAAGTCCAGTGATGGCCTGTTTATCAAGGGCATCCTTTGTCATGAGGATTGTCTCAATATAAGTGTCAGGGGACATTTCTCCTACGATCATTTTTGAATTTCCATCGTAGCCTAAGACTTTGATTGGTCCCGCGTAACAGGTTCCAACAAGTGCAAAGATCATAAAGATCTTGAACATCTATTCTCCAGTTTTAAATTTAAATGGCTAAAAGAAGAAGGCCCCCATAAAGGGGCCTTCATTTTTAGATCAGGTCCAGGGGATTCATATTTTCGAGATGATGCTTAACCGAAGCCAGGAACTTACTTCCAAGCTCACCGTCAATGATTCGGTGATCATAGGTATGAGTTCCATACATCATATGCCTGATCGCCATGGAATCATCTTCCATAACCATCACTCTCTTCTTGATAACACCTGTACAGAAGATACCAACCTGCGGCTGAAGTATTACTGGAGTGGCTATCAATGTTCCGAAAGAACCATTATTAGTGAAGGTATAAGTTCCACCAGTCAGGTCATCCATGGTCAATTTCTTAGTCCGTGCCTTATTCGCAAGGATGTCGAGCTGACGGGCGAGCCCTGTGAGGTTTAGATCCTGGGCATGCTTGATAACCGGAACCACCAGACCATTGCCTGGGACTGCTACAGCGCAACCGAGGTGAATGTCTTTTTTGATAACGATGTTATCACCTTCAAGTGAACAATTGACCATAGGGTGATCTTTCAGGGCCTGCACGATGGCATAAAGGACGAAATGAGAATAAGTGAGGTTAATACCTTCACGCTTCTTATAGTCATGCTTCATCTTCTCGCGTGCCTTCACCAGTGAAGTCATATCGATTTCATCAATAGAATTTACGTGCGGTGAAGTTTGCTTTGAGAGAACCATATTTTTTGCAATGGCCTTTCTCATGTTATCCATTGGAATAATCTCTACACGCTCGCCACTGGCCCGAGTCTGTGCAACTCCGCCTGGAGCAGGTGTTTTGGCAGGAGCGGCCTTACCGGCAGCAGCTGAAGGAGCAGCACCGCCTTTGCCTCTTGTAGCAACATAAGCTTCAAGGTCAGACTTATTCACACGTCCAGCGGCGCCAGTGCCTTTAATGTTTTTAAGCTCTGAAAGTGGTATGCCGGCCTCCTTGGCCATGGCCTTAACTAATGGAGTGTAGAAACGGAAACCAGTTTCTTCTTCCTCCTGTGCCTCAGCAGGTGCCATCGCAGCAGTTGCACCTTTATTTTCGGCAGTCATTCCGCCTTCAGGAGAAGGTGCTGTTACTTGTTCTTTTGGAACTGATGCTGGTGCAGCGGCTTTGGCGGCAGCAGGTGCGGCTTTCGCAGCTGGAGCAGAAACTTCCGCGTTAACATCATCTTCAATAATAGCAATAGGCTTGCCAACATCCACAGTTGCACCTTCAGGATAAAGCAATTCAACGATTTTACCGTGAATAGGACTTGGGATTTCCGATTCCACTTTATCAGTGGAGATCTCAAAGAGAATGGCATCAAGCTCAATGATGTCCCCCGGACCCTTGTGCCACTTAGTGATGGTACCAGTCGTAATCGACTCTCCCATCTGGGGCATGACTACTTCAACCTTGGCCATATAAATCTCCTGTATAATTCTTTATAAGTTCAGTGCGCGACCACTAGCTGCCAGCACTGCTTCACCTAACCACTCACCCAATGTCGGATGTGGATGGATGGTGGCAAAAATCTCTTCATCAATTCCTTCCATTGTACGGAAGAGAACGTATTCATGAATCAGTTCAGTCGCCTGGGTTCCCACGATATGGGCGCCGAGCATTTCACCGTGTTTGCCTGTAAGAACTTTTACAAAGCCGTCCCGCTCATTCGAGGCAATGGCCTTACCATTTGCCATGAATGGTGCCTTACCAACTTTGTACTCAATCCCTTTTTCCTTAAGCTGTCGTTCAGTGTATCCCACAGAGGCAACCTGAGGCTGACAGTAAGTACACCCGGCGATGTTAAGCTTATCAATGGCGTGAGGATGTTTCCCGGCCAAGTGCTCAGCAGCTAGAACTCCTTCGTGAGAAGCAGCGTGGGCCAGCAGTGGAGGACCAGAAACATCACCAATAGCGTAAACACCCTTAGCGGTAGTTTCATACATGTCATTAACTTTGATAAATCCTTTTTCAACTTGTACTCCTGCTTTTTCAAGCCCAAAGCCCTCGACGTTCCCAACCATACCCACGGCTATGAGACCCATCTCAAACTTATATTCGTTAGTTTTGCCACCTTCTTTAACTGAGAAGGTAACATCATTTCCATTATTCTTTGCCGTCACACCTTCAATGCCAAGACTCATCTTGATGCCATACTTCTTGTAATGCTTCTCAAGCTCAACAGAAGAATCAGTATCTTCTATCGGGAGCAAGTTTTTTTGCATCTCAAAGATATGAACTTCAACCCCAAAGGCATTCCAGAAGTAAGCAAACTCAACACCGATTGCACCTGCACCCACAATACCAATGGACTTGGGAAGTTTCTCAAGCTTCAAGGCTTCCCATGCACCAATGAGTCTTTTTCCATCATGCTCAAGCCCCGGAAACGAACGATATTTAGCACCCGAAGCAATGATGACGTTGGTTGCAGTCAGCTCTTCTTTTTTGCCATCTGCCATTGTCACTTCAAGTACCTTGGCCGATTTGAAAACTCCCTTGCCTGCAAAAACTTCAATCTTGTTTTTCTTCATCAGGAAGGCAATTCCCTTAGACATGTTACTCGCAATATCATTGGCCCGCTTCATGGCAACTGAACCATCAAGCCCTTTGAGCTCAACATTGATTCCAAGGCTTTTCAGGTCCGCTACTTCATGGACTGAATGAGCAGATTTAAGTAAGGCCTTAGTCGGAATACATCCCCTGTTCAGGCATACGCCACCGAGCTTGTCGGCCTCTATGATCGCAACTTTTTTACCTAATTGAGAGGCGCGAATGGCGGCCACATATCCACCAGGTCCAGCACCAAGAACGACCACATCAAATGTTTTGGCCATGAGAGAGATTCCTTTGTTTCGCGAGCAAGTTCTTAAATGTCTTGAAATATTGGTGTAAGTGCAGCGCGTATGTCAATTGAACTGGACCTTTTGGGTGGACGAAAGAGTCGAAAAAAAGCTATAAGACACTATATGTCAAGAAGCACCTCAAGTCTTACTCTCCCACCTGAGGAAATCGCCTCGATATTAGCCTTATTTCCCAAGGGCCTGGTGGCCGTAGATCTTGAGACCACCGGTCTATCTCCCTTAGTTGATAAGATTATTGAAATTGCTGCAGTCAAGATTACCGCTGAAGGCGAGCTCAGCACCTATCATCAATTGATTAATCCCCTGATTGAAATTCCAGACTTTACCATTCAGTTTCATGGTCTCACTAACCTGCACCTGGCAGAAGCTCCGACGATAAAAAAACCCATTAAAGAATTCTGGGAGTTTGTGGGCCGTCATCCGGTCATTGCTCATAACTCAACTTTTGACTTAGGCTATCTGATCAAGGCTTCTCATGATTTTCAGATTCCTTTCCCCCCACTCGATGTTTATGACAGCTGCCGCTATGCCCGGGCCATTTATAAAGGGACAGATAAAGCTCCCTTGAATTACAAGCTCTCAACCTTGAGTTCCTACTTTGGCTTTCCACTTCAGCATCATGTGGCCATCGAAGACACCCTGGCCTGTTTGAAAATTACGGCCCGCACCCGAATGGAAGAAGCCGATCATAAGCTTGCCCTGGAAAAAAGTTTTGTGTTCCGGACTTCAAGTTTTGATCGTAACGATTGTTTTAATTATTCAACCAGGCTCAATGCCTTAAAAGACATGGTCCAACAGAAATCCCTGGTAACTCTTGATTACAGGGGAAGTTCAAAATCAGGCAGGATTAGGCCAGTTCGTCCAATTGGTCTCATGCCCTTACCACAAGGACCTGTCCTTTTTGCAGAATGCCTGTTGTCCGGCATGAACAAGTCTTTCCTGCTGAAAAAAATCAAGAGCTACTCAATATTAGAAGCGAGCCTTTGGCGCCCGGGGAGTATCACGTGAAGACTTTCATTACTCGCGAAAACATCAAGCATCGCCTGATCCAACTTATAATTCTGGTTGCCCACCTGGTAATGCTTCTGTGGATTCTTTACACACTTTATGAAGGTGGAGTTTTACCGTTCAGGACCTTGCTTTTTCACTTCCTTGGAATATCCATTTATGGGGCACTCCTGATCAGGACATGCGCTTTTATTTATAAACGCCAGTTTGAAAAGGAGCAAGAGCAGGATGCAGCTTCAGAACGACTGGACTCTTAAGTTCAGCACTGCTTTTAAAGATGCTGGCGACCTTTATCGTTTCCTTGAGTGGGAGATGCCTGCTGGTATTAAGGAAGTTGATTCCACCTACCCCCTTTTTATTCCCATGAGGCTGGCAAAAAAAATAAAGCGGCAGGGCCCTGCAGGAGTTCTTGCGCGGGAATTCATGCCGGATAAGCTTGAACTTGATCCTGACTTAAAAGGACTTAAGGATCCTATCGGTGATAAGGCCTTTAACCTGGCCCCACAACTTATTCATCGATATCCATCACGTGCTCTCTTCACTGCCACCAGTATCTGCCCTGTTCACTGCCGTTATTGCTTCAGGAAGAATGAATTAAATAGTGCGGATGAAATATTTCAGGCCCAGTTTGAAGAGACAATATCTTATCTCAAGTCTCATCCTGAAATTTCAGAGATCATTTTTACTGGTGGTGATCCACTAACACTTTCCAATGCAAGACTTGAAAAATACCTGCTTGCTTTCGCTGCTGTAAAAAGCCTGAAGGATGTCCGTTTCCATACTCGCTTTCCGGTTATTATGCCCGAGAGAATTGATTCCGGACTCATCCAGCTTTTAACTGATGCTTCAAAAACATTTCGTACAGTAACTGTTGCCATCCATGCCAATCATGCTGATGAATTTGACCAGGATTGTGAAGAGGCCATTCTTAGACTTGCAAATTCCCCGGTTCAATTACTCTCACAGACAGTCCTGCTTAAAGATGTAAATGATGATCCGGACACCCTTGCCGAACTTATCCATGTCTTTCTTAAATTGAAGATCAGGCCTTACTATCTGCATCACCCTGATAGAGTTCAGGGTGGAATGCACTTCTACGTCTCACTGCGAGAAGGGCGAATGATGTATGCTAAGCTTCGTCAAAGATTACCAGGCTGGGCCCTTCCTCACTACGTCATCGATGTACCAGGAGGATATGGCAAAGTTCCGGCATTTAACCCTGAGAATACTACTTTTTCCGGGCTTCTCCTCTCACAGGACGGAGAACTGGTAGAGTCTTCAGAACCTGACTTGTTTGTTTAGAAAACAAATCCCTTGGCGTGATGTTCAAGTCTGCTAAACTTTTTGCATGAGTCAAACCATCCTGATAGAAAGCAATCCTGACCTTAATAAAATTTTTTCGATTAATCTCAATACTTTTGTAGGCACAGATGTCATCGTGAGAAAAAATGCTGATGATGCCCTCGCCTTGCTTAGGATCTTGCCTCAGGTTTCTCTCATCATCACTAAGGCCAAAGTCGATTCTGAAGAAACGGCCTTGAAAATTTTCAGGTATTTAAAGGAAGAAGGAAGTAATACTTCGATGATAGTGATGGGAGCATGCCCCTCTATTTCCAGCGAAGTCTTATGCCTTGGTGACCCGGTAAGCTGGGAAACACTTATAAAGGAAGCGGCCAAGCACCTTGGGGTGACACTTGAAGAGGTCAGCAACAAACCGGGCCCGGATTATTTACCCATAGGCCTTTATTATTTCTTCGATATCCAGAGTACACCTTGTGATGTTTATATTCGGATCAAGAAAGGGCCTAATGACTATCAATTTGTAAAACGTATTCACCAAAAAGATATCTTCGACAAGGCCACCATCCAGAAATATGAGGACCAGGGCCTTAAAGAGTTTTTCATCCCCAAGGATTACATCCAGTATTTCACGACCTTCGTGACAAACAACCTGATCGAGAAGCTTGAGCGTTCTGACCTGACAATTGAAGAGCGAATTCTTACGACTTCCAATGGACATGAAATTGTCCGTGATCGGATCCATCTCATGGAACTTGACCAGGACTCAATCGATCTTTCAGATGCATCAATTAATTCCATGATGAAATCGGTGAAAGATTCCCCTGAGGTTGCCAACCTGCTTAAGTTCTTATTTTCCAATAAAGTTTCCTATGCTTACCAGCACTGTCATCTTTTGGCGCTCATGTGCCACTATGTCCTTTCCAAGCAGAGCTGGTATAAAGCCGAACACCTGCAGGTCTTAAGCTTTGTTTCATTCTTTGCAGATGTCACCTTAAAGTCTCCCCAGCAAATGCAGATAACTTCCATGCGTGACCTTTCCGAGTCAACCCTGACTGAAGATGAAAAATACCAGGTGATGAACCATGCTGCAGATGCAGTGGAAATTCTGGATGATCATCCTGAATTTAATGAGTACATCAAGACAGTCTTGCTGCAATCCCATGGAAAAATGGATGGAATAGGTTTTGAGGATAACCCGGGTGAAGACCTTCACCCACTCTCCAAAGTCTTTGTAGTGGCCGATAGCTTTGTTAAAGTGCTCCTGAACCCAGTCATGCCAAAATCAAAAAAAGAGATCCTTCCAATTCTGGTGGCCCGCTTCACGAATCCAAGTTATCAAAAAATCATCAAAACTCTGGAACAAAAGTTTTGAGCGATTTCCATAATTTAAGGGATTTATAAAAGTGAAAGAGGTTGACAGAGACCCTCTAGCTACATAATATCACTTTCACTTTCGTTTTTAATGCGGCTGTAGCTCAGTTGGTAGAGCGCCACCTTGCCATGGTGGAAGTCGAGAGTTCGAATCTCTTCAGCCGCTCCAATAAATCCCAAATCTGCGGATAACTTTTTCGCTTTTTCCCATTGCAGTCAGCACCCATTTTCAAAAAACCTCATTCTCATGAGGCCATAGGTCCACAGCGACCGCCGAATTGCGCCCAAAATCACCATCCCAAATGCGCGGCTAACTTTCGGAATTTTTTTGGATAGTTGACCAGCGGACCTGATCACTAAGACGCTTTCTTTATATCAAATTTTTTTTCTTCTTGTAAATAATTTAAAAAAACTTCTTCAATCTTTTTCCAGTTTCTTATTCCTTTTGTCCAGCGAT
>DATLXC010000090.1:0-17256 GCA_035575985.1 Bacteriovoracaceae bacterium | reverse complement strand
CGATGGACTCTTTAAAGTCTTTTGAATAACTGGTTCTCATGGAAAACTTTTCTTTTCCGCCCTCGCTGCTCCTAAGTTATAGGAATCTCTGTAAATAATACTTTTGACTTCTACTGGGCAACTTTCCAAAAACCGGGGGCTATGCACGATCGTGTCCAGGGATTGAAGTGAGGCTTTCATGTTAGTGAATCCTTTCAATTTGTCTGGACCTCAGTTTCTCATATTCTATTTCGTTGCTGGCGGCTTGACCCTACTTTGCGTCCGCTTTCGATTTCAACAACAAGAGTCTAAATGGCCAATGCCTAAGTTGAATCTTACCGATCCATACGAAATTGCCTTTCTACGTGGGGGAGAGAATGAAGCTCTTCGGATAGCCGTTTTATCTTTGATTGATCGTGGGCTGTTAGTAATTTCCGATGATAACATAAAAACGAAAAATAAGTTGGCTATTGATCATGTTCGACGTCCCATCGAAAAAGCAATTCTCAGGAAATTTGCTTCAGCTGGTAAAGTTCATGAGTTGTATGGCGGCGAAAATATCAAGGTAGCCTGTACTGAATATCGTACCTCTCTAGCTCGACATCGACTAATTGCAAATAGCTCAGTCTATGAAGCCCGGAGACCAATGTTATGGCTCGGTCTTCTTATCCTCGGAGGACTGGCGGGCGCAAAACTCTTCTTGGCCCTACAGAGAGGCCGTCACAACGTTACGGTTCTTATCATTTTGGCAAGCTTTGCTTTATGGTATCTTTTCAAATTCTACAATGTAGAACGAACTGGGCTCGGCGATCACGTTCTTAGCGACCTTCGGAATTTGTTCAAAGGTCTCAATGATAGAGGATCTTCGATTAAGTCAGGCGGTGAAACAAATGAAGCCGCTCTTTTGGCCGCTGTATTTGGAGTGATGTCCCTTTCCACTAAAAATTTTCCATTTATCAAAAATATTTTTCCAAAGGCATCGAATTCTAGCACTACTGGCTGTGGTTCATCTTGTGGATCATCATGTGGTGGTAGTTGCGGCAGCGGAGGGTGTGGCGGATGCGGCGGCGATTAGGTCAAAATGATCTCGTAGGTTTGGGATGGCGCACAGAGCTTGCACCATCTATCCTCTCTAATCTCGATCAGATCGATGTCGTTGAAGTCATCGTCGATGACTATTTGAAAGTACCACTACACAAATTACGCGCTTTGAGAACTCTTAGCTGTCAAGTGCCGGTTATTTATCATGGAGTAGGTTTAGGTCTGGCAACTTCAATGCGAGTTGATCAAAAGAGACTCGATCGACTTGCAAAAGTTGTAGATTATCTGAATCCTGAAGTATGGTCCGAGCACCTTGCTTTCGTAAGAGCGGATGGGATAGAAATTGGTCATCTAGCTGCACCTCCCCGAACAGTTCATACCATCGAGGGAGCACTGGAGAATTTGGAAAGGATTAAAAAGACGGTTGGGTCTTATCCTGTTCTTGAGAATATCGCCACACTGATTGATCCGCCTGGTTCCAAGATGTCTGAGTCTCAATGGGTGAAAGAAATTCTTGGAGGATCCAGCTGCAATTTGCTTCTTGATCTCAATAACCTCTACTCCAACGCCGTCAACTTTGGCTTTGAACCCGTTAGCTACCTCAAATCCTTTCCTTTGAACCTGGTGCGATTAGTCCATCTCAGTGGCGGTAAATGGATTCCTGAACCGAAGGGTTTTGAATCGCGCCTCGATGGAAAACGTTTACTCGATGATCACGTCCATGACGTTCCAGATTCCGTTTACAACTTACTTAGAGTTTTGGCGGAAACAGTACATCAACCACTGACAGTGATCATTGAACGTGATGGTGAGTATCCTGAATTTGATTCATTGTTACGGCAGATAAGAATAGCAAGAAATATTTTGAAAGAAGTAAGAAATCGACGTATTCAATCACAGAGAGGTTTGCTTGAGCGCACAGTCTTTTGAAGTAGTATTGGCCAAGCTTTATACGGATCCCTCTTTTCGTAAATCGTTTCTGGATAATCCAGCCGAAGCGTTGGCCCACAGCGATCTTACCGAGTCCGAGCGGAACGATTTAATAGCGATTGATAAATCAGGCTTACTTCTCACTTCGCACAGTTTTTATCACAAACGAAAAAAACGATTATCCAGTAGATCAATGGTTGGTAAGTCTATGACCTTCTTTCGAAAGATACTTTGGAATTAAAAGTCTGCATATGATTTAAGGAAATAAAAAAGCCCAGTGGGTTAAACTGGGCTTTTTTATAATTCACTCCTTGCGGAGATCATCACCTGAATAAAAAGTGGGGTGGGACATACAGGGATTAAGTGGAGTAGTAACTTACTGGAACCATCCGCAATTAATTTGAACGGGTACCTAGCTGAGTGGAGAAGACGTTCACAATTATTTCCAATTCTTCGCTCTCTTTAAGATAACGGCATAGAACTCTTCAAAGTCAGTCAAATGATTTTTGACGATTGAATGAACTATTACAGGTTTAATTTCTTCGTAATCATGGACAGAGATATTTCTAAACCCTACCATCGAACAAAGCTTTTGACTTATTTCCTTAGAAATAACTGAATGCTTATTAAGAATTTCAAAAGATTGTTTGTAAGTATTTGGAAGTCCTAAGCCCTCTTTCGCGATAGTAACATTGGCCAGATCAATGCATGCTTGGATGGCCCGCTGAAGATTCAGCTCATAGATTGAAAGCTGAAAATCAGGATCTTTCTCGGTGAGGGTAGCTTTTTCAATCGCCATTAAGCAGTTCTTTATGACATTGATTTTTGATAAAATGACATCGATCTCAGACATATTTTTTCCTCTTTAAGATATTCTTCTCAATTATAGCTCGTGATGATTTGAAATCAGGATAGCGTGAAAGCTGTTTTGCCTTCCAGTCTAATAAAAGACCTGAGTTATTATTAATGAGAAGTCTTCCCGTATCAACGACTTGAATTCCGTATATAACGTCAATATTGTTCAAGCTGATAAGGTCAATATTATGCTCAAGTTTATCTTCGAGTTCGTTCATTATTTTTAATTTGAGGTTGAAATCAATTTCACCGTCCTTCCAGAAAACTGCAATATCAATATCACTGTCTTGACGGAAGCGTAGAGTTGCAGCAGATCCCAATAAAAAACAAAACTCTGACAATTTGCCTATCGTATTAGTAGCAGTTGATTTTAGCTTCTCAAGGGTAATCTGTTCTAAAGCTTGGTTCATTTAGAGCTCATTTAAAAAAGATCCACTCTGGTCTTCTCAGTGGATCTTGGTTGTTATACTGAAAAGTCATGCCGAGTTCCGGAATTTCTACCTTGAAAATTTCCTCTGCGTAATCTAGATGTGTGCGTAGGGGGAGCGCCGTTTCGACCCATCTATAATTTTTAAAACGCTTTTTCAAATAAGCGTAAGCATCGAATTTTACCAAGTAAGCAAGTGCAATGGTTGTAATCTTCTGATCTTTTTTACTAACGAACACCTTGATGGGCATTTGATCTTTTGTTTTATAAAAATAATACTGATCTGAACTGCTGTCAGTTGTATCAATTTTCTCTGGTTCTCCGAGAGTAGGCATAAGCTTTTTGGGATCATTTGTTTTTTTTAGATGAAAGATTTTATCAAATTCATCACCTTTCTGTTGAGGAGGGGGGGGGGACTTACAACCTAAAAGTATGAATAGAATGAGAGTGATGATTTTCATTAATCATTTTCCTTTGACTCAATAATCTTCTTTACTGATAAAAATGAGAGAGAGTTAAACATCATTAGTCTGGCTGGGTCTGTATAGTATACTTCAATATGATTTGTAAGATCCTCTTCTGTTGAATTCTCTGAGTCAGGCATGAGAAGTTTTGATGGAGGAATAGGCTTATTATCTGTATCTATATTCCATCCTGAAGCTAGCGCAAATTCAAATTTTAATTCTGGATCTATACCCGAAAAGGCAATATGGGCCATTTCATGAATAATAACGGCTTTTTTATCTCTTTCGGAAAAGAATCGATCAAAGATTAACAATGTTCTAGTTGGAGAAATACTGGCCGCTGGATTCATAGGGTGCCCTCCAACGTCTCCACGAAGAATTTCTGCTAAGTGATACTTACTGAGCCATGGGGGGAGAAGGGCGAGGTTTTCTTGAACGATGTTTTTCTCAGTGGCATCCCATTTTTTTATTTTGGGTTTAATGTTAGAGAATTTCTGATTAGTAGAATCTTGAAAATAAATAGATCTTTCAATTTCCCGACAATGGGCATCTCTTAAATGGGCAGACACCTTAGTTCCATCAAGTTTCGTGTAGGTTTCAATCTTTTGTTCCCGAATATAAATTTCATGAGGACCGCAAGGAAGTGCAAATGCGGTTGAAATAAATAAAAGCAAAAGAATGACTAGCATTCTTCAATGCTACCAGCTCATTCAGCTGGGTCAACTTGCTTTACAAATAAAAAAGCCCAGTGGGTTAAACTGGGCTTTAGTATCTTTCACTTCTTGCGAAGATCACGACTGAATTTAAAGTGGGGTGACCGATGGGGATTGAACCCACGACACCTAGAATCACAATCTAGTGCTCTACCAACTGAACTACGGTCACCACTGATGGACACCAATCTATAGGACTGAGCATTCCTCAGTCAATGGTTTTTGATGCTTTACACACTGCAGAAACCGGCTATTCCAGTCAGAAGGTTGCAATTTTTGTAATGCGACCGATAATTGGTGAATGAAAAGAATCACCCTGCTATTTTTACTCATTTCTTTGCCCGTTTTTGGTTCTGTCATAGGCATTACGACTCATCCTTTGAGTGATGAAGCGCGGGTTTTGTCGGCGGAATTGACTGGTTTCTTGTCTGAGCGGCACGAAATGGGGATGGGAGCGAGATATACTCAGACGGTTGGGCGCCATAATCTTATGGATTTTGCGATCGGTGGGGCCCAGCATTCGCGTTCGCTAACCTTGGGAACAGGGATTGATTTTGCGATACTCGATGAAGATGTCTCTCAGCCCAGAGTTTCGGTTAAGCCTTTCCTGCAATATTTAAAGTTTGATAATTTTCGTCAAAACGTGATTGGGGCGGCTCCGACTATCAGGAAGGGATTGAATATCCATGGTTATGATTTCTATCCTTACCTTGCCATTCCCGCTGGACTGAAAGTTGATTCGATTACTGATGAGTTCGTGTATTATGCTTCTCTAACCATTGGGGCCAGCATGCCTTTTCCCGGAGCTGACCCTGATAAATTACTCTTATCACTTGAAGGTAACAAAGACATGGGCGCATCTTCTGACTACGTAAGCCTCCTTGTCTCATGGATATGGCGATAATATGATTTTTTTCTCTGACTTTGACGGCACTCTTACTATTGATGGCGAACTCACCCGTGATTTTTTTGAGGTGATTGATTACCTTAAAAAAGATGGGCATGAGCTTGTTATAGTTTCTGGTCGCTCGCTTTCCTGGGGGCATTTCTTCCTGACTCACTTCCCGCTTAAGGCCTGTATTATGGAAGGCGGGGGAGTTATTCTTTATAGAGACGAGAAGGGTGAGATTGCACAGGAACCGCTGGTTTCAAAGCAAGAGCTCACAGCTCTTGCTGATTTTACAACTTTACTCGTGCATCACTATCCACATGTTCCGCTTTCTGCTGATAGTTTTGGTCGCCTGAGTGATCGCGCAATTGAGTTTCACTTAATGGAAGAAAAGTGGATTGATGAAGTGATGGAATTCATGACAAAGCACCAGATTAATTCTTCCAAGTCTAATGTGCACATTAACTTCTGGAAGGGTGAGATTTCCAAGTATCTTGGAGTGAAGTACTTTCTTGAAAATTACCGGCCAAAGTCCAAGCTTAATGATTGCTGGTTTTTTGGTGATGCTCCCAATGATGAGAGCATGTTTGAGCTTTTTCATAACTCTGTGGGAGTCAGCAATATCAAGCATTGCCTTAATCGATTGAAGTTCAAGCCCAGGATTATTCTTCATGGTGATGAAAACATCGGTCCTAAGGGTGTTCTTTCTTATATCAAATCAGTTTGCTGACTTTCGCATGAATAAGGGTTTCTACTTCTGCATGGGAGAGTCCCAGTTTCAAAGACATCCAATCAGATAAATCTTTCGGAAGTGGAGCGATGAAATGTTTCATCTCACTCAGGGGATAGGCAATCTTGAGGGCAACAGCATGAAGTGCTTGTCTGGGAATTTCTAATTTTACATGATCATCTTCAGTTGGAACGAAGTCTTTAAAGCGCATAAAGATTCCGGGATCACCGTTATAAAGCTTTTCTCCGAGTAATGGATAGCCATGGGCCGCAGCGTGGACTCTTATCTGGTGTTGCCGACCGGTGAGAGGGAAGGCGAGGGCCAGTACATATCCGTCTTTTTCCAGTAGTAACTCAAAAACTGTTTCAGCATCCTTACCAAATCTGGAGTCATGAGACCAATGGGACATCATGGTTGGAGGGATATTATTTTCATCACGGTCCATTCGTTCTTTCGCAGTGAAGGGGAATGGAGTGGAATCATCTTTCTTGTGAGCAATAAGGAAATAGCACTTTCGGACTTTATCATCTTCAAAGAGCTGGCTGACTTTTTGGGAGACCTTTGGATTCTTGCCCAAGAGTAAAAGACCTGAGGTTTCCCGGTCAAGCCGGTGGATGGAATGAATGGTATGCTTATAAATGGTTTCAAAGAAGACAGTGGCGCAATAAAAGAGATTTCGGCCGGCAGGATGAGTAATCATATAGGGAGGTTTATTGATGACCAGTAAGTCTTTATCTTCAAAAACGATGGTCGGATCTTGATCCTTCAGCACGGGTTTCCCATACCAAAGCTCTTCTTCCATCTTTCCATCATTATGAGTTGTGATGGTTACTCGTTCACCAAAATGGACTTTAACACTGGATTTATGGGGAGACTTCCGCCCGGAAATCTCCACTTCTCCTTTCTCAATTTTCCTCTTCAGGAACTGGCGGGAAAGAGTCGGCATGCATTTCTGGACAAACTGATCGAGGCGCCAGCCATCATGTTCTGGTTCAACAGGATAGCTGACGACATACTTTTCGGTGGTAAAGGATTTTTCTATTTCACTCATCTCTGAGTGTCATACCGCATTTTAAGCAGATATTGAAGCGAAGTAATCGCCCCATCCTCTGAGTAATTGTACTTAGCCTCTAGAGTCTTAATCATGTTGGTAATGAGGTCCCTGATCTCTTTTGAGAGGTTCTGGGAGATGTTTTCGCGCTTTTCAGCAAGAAAAAGCATCAGATGGCCACCAATCCGGTCGATCACTTTCTTTTGCTCTTTACGGTATGATTCCTGAAGCAAGTGGACCAGATCCTCAAAGATTTCTGAGTACACGATCGGCATTCCCCGGTGATCCAGGGCATAGGCTCCAAGTCTTGCGATAAGGCTCGACCTGAATTTGTCGGCGGCTTCATTCATGTGAACGTTAGTCTCAAATTCCTTGATAAAGAATGAATCCGGAACTTCGAATTTTCCGGTAACATTGTTTTTAACTTTTTCACCCTTGATGAGGGCATTGATACCAAGGATGTACTTGGAAATGTAATCCTCGTAAGAGCGATCATCCACCAGGCCAAGGGCATCCCGGACTTCGCTATCAAGCTTGTCCAGGCTGTAACGCTCAATCAATTCGATAAACTTACGCGGATTATGATATTCGCCCTGATGGGAAATATTGAGGAAGTCATACTCGGCTTTCCTTTCGATCAGCTGGCTGAGGTATTCCATGACCTCAACAAAAGTAACAGCACGGTTATCATAAGCCAGATCATAGATGATCTGTTTGACTTCCCTTGGAGAAATTCCGAACTTACCCTCGTACATTGAGTCGTTGTCGTATTCGCCTATCACATCATCCACACCCATGCGCAGAATCTGGCGGGATTCAGAGTCGAAAGCTTCAGGAGTATCCTTGTTGGCGTAAAGCAGGCATTTCTCAAGGGGAGAAAGGGCTTCAGCAATCTTGCCTAACTTATCATCCTTGTAATTCTTGGCAATCGGCGCGCGCATCCTGGTCATGACTGACCAAAGGCAAAGCACTTCAAGTGCATGTGGCTCAAAGTTGGCCTCTTCCTTAAGGATTGCTATCTGCTCGGAGTAAATCCTTTCTTCTTCATGATAGCTCATGAGATAAGGCACACGCAGGAAGTTGAACCTTCCCTTGAATGAATTGAAATCCGGATGCTGCTTGAAAGCAGCAAAATGGATTTCGTTGGAAGAGCCGATGAAAAAGATATCAAGCTCTGTGAGTATTCCCTGTAGGTTGATAGTTTTTGATTCCATAGTCATCAACAAATACTTAAAGGTATCAAGTGGACGCTTAAGTAAGTCGGAGAACTCGAGGATTCCCCTGTTAGCAAGGATCACTTCCCCGGATAACTGAAAGAGGCTCAGTGATTGCAAGCTTGGTGGTAAAGACGAAAGCCTGCGGTCCATGGTTATCTGCTGAAGGTTGGCATCAACATGCAATTGTGGCTCGATAGTTGTGGCACCAATTGAATAACGACGGTTAATGAACAGTCGCTCGACTCTGATATGCTTGTAGACTTCCAGGTAACTACCCTTATAGCTCTTCAGCAAAGCATCAAAGATAAGCCTGTTACGATTGGAAAGGTCCCCATTATATAGATAAGACTTCCGGATCGTCTCAAGCTGGGTGCCATCATTTTTAAAGGCATCCTCAATCAGCTTCTGTCGGGTTTTGATTGGAATAAGGAGTAAAGGATGATCTTTGAGCTCGGAAGTAATGATAGCACTTACGTCCTTGTCTTCCAGAAACGCGTAGGAGTTCAGGTTCTTGTCAGCGATTCCACCGGAGAGTCCAAGTGATCCCTTGGTGAATTGATCGATTGGGAAGACCCAGCCGAAACTATAAAGTGAGCCTTCATCTGTTTTTGCGTAGTCTTCGGCCGAAAGCATGATCTTCTTAACCAAACTCGACTTTGAAGATCCGTTAGGACCGACCAGCAGGATGAACTTATTGTTATAACCTTCTTCCATGAAATTCTGGAGATAGTTATAAATCTTTTTCTGAGTCCTGATTTGTCCATGGACTGAAGGAGCATCAGAATGTTCCCGCGTGAAAAGTTTATAGCTTCCACTCTCATTGGTACCAAAGTAATCGAACATGTCTCTCAAGTAGATGTTCGTTGGCCTCAATTCTTTTTGCGGAAGTTTCTGAAACACATTCATGTAGTCATCGAATGTGAGTACTGCCTGGTAACGGCCTTCTTCTTTGTTTACTTCATCCATCCATTTCATGTTAACCTTGACCTGTGAATAGGGATTCTAATGCTTCTATTATACCAAAGATCATCCTGATCTTGGGGACTCTTAGTGTTTTTGGCATAATTTTGCTCTTCTTCCGTCCACGGAGCGAAGTGCCTAAAAAACGCGCGATGCCTGAGACTCCTGAAGAGCTTTTTACTCAAGTGATTGCTGCAGCCTCTCCCGAAGTTTTAAAACTTTGGGAAGATGGTGACAGGATGATTGGTAAAGAGTCGCCTTCATGTCCTGAGGAATTGGTTTTCACTTCTCAGGTGGGGCGTAGTTATTATCAATGCCAACCACACCTCTGGCAATGTTACTGGCAAGGTGGAGTAACGAAAAGCCCCTCAATTAAAGTCGATCTCTTCGGTCAATCTTATCATGTTAAGGCCCGTGCAGTATTTGACCCAATAAAAAGTTATTCCTCTGAGCGTCGTTTTTATCAGATGTTCAAACGCGAGACTCCTGGCATTAACCTTCATTATGGGTATGTCATCGAGCTTTCTGTAAAAGAGATACCTGGTTATTCCCAGCCAATGATTCTCTCCGATTCCTGTCGAGATGTTTATTTACCGGAAAGGATCTACGGTTATGGGAAAGTGAATGACCGCAGGGAAGAAGGATTTGTCTGGGATAATTTTGATCGCAGGATCTTCATTGATAAGTTTTATGTTTCAAACCAACAGGTCAATGAATGGCACGTGCTTAATAAAGAAGAGCAAAAAATTATTACTGACCGTAAACTATGGCCTAGGCCTGCCTTGCTCTCAATTAAAGATCAAAAGCGTTACTGCTCCTTCCTGGGTAAGAGACTTCTTGAGGCCAAGCTTTTTGATGCTGCCACCATGACTCCAACTGATATGAAGAATCCTACGCCGGACAGGATCCTAAGGCCTCAGACTCCATGGCAGCGTGACTTAAGTAAGTCTTTTTTAGGTATGTCGAGAATCAATCCAGATTACCAGCTGGCCCCGCTTGATTGTCAGCTGGCCCAGGTAAAAGGTTGCGATGAAAAGCACTTTACCACTGACTCTACTACCTGGATGGGAGTTAACTATGCACTTGGCTTTTATCCTGAGTCACTCAATAACCCTATTGATCCAAACAAGAATGTAAAACTCTCTTCCCGGTTCCTCCTGCCTCAGTCAGAGTGGCATGAGCTAGGAGTTCGATCTTCCTGGACTGGTGAGCAGACTAAAGAATTGCCGGTTGCGTTTCGTTGCTATGAGGAAGTGGTTCCATGATTATGCTCTTGCTGCCATTCTTATTTTCATTAGCATGGGGCTCAGCTCCCTCGCATTGGTCAACCTTGCTTGAGATTCGTGAAAGACATGAGTTTTATCAGGATAATGAAGTTATTTCCAAGCCCAAAGGTGCCTGGCAAACACTCTTTGCAGTGATCTATCCTGACCGGGCGCTTAAGCTTCACAAAGACTGCGTCTATTACCGGGTACCTGGTGAACTTCCCGGAGTCCTTAAGCTTAAGGCAGCACCTCTTGAGAAGAGTTGTGAAAGCTTTATGGATTTACCTGGAGACCTGGAAGTTATCAACCTGAAGTCTCTTCAATTTTCATTTAGTAATGAACTCATCATGCATTTTACTTTTGCTGATTACCGATCACTTAAGTGGACCATTCCTTTGATGAATCAGTTTAAGTCTGAGACACCTGCACCTTTTACATCATCAGCTGTTTATCGGGCACCGAAGCTCACACTTCTGGCCCCAGTCAGGCCTGTAACAGAAAAAAAAGAAGTTCTGAAGCAAACCCCCAATGAATTATGTCATTCCATAAATGATGAATGTGAAGAACTGCAACCATCTGCATGTCATCAATGTAGTGATGGTTGGTATGAAGTTCCAAATGGCTGTCAGCAGGGACCAAAGTATTGCGGCTCTCAGAGTTGTGGACTTAAGAACCAACCTGCCTGCAGGCGGGGGATGAAGCATCAAAGGGTAAGGAAGAAGTATGAATGCCGTATCGATTCAAGCTTTGCGTACTGTGCACCTGGATTAACAGTTCAATGTGAAGGAAGCCGCGCCTTTTGTCGGTAGGTTATCGGGCCTGGGCGGCCATCCTGGTCTTAACCGTGTCTGCTGTTTCAAACGATGTCCATGAATGACCAGTCTTGGCCTTGCTATTGGCATGAAAAAGGGCCTGGCTTAAGGCCCTGTGAACGTGCATTCCTTCCAGGTCTGTGAGAACCGAATAAAATTCATCCGGATCAATGGTTTCACCCTTAAGCATAAGATGAAGGCCATCTTTCTCCTGTGTATAAGGAGAAGGGTACCAGTTTTTAAAAGAAGAATTGTTGTAGTCTTCTTCCAGTGCATTCAAAAGTAATTTCCCGGGGACCTGGAGCACAATTAATTGTGAGCTTTTGGAAGTGGGAGGAGTAAATGCAATATCTGCATCGAGTTCAATCAGCGCCTGAGCGAAATTAATACTCTGAAGCTGTTCAGCATTTGTAACACTATCTGGTGCTTTTATTAAACCGAGATCCTTGCCAAGGAACTTTGCAGGAATTCTCCTGGCATGATCGACACTAGGGTCCTGGGTAAAACAGTCATTGGTTTTCTTGAAGAATTCATGGCAGAACATCACCGGCTGGTGAACTATCGTGCGGTCCTTGAGGACAGTTTTTGACTTAATATCTACGAAGAATTCTGCATAGACCATGCTCTTACCTTGCTCAAAATTTCCAAGGACAATATTTCCATTCACATAATTGGCCATTTTTTCATGATTACGACCTCCGACCACAACATCAATCAGATGTGGAGGCAATCGTTGCAGGTAAGTCCCCAGAGCAGAATTAAGTTCACAGGCATTAGGGTCAGTCGGCTCAAAATTAACTTTTTGCAGGGGAAGTTTTGATTCTTGGGCCATTTCGTGTCCACAATTTATTCCCTGGTGAGTAAGTACAACTATGATCTCAGCACCAAGGGACCTGAGTAACCTTGCTTGCCTCAATGTATTAGTCAGCATGTTCTCAACATAAAGAGCGAGTCGGTTATCCACTGGAGTCATGGAAACGATATCATCCGGAATCAGGCCTATGATCCCGACTTTTACTCCGCTGATATTTTTTAACAGGTAAGGCTGGGTCCCTTTCCATTCAACACCCCGGGCAGTCTTCACTTCATAGAGATTACTAAGTAACACAGGAACTGAAGAATCCCTGGCGTATTCCTTGAATAATTGCGCTGATGAAGTTATGCCCTTGGGTAACTTGAGATTGAAATCATTTAATCCAACTGTGTGGGCATCATACTTATTCTTTTCATAGAAATTCTGGACTTCCTTGATCTCTGACTTGGCAGAAAAGATATCCCCCGAATCAACTAACAGGACATTCTTGTATTGTTCACGAAGGATCTTGAAATAAGCGGACATGGCCTCAGCTCCACCGATCGACATTTGCTGGGTGCCTGGATTATGCTCATCCTTGAAAGTCACATGATGAGGAGAGTAGTGAGCTTCCACATCATTGGTGGCAGCAATCACGATCCTCTTTATATTTTCTGTTTCGGTAATCTTAGGGGCATTAGGCACAGTATAGAGTTCTTCATGACCCTTATGGGTTTGATTGACCATCGGGTTCTTCTTGAAAGAACAACCGGCCATTATCACAAGAGCAAATAGACTGACATTTTTCATAGGGGCCCTGGCTCAAAAGGAATGAATCTTTCTAAGTTTATTATAAGCGTTTTTAAGAGCGAGGGCCAAGGCGGAATATTCTCTCTCTCCGTGCGAATAACTCAGGCTTATGCGGATCACACTCCGGCCTAGTTGATCATCAACTCCCATGCTCTTTAGCACCACAGATGTCTCCGGTTGATTGTCAGAACACGCAGCAGAAGTGGTGACGAAGATATCACTGGATTCGAGCTCGATCTGTACTGCCTGTCCGTGGATTCCGGGATAGCCGATCAAAGTTGTCCCTGCCAGCCTGTCGCTCTTGCCGCCGATGATAGTGACTTCGGGAAATTCGCTCTTCATTTGTTTTTCGAACACATTGCGGGCCTCGCGCAAATGATTCAGCTTGTGCTTATTTTCCATGAAGTCCTGAAAAGCAACGGCCACGGTTTCAATCCCGAGATAGTGCTGGGTTCCACCTCGTAAACCGCGTTCCTGGCTCTTACCAAATATGAGAGGCTGAAACTTTGTAGGTTCCTTGATCATGATGAAACCGGTGCCAGTCAGTGCGCCTAGTTTATGACCAGAGCAAGCTGCGTAGTCCATTCCGGATTTTCCGAAATCGAAATCACCCTTGCCGATCAGCTGTGTGGTATCAGAAAAAAACTCAACTCCACTATCGCGACATAGCTTTGCTATCTCTGCATAGGGTTGCATGACACCTGTTTCATTATTTGCGGCCATGATGGTAGCGAGGGCAATTTTCCCCTTATACTCACTCAATAGTCGCTTGAGACTTTCAAGACTAATCACGCCATCAACATCCATCTGGACTTTTTTGATCATAAAACCATGACGGGCCGAAAAATAATCAAGGGCGGTGTGGATAACCACATGCTCAATCGGACTGGTAATGATTACCTTCTTATAGGAAGGAGAATTTGCCAGCACTGAGTGAATTATGGTGGTGACACCTTCAGAAGAGCCAGAGTTAAAATAAAGTTGGTCTGGAAAACAACCCACGGCAGCTGCAATAATTCCCCGGCATTTTTCAATACCGTTCATAACCTTCAGGCCCATAGAGTGAATAGCACCAGGATTGGCAAAAAGCTCACTGTCGAGGCGACGCTTTAAGTGCTCGCGTACAGAAGGAAGCAGGGGAGCAGAACCATTGTAGTCGGCGTAAATCATTTTTTTTCCTAGGAAATGGCAAGCATCTGATCAAGGGCCTTCAGTGCAAATTTTTTGGTTACGTCATCTACAGTGATCACATTGATGGGTTCATTCTTTTCAATGGACCGATAACTTTCCAGCAGCCATCTGGGACGGATTCGGTACATGGTAGTGCACAGGCATTGGTATGGGGAGAGTGAAGTGATATCGACGTGTGGATAAAGTCTCGCCAACCGGTTAACCAGGTTGATTTCTGTTCCCACTGCGAATTTTGTTCCTGCTGGTGCCGCTTTTATCTGGTTCACTATAAAAGATGTTGAACCAGCGAGGTCTGCACCCTGGACGACCTCGAAACTGCATTCCGGATGCACAATTATTTTTCTTGTGGGATCCTTTGAGCGCCACATAGTAATATGCTCTTTAGTGAATCCCTGGTGAACTGAACAGAAACCATACCAAAGAATGACCTTGGCCTTCTGGATTTGTTCAGGTGTTACTCCGCCATTTTGCTTGCGGGGATCATAGACAATCATATCTTCCAGCTTAATACCCAGCTTAAAACAAGTATTCCTGCCTAAATGCTGGTCCGGAAAAAATAAAAGTTTTTCTCCCTGGGAAAGTCCCCAGGTAATAACTTTTTCGGCATTTGAAGAAGTGCAAATTGATCCATCATTTTCCCCCACGAAGCTTTTGAGCGCTGCCGTGCAATTGATGTAGGTAATAGGAACTATCTTTTCTGTAGTACAGGCAGTGATATATTTCCACGCAAGATCGATTTCACGCCGATTGGCCATGTCGGCCATAGAACAACCAGCACGCAGGTCCGGAAGAATTACTTTTTGTTTATCAGTAGTGAGCATGTCTGCAGTTTCGGCCATGAAGTGCACACCACAAAAGAGAATATATTCCGCAGTCTTTAAGTCGGCAGCTTTGCGGGCAAGCTCCAGCGAATCACCTGTGATATCGGCAAATGCAATGACATCGTCTTGTTGATAGTGATGCCCGAGGACTACAACACGATCACCTAGGCGTTTTTTGATTATGGCCAGTTCAACCAGGACTTCATCATCTGTAAGATCTTTTTCAGAGATCACAGGCAGGTGATCTTTCGATTTTAAATCGTCGTAAATATCCAACATAAACAGGCCCTTTTAATTTTTCTCACCTTACTTTTTTTAGATGAAAGGGGCAAGCCAAGGCGTGATGCGTCGGGCCAAACACTAGCTGTTTGGCCGCAGCGAGTCAATCTTTTTGTTTTTCTACACTTGGCACTTTGACGAAGCGTGACTGAGACCCTAAACTTTTCTAAATAGGACCATTTTTATGGGACAACTCTTATGGAGGAGACGGTATGAAAATTATCACTATCGGTAATAACAAGGGTGGCGTTGGCAAAACGATGCAATGTTACCAACTGGTATGCCACCTGGCTAACCTGGGCCACAGAGTCCTGGCCATCGATTTAGATTCACAAGCAAACCTGAGCTCAACCTTGGGAGTAAACATTCAACGTACACTTATTCCAGAGTGGTTGATTGGTGATGTGACGACAGAAGAGATTCTTTGTGAAGTAGAGGGTCCGTATGCTTTCTATAAGAATGTGAAACTCATAGCCAGCAGTCGTCATATGGCAAATCTTGCAAAGCTGTTGATCCTTTCTGAATCAGAAGTTCGTAAGATTGCCGGTCGTAAAGAGCGGCTGATGAAGATGCGCCTCAAAGAAGTTGAGGGCCAGTTTGATTATGTGATTATCGATACGCCGCCAATGCTGGGGGATGAATTGATCATGTCTCTCGTTGCCTCAAACCTTATCCTCATTCCTACTCAAGCCCAGGACTATTCGATAGATGGTCTTGAGGAGCTGATGGATACTTTTGAAATTATCAAGGAAACGGAGAATCCAGGCCTTGAATTCTCAATCATCCCTTCCATGGTTAATCCTAGACGGAAAATCGAGCGCACCCGTCTTGAAGAACTTTCACAGTCCTTCAATGTGACACCGATGATCCGGAACCTGGTTGATATGCAGGAGTCAGTTGCCATGAAGAAACCTGTCTTCATGTATGGTAAAAACTCCAAGGGCAAGCAGGATTACATCGCCCTTTGGGAATCATTAGGACTTAAATAAAATTTTAATTTTTCACATACGTTTTTAAGGAGAGAGGCCATGGCCAAGGAATTTTCCGCACGTGTATCAAAGCGTGAACGCAAAGTGACAGACATTACGGGAGGAATTGATGAAAAAATTCTTCGCGCAAATGACCAGAAACTTTTAAGAGGCGCTCAGCTTGCTAACATTGCACTTAAGACCATCACAGTACGTGAACAGGTAAGAACCAAGTTCAACGACGAATCCCTGCGCGAACTTGCCGACAACATTAAAGTTAACGGCCTGATTCAACCGCTTGTTATTCATCGTGAAGGAAATAAGTTCTTCCTCATTTGCGGAGAGAGACGTTTCCGAGCAATGAGCCTGATCCCCATGGAAGATGCTCCTTGTTTCATTCTTGAGAACAAGACGAAAGAAGAGTTGATGGCCATCCAGTTCTCAGAGAACCAGGCCAGAGAAGACCTTCACTATATCGACCAGGCCGATTCGATTTTCGGATACCAGAAGCTGACAGGGACTTCCGAGAGGAAAATCACGGCTGCTCTTGGTATTTCAAAATCAGAAGTTCATCGTTGCCTGATGATTGCAAAACTTCCTAAGGCGCTTAAAGAAGCTGCCAAGGAATATGACATTGAAAAGTACGTCCTGCTTGAATGGGATGAATTGCCTAAGAATGAATTCAAGGATGAGATCCGTGGTCGTATCCTTGATGGTGAAATCACCAAGCGTGTTCAACTTAAGCGCATTATTTCCCAGCTTAAGATTGAGAAGCCGGTCAGGAAGAAAGATGATTCAGTAGATAAGCTGATGAAGGTCTTGAAGACTCAGATGAAGGACCCCAAACTTCAGGCCAAGGCCAAGGCAATGATGAAAGAAATTATGTCGGACAAAGTTCAATAAAAAAGGGCCCCGTAAAGGCTTGCTATTGTACACAGTGACACAGCAAGCCTAGGCCACCCTTAAAAAATTAAATAACCTCTTTGGGCCATCAACCCAAAGAGGTTTTTTTATGTCTGAAACACCCCTCCCTTCTTGGATTCAAGAAGAGTTCTCTTCTC
>DATLXC010000089.1:0-165078 GCA_035575985.1 Bacteriovoracaceae bacterium | reverse complement strand
TACGCTTAACCATCTTCGTTACCTAAATGGTCCAAGACTCGATGCAGGACCTCTTTTTATGGCTATCCTGGCCGGACTTACTCAATCTATGTAGATTTTTGTTCACCAGCAGATTTACAGCAGCTGTGCCCAGCGCACATTTGCCAATTATGCCCCTTGGCGAGTTACTTGTCAATAACTTGTCACTAACTGGTCATTTCAATTAGGAAGATTAATGATAAAGTTTTACGAACAAGTAATCAGCGACTTAGGTTGCCTGGTTTATAGAAAATTCTGGATGTTTTGAAAAGTCATCGGCCAGTTTCATGAACCTATTATTTAATCTCTTGTCACCGAGATTAATACTCGAAAATTCTTTGGAGGCCCATGATTCTGAATTCAAGAGATCAGATTAATAGAAAAAGATGGTCTGGCCTAGTAGCCATGCATAAAAGTTTGAAATCTACTTATGGGTAATAGTAAGCCCTAGAGCCGCGGGCACCATTTTTAATCTATGCGAACCAAATCTCGTAGCTAATTTGAAAGACTTTTTTGCAACTCTGGTTTCTTGAAAATGATCCACATTATTTTCGGAGCAAGCTTATCATACTCAAAAGCCATCCCAAGTTCCGGAATCTCCACTTTATACTGTTCCCTTAGTGGATGCGGTGAAGTTGGTGTATATTTTTCAATCCAACGGTAATTTCCAAAACGCTTTTTGAGTAATTCATAGTCGTCTTCACTCTTCCAGAACATTGTTGATGAAGAGATGACTTCTTCCTTATCCGAATTGACGAATGTTACGAATGATTCGCGATCAGCAGATTTATTTTCGTATATATATTTCCAAGTATTAGGTTCATCTGTCTTTTCAAGCCTGTCAGGAGGACCAAATATAGATGTTAAGCTACTTAGTTTTCCACTTTTATGGATATTTAGTAATTTGGATAGGAGGTCTTGCTTTTCGTATTGACCTGATGATTTACAGGAAATGAGCATTAAACTCATGATGACAATAAGCATCTTCATGGTTTTTCCTTTTGTTTGATAAGCTTATCTATAAATTGAAATGATTTCAGGTTGTGTACTTTAAGGCGTTCTGGCGAGGAATAATAAACTTCAATATGGTTGGCGAAATCCTCGCTTATGCTTTCCCCTGAATCTGGAATAATAAATTTTTTGTGCGGGATTCTTGTGACAGTTGAATCTCTTGTCTTTTTAATCTCCCATCCGGAAAGACGAGCGAAATCTTCAATCTGAAGAACCTCTAAATCCCATAAGGGTATATGGGCCAGCTCATGAATGATGATATTTGTTTGATCACTACTCTTAAAAAAAGCATCATAAAAAAGAATAGTTTTTGTGAACGGAATTGAAGAAGCAGGATTTTCAGTACCATCGGAATTGGCGCGGAGCATTTCCTTGATGGTATACTTTGCTAGCCAAGTAGGGAGCTTGGATATTTGTTTGGAAACCTGTGCTTTTTCAGTATCATTCCATTTCTTTAATTTTGTAGAAAGACTTTTAAATTTCTGTGATGAAGAGTCTTGAAAATAATTTGTACGCGGAAGTTCCCGACAGTGTCCAGAGCGAGGGTATTCTCTTACCTTTTTTCCATCAGAACGATCATATGAACTTACTTGATGGGACCTAACATAGATTTCATGAGGCAAGCAAGCATGTAAGAACTGCGGCGAGAGAAACAAGATAGCGAAAGCGCTTTTAATGAACAGTAATTTCATGTCAGGCCACAGTCACCTTAATCTTAGGATTGAGCTGTTCTAAAAGTTCCAGCAGCCTGTCTGCGGTGAAGAGGTCTATTTTGTATTTTACAATTTCGGAAATACGGGCCGGATCAACCCCTAGCTCTCGGGCCAACTCCAGTTGACTTATTTTGTGGGTCCGAAGATAAACAACAAATTCCTTACAAAGAGCGAATTTCAGCTGATCGGCCACGGAAGCCGATGAGTTCATAATAGGGGTTGGCTCTATGTTCTTTAATTTTTTTCTGACTCTTTCGAGCTCTTTCTTATTGGGAAAGCTCATGATTTACTCCTCATCCTTTCACGGAATGCCGTGACTATACCTATATAAAGTTGATTGTCTTCGAGAAGCCAAACGAGGCGGTATTGCTTACCGTAAATTTCAATTCGGGAAACGAAGTATTCAAAAGGGGCTTTCGTATCATCAGGCCGTTGCTCCGCTCCGTCTAGCTCACGAACGGTTCATGAAATGAAGCTACCCTTTATTGCAGAATGTCGCAATCGTTTTCTAGAGCAGTTGACTAGTTGAAATGCCCTCTTGAGCATCTCTTTTTCCTCATGAGTCAGTCCTGGAAGGTCAAATTCCTTCTTACGTATGTTCTGACAGTAATTACTTATCGCATTACGAGTTCGATTGTAATGAAGGCCTAGCTTTTGATAGTTCCAACCCTCAATCCAGCGTAGTTTTGCCAGCAAGATCAACCCTCGACTCATTCCACTGAATTTGGTGAGTTAGACCAAATGTAAGTGGTTCTTCTACCCTAGGGCACCAAGCTTTCGATGAATAGTCGATAGTTAAAACACGTGTGAGATTTTTAAAGCCCAGGCCTCGCGCCCTGGGCTTTTTTTTTAACAAGTTACCATGAGATTAAAGTCCAGACCTGAAACTAACATGAGCTTAACTTACAAATAAAAGGTTATCCTTGAGAATGAATACATAAATCAGGATCAAGGAAATATCCGTTGTACCTTAAAAAACTGCTTTTTATTCTCACTGCTTCTTTCTCGTTTACTGCATTTGCAGAACAATTCCAGATTCTCCATACGAGTGATCTTCACTCTCATCTGGAGCATACTATTCACCGCCCTCAAATTGGTGGCTACGGCCGATTAAGGCTGGAGCTGGCCAGGCTCAAGGGCGAAGCTCGAGACCGGGGGATTGATACCATTGCCATGGATGGAGGGGATTTCCTTGAAGGAAATATTTTCTACATGGCAGACAATGGCCGGAAAAGTGCACTTGCTTACAACAAAATAGGTTTTGATGTCGCTGTTCTTGGGAACCATGATTATCTTATGGCCGCTCAGGACCTTGAAAATCTGCTTCGCGATGTACCCCCTTCCATGGCATTGCTTGCGGCAAATCTCGAGCTTGATTCCAGGTTTCCAATTGCCAAAAAAATAATTAAGCCCGTTTGGGAAACTACTGTTAACGGGATAAAAGTCGGAGTGATAGGTCTTACGTTAAGAGACATGCTTTATAAGTGGCGCCTTAAGGGTGACGGAATGATTTATGATGAGGTCACATCAACCAGGCAATGGGCCAGGTATCTACGCAGCAGGGGCAATGAAATTATTATTGCTCTTACTCATATTGGATTAAAAAAAGATAAAAGCCTTGCAGCCAATATTCCTGAACTGGATTTTATTATTGGAGGACATGATCACAGCACTTTAAAAGAACCAGTTTATCAAACCTCTTCCAATGGAAAGAAAATTCCGATTTTCCAGCCAGGAGAGTTTGGCGAATGGATTGGGAAGCTGGTCCTGGATTACGATAGGAAGTCTAAGACTACAAAAGTCATTCATTATGAACTTCATCCTGTAGCTACTGAAAGTACGGACCCCGAAATGATGGACATTATAGCGGATGCGAATTATGAACTGGATACACTTTATGGAAAGGAATGGCTGGAAGGGATTGTTGGAAAAAGCTTTCTAAGACCCATAAAGGAAAATAACGATACAGCAGTATGGAATTTTTACGTTAATGATTCAATGATGGAAGCTGTCGATGCAGACTTCGCTATTCACACCAACAGTATTTCAGGGGGGAATTATCCTCTTGGGAATGTCACAAGGCGCAGTCTTTATAATGGAAATCCAAGGCATTTCGAGCTGTCAGAAAAATATGGGTATCGCATTTATACTGCAATGGTATCGGGTTTCTGGATAAAGTATGTAGCCAAAATCTGCCTGAAGCTAAATGTGCCTTTGTATTTTTCAGGACTTTCTTTCAAATGGAAGAAAAAGAGTAATGGAAAATATGAAATCTGGGATATCCAGCATAAAGGAAAAAAAATACAGCTTTTTCGTAGGTACAAAGTTGCTTTTAGTGAGGCCATTGTCAGAGGTGGTTTTGGGATAACGGGTCTTGTACGATATATTTTTCATTTTCCGCAAAATACCGCAACTACCATGTGGGCAGCACTTGAAGCCAAGTTTAATCGCGAAGGTGAATTACATCCAGATTATGTGGATACCTACTATAGGCAACATCTGCTAAAATCGGGCTATCCCGTTGAAAGAGTCATGATTAAATAGTTGCCATTCCTGATTCCTTTTAATTTACTGTCAGGACAGAAAATTAAAAGGAAAATCAATGCAGTTGATTGTATATCTGCTTCTATTCATCTCAGCTCCAATCTTTGCCTATGATCAAAATGTCATTTTTATTACCTGGGATGGAGTAAGGCCTGAGGACTTTTTTAGTGGAAGAAATGATTCTTCAATCTCAACAGAACCTGCAAGTTTCCTTGGAAAGTTTCATAAGGAATATGCACCGCAGGGGATTGTTCTGGGCGACGAAGCAAGTTCTTCAAGTATGTCTGTCAGCAATGATTCCAACATTAGTTTTCCCGCCTACCTATCCATGATGAATGGTATTTATACGGACTACTGTCACCTGAATCAGATAACTCCTGAATGCCTAAGAAACCCAATTGAAACCCTGCCCGAGAGAGTCTTGAGAGAAAAGACCCTTGATAAGTCCAAAGTGGCAGTCTTTGCTTCCTGGGACCGGATAAAGGATGCGGCGGAAAGCACTAAGGACTCATTAGTTGTCAGTGCAGGGCCTGTCGAATTTCATGACCCGAATTTTCCCGGTGCCCACGATGAAATAAATCGAAAGATGCATGAAAATATTAATGAATGGCATTATAAGAATGGAGAGAGGGATGATGCTTCAACCTTTAATCATGCCATGACTTATATCAGGAACAATCAACCCAAATTCATCTGGATTTACCTGGTTGAAACTGATGATCAGGCCCATGGGAATAATTATCCCGGTTACGTGAGGACAATAAATGAGAATGAACAAAAGCTTGAAGAAGTTATTTCTACTTTAAGTATGATGGGTGAGTACGGAAAAAATACTTCCATCGTTATCACAACTGATCATGGAAGGGGACAGGGACCATTGGGCTGGATGCATCATGGGAATACTCATCCAGCAAGCAGGAAAGTTTGGGCGTTCATTAAGGGGCCTGCCACCAAAGGTCTTGGAAATCTTAAAAATACCCACTACTCTCATTTAAATTTGCGCCCTACGATGGAGCGCTTCATGGGGCTTGAGCCAAATGTAAAAGAAAATGTAATTAAAGAAGCATTTTAAAATGTTGTTATTTGGACTGGCGCTACAGGCTATAGAAAACAATTTATTTGCAAAACTTTCATTGTTTCACTTATAATGGCCAATAATGAAAGCTTTCATATTGCTCTTTAGTCTAATCTTCTCATTTTCTATCTTGGCAGATTGCTGCAATACCATTGAAATGGATGACTGCAAGACAGAATTGTTAAAATCCGGACAATGTGACGATCCAACTTCAGCTAATCCTGAACATGATTCTTGCCATTGCTCGTTTGCATGTTCTCCAAAAATTTTAAAAGAAAATGAATCATTGGTTCCTCATTCATTTATGGCCTTTGTTCATTCCTTTCCCAGGTATATAAATCATTTCCAAAACGTTGTTATTCTGCCTGCAATTCAGCCTCCCATCGCCTGATTTTTTTCCATTGTTGCTAGATTCTTTTTCAGGGACATAAAGTGCTAAATTCAATGATTAAATTGGCATTACGCCAAAGGCTTGTTGTTATCGCAATAAGCATAGTTTTACTTATTTTGGGTACCTGGCAGGCAATGAATTTGCCGGTTGATGTTTTTCCTGACCTCAATCGCCCGGTCGTAACGGTTATGACAGAGGCAAGGGGTCTTGCAGCTGAAGAAACTGAAGTTCAGATAACCATGCCGATAGAAAATGTTTTGAATGGTTTACCAGGACTTATTCGCCTGCGTTCTTCAAGTGGTCCGGGTATTTCCCTGGTCTATGCTGAATTTGATTGGGGTACTGACATTTTCAGAAATCGCCAGATCGTTGCTGAACGCCTGGAACTTGCCAAAGAAAAACTTCCTCCCGACATTTCTCCTGTGATGACTCCCAGTTCTTCCATAATGGGAGAAATAATGTTCATCGGGTTAACTTCTCCAACCGGTGAAGTGTCCCCAATGGATTTAAGGACAATTGCTGAATGGACCATCAGGCCTCGATTATTGGCAATTCCAGGTGTCAGCCAGGTCGTTACTATAGGTGGAGATTTAAAACAATATCAAATTCTGGTCTCAGCAGAGAAGATGCAAACAAAGGGTCTAACAGTTGAGGATCTAAAGCATTCACTTTCTGAAATCGGAGTTAATACTTCCGGGGGCTTCATTGATATTGGTGAAAAAGAATATTTAATCAGGACTATCGGACGAGCAGAAAGCATAGAACATATAATGGCCGCTTTTGTCGGGCTTCACCTCGGAAATCCAGTGACAGTAAGGGATATTGCCGAAGTGAAGATCGGTGCACATTTTAAACGCGGTAATGGATCGGTAAATGGTAACCCTTCTGTTGTCATGACGATTCAGAAACAGCCGAATGCCGAAACCGTCTCATTAACCAGGGTCATTGAAAACGAACTGGATATACTTAAAAAAACACTCCCAAAGGGAGTTGAAATAAAGTCAGATATCTTCAAGCAATCCCATTTCATAGAAAACTCAATTGGTAACGTCACAGAGGCGCTAAGAGATGGAACTATCATGGTAATCATAGTTCTCATGCTTTTTCTCCTTAATTGGCGGACAACCATAATAACTTTGACTGCAATCCCCTTATCATTTGTCCTTACCGCGATTATTTTCAAGATATTTGGAGTGGGTGTAAACACCATGACTTTGGGTGGCCTTGCAGTTGCCGTAGGTGAACTCGTTGATGATGCTATTGTTGATGTTGAAAATGTGCACCGTAGGCTTATAGAGAATAGGCACCTGGAGATCCCTAAGCCTGTTCTGAAGGTTATCTTTGATGCCTCCACGGAAATCAGGAATTCAATTGTTTTCTCTACCTTGATTGTAGTCCTTGTCTTTGTTCCCCTTTTTGCACTCGATGGCCTGGAAGGCAGGCTTTTTTCTCCTATGGGTCATGCCTACATAATTTCTATCCTGGCCTCACTTCTTGTTTCACTGACTTTAACTCCTGTCCTTTGTTATTATCTGTTGGGACAGGAAAAATCCAAGGAAATGAAAGAAGACAAGGATAAGTTTTTTGTAAAGTTTCTAAAAGTGTGGGCCAGCAGTATCCTCAGGCATACTTTGCAGAAACCTCATTATATTTTAGTTGCGACTGCTCTTTGTTTTTTTATCGCTGTGGCATCCATCCCTTTTATGGGCCGTGATTTCCTTCCCAGCTTCAATGAAGGTTCTGCTACGCTTGGACTACAGGCGACCCCCGGGATTTCCCTGGCCCAATCAAATTCAAAGGGATTACAGGTAGAGAAGGCACTACTAACTATTCCTGAAGTTAAGTCCACAACCAGAAGAGTTGGTCGTGCTGAGATGGATGAGCATGCCGAAGGTGTAAATTGGAATGAGATAGATGTTGATTTTAAGGACGGCGGCAGGACGAAAGAAGAAATATTTTCCGATATTCGTACTAAGATCAAAGAAGCCTGGCCTGAAGTCTTTGTAAATGTCGGTCAGCCCATTTCGCACAGGCTTGATCATATGCTTTCCGGTGTCCGCTCACAAATTGCCTTGAAATTATTTGGACCAGATATAGTGGAACTCCGACGTCTTGGCGGAGAAGTATTTGAAAGGATCAAGGATATAAAAGGCATTAAGGATCTCCAGGTTGAGCCTCTTGTCCAGATTCCACAACTGAAAATTTTCATTGATAAGGAAGAAGTAAAAAGGGCAAGAATGAGTGCCGGAACCATGGCCTTTGAAATGGAAGCACTTTTAAATGGCTACGAAGTTGGACAAGTTATTGAAGGTCAAAAGATACATGGGATTTTGCTAAGGCTTGATGAGGAGTCAAGGTCAGATCCTGAAACCATTGAAAACATAAATCTTAAGCTCCTTCCTACCGGAGATCAGATCAAGGTGAAAGATCTTGCCAATGTCTATAAGGGCTATGGTCCCAACATGATCAATCGTGAAGGTTTGCAGAGAAGATTGATTGTCTCAGCTAACTCTGAGGGGGTGGATCTTAACTTGCTGGTTAATACCATTCAGAAAGCTTCCAGGGAAATTGATTGGCCAACCGGGTATCATCTGGAAGTGGGTGGTCAGTTCGAAAGTCAATTGAAGTCGTCAAAGAAAATGCTATGGTTGGGCCTAATATCACTAAGCTTGATTTTTCTTATTCTTTTTTTCCATTTCAATTCATCGGTTCTGGCCTTACAAATAATGTTGAATATACCATTGGCCCTAATTGGAAGTGTGGCGGCGATCTACCTGACGGAAAAATCTTTTTCCATTGCGTCCCTGATAGCGTTTGTTACGCTATGTGGAATTGCTTCACGAAATGGGATAATGATGATTTCACATTATCTACACCTGATGATTGAAGAAAATGAGAAGTTTTCCAGACAAATGATTATACGAGGGACACTGGAAAGATTAGTTCCAGTCCTTATGACGGCTTTGACTGCAATACTTGCTTTAACCCCCCTTCTATTTGCCAAGGGTGAACCAGGGAAGGAAATATTACATCCTGTTGCAGTAGTCATTGTGGGTGGCCTTTTAACTTCAACTCTTCTAGATTTGTTGGTCACACCAGCAGTTTTTTATCTTTTTGGAGAGAAAGCTTCCCGTAAAGCAATTGCAAAATATCAACGAAATAAAACTGAGGAGTTTTAATGAAGCTTTCTTTTGGAATTTTTATAATTTTATTATCTTTTTTTACTTTTGCACATGAAGGTGGACATGGTGAAGTTGCTGAAGGTGGAAAGTACGGTGGGGTGACATCTCCGATAGTTGATAATGCCCAGGCAGGAATGGGTTCAAAGGCAAAAACACTTTATGTGGCGGAATTAGTTCGGGCCGAATCAGGGAAACTCAGTCTCTACATTTTTGATGATAAAATGAAATTGGTTAATCTTGAAGTTTTTGGTCCAACGATTGAGGCCAAGTTAGAGGTGAAGAAGAAAGGAAAGTTCACATATTTTGGAGCCTTTAAGCTCACAAAGAATGGAACTCACTTTTCTGGCCAACTCCCTAAAGTTGAATACAAGCCATTCAATATTGATTTATACATCATGAAAAATACTAATAAGTTATTTGTTGGATTTTCAAACTTAGATTAATCTAAAACGATAGGTAATCTCGATGCGTTTATTTCTTTTAGCTTTCATAGTCATTTGCAACTGTTATGCTGAAACAATAATATCAGAGGATATAGTTGTTGAGTTGATTGAAAAAAATCCTGGGTATCTAAACTCCAAAGAAAGATTTATTGCAGCTGAAAAGATTAAAGGATCCCTTACGAGATCATTTCTACCCAGGGTTTCTGTCAGCTATGGAAGGGAAAGGTTTACTACAGGACCTTATCATAGGCTCAATCAACCTTTTGGGGGAATTGAAGCAACTGTGAATATTTATAATTCCGGCAGGGATAGTCTTGAAAATGAACAGCGTAACAAACAATTCCAGATTGCTGGTATTGATACCAATATGGCCCTTTCCTTGATTATCTCAGAAGTCCGAAAATCCATGTCTCATTTTGCTTATCTGGAAGAAGTTCAAGGTATTTACAATGAAGCCTTGGAGTTTAATGAATCCCAACTTAAGAACGCCCAAAAGAGAACGAACGCCGGTCTGGCCACTAAGACGGACCTGCTTGATTTCAAGCAACAGCAGATTCAATTGAATCAGGAATTGCAAACACTGGAATATGAGCAGGGTGTAGTTTTCCGGTTAATTTCTACGCTTCTTGGAAAAAATCCTAACGAAGAAATAAAAATTGTTTTTAACAATGTACATCCGGAACATGAACATGAGTCAGATCCTATAATGAGTACAAATGGCAGGTCCTACATAATCCAAAAAGCATCACTCCTGAGTGAGGTGGCCATCCTGGACAGGAAAAAGGCTGAGCGTTGGTGGATGCCTAGTCTCGATCTCTATACACATGCCCTGCGTTTCACTCAAAAGGAAAGAGAGTATAATGAGCCTGAGGATCGTAACGACTTCGCCTATGGTTTCAAGTTCACATTGCCTTTATTTGATGGAGGAGAAGGAATAAGACAGGCTTCAGCACATGAATCCCTTGCGAAAGCCCAGGAATCCCTAGCGCGTGCAAAGCAACTGGAAATAGACAGAGAGACACAGGACGCAGTTCAAAAACTTAAACTTGCTCATACTCTCATTCACGGAGCAGAGGATAACGTATCGATCATGCTTGAATACCGGGCAGGAATTTTAAATGAATATAGCAGGGGCGTTAAAAACTCACCGGACGTATTACAGGCCAGTCAAAGATGGATCGAAGCTAGAACAAGATTCGCCGAGGTAAAGAAGAATTACCAGTTTGCAAAAGCAGACGCTCTGTACTTTAAAAATTTGAGTTCTAATTAATATTTCAATTCTTATCAATGATAAGCCGGGCGCCCCTGCGGAAAGTAAGATAGGTCCATGACCACTGGAAGAGCACAAAAATCCTGTTCTTAAATCCAATCAGGTAATAAATATGGACAAACAACCAGCCCATCCACGCAATGAACCCCTGAAACTCAAGTCCCTTAAACATCCCAACGGCCCTTGATCTACCTATGGTTGCCATCTGCCCTTTATCAACATAATGAAAATGGGACTTGCGATTCTTCCCTTTGCTTTCACGAAGGATATTTGTCGCTACAAATCTACCCTGTTGCATGGCCACCGGGGCCAGGCCCGGAAGGGGACTCTCTTCTAATCCATACTTAAAATGTGCCTGGTCACCGATAACAAAGATATCAGGATGTCCTGTTATGGATGTATCAGGCTTGACCACGACTCTTCCCTGACGATCGAGTTCAGCACCAAGGAGTTTATTTAGCGGATTTGCACCAACACCGGCTGCCCATAGGACAGTTATTGATTCTATGAATTCATTTCCAACTCTTATACCTGTTTCATTTATTTCCGTAACTTTCGAATTAGTCCAGACCTGGACTCCAAGTTGCTCAAGCTCTCTCACGGCTTCCATAGAAAGTGCGTCAGACATAGTTGGAAGTATTCTTTTGCCTGCTTCAATCAGGATGATCCTGGTTAGCTGAGGTTTTATATGATGAAAGTCCTTCGTAATGCTATATCGGGTTATCTCTCCTAAGGCGCCTGCAAGCTCAACACCTGTAGGCCCTCCGCCTACCACAACAAAGGTAAGAAGCGGTTTCTGCTTTTCGGGATCACTTTCCCTTTCAGCTTTTTCAAAGGCCAGGAAAACCCTTCTTCTTATCTCTGTGGCCTGGGCAATAGTCTTAAGCCCTGGAGCAAAGGGCTCCCACTGAGGTGAATTGAAGTAAGTATACGTAGCTCCGCAGGCCAATATCAGATAGTCGAAATCAATCTTATTAGACTCAGTCTTGATCCATTTTTCTTCCTTATTGATCTCGGCCACTTCACCCAGCAGGATATTTACATTTTTTTTCCCAGCGAGCAGCTGTCTTAATGGATAGGCTATTTCGGCCGGCGAAAGGGCCGCCATTGCAACCTGGTACAACAAAGGTTGAAAGAGATGATAATTTCTTTTATCAACTAAGGTGACTTTAGCATTCTTTCCGCCCAGGGATTTTGCGGCAGAAAGTCCGCCAAATCCGCCGCCTACAATAACTACACGTGGTGTTTTCATTATTTTAATTTACCAAGCTAATTCAGATAGGCTAGGTTTTGTTACATGAATACGGGTAACCTAAATCTGTTTTTAAAAATGGTCAAAGATGACTACAAGCTAGATGACAATCAAGTTCTGGTTGTTTATCGACGCTTGCTAGGGGATGACCGTGAATTTGAGATAGTCTGGCGTCTTTTCAAGAATAAAAGCAGGAATACCCGGGGTGGGGTAGATCCTTTCAGGCCATTGCTTCAGGAATTGTTGACCTAGCGAATAAAAATATCTGGCTTTCCGCATCCTTCCCGAATAACTTGTGGCTCACCATCAGTGAAGTCAATGATGGTAGTCTGTCCAATAAATTCCAGCTCACCTGGATCAATGATCATATCGATCATCCCTCCAAACTGGTCTTCAATCAGAGCTGAATAGATCAATTCTATCCCTTCCTCATCAAACATCTCGGGTGTTAAGTGTGAGCTGATTACAGGCTCACCATGGCTGCTGAGCAGGGACTGGCATAGTTCCTTGGGAGGAAAGCGAATTCCGACCTGATGATCGTATCTGGAAGCCTTGAGAAATTTCTGGATTTTCTTTTGTGCCATCAGAATAAATGTATAGGGTCCTGGAACTACCTTCTTCATGAGCCTGAAAGTTCCGTCATCTATGAGTGCTATTTCCATGGCCTTCTGGAAGGAAGAGCAAAGAATGGTAAAGTGCTTGGTATTTTCGACGTGCCGAAGGCGATAGAGCTTATCCACGCCTTGTTTATTGTAGGGATCTGCGACTACTACCCAATTGGATTCAGTGGGGAAACAAACAAGGCCTCCATTTCGTAAGATTTGGGAGGCCTTAGCGAGAACTCTGTCGTCAATATTAGATTCAACGACATAGTTAATCATGTTTTAGCTGCCAGCGCTGACACTCATTTCGCGACCGAGGGATTTCGAGCGTCTTTCGTAGAAGTTTTGATTCTCTTCTCTTTCTGATTCTTCCTTGCAGAGAATGCACATCTCTGAAGTCGGTCGGGCCAGAAGTCGTGTATATGTAATTGGATCTCCACATTCATCACACATACCATACTGGTCTGACTCAATCTTACTTAAAGTTTTCATAATCTTTTTGTAATACAAGCTTTCTCGATTCGAGAAACGCATATCTGCTGCCAGGAGGATATTATCATTGGCCGAATCTACTTCGTCTTTTGCTCCGGTCAGGGAATTGATTTCGTATTCACGTTTTTTAAGTTGTGAGTTGGTGCGGATACGCTCTGCTTCACTCATCAATTTTTCTCTAAGCATTGTAATTTGTTTGTCTGACAAATGACTGTTTAGTCGAACTGACATCCTTAGTTCTCCTTGTTCACGATCCTTGGAAATTCGTAGAGAAGATTAAAACAAGTGCTCATTTGTTTGCCAATAGGTAGTATGTGTTAAGTTCTTGTTTTGTCTAACATTTGCTTGCAGGATTGAGAGTGGGTGTAAGTTTCTGAGTACTCTTACACAATAATAGGCATCTGCAATCAGTAGCGGTGTGTTCAAAGCTTTGCATAATGACGTTTTTTTGACACTCAATAATTATAACGAGGTATAGAGATGTTACCCTTTCATCCAACAGTAGTTCATTTACCAATTGTCGTGAGCTTTTTATTACCAGTATTGGTCTTGGCTTTTGCCTTCATGATCAAGACAAATAAGATGGCACCCGTCAGTTGGCTTATCATCGTTGGGCTGCAAGCCTTCGTTACGGGTACTGGATACATTGCCCTGGAATCCGGAGAAGCTGAAGAGCATGCTGTTGAAAAGGTTGTCGCAAAAAAATTGATCAGTGCGCATGAAGAGGCTGCAGAGATTTACGTAGGGTCCACAGTTTTGGCACTAGTTCTGGGTATTGCTGCTTTTTTTATCCGCAAAGAGTTCCAGTTCCATTTACAGATGACAATTGCAGTGGCGAGCCTTATGTCCTGTTACCTGGCCTACAAGACCAGCGTATTGGGTGGTGACCTCGTGTATAAGCATGGAGCTGCTTCGGCCTATAAGACTGAACCTGGAGCTCCTGCACCCGAAGGCTTGCTACCGACACCCGGCAAAAACACCTCTGAGTCGCCTTTTCCAGTAGATGAAGACGAAAACGAGTATTCGCATGAAGAAGACGAGGTTAAGGACGAGGATTGATTACCTTCAATGATGGTGCTAAAAGGATGGCAATTGTTTAAGGAGAATTAGATGAAATACCTTTTGGCGTTGTTGGCCCTGACTTTTGCTTCCCTGGCGCAAGCGCAGCTTCATCCGGCAAGATGTGAGGGTAATGAGTTACTCTCACATTATAATACGCTCATTTATCGTTTTTCTTTTAGCTCTGATTGTTCAAAGGCCCTTGAAGAGTCACGCACAACTCAAGGACGTTTTTGTGATAGTGATAAGCTCTTTCTTTCTAATGGATTTATGTTTCTTGATTTCAACTGGAGTTCAGAATGTCAGGAAGCCCTGGAATCACTCAGGTCTTCTGATACAGGCTTGATTTGTGATGGTACGGCCATGCATCAGATTCAATGGGGCTACCTGCTTCATCATAGCTTTTCAGCTCATTGCCAGGAAGCTTTGAACGAAGCCAAGGAACACAAGGGTCTCTTCTGCAAGGATGGCCAGATGTATAATCAATGGGGCCAGTTTATCAGGGATTACACTTTCAGAAGCAGTTGTCAGGAAGCTCTCAAGTACATCACTTTCTAAAAATAAAATAAACAGCTCCAATCATGCATAATGAAGCGTAGAAGAAATTCCTGTTAAGGGGTTCTTTCATAAAAAAGATTGTGAAAACAGAGAAGACCACCATGGTAATGACTTCCTGGATGATCTTCAACTGTGGCAATGTAAAATAATTAAACCCGGTACGGTTGGCCGGAACTTGAAAACAATATTCAAAGAAGGCCACACCCCAACTTACACCAATGGCAATCCATAAAGGCTTATGGGCAAGAGTCTTCAAATGGCCATACCATGCATAGGTCATGAAGATATTGGACAGGAGCAAAAGCCCGATAGTTTTTAACATACTATTTTAAAAGTCCATCAACATTCTTATTGAACTCAGTTTTCCAATCTTCATAAAACTCACCAGTACTTGGTCCACTAAAACCAGCGTGGATTTTTACAACTTCATGTTTCTTGTTCAGGAATATGGTGGTGGGGAAAGAAATAAAATTCTTAAGTCCTTTTATCTTATCCATAGGCTTATCTTCACTTGTAGCTCCTGCCAGGAGAAGTGGATAAGTTATCTTAGCTTTTTTCTGAACTTTCAGGAGCTGTACTTTCGCTTCTGCTTCTGAAAGACTTCTTTCAAAAGCCAGAGCAATAATTTCTATGCCACGTTTTTTATTCTTGTTATACCAGGGAATAAGGTAATTCATTTCATCCAGACAATTAGGACACCAGGATCCAAAGAACTGCACAACCACAGGCTTGTTTTTAAACTGCTTGTCCGTCAGGGTTATCTTCTTTCCCTTCAAATCAGGAAAAGAAAATTCTAAGGGAGCTTCCATCTGAGTTGCGGTATAAGCATCAGGCAAAACTGCCTTAGGATCCTTATGTCCGGTAATCTTTGTAACCGTAGTTGAGAGCATGACTGCGCGCATCTCGTTTTGTTTAACGGTTCCTTTAACCAGGTAATTCATTACTCCATCAAAGCTTGCTGCCGCAAATTCATCATCTGACACAAAACCTTCCAGGTAACGATAATCGCCTGTGGGAGAGAGAATTGTCCCTGTAAGGACATTTCCTTTTTGTTCAAAAATCGCGACACCTTGAGACTTATGAGTATGATCTATGGCTATTTGTATGGCCCACTTGCCATCGAGATTAATTTTAGGAGGGTCATTTTTCCCGGGGAACCTATTAGTTGGACCAAAAACTCCCACTATCGGTATTTCGACCTTTGGATTTTTGTTATGCCTTACCCAATAACCTTTAAGTGAGGTTGGAGATTCTATAGTCAGTTCGAGCGTGTTTTCATATGTCTGGAGCGGGATACTAATCGTTTTTCCCTTAACCATCATTTTCTCTATCGGGATGGTTTCCTTTCCATTGATGATTTTTCCTGAAAGCTTCTTTGGGTCAAAGTTTAGCTCTGCAATGAATGGAATAATAGTATGATCGGTCTTTAGTTCAAATAGCCATGAGCCTGATTTAGCTTCCTGGGCCCATGCATTGACGGTGATTAACAGCATCATTACAAGTAACATCAACCAAGATTTTTTAATCATAAGCTTTAACCCCTAAGTTCCATTTGGTAATATGATGGTTCAATCGTGGGATTTTGTCACCTTTGACAGGAGAAAAGATGAAGCAGTTCATAATCGGCCAGCGTTGGATTTCTGAGTCAGAGCCGGAACTTGGACTTGGGGTTATTGTTGAAATTGAAGGCAAGACCGTCACATGTTTTTTCCCGGCCTCAAAAGTTGACCGTAGGTATGGTCTTTCTACAGCTCCGCTTCGCAGGATCAAATTCACTATTGGTGATGAGGTCAAGGGCCAGGATGGATCTTCTTTCTTAGTGGAAGAAGTCAGTGAATCCGCAGGACTTGTTACTTATCATGGTGCTGGCAAAAACCTGCCTGAAACAAAATTGGCGGATACATTATCTTTTTCCAAGCCTGAAGAACGGCTGTTCGCAGGTAATATTGATTCCAATGGGCTCTTCAAGCTTCGTTATGATGTACTTTTAAACCAGAGAAAACTTTTCATCTCTCCTATCCGTGGATTTGCTGGTCCAAAGCTCTCTGTGATTCCTCATCAGATGTACGTGGCCAGTGAAGTGGCCAAGCGTGCCCGTCCAAGAGTGTTGCTGGCCGATGAAGTGGGTCTGGGTAAGACCATCGAGGCTGGCCTTATTTTGCATCACCTCATCCTGACCGGAAGAGTAGAAAGGGCCTTGATTCTTGTGCCCGATTCACTTGTCTATCAATGGTTTGTGGAAATGCTCAGGAAGTTCCAGCTCACGTTCACAACCATCAATCACGATGCCAAGCTTGAAAAAGGCGACAGACCGTTTGATGATGCCCAACTTTTCGTCGCTTCAACAAAGTATCTCATGCGTGAAGACTGGCTGATGGAACAAGTGATGGAATCAAAGTGGGACCTCCTGGTAGTGGATGAGGCCCACCAGTTGCGATGGACTCCTGATAATTCATCCATGGAATATGATTTCGTGGCAGCTCTGGCAAAGGATACACCTGGTGTCCTCCTCCTTTCAGGTACACCTGAAATCCTGGGTCTGGCCGGGCATTATGCCCGTCTTCATTTACTTGATTCAAATCGCTTTCATGACTTTAACCAGTTCGTGGATGAGACCACTGGTTATAAGCCAATCTCGGATCTCGCCAATAAGTTAATTTCCGGAAAGGCATTAAGTCCTGAAGATAAAAAAACACTTAAGGCCAAATTAGGCGTTGAAGCTGAAGGTCTTGAAAAAGATCGTGCTCTTCAAATGTTAGTTGATAGGCACGGAACGGGCAGGGTTTATTTCAGGAATACCCGGAAGACCATGGCCCTTTACCAGGAATTTTTTCCCAAGCGAATATTTAAGTCCTATCCATTAAAAATGGGGAAGACAAAAACTCCGGAAAAGAAGTTGTTCGAACTTAAGTCCGAATGGCTCACAGCTTTTGTGGAAGAGCATAAAGGTGATAAAATCCTGCTTCTCTGCCATGAAAAAGAAATGGTGGTTGATCTGGAGAAAGTCGTACGTGAGAAATCCACCGCCAAGGTTGCCTTTTTCCATTCAGGCATGAACCTGATGACCCGTGACAGACAAGCCGCTTATTTTTCCGAATCAGATGGTGCAGACATCCTGCTTTCAACTGAGATTGGATCTGAGGGAAGAAATTTTGAGTTCGCAAAGCACCTGGTACTCTTTGACTTACCTAAATTACCGGATCTTCTTGAGCAACGAATCGGCCGACTCGACCGTATCGGGCAAAAAAATGATATCAGGATCCATGTCCCTTATATTGAAAGCTCAGGCGAAGAGCTTCTCATGCGATGGTATCATGAAGGCTTTAATGCCTTTGAGTCATCTCCCAGGGGAGGAACTGAACTTTACGCAACTGTCAGGACTGAATTAATTGAATTGCTTGAAGAATCTTCCTCCGGAGAATTTCCAGCAAAGAAGTTTGCCGAATTCCTGAAAAAAACCCAGAGTCTTCATCAAGGTATTGAAACCAAGCTGGAAGAAGGCCAGGATCAGCTGGTTGAAATCAATTCCTTTCATCATGAAAAGGCAATGGCCTTTGTTAAGGAACTTAAAACTGTAGATGAATCATCAGATCTTCGTGACTTTATGCTGAATCTCTTCAACCAACTTGGAGTTGAGACCGAAGACATGAATGATCCGGATACTTTCTTAATCCGTCCCGGCGACAATATGTATCTTCCTCACTTTCCAGGTCTTGATAATGAAGGCATGACGGTAACCTTCAAGCGGGAGCATGCACTTAAGAGGGAAGACATAACTTTCCTGAGCTGGGATCACCCAATGGTAGTGGGAATCATGGATTTTGTTTCTTCCAAGGAAATGGGGAATGCAACTATCGTGAGCTGGAAAAATGCTTCTAAGGATGCTTTTCTTTTTGAGGGGTTCTTTCTCCTGAGTACAGTTGCTGACAAAAAACTTCAGGTCCAGAAATGGTTTCCCCCTACACCCTTAAGAGTCCTTCTGAATGGTGAGCTTCAGGACATGACTCAAAAGCTCCCGAAAAAATTTGTAGATGAAGGGACTCAATCCCTGGATATAGAAAAACGTGCCCAGATGGGTGATTTGCCAAAGGACTTCATCAAAGAGTGTATCAAGAAAGGAAAGGAACTTTGTCTGGCACGGGCCAAGCAATATAAGGAAAAATTCAAAGAAGATATGCTTAAGTCTTTCAACTCGGAAATAGAACGCCTCGAAGCCTTGAGAAAAGTAAACCCAACAGTTTCGGAAACAGAGATTCTTCTCCTGAGATTTAACCGTGACAACTTATCCAAGGCGATGGATAAGGCAGAACTCTCACTAGATTCTTTACGCATAATTATTAGCTAAGGATTTTCCCATGCATGAACTGACGGATGAAACAATCTTTGAGGTCATTGAAAAAGAACCTCTGGTCTTGATAGACTTTTATGCCTCATGGTGTGGCGCCTGTCGAATAGCTGCTCCCATGTTCAACAGGGTGGCCACAGAGGAAGGAATAAAGATCTTCAAGATAGATGTTGAGAAAAACCCCAAGATCAAAGAAATGATCGAACTCCCTGGTCTTCCTTCCGTCGGCTGTTTTAAAAACGGTGAACCCCTGGATCTGGTGAACGTAACCAAGGAAGATGTCTTCAGAGAGTTTGTAAAGAAGATGAAAGGCTAAACATGGACGTCAAAATAGTTAAAGACCTGGCACAAAAATATACGGCACATGAATTGTTGAAATTTGCCGATGATTTCGAATCAAGCGGAATCGCCCCTGTAAAAACCCAGGAAGATCCCGGGGATCAGATGAGCGATTACCTTCAGGCAGCAGAGCTCAGATACCTCATTGATCAGGGCATGAATGTTAATGAAGCTTTGAGGGAATTTTCCAAGCGCGTGCGCGGAGTTTTAACATGACAGAAATAAAGATCCGCCCGGGCCTCTTATTTGATATCGATGCCATCGCTGACTTCCAGATTAAGATGGCTCTCGAAACTGAAAATATGAACCTAGTGCCTGAGATTGTTGGAAAAGGTGTAAGTGCTATATTTGATGATCCATCTAAGGGCAAATACTGGCTGGCCGAAATCAATGGTGAAGTAGCTGGGTGTCTCCTGACCGTTCCGGAATGGAGCGACTGGCGTAATGGTACAGTACTGTGGATTCATTCGGTTTACGTGCGCCCTGAAGACAGAAAGAAAGGTGTATATAAAAAGTTATACCAGCACTTGAAAACGATGGTGGAAGATTCAAAAGAGCTTCGAGGGCTTCGCTTGTACGTAGATAAATCAAATACGAAAGCGCAGCAGGTATATGAAGTTTTGGGGATGTCTCAAGAGCATTATTTTATGTATGAGTGGTTGAAGTAGAGAGAAAAAAAACCTAGCTGAGGATGGGACTGGGGTAGGATGTTGACGTGCCCTGGGAGGAATTTTGAAGTGGTAAGCTTCGCATTCCGGGGATAATTAGATCTTTTGTGGTGTCTACATCCTCAGCTCAACATACATTAAGCATGAATCGTGCCAACTCTAAGTACCTGAAAAGCCTAGCAATCCAGTCAGCTTTAACAATGTCACTATGACTCCAGGTTCTTCTTGGCCCCAAGACTAGTGTCAGGATTACTCCGATTAGTAATATATACAGACCCTCCCTACGTTAATGCATAGACATCTATATAATGCGGCCTGACAGGGATTATATAAATGTTAAAAGTACTTTGCTGGGCCTTAATTTGCCTTGCCGCTACAACTCACGCGGCCAGTGTCTCCTATTCTAAGGAAGCCACTGTTTATCTACAGCAAAAAGTTTCTGAAGCGCTTAACGTTCTACCGGTAAATTATCTGGATGGAGTGAAACATGATATTGAAATTGGAGTGGCCGCACTTGATGGGGATCTTTTTCTAAATGAGAATCTTTGCCATCTGGATGAATCAGTACATTTTGCAATGACAACTCGTAAGCGTAATCAGCATAAAATCACTATCAGTTCTCGTCTTATCCAGCTTGCAATGGAAGTTAAGAAAGAATTTCCATGCCTGCACGGAACATATGAAAAAGTCCTTATTGGAGCCATCATTCATGAAATGACTCACGTAAAGGATAATTTTGAAAAAATCAGCCTTGAACCTGATTTTCAGCGCATCGTAGGTGTAAAGAGAATAACGAAATCTAGCAAGAAGAAAGTCATCAATCAAAATGCGGCAACTTCACCTGATGCTTATGAATTTGAGAATCTTGAAGAAGCGCTTGCTGTTAATGTGGAATACCTGGTTCTGGATCCTGAGTTTGAATGCAGGAAGCCTGCTACTGCGAACTTTCTTTTGCGTCGCCTTGGAATGAAATCTCAGGGCAAATGCACGAAGAACTATCAAGTGGTCACTCAGTCTTCCTATCTTGAAGATAATTACCTGCATACTTATTCAATTGATCCTTCCAGAGTTTATCAAATTCATTATCTCTTTGCCGGGAAGGGTGATGCGATGATGTCCCGTTGGGGACATGCCATGTTCCGTGTAGTGGTCTGCGCTCCTCACCGTAAAGTGGCCGGTCCTGATTGCATGCGCGATGTCTCTCATCACCTTGCCTTGAGCTATCGGGCCTATATAACGGATACAAGCATCAGTTATGCCAAGGGTATGTTCGGAAAATATCCTTCACAGCTCTTCATCATGCGTTTTCATGAAGTCCAGCAGGAGTATACCAAGTTCGAATTAAGGGAGCTTTACAGCATTCCCTTGAAAATGAATGTCGAACAGAAAAGAGAATTCATTGACCTTACTCTTGAAAGATTCTGGACCTACCAGGGGAAATATTATTTCCTCACTAATAACTGTGGAACTGAAACCCAGAAACACTTAGCAGTTGCCTTAAGTGAAGAACAGAGTGACCTCATCCATTCCATCACTCCTTCAAAGATGTATAAGGACATTACGAAAAAGGTGAATGACCTGACTGACGTAAGTATTGAGGGGGTTGAGCGGAAAGAGCTGATCTCTAAAGGCTTATTGCTTGAGAGTATCCTGGGTGAACTTGAGAAAACCTTTGAAGAGCTAAAGGAAGCAGGATTTTACAGTGAAAGAAATTTGAAGAAGTTTCTCAAGAAGACTACGGCCGCAAAACGCTTAGAGGCCTACACTGAAGCTTTTAGCAGCAATAGTTTTGATAAGAAAACCTCACAACACTTACTATTGCGAATCATGTACCTTGAGCGCTACCTTTTAAGCCGTTTTGTAATGGAAGTCCCCAAGAAGGCCGTGCTTAAGATGAATAAGGATTCTGCATTGAAAGCAGAAGTGATTAAGATGGGTCAGAGCTTGAAAACCCTCGGCCTCCAACCCTGGCAGGTAGTAGTTAGCCGTTTTGGAGTCCCGACAGAATCAGAATTCGCCAGTCAATACGCTGGTTTTGCCCAAAAACGAAAGATTGAAATGAGGGCGTCCACCGAAGAGCAATTGAAAAATCTCCATAGTATCCTTGGTAAAAGATACTTTTTAGATGAACTCGCAGAAATGGAAAACTTTCACCAGATTAAAAAATTTACAAGCCAATTATTTATAAAATTAAACAAGCCTCAGGAGGTTTTATGAAATTTACACTTATTCTTATGGTCTTAGTATTGTCCATAACCAGTGCTTACGCGCAGAAGATTTCAGACGTATCCACCGGAATCATCCTTTCACCTTTTATCACGGCCACAAAGCTTCTTGAGACAACTGCAGTCGCTTCAATCGGGGCAGTCCAGAGTACGAAGTCTGCAGTTCAGGCAAGGGGTGTAGCTGGAAAGGAACAACTTAAAGATGAATTAGTAGAACTTAATGAGGCCATACTTGCGGGCCTTGTGAAATCAATTTCAGATGTTGAGCAGCCAGGTTTAAGAGAGCTGTTTGAAGAAATCATGGGGGATGAAAAGCAAATGGAAGAAATCAATAATGTGATTTCTTCAGGCAACGAACTTCACCGGATTGCGACAGTAGTCACTCTAACTTTAATGATTGATTAAGATGAAAAAAAAGCCCGAGTCGAGCTCGGGCTTTTTTAAATTGTTTAACCTGCAGGGAGCGAACGGGGAAATTTTGAGGAGGGTCTTTTTTGGGAAAAAGGCAGTGGTTAGCTACCTTTTTCGGGGAATTTTTTGAACTTGTTTGAGTTCGTTCCCCCTGCTTGATGTCTTATAAAGCAACTCGTATGCCAACTCCATAATGCAGATAACCTCCCAAAATGATATGATTGCGCATAAAGTCAAAATAAAATCTTACTTGGGTAATTTGCCCCGCGAGTGGAATTAGTGAGGGGCAAATCTGACAGAACTAGGAAAGTAAGATTCAGAGAGTTCCATGAAGTCATCAAGTTAACACACTTAAATCAATGTAAGATTTTGTAAGACGCGAGTCACAGGTAGTTAATGAATACTTAAAAAAGTCTTCTCTTCATAATTTCTTTCATCTTTATTTAAATCGACTTTAGGATCACCACCTGCGATATGAGCCTGTGATTTCAGGTTTCGCACAACGCTACCAATCTCGACTTTGCTGCCACGCTGCAGCTGGATTTGAGTTTTGAGTGATGAGGTCTGTTGATTTGGCTCAGGCATTATGTATGGCGAAAGTGGAAGTTTTGCTTCCTTCAAAACAGTCAAAGTAATCTCGTAACGCTGAGGACTTACGTACTTGCAAACACCCTGAATTTTGTCTTGATTAACACTTATTTCGAAATCTTTAAGAGTGGTAATATGAAATGTTTCTGTCGCATTTTTTTTGAGTTCAGTGGCAACACCATTTGGATTTTTGCTTAGTTCAATGTTCTGAGAACTTTCCTGCGTATATCTGATCTTCTCAACCTGGATTTCACAGGGATCCCGTCTTAAATCCTGACTCGAAAAAGAAATACTCATATCAGGTTGAACAGAGAGAAGGTATTTTTGGATAAGTTCGCGACGGTGAGGTTTGGAACTAATAACGAGGCAGGATTCTTCTTTTACTGCGCGATCAGAAGGTACTGAAATAGATGTGAATTGAGCATAAGCACGCTCCATTTGAGTGGGGGAGCGAAAGCAATACTTTTCAACGGAATCGTCTTCAGCAAATAAAAGGGCTGTAAAAAAAAATAGGGGCCACCACATAATACCTACATTATAATTCAACTTATGCAGAAGGAACTAACATATTTATCGCCTGAAGGTCATACCGTCTTCACTAGTCAGTTTTTAAAGAAACGGGGGACTTGTTGTAAGACGGCCTGTTTGCATTGTCCTTATGGGTTTACCTTGAAGAAGCTGAAGCTCCAGTTTAAGGACGTTACTGATAGTGATGTTGAGATGGTGGAGAGTATTCTTAAGGAAAGTGAGGTAAGTATCGATTACAAGCCATTCCTTCCGGATAATATAAAGTTCATCATGCTGAAAGAGCATGTTTGTGGGTTTTTATTGAAGAATCATATTGTGGTTAAGCATGTTGTTTTGAGGCCGCATTTTAGGGATCAGGATTTATCGAAAGATATGGTGGAGAGTTATTATTTTAATTAAGTCGATTTTTGGTTGGGATAATAAGTTCTCTTCGTTTTGAAAGCTAAATTCACATTTTGGAGTTCGAACTAGGCAATTCTTTGAATTTCTTTATAACCAAAAAACGCTTAGCTTTATCAACAGGCAAATACTAGATTTTCCGTAGGAAAATTTTTATGGTCAGGATGACCGGTATTCCGGCGGTGGCAGGATGCCAAGGAGCCGGTTGCCATGGATGGCAAAATATTCGACTGTTCAGACGCACGAAGCGGCTTCCCCAAAAGACTCTGCCACAAACTCAAATCACCCCAATAACACTAAAAAATATAAAACTCTCAAACAATATCAAAACCGATTTCGTAATCCAAAGATCATGATCCGTAATCATATTGCCCCCTACAGAAAACACAAACCTTCTCCTTAACTCGCTCCATTTGCAGCTGAGTGTCCGAAGGTTTGTGCATTATTAATATTACAGAAAGTATTTCTCAAAAATGTCCACATCCCCATCCACAGCAGTTAAGACTTCAATTAAGTCCCAGGCCATTTCAGAAGCAAGTTTTTCATCTACAGAATAGCGATCAACCAGCTCAAGCTGGATCTTGGAAAAAAGTTCAACTTCATTCAATTGTGAGTATGAGGGAAAAAGGCATGCGTGAGCTTGCATAAACGTCCTCCTTGACGAGTATTGTGAGTAAAGGCTTCGTGAAAAATATTGAAGGTCAGTAAGTTCGGATCAATCCCACCATCAGACCTCGAATTTCACATTCTTTATCTTTAATGATGATTGGTTTCATTGCCCGGTTGGCCGGATGAAGTTCAACTTGTTTAGATTTCTTGAAATAACGCTTGAGTGTTGTCTCATTATCCACCACGGCCACAACTATCTGTCCGTTTTCGGCCTGGGACTGATGCTTGATGATTGCTACATCTCCATTAAGGATTCCATCTTCAATCATGGATTCACCCTTAACTTTAAGGGCATAGTGCTTACCCCTGCCAAGCATGTGGGTTGGAACACTGATCATGTCTGTATTTTCAATGGCCTCAATAGGTATACCGGCAGCAATCGACCCTAATAATGGTATCTCTTCAGAATTTTGTAGAACTGACGCTGGCATTAAACCCCTGACTGAATGAGAGTCATTCACGAGATAGCCACCATTAGTAAGGTACTTAATATAATCCTGAACAGAACCAAGGGATTTGAAACCGAAGTTATCCTGGATCTCTTTTTGAGTAGGGGAGTAAGAATTTTCCCTTACGTATTCAGTAATAAAATCTAAAACGTCTTTTTGCTTTTTTGTCAGTGCCATAATTTTCTCCGTATCGTTTCCGTATTGAGATAGTGTAGGCGTAAATTTTCCGTAGTTCAACGAAAAAATGCATCTTTTTAAAAATTAAATGGGGGCAGTGTGGGGGCGGACTTTTTTGCTGAAGCGCTTAATGAAAGTACATTTTTGGCATAATTCCTCTGTGAGCTGGTGATTTTTAAAGCCTTCGCTTATGCGAATTAATCGTTCCGAATTAAGCACTGACTCAAAACTTTGTTCAAGTACATTGCCAAGCGGTATGCCTGCTTCCTTATCCAGGCAACAAGGAACTACAGTGCCATCGGCATGGATGCCTATATGTTGTGAAAGGGCATGGCAGAAACCTTGCTCACCTTGAATGGGGTCAGCATAATTAGGCCATTCAAAACGGGAATCAAAGTGGAAATAAACCCTGCCGGCAATATTCTTGCTTTTCCTGAATCCCACATGCACACGCTCATTGATCGCAACCTGGAAAAATTCACAAATGTGATCGATGATCTCTTTGTTATCAGCTTGTGAGTCAATGGGGGCGCCCACATTCCATAAGCGGTAATTGATGTAAAGTTCCGGCCGAACATCCATTGCTTCCCGTGAAAATTGAAGAATGTCATATAAGTAGGGACGCATGTCCTGGCCCGGGAAATTGTCCTTGAAGCTATGGAGGGAGAAGTTAATCTGCCGGATGCATTTGGCATTAAAGAATAAATCAAATCCATATTTGCCAAGGTAAGTGCCGTTGGTAGTGAGATGAATGGTTGCCCCTTCCTCCTCACAAATCTTAAGTATTTCCGGGAATTCAGGATGGGCCATGGGTTCACCCATGAGATGAAGGCATACTTGCTCGGTATGCGGCAGTACTTCCTTCAGAATTTTCCGAAACTGTTCTGTTGAAAGGATTTTCTTTTCACGTTCAACTTCAGGGCAAAAGGTGCACTGAAGGTTACAGATGTTGGAGATTTCAATGTATGTTCTAAGGAATCGCATGCACAGGACTTATCATGAAATGCTATTTATGAGAAGCCACTTCACGCTTTCCTTCAGGAGAATTATCCAGCGTCTGGACTTTCTCTTTTATATTCTGTCCAATATAAGCAAAGACTTGCGGAACCGAGAGTTGCTTATTGAGGAGCCAGTGCTCAGTTTCGGCATGGAATTGATAGCTTAGCTCTGTCTTGTCAGGAGCAATTGAAGTAAGGGAATAGACCTCTGAGTTCTTACTGAAGTCAGAGTCTTTCTTGAAGGCAGGGGTTATGTATTTTCCGACTTCTTCATCGCTCAGCATATTCAAGGTGATAGTAACCATATTCTGGCCTTTATCATTCTTCCCTTCAGTTACCTGGACAAGATCATAATGGGCATAGTTCCCGCGGCGATAAACTTTCCTGGCGACCAGGTAACGTTCCATTTCAGAAGGATCTTTTTTATAATTTGAGCCTATATCCCTGATGACCAATGATTCTATTAGTTGCTCAACCTCGAACTTGCACACCATTTCAACATCAGTAAGCTTGCGCTTGTTTTTAAACTTGTTGTTACATTTTTCTGAAAAATTAGTGATGCTGTTTTTCAGGACCTGAACCGGTATTGAATAAGTATGAGTATAGGATGCTTCATAGTGACGGGTTTTTTCAACTTTGCCAGTCTGAAGAGTGACTCCATTAATTTCTTCTTGTTTGTCGTAAGTAATGGCCTGTAGGGGCAAGCAGATGAACATTGTCAAGTAAGACAGCTGATAGATTCGCTTCATGATCCTTCCTTGGAATATGAATTAAATGGGGGCTAAGAAGAGAGTAGTTGGTATATGGAAATTAGTCTAGAGAATGATAAGAGACTGATTGAACTTCATAGGTAATATCCCCATTGGGTGTTCTGATACTGACTTCATCTCCTGAGGATTTGCCAATCAAAGATTTACCAATGGGGGACTGCCAGCTTATGCGGCCCCTGGAAGTATCAACTTCGTCCACGCCAACAATTGTGAAGGTCTTATCAATTCCTGATTCATCCCTTACGAGAATGGTTGCACCGAACTGGATTTTTTCAGAGGTGATAGTCTGTATATCAACTACCACTGATGCCTCTAATCTCTGTGAAAGGAAACGTATCCTGCGATCAATTTCTCGCAGGCGTTTTTTACCATAAATGTAGTCTGCATTTTCTGATCGATCACCGTTACTGGCGGCCCATTGTACGAGTTTCGTCACTTCAGGACGCTCTACCCTGAGCAGGCCATCCAGTTCATCCTGCAGTTTTTTAAACCCACCCGGAGTTATGTAATTGTTCTTGAGCATGTTAAGCCAGTTCTAGGAATGCCTGTTCAATCACTGCTTTTAATTCAGGTGAACATTTTTCGGAAGAAGCAAAGTGCTTGAGAAGGGCAGTTGGGGGATGAGGGGTGCGGTTGTGAAGATATTCATCGATGGCTTCGATGATTGCATCTAATTCTGCATGAGGGGATTCTCCTCTTTCGGCCAGGCATGCGTGAAGTATATAGCCCATGACCATTGGACCCTTGTTCTCCTCAAATTTTATGATCTTTCGCTTTTGGTAGAAGTAGTAGAGAACTCCCAGAAAAGTGAAAAGTCCTATCTCAATGATGAAGTTACCCCAGAAACTATCCATTTTTGATTCCTAAAAAAGTCAGGAAGGGGACGTTAATAAAAAGTGGCGACGGCAGGACAAGTGCCATCCACATATATGTCCGCTGGATATAGGGATGGTATTGCCTGATGAATTTCTTATCCACCCACAAGGCGCCAGATTGAATGATAAAATAGAGCATCATAGTTCCGAAGTAACTTTTCTTGTAAACCAGCCAATAAGGCAAGTTGACCATAATTTCATGGAATAAACCAGAGACTGCAAATGTTACAAGAATTCTTTTAATAGTACTGCCATGTCCAAACTTGATTGCGACATCCCTTAACCAATCCTGTACCCAGATGTTCCAATCATGGCCCCAGAACTGACTTAAGGATGAAGCCGTTAATGGATGAAAGTGTATAGGGAAAGCCTTGTGTTTCGAAGGGGAGAAAAGTAACTGCCCCATGGCCCCTCCCGCTTCAGTAAAAAAATAGATGACAGGGGACAGAAGCAAGGTTTTGGCGTAATTCAAAGGTCTGAGACACTCATGTCCGAAGACCAATATGACGCCAGTTAATAAGCTAAAAAAAAGAAAATGCACGAGATGTGATGATGGCTTGCTTATACTTTTATAACGCAAGCTTCTTACAGAAATATAGGGAGTGCTTAGAAATAGGCTTAACTTCCCACGTCGATTAGTGGGCGTGCAGTACCAGCTCACTAGTTTCATCAGGAAGTAACAGCAGAGAAAATTGACAAAAAACACGACTTGATAAGTCAGGTATAGCTCCTATGGCTGATGACTGCAGTCCGGTAAGCAGTATAAACACTTGAGACTGTGTCGCAAAGAAATTTAAAAGACTCTTTAACCCCGGCCAGCATATTACCGATAAGAGTGTAGGACACAGGAGTGCCATATGTACCATGCGCAAAGTTTAAAAGATTTATTGAAGAGCACGACTCTGAATGAAGATTTCTTCAGTGGGCTCGATCCCTTTCATCTCAATTATATTGATATGTGCTTTAAAAAATCCCTGGATGAGCAAATGGGTATGATGAACGAAGTTGAGTTCAGCAATTACCAGGTGTTTTTAAAATATAAAAACGACTACGAAGAAGATTTCTATCCAGAAATAAAGACTACCAAAAAAGCTTCCTAAACCTATCCAGCCTGAACAGCCCAGTGTTATCATTTTTCCTGTAATACAGGAGAAGTTTCATGACTACATCGCATTGGTGTCGCCCTCATAATTTTAAGTCTTCAGACTTGTCTACAGATGTCCTGGTGATTGGTGGCGGCTATGCTGGGTTATCTACCGCCTATTGGCTGACAGAACTTAGTCCAGGCATCAAGGTAACAGTTCTTGAAAGAAAGCAAATCGGGGCCGGAGCAAGTGGCAGGAACGCAGGTTTCCTCACTAAGGGAAGTGCTGCATTCTATCGGACACTGACAAAAGCATGGGGAGTTGAAAAGGCCCTGAGTATTTTTAATTTTGCTGAAGAATCCCTTGAGCTGGTCCAGCAAAGAGTCCTTAAATCTTCTCCTGAAGTTAAGTATGATAAGACAACATCGTTAACTCTATTTCCTGATGATAAACTCACCACCAGCTGGAAAGCCGAAGGTTTTGATCCTTCTCTTTTTAAGTTTAACTGGATTGAGCAGCAGGGCCTGCCTGAAGCCCTTCAAAAGAATTTTTATGGGGCCTATGAGAATACCCCTGAATATAGGGTAAATCCCATGCAGCTCCTGGGATCACTCAAGAAAACATTGGAATCCAGGAAGGTTGTGATTGTTGAGGGCGTAGCTGGTTTTCAATTGACTCCAGAAGGGGCCATGACAGAAACCAACCAGATTAAGGCCCGCCAGGTTGTCCTTGCCATGAATGGTTACTTACCTCAATTTCATCAGGCTTTTAAAAATGTTATCACTCCTCATCGGGCCCAGATGCTTGCCGTTGAACTTACAACACCTCTTGAGTGTTCTTCGCTTAACTATGATCCAACAGATAGAGTCTACTGGCGTAAATCTCAGGACAACCTGCTTTTAATTGGTGGCAAGCGCCTCCTTGACGAAGCAGGAGAGCTTGGTGATTTTGAACGACTATCTCCTGTCATCCAGAAAGGACTTGAAAGTTATCTGCATGAGAAGCTTGAAGTGGATTTCAAGGTCATTCATAGGTGGTCAGGTATCATGGGTTTCACTGAACATGAGTTACCTTTCGCGACTAAGGTTAAAGGCCCGATTGATACTTATGCTGTTGGTGGATTCAGTGGACATGGAATGGGTTTTGGTTTTCATGCAGCACGAGAAGTGGCAGAACTTGTTTGTGGCAAAAAAGATGATTCGTTTTTTAATCAATTTAAGCAAATGAATATCAGTCTATGAAAAAATATATTGCTGTAGTTAGCATGGCTGTCATTGTGATTGCGGGACTTACCTGGTGGAGTTGGAAGCAGTTACACATCAGCCCGGTTGAAACTAATGTCCTGAGACTTTCGCTCGATAATGCAGTTGAGAGCCTTGATCCTGCCAAGGCCTATGGTGATGATGCACTAGTTGTGGCGTCTCAGGTGCTTGAACCCCTCTATCAATATCATTATCTAAAGCGGCCATACGAAATACAGCCTTTGCTTGCTGACTCCATGCCACTGATCCTTGAAAAAGGATCGCTGGTAAAGATAAAGCTTAAAAAGGGAATTTTCTTTCACGACCATCCGGCATTCATGGGCAAGCCCCGTGAACTGGTCGCTGATGACCTTGTGATGCAGTTTAAGCGCCTGGCCATGGCAAAACTAAAAAGTCCGGGTCGTAGCCTGTTTGCAGGATTGATTAAGGGCTTTGAAGAGTATGATGATCTGATCGGCGGGAATTGGAAAAAACTCAGGTCAACAAACATGGAGGGCGTAAGTGCTCCGGATGAATCTACATTACTCATTCATTTATCTAAAGCTGAACCGAACCTTATTTATTACCTGGCCCTGAATTTTGTGATTCCTGTTCCCTGGGAACTTGTCGACCATTACAAGAATGAGTTTGATAACGTGTTGGTTGGAACCGGCCCTTATGTTTACAAGGGTTTTAACGGTCAATACTTTGCCATGGAAAGAAACAATTCTTACCGGGAGGATTTTTATCCATCCTCCGGGGACCGTTACGCCAATGTTAAGAATTTACTTGATTCATCCAAGGAAAGAATTCCGTTCATTGGCCAGGTCCGGTTTTATCTTACCTCTCAAGAAAATGAGCGGTGGGAGAAATTTTTAAAGCATGAAATTGATCTACTCACCGTTCCCAAGACGTTTTTGCCAAAACTTTATGATGAGAAAGGTGACTTGAGCTCAGATCTCAAGTCCAAGGATATTGAGCTGAAGCATTTCCCGATTCTGGCCAATCGTTGGCTTGGATTTAATATGAGACATCCTGTCATGGGAACAAATGAGTACCTACGCAGAGCAATTGCTTACTCCATCGATTATGACCAATACATCCAGATCTTGTCCCAGAATACAAATCTTCGAGCAAATTCTATCCTTGTCCCAGGAATTTCCGGTTACGCTCCAGCGAAGGCCCTTCGTTTGAAATATGACATTAACCTCGCACGAGAGTATCTCAAGCTGGCCGGTTTCACTCCTGGTAAGATGCCGAAGATTGTTTATTCGACCCGTGGTAATCAGGGTATTAACCTGGTTGAAGCGGAATTTATCAAGAAGATGCTGGCGGCCATCGGACTAGAAATTGAGATTGAAGTGTTGACCTTCCCCGAGTTCCTCAAGAAAGGCAGGGCAGGAGAGTTGATGTTCTTTACTGACAACTGGCTCTTTGATTATCCGGATGGGGAGAACATTCTTCAGCTTCTTGTTTCAACAAATTTTCCAGGAATAAATAAGTCTGGTTACTCTAACAAGGCAGTTGATGAGCTTTACTACAAGCTCAAGGAAACGATAAACCTGGACCAGAGGGATAAGATTATCCATGAAATGGAAGAGCTAGTCTTTTCTGACTTACCCTGGATACCACTCATGTATGAGAGTTCATTTGTTGTCCAATATCCTGAGATTAAGAATTTCAGGAAGTCTTCGCTTATTAGAAATTATGTAAAGTATTTAAAAATAGAGAGATAAAAATGGAATTACAAAATATCGCAGAAGAATTACGCCTTTCCATCCGGAAAAATGGTCACCTTCCACTTGAGCTTCGTAAAACACGCCTGAGTGAGCTTAAAAAGTGTATTCTGAATGAAGAAGCAGCTATCAATAAGGCCTTGAAAGAAGATCTTGGTAAGTCAATTTTTGAAACTTATGCAACAGAGATGGGTTTTATCCTCGAAGAGATTTCCCATATCATGGGTAAGATTGATGGCTGGGCCAAAAGTCGCAGGGTTGGTACACCCATTTCCCTTTTTCCAGGCAGGAGCTACATACAGCCTGAACCATATGGCGTAGTCCTGATTGTCTCTCCATGGAATTATCCTTTCCAGTTGAGCCTTGCTCCTTTTATCGGGGCAATCGCTGCAGGTAACAGGGTTGTACTTAAACCTTCTGAAATGGCGCCTAAGACGGCAGAAATTCTCGAAAAAATCATCAAGCAGGTTTTTAAGCCAGATGAAGTGCGTGTAGTACAAGGTGCCTTACCGGAAACTCAAATTTTACTTCAGCAAAAATGGGACTACTTATTCTTTACCGGCAGTACTGCCGTTGGGAAAGTGATGATGAAGGCAGCTGCTGAGCACCTTACGCCGGTAACACTTGAGCTTGGGGGCAAGAGCCCATGCTTGATCGAGGAGACTGCAAACCTTGATATAGCTGCTAAACGTTGTGCCTGGGGCAAGTTTGTTAATGCCGGACAAACTTGCGTAGCTCCTGACTACGTTCTCGTACCAAGAAAGTTGCAGGATGCATTTATTGAGAAAATGAAATTTCACCTGAAAGTTTTTTACGGAGAACAACCAGAGCTTTCTGACGATTATCCGAGAATTATTAATCCGCGCCATTTTGAAAGGCTCCAGAACCTGCTTATCAGTGAAAAAGTCGCTATAGGCGGCAAGCTCAATGCTGAGAAAAAATATATCTCTCCCACAGTGCTCAAGGATGTTAACTGGAAAGACAAGGTCATGGAGGAAGAAATCTTTGGCCCAATCCTTCCACTCATTCCTTATGACACTTTGGATGAGGCACTTGCTATGATTAACGACCGTCCGAAGCCTCTTGCTTTTTATGTTTTCACGGAAGACTCAGGCAAGGGCCGTAATATTATATCCCGGGTACCGTTTGGCGGTGGCTGTATAAATGATACGGTCATTCACCTGGCGAATCCAAATTTACCGTTTGGTGGAGTAGGGAGCAGTGGGATTGGAAGTTATCATGGACATCAGAGTTTTGAGACTTTTACACATTACAAGTCAGTCTTTCATCAGGGAACTAAGGTGGACATCCCAGTGAGATATCCACCTTATGCTGGCAAATTAGGAATTCTTAAATTCTTTTTACGTTAGAGCTTGAAGCCGGCGTCATACCAAGGGTGTTTTGCTGCAGAACTGTGACTTGCGATCTCACGGTATTGTGACGGAGTTTTCATATGGGCAAAATGAACGGCCATGAAGCTGAAGAAAAAGAATGCAAAAGTATAGCTGATGACAGTGCTGAAATTCCAAGTCATATAATCCCCTTTTATTTAAGACACATAGCTAATCGGCTTTTCTGTGCAAAAAGTTGAATACCCAAGTGATAAATTCCCTGAATTTAGGTGGTTAGAGGGCTTGAAGCTATTGCCGATAGTACTATCCTTGCATTATGATTGAGCCCTCAACATAAAAGTCACCAAAAGGTGTTTTAACTTTGAAAGTTCTCCTTCTTTTTATGGCGGTCATGCTAGGTCAGAACTCGTACGCTCAACTTTTGAAAGAAAAAGTTTTAATCGGGCGTGTGGAGTGGGTCGAACTTTCTGAACTTAAAATCAAGCATCGTGCCCGCATCGATTCCGGTGCCAAGACAACATCTATGCATGCTGTAAATATTTCTGAAGTACAGCAGCAGGGTGATCTTTATGTAAAATTTCAGACAGTGAATACGGAAGGGAATCCAGTTGAGATGACCAGGAAAGTTGATACCACCCAAAGAGTGGCCAATACCGCTGGTTTCATTTCAAAGAGATATGTCATAAAAGAAAAAGTTAAATTGGGAAACATTGAGAAGGAAATTCTCATTAACCTCAATGACCGCTCGAAAATGGAATATAAGTTTCTGGTTGGCCGAAACCTCCTGCTCGGACGCTTCATCGTCGATGTTGCGCGCTCACACGTGTTAGGTGATTAATACATGAAGAAGTTTATTGTGCTGGCAACGGCGCTGCTTATAATTTTACCGATCTGTATGATGACTTATAAGTCCCAGGTCCTGAATCTTTCACTCCTGCCTCAGATGGTTGATGATGTCTGGAATTTCCATCTCTCAGTAAAGCCCAAGGGAGAACACCGTACTTTTTCATTTCCCATTCCACGTCCCGGTGTCGGGGTTAAAATCTCTGATGAAAAGCTGAAGTCCAAGGATTTTGAAATTTTCATCGATTCAAGTTCTGACAGTAACCTGGCGACCTGGAGTTCACAGAAAGTCATTCAGAACAGTGTGACGTATTCTGCAAGAATTGACCTGAAGCCCATCGTTTATAAGAATATCCAGAAAGATTTTACTGAGACATATCCCAAGGCGCTTAACAAGTTCCTGAAAACGCCGGATCTGAATCCTGAAGATGAAGCAGCAATTGCATTGCTTGAGACGGCCATCCTTGAAGGGACTGAGGACAAGACTAGCCTTGTACGAAAACTTTACTATTACGTGCAGGAAGAGATTCAGCGTAATATATCCAACAGAACGATCCAGGCCACCCTCAGCACTGGTAAGGGATCGCCCTTAATCAAGGCCAAGATCTTCAATATCATGGCAAGAAGAAAAAACATCCCTTCACGCATCCTCGTGATGGTGAGAATGCCTGAGAAAATTGAACAGGCCGAAGACCAGAAGTTGCGCTTTACCTTTGCCAACGAAGTTTTCCTGAATAACAAGTGGATCCCAATCGATACCAACCGGGGTCATTTTGGAGAAAGACCGGATAATTTCCTGGTCATGCACCGAAATTTTGATGATGTAGAAAAACTACTTTCCAAGAAAAATGTCTCTTATTCCATCCAGGCAGATCGCGCGCGGATTAATCGGTACAACCGTGCCGAATATAAAAAAGAAGTAGTAAGGTCTGATTCAATTTTCGGACGTTTCAGCCTTTATCGTTTACCACTCCCTATGCAGACCATGTTTACGACCATTCTCCTCATTCCGCTAGGAACACTGGTCCTGGCCCTGGCAAGAAACCTCATAGGTATTCCGACCTTCGGTATCTTTACCCCGATCCTCCTGACTCTCTTCTTCAGGGAGACCTCATTTGGTTTCGGGCTACTCTTCTTTGGCGTAGTTGTCTTAGTGGGAATTCTTGAAAGATATGTGCTTGATAAGTTTTACCTGCTGGCCGTACCGAGGCTTTCCATTATCCTGACCCTGATAATCCTGCTGATGATTAGCTATTCACTTTTCAGCTCGGACATATCGGTTATTTCCCAGAAGCACCTGGCCTTCTTTCCGATCGTCATCGTAGCAACAAATATCGAACGCCTTTCCATCATGCTGGCGGAAGAAGGTTTGATCAATACATCCAAGACCTTAATTGGGACACTTATCATAGCCATCTTGGGTTATCTTTTATTCTCAATTCCCGTACTCGAGATGTTCATGTTCACTAACCCTGAAATGCTCTTTGCCATCATCGGTATACTGATTCTCATTGGGAAGTATAAGGGATACAGACTCTCAGAGTTCATTCGCTTCAGGGACCTGGTGAGACAAAAAAATAAATTGAAGGCCAGACTAAAATGATTTTTCGCGACTTAGAGGCATTGGGGATTCTTGGAATCAACAATCGTGTTGGTCGCTATATCTTGCGCCATAATAAGCGCAAGAATTATCCGCTGGTCGATAATAAGGTTCTCACTGCTGAACGTGCCGCTGCCTGGGGCATAGCCATGCCTGAGAACTATATGGTTGTGGAAAATTACGGATCACTAAAAAATCTCCATCTTAAGCTTCAGCATTATGATTCTTTTGTCATCAAGCCGGCCAAAGGCTCACAAGGAAATGGAATCATTGTTATCAAGGAAATCATCAAGGAAGTAGTGAATGGTGAGGCCCGTATTCTATGCCGGCGCTCCAATGATAAGCTGATGGAAATCGATGAAGTAAAACATCACATCTCTGGAATCCTTTCTGGACTCTATTCAATGGGTGGGCAAAGTGACCTTGCGATTATCCAGGCCAAGATTGATAAGCATCCCATCTTTGATGATTATTCTTATAGTGGAATTCCAGATATACGCGTAATCGTTTTCGAGGGATTTCCAGTCATGAGTATGGTTCGCCTTCCTACAAAATCCTCTGATGGACGGGCCAACCTGCATCAGGGAGCAATTGGGGCCGGGTTGAATCTTTCCAATGGCTGGACTAATAATGCTGTTATCAGAAATCAGGTCATTGATGAGCATCCTGATACTGGTCATAAGATTTCCGGGTTGAAGCTTCCTTACTGGCGCGAAATCCTGGAACTGGCCGCTCATTGTTACGATATGGTTGAACTTGGTTATCTTGGCGCTGATATCGTACTGACTCCGGACAAGGGGCCTATCATGCTGGAACTCAATGCGCGTCCCGGCCTGGGAATTCAGATTGCTAACCTTGAGGGTTTAGTTCCTCGCCTGGAAAAAATTCGAGAAGTGGCCGGACAGAAACTTATGGCCCGTGAGCGGGTTGATTTCTCAATGAAGAACTTTTAAATCATCTTTGCACTGCCACCAGCGGCATTCAAATGTGAATTTATTTTTATGGCTTGAAAATTTGTTGTTTTCTCTCGATTTTATAGTTTTCATGTAATCACCTCCCATTTGGAGAAGTGCCGGCAGCGATTAGAGATTTTCTATGGTGTCGTAAAACTCAGGCAATGCCTGGGAGAGCATTAACTTGCGCCTGGTGCCCTCACTGCCAACGACACCATTTAACATGAACCTTGATACGGACTTACTTTGCTTTAAGAGTCCGCGGGCAGAAATGTTTTCAGCTTCAAGTTGAGTACGGTACTCGCGGAAAAATTCTCTCATGCGGTCATATTTTTCTGAGTCGGTTTCACTTTTCTTATTGCGCTTATAATCTTGTGCCATCCACGGTGATTGCAGGGCCCCTCGTGCGGCCATGACAGCGTGGCAGCCTGTCTCCAGGAACATGCGATCGATGTCTGCAATACTCCAGACGTCACCGTTGCCAATTATGGGGACTTTTGAAATTGCCACGGCACGGGCGATAAAATCCCAGTTTGCTGGTTCTTTATACATTTGATCACGGGTGCGACCGTGAACAGTGATAAGTTCAATACCCTCGTCGTTTAACATGCGGATACTATCATCGAAGTTTTTCGTATCAGAATAGCCCACCCGTATCTTGGCACTCAATCGACCCTTGAAATTCTCACGGATTGACCTCATGAGAGGGGCAAGTGTTTTTAGATCTTTCAAAAGGGAAGATCCTCCGCCATTTTTACAAACAGTGGGCGAGGGACAGCCAAGGTTTACGTCCATCCAGGGAATTCCAAGGTAATCTACATCCCTTACCATCTCTACCGTGAATGCTCGGTGGGAAGTAAGAATCTGATACATGGTTTTTTCTTTTACCCATGGGATCTCAAACAAGTCCCGGCCCATATGCCTGATCAGGTGCTTTACAGGATATCGACCGGCCGACGGTACACGCAAAAAGTCACACGCAATGTAATCCCATTCCGGATAAAGCTTAAGGATCGTTTTCCTGAAAGACTCATCAGTAATGCCTTCCATAGGAGCGAAGAAAAGCGAACCACTAGGAATGGGAGCAAGACGATTCATTTCCATTCATCACCCCGCCATATACCAAAACCGATCAGGATGGAGAGGAGACCGAGTTTCACACTATCAATGGCAATATACATCCGGTGATAGTACTGATGCTCTTGCTGTAAATCCGGAATTCCGGATAAACCAGTGAGACCCATAAGATCAGCTCTCTTCCATTGCTCAGTTAGTGAAATAATTTTTGGAGTGAGGTATGAGAAATAGAACATCGCTACAAACCACAGAATAAGTGAAAGGACAAAAGCGACGATAGCACTCTTGCCTCGCTTAACACTAAGGGCGGTCAAGGCAACGAGGGCAGAAGCTACAAGTACTTCAAGATTATTTAGTTTCGAAAAAACTTCGATGCCAAGAAAGCCGGCCATGAAAAAATCACCTATTTTCTGAAAGACAACAGGAACGATAAAAAAATCTACCAATACAGTCCAACCGAGCCAGATACTGGCCAGGGCGATGATGAATGGGGGAAGAACTTTTCTACTCATGGAAGGTGAAGTATCAAACTAGGAAAGCAATGTCAGTACCAGCTTCCTGGGTGTGGCATCTTTACGGAATTCGCATAGGTATATTCCCTGCCAGGTACCAAGGGCCAGTTTTCTTTGCGTGACTGGAATACTCACTGAACTGCCGGCAAGGACAGACTTTATATGGGCCGGCATATCGTCTTCACCCTCAACAGTATGCTGGTAAAAGGGTTGATTTTCCGGAGCTATTTTATCAAAGGCCAGGTTCAGGTCATGCCTGACAGTCGGATCGGCGTTTTCATTAATTGCGAGAGCGGCCGAGGTGTGCTGAATGAAGATATGGAGAATACCTGCTTCCGGTAAAGGACCCAATGCCTTCAGGACTTCTGACGTAATCAGATGAAAGCCCTTAGGGTAAACACGAAGCGTTAGGCTTGAATTTATTATCATCATTTCCCCGCAAAAAAAGGCTCCTTTCGGAGCCTTATTTTTATTCAGCACCCTTATCAGGGTCCATTTGTGATTGCATGTAGTTTTGTATTCCAACTGCCTTCATCAGGTCGCGCTGGGTTTCAAGCCAGTCAATGTGATGCTCTTCTGATTTAAGAATCGAAAGAAAGAGGTCACGAGTTGCATAGTCATGCTCAGTCTCTGCGAGCTGGATGCATTTTTTCAAGTGAGGAACAGCATCGTATTCAACCTGCAAATCAGCTTCAATAACTTCACCGATGTCCTGGCCAATACGAAGCTTGTCCAGTTTTTGTAAGTTAGGCAGGCCTTCAAGGAAAAGGATTCGCTTGATAACCATATCAGCATGTTTCATTTCATCTATTGAGGCTTCGTACTCAAGCTTGCCGATTCTTTCCAGACCCCAGTTCTGCAACATGCGGGCATGCAGGAAGTATTGGTTGATGGCCGTAAGCTCTTTAGTCAGGACGGTGTTGAGTGCGTCGATAATGGCAGGTGAACTTTTCATAAAAACCCCAGGAAGGAAGCGATAATATTGGGATCATTGTAGGGGAGTAGAAAGGAAGATGCAAAAAAGTTCAATAGACCTAAGAATTGTTTGAGCCGTCTTTCATCTCGTAGGGACTGCGTGCATTTTGTTCCATGAGCGTTTTAATTGCGTCTTCAACACACGTTCCACAATCACTTCCAACTCCAAGTGCCTTAAGAACTTCTTTTGGATTGTTCGTGCTGCGAGAGGTCACAGCCTCTTGGATTTGTTTTTCGGTAATGCCTTTGCAGATACAGACGTACATTTTCGGTCCTTGTTCTAAGAACAGTATATATCATGTTCGGCATATCCAACAAATGTTTTAGTAAATAATACAAAGTTTGAGTAGGGCAACGTAAAATTGAAGACTTACATCTCGCGCTTTAGGACTTCTAAAAGCCGAAAGATTCCTAAGGCCGTAGTGGACCAGCGAATTCGGTCTTGCATCAAGGCATCAAGTAATTCATTAGGGGTGAAGGGGACGATATCCAGGATGGAGTCTTCTCCATCAGGATTGGGAAGTTTTGAGGGTACCATTCCACGGGCCATGAAAAAGTGCTGGGTGCTATTAATAGTGCCCGTTCCTTTTAAGGTCATGAGTGGCGTGAGCGTTGTTGCCTTGAGGCCTATCTCCTCCTGCATTTCCCTTTGGGCATTTTCCGCAGGAGTTCCCTTGTCGTGTTCAAGAATCCCGGAGACGGCCTTGATACGTATGTTTGGATTTTCATGGGGACGCATTTCTTTGATCAGCAGGATTTTACCATCGTCTGTGATCGGAAAAATGATCACCCCGTCCGGCATATAGGCCCGCTCCCAAACTGTATTGCCAATAGTTTCTTCGGTCACCCGAATGATCTGCCCTTTATAAACTTCTTTTTCCATATGCCTCCACGAGTTCTTTGACCTTGTTGCCAACTCCGATAGTGATTTCGTGGCCAGTTTCATCTATCAGATGCCAGCCACTCTTTATGTTTTTATTCTTTAGTAGCGCAATCTCATTTAAAGCATCAGTTGCTGGAATTGTTTCATCATTCTTGCCATGTATGGCCTCCATGACAAAATCCAGGGGGGCATCAACTAAATGATGACGAAACTCACAACCTATTCCAATTACCAGCCTGGTGTTTTTTATGACCTTCCCAACCATTGGGGCGAGGTATCCTCCCTGGGAAAATCCAATGATAGTCACTGGCAAATTTAGTGGATTGTTTAGTTCCACAATTTCTTTGATCCAGCTTTTAGGGAGGTCCTGATTGATAAGATATTTTCTTTCAAACTTATCGTAAAAATACCAGGCGTACCCATAATCTATCTTGTGCTCTTTAACCCGAGGGAGGGGAAAGGGACCATTGGGAGCGATGATAATGGCATCACCGGGCAGATAGGGAAGAAGCTTTCGGTACATGCGCCTGCCTCTTTCGTTCAGGCCATGGAGCAGGAGAATCAATTGCGTAGGTTCTTGCGGCCGTTTTATTACACCGTCCATGACCGCTAAGGCCTTGAACTCCCATCTCTCCTCCAGCACTTCATGTAATCTTTTCACTTTTAGCAACCTTTGACCCAAAGCATCTTGATCCACTATAAAATAACTTCAATTAAAGCAGGAGTCTTGTATGAAGTTTAAGAAGTTTAGAATTCTAAGTGGTAAAAGTGCGAGTGAGATGGGTGAAGTTGAAGTTCTTTTCAACCTTGACCATATTGTCTCAATTAAGCCAATTCGCATTGTTAGTACAGATAAGCTCTTGAATGGCTTCTGGATCAGAACTTCTAACGGCAAGAAATATCGTGCATCAAGCATACCTGACGAATTATTGGCAGTTATTGGTGAGAAGTATCAGGGATTGGTCAACCTTTCCCTCGAATCAGACGACCAGCCTTTTCAATAAATTAATCCTCAAGTGAGTCACCGCTTACCCGAAAAGAAGGTAAGAGGTACTTCATGATGGATTTAATTCAGCGTTTCTTTTCCCGCGAAAAAACTAATCGTACAGAAACCCGAAAGAATTTTTCGGTGTATTTTTTCGCGCAGCCTGAGCATCAGTGGATTACAAACTCGTCCAGCAAAGTACATTTTGAAAAACTGATCACACTTCTTCCAAGTTCATTGCTTGAAGCCTTGATGACAAAATATCCCATTACATTTGTTCCAAGCTACGCCATGAAAGGGAAAAGTCCCGGCACGGTCATGACAAACACTATTGTTGTGTTTCCAGAATTCCAGAAACTCTTACTTTCGGACAGGCCTAGTGCCCTGGCGTACATCGCTCATGAGCTGGCATTTGTCCTTTGGGAATTTGAAGGGAAAAAGCCTGATTCTGATCCATTAATGGCAGAAATTGCAGCAGATAAGTTTGTAGTTGATCTAGGTCTAACCTTTGAACTTGAAGAACTCCTGCTTATGCTGGATGAAACAATTGAGAAGCGCCTTCGTCTTACATATCTCACTATCAATCACTTCTCCGGACATAATAACTAGAACAAGATATCAAATTTAATCGCCTGGACGGATACTCCTACACCATCTTGTAGTCCATCATCGTCATAATCCTTACGGGCCCGTTGGGTATAAAGGGAAAACGAGGGAGAGTATTTAATGTTTATAAGACCCCATTTCTTTAAATCAAATCTTTTTCCAACTATAAGTTCATAAGTTTCGGAGTTCTTGTCGTCTTCCAGATAATTAAAAACATTTTTTGAATACTCTTCTTCATGGTTTAGTACCGCAAAGATAAACCCCATGTACCAGGAATGCATAATCTCATCATCAAAATTCCAATAGAGTGACATACCAACAAGTAAATCATTGATTGAAACTCTTCCTGTTTGACCGGCTTTGGTCGCGTAAGTTCTTTTTTCTGAATTGTTAGATAAGATGCCTCCCACTTGAACCCGCGGAGTGACTGTGTAGGTATAGTTCAGGTCTATATTACCCCTGAAAATATTAAAATCCCGGAAGATGGATTCGTTCCTGGGATATGTTGTTTCGTAGGCGGCCCCAACACCAAAACCTCGAGGTGTTACTTGCACCATGTGTTTTGGATTTTCTTCGCTTAGCGCAAATGTTGGCAATAAAACCAGGAACAAAATGATTAAGCGTTGCATCGTGGACCTCACTTTCTAGCCGAATCTTAATTTTAGTGGAATGAAATGTAATGGGCGAATGCAAAAGCTTAATTTTAAAGAAATTTATAGTTGATCATAGAAAGAATGTCCGGATAATGGTTACAGTCAACAATGTTAAACATGGAGCTATCGATGAAAAAGATTTTTGTAGTTATTACTCTTCTTGCACTCATGACGTCTTCTGCTTTTGCTGCTAAATACGGCTCAGCTGGTTGCGGTTTGGGTTCAATGATTTTTGAAGGTGACCAGACTTGGTGGAAACAAGTTTTCGCCGGACTATCAAACTCTACTGGTCTCCAGACTGTTGCTATTACTCTTGGTACCTCTAACTGTGATTCACCAGCACCTCTTAAAGTTGGTCAGGCCGAAGCATATGTAGAAGCTAATAAAGTTGCCCTTGCAAATGATATCGCTCGTGGAAATGGCGAGACTATCGTGGGCCTTTCTAAGGTTTACGGCTGTTCAAACTACCCTGAGTTCGGTCAGGCATTGAAGTCTAACTATTCTTCAATCTTCTCTTCTGTTAATGCATCTCCTAAAGAGATCACACATAACATTAACTCAGTTGCCTCTACTACTTGCAACACTCAGATCTAATTCCTATACTGGGGCCTGCCCTTAAAATGCAGGTCCCATGTTTTTACTCTTCAGTCTGATAATATCCTCATCCCTTTTCGCCTCTCCTGATCTGGAGAAGCTTGCACACTCGGCCAAATGGCAAAAACTCCTTCATTATAAAAATTCAACCAGCCAGGCAGATGGTAAAGATTTTTTTCTTCATCCTGAGGGAAAATTTAATCCGGAGCTTGAACTTAAGCGTTCTGTCGAATTGTTTGCCAACCCTAATCCCAAAGATGGGGATGCAGGTTGTAAATTTCCGGCCAGGTTAAAATGGCTGAATCAGGCTTTGGGAAATCCATGGAGAATTGACCTGAGTGGATGCCAGACATACATCAGCTTTTTCTCTAAGCTTGCCGCCAAAAGAGCGAGTATCGTTTTTTCTTCTTATTATTTGAGCAACCCGAATTCCGCTTTTGGTCATACCTTCCTGCGCTTGAGCCGATTTGATGACCGCAAAGAAACAGAAATGCTTGATTACGGAATTAACTTTTCTGCTGAGGCTACGGCCACTAATCCATTTAGCTATGCCATTAAGGGCCTCTTTGGCGGTTACAAAGGAAAATTTGCGGCCATGCCTTATTATTATAAGGTTCGTGAATATGGTGACTTTGAGTTCAGAGACCTTTGGTCTTATGAGCTCAATCTGACCACACTCCAGGTGCTTGAGATGGTGGATCATATCTGGGAATTAGGTCACACTGATTTTGACTATTTTTACTTCCTTGAGAATTGCTCATATCACTTGCTGAGTATCATTGAAGTGGTCATGCCTGAGAAAAATTTAACAGATAATTATTCTGTCTTCGCCATTCCTGCTGATACGATCAGGTTGCTTAAAGAAGAAGGTCTTATTGGGCCCGGAAAGAAACGAGAATCAACTTATGCACGTTTGATGAGATTATCCAGTGATCAGCCCAGGAGTTCCCTGGAGAAAGCATCAGATATGATAAAGCATCCCAAGGAAACTCCAAATATCGTACTTGGTATGGAACCAAAAGCTGCGGCCGGGGCACTGGATGTGGCAATGGAAGCTTTTGATTACTATAATTCTGAAAAAATCCTTACAGATGATCCGGTGACTATGGAGGCCAAGTCACACATCCTTCGTGCCCGGGCCATTAATCCTATTATATCCTCTGACGCGATTGTGGAGAGTTCTCTTCGTGATTCCCCCGCTGAAAGTCATCCGCCGACCAGATATAGCGTGGCTCAAGGTTATGTACATGGACAGGGTAAAGAAACCAGATTTCAATTCCGGGCTGCCTTGCATGACTTACTTGATCCTCAAAAAGGATCGCTAAAGGAAGGTCAGCTTGAAATGGGTAAACTCACTCTGAATTATAAGGAAAAGGAACTCAAAAATCCAAAGTTGGTTTTACAGGATCTAACTATACTATCTCTTAAAAACTATCCGGCCCAGAATTTTTGGGCCAACCCCTTTTCATGGGAAATGGAGTTAGGTGCCCGTCAGATTACAGAAACTGGTTGTTTCGATTGTCCCAGTCCTACGCTTATGGGTTCAATCGGAAATACGCTACAGTTAATGGATCAACGGATATTGATTGCGATGTTGATAAATGGAGAATTTAATCTGAATTATCGCGTTGGGTTTGGCCCAAAAATCGTAACTCGCTATCTTATGAGCGAGAAATGGATCATGGGACTCAACTCTTATTACCATCTCAATACATACCGATTGAATTCTTTAGCACAAGATCAGCAGTTAAATGGTGAGTTTGAGCTAAGACACCATCTTATGCAGAATTTTTCGCTTTTCCTGCAATTACAGGTTATGGAAAGAGATGAGATCTGGGGACGGCAAGGCCTTGTGGGCTTGCAGTACTTTCATTAATCGGAGAAACTTTCAATATGTCAGCTTACCCTTTGGACTTTGTTTCATTATCAGATATATGCACCGGACTCATGATCGCTGCAAGCTATGCGACACCTCAGAACTTCACCGGAGAAGTGGTGCATGGGTATAAGGCACCAAAGGCTTTGATGGCAAAAGAGCCTTCTTTGGCAATTTGCAAAGTTCAGAGTAAAGCGATGGGCTTAGGTTACAAATTAAAAATATTCGATGCCTATCGTCCCGCCAAGGCAGTAGCCTTTTTTCAGGAATGGGCCCTGCGTCCAGAGATCAATCCGCATCTTAAAGAGCGTTATTATCCTTCTTTCAGCCGTAAAGAATTATTTGACCAGGGCTATATCGCTAAGCAATCAAGTCATTCTCGTGGAAGTGCCGTGGACTTGACGTTAGTAGATGCAAGTTCAGGAAAAGAACTGGATATGGGGAGTGATTTTGACTATTTCGACACAATTTCTAATACAGATTCCTCAAAAATTACTGAAGATCAGAGAAAAAACAGAAAGATTTTGAAAATGTTAATGGAAGCTGAAGGTTTTCAAAATTATTCCCAGGAATGGTGGCATTTTTCATTCAAGGCCGAGCCCTTCCCAGGGCAATATTTCGACTTTGATGTCGAATAAGTTGAAACTCTTTTTAGAATTTCTCCAATATAGATAAAAGAAGTAAGGAGCAAGCAGAATAAGGCCATATTTGCATAGGATCTTCATATCAATATTATTACATGACCTAAACACACTTCTTGTTTAGAATTAGGTTAAGATTGTAAAGATTTCATGAGGGCGACCCATGCGTTTTTTGATTTTACTTTTTCTCAGTTCAGGTTGCTCTGGTGTTTTCTACCAGCCTTCCAGAAATCATTTTACTGAACCAGCACAGTTCAAACTCAAGCATCAGGAAGTTTTCTTCGAATCATCGGATGGCACCAAACTTCATGGCTGGTTTTTACCGACCACCTCTAAAAAACCCAAAGGTACCATCATCCAGTTTCATGGAAATGCTGAGAACCTTTCAACTCATTATCTTTCTCTCATCTGGTTGATTGAACAAGGTTATAACTTATTTACCTGGGATTATCGCGGTTATGGAAAGTCGGAAGGCAAGCCTTCTCAGGCCGGTATTTATCTAGATGCTCTGGCAGCTTTGATGAAGGGCAGGGAGCTGCATGCTGGAAAAGGCCTCTTGATTGTTTATGGTCAAAGCTTAGGTGGGGCAGTTTCCTTAAGGGCCTTGCCAGACTTCAAATATGTAAATGAAATCAACATTTTAGTACATGATTCGGGTTTTGCCTCTTATCAGGATGTGGGATTTTCGGTTCTCAAAAGTAGATGGTTTTTCTGGCCGTTCAGTCCCCTGGCATTTCTTCTGGTCTCAGATGAATACGCTGGAGAAAAAGTCTTAAGCAAAATTCATCTGCCAACCTTGGTAGTGGTTGGTGAAAAAGATCCGGTGGTTTCTGCAAAACTAGGAAAAGAAACTTATAAAAAGATTCCAAGTTACCGAAAATGGTTATGGATACTGCCTGAGGGAAGACATATTGATGTCTTTCATCATGGAGAAGAAAGGTATCGAAAGCAGTTTTTAGCCTTGCTGGAGCAATTAAGCCCTCATTAGGAGGTTTTTGCCTAGTGACATAGCTTTTGTCAGACATTGATAAGAGCATATACTGAGACTAAGAATTTTATTTAGGTAAATTTATCTAAGGAATTTTGGTAATGACTCCAGTTAAAAAAACTACCGATGAAGTGGCCAAAAGACAGTACACTGCTTTTTCACGCATCAATGGTGAACATCCTTTCAAGTCACAAGTTCCAGGTGGACGAGTGGAGTACAAGGCAAGGTATCGGAAAGGGGGTAAGGTCGCTTACTTTAATTTCCAACTTGCCAAAGAAATGGGCCTGATTCCAAAAACCCATGCAGAAGTCCTCAACTCAGATCTTGAACGAGAAATCCTTGAAACATTTGCAGTTGTCATCATTAACGAATACGACGTTATCAATGATGTGAAATTCCCTGAAGATGAAATTCATCCTCACACCTATATGGCCACCAGATACCTGCAGCTTCAGCACCCTGATAAATCCGGAAGGACTTCAGGCGATGGCCGTTCAGTCTGGAATGGTACCGTGAGAAATAATGGTGTGACATGGGATGTGTCCAGTTGTGGAACCGGAGCTACAAAGCTTTCTCCAGCTTGTAATATCAATAAGAAATTTTACCAGACAGGGGATCCAAGCATTTCTTACGGCTGTGGTCTTTCTGAAGTGGGCGAAGGTCTCGAGACACTTTTTTTCTCTGAAGTCCTTGGTCGTAATGGTTTTAAGACTGAAAGAATTCTCGCAATCGTTGAGTTTGAAAAAGGGCTTGGAATCAACGTTAGGGCCAACCCAAATCTTATGCGTCCAAGTCATTTCTTTGGTCATTTAAAGCAAGGTAACCTCGAAACCCTTAAGCATGTGGCCGATTACTACATCAAGAGACAAATTGAGAATAAGGCCTGGGAACAGACTACTTTCAAGACCGACAAGGAAAAGTACTACTATCTGGCACAGCAAGTGGCGCTTAGCTTTTCTGATACCTCCGCTAAGTTTGAAGATGAATATATCTTTTGCTGGCTTGATTGGGATGGTGACAACATCCTGATGGATGGCGGAATCATCGATTATGGATCCATCAGGCAATTCGGGCTTTTCCATGCGGAATACCGTTTTGATGATGTTCAACGGTTTTCAACCACTATCCTGGAACAGAGACAGAAGGCACGATATATTGCCCAGTGTTTCATCCAGATTGCTGATTTCCTGGTAACGGGAAAGAAGAAGTCACTTCAGCAGTTCAGGAAGCATCAACTTCTGGATACTTTCGATAAGAACTTCATTAATTGCAAGAACCGTAATCTCCTGCAAAAGATCGGTTTTAAAAAGTCCCAGCAGGATATGCTGCTTAAGGATCATTCCTCTACTGTTTCAAAATTCCGCAAGGTCTTCAGCTATTTTGAAAGATCAAAGTCTCATCGTGCGGCCTATAAAGTCGCTGATGGTATAAACCGTGATGCTATTTTTTGCATGCGTGATATCCTGAGGGAATTACCCCAGATTTACCTGACAAAGGAAAAGCTCCTTACTCCTGAAGACTTCATGGAAATTATCAAGTCCTCCTATGCCAAGAAATCTGACCTTAAGCTGACTGAGCTTAGGCGTAAGCAGATTGAACGCTTCCAGCAGCTTTATATGGCCCTTATCATGGCACCGGTGAAAGTAGAGGGAGCTAACAAAAATCAGTTCCTGCTTGAACTTACCATGCGCTCTTCAGTTATCAATAAGTATGACCGCGTGACTGGTGATTCGATTACATACATCGTTGCCAAAGTTCAAAGGCTAAGGCCTCGCCTTGGTGCCGATGAACTTTTCAACCTGGCCAAGCAGTTCTCTGCTTATCAGAACCTTGATCCGGATCAGAAGACCAAGCCTGCTGAAAATCCTCCACGGCATAAGAATATTATGCAAAACCTGTATTCGATAGTTCGTGAGTGCCGTGAGGGGCTATGAAGCTTGTCTTTTTCAGTGGTGGGGATGACCAGGCGAACCTAAGTCTTGATAAATCATTTATTGAGCTTATAGGTAAGAAGAATCCGGTGGTGACTTTCATTCCTTCATCTTCTTATTTGTCAGAGCAAGAATTCCGCACATTTGTCAGGCATTATTGTAAGTATAAAATCACGCGATTTATTCATTTTCCTGTAGATGTTCCTTTTGACCGTATTTTATTCCAGGAAGTCATGCGCAGTGATGCCATCCATATGGCCGGAGGAAATACATTTTATTTCCTGAATTCACTCCGAAAGGCAAAGCTTTTTCCCCAGCTCAGGACTTTTGTTGAACAGGGTGGGGTGCTGACTGGTCTTTCGGCCGGGGCGATCCTCATGACTGAAAATATTGAGATGGCGGCCTATCCTGAGTTTGATAGAGATGAGAATGTTGTGAACCTTACAAATCTAAGTGCACTCAATCTGGTGGACTTTCTTTTTTTTCCCCATTTCAAGAACTCTTCTAGATATGATGCGGCTTTCAAGAAATATACCAAGTCTAACTCAAAAATTATTTATGCTTGTCCTGATGGTGCAGGGATTGTCGTAAATAATGGTGAGTTGAGATTCGTTGGTCGATGTTTTGCCTATTCGGCCGGTCACAAATTTACAATTAATTAGCATCCGGAATTTCAAACTCAACCAAAAGCGGCAAATGGTCTGATAGCTTTTTCCAATGTCTGTCAGTCAAAGTTCTGGCTGAAGTGGGCTGTGCCTTATGTAAGAAAACACGGTCAAGTGACAACATCGGCATCATTGAAGGAAAAGTCGCTGGATATTTTCCGGAGAGGTGCTTGAAAGCTTCTAGTGCACTCAAGCTTGTTTCAAGTCGGGGAGAGATCTTCTGGTTCCAGTCATTAAAATCACCTACGAGAACCCACGGTAACTTTTCCTCTGCCGACATATGTTCTATCAAGACTCCGGTCTGTTGATCCCTGCCCCCCTGAGTAAGATCCAGGTGAGTATTGGCGAGTAGCATTTCCCCACCAGTTTCTGGAATTTGAACCTTGGCCTTAAGCAAACCCCGGTGTTCGAAACGATTGGTTGAGATAACGTGATTTGACCAGTCGATGATTGGAAACTTGCTTAGGATGGCATTCCCATGATGGCCTTCAGGGTAAATAGCATTCTTTCCATAGGCGAAATGCGGCCAGACAGTTTCAGCAAGGTATTCAAATTGAATAGCAGTTTCCCAATCAGGAATCTTGCTTCGTTTGTCGTCATGGTGGCCAAGGACTTCCTGAAGAAACAGGATATCTGCATTTACGTCACGTAAAGCCTTCCGGATTCCATCCAGGATAAAGTCCCGATTAGTAATCGTAAAACCCTTGTGAATGTTATAGGACAAAATTCTTATTTTCATGTTTAAAACCAATATTTAAATAGAAAGAATAATCGGCAGAGAATCCGGTCCAGAAAGGGTCTCTCGTTTAATGCTTCAATACTAATGGAATTCTTATTACTTGTTGATTCAATAAAGTTTTGCTCAATTATTCGCATGTTCTTCTCATCTTGTATGATTAGGTCAACTTCAAGATCATGCATAAAACTACGGTGATTTAGGTTGGTTGAACCGATAGTCATCCAGTCATCTATTATATAGTTTTTCGCATGTAAAACACTATCAGTATACTGGTAGACCTTCACACCTTTTTTCAAAAGGTAGTCATAATAAAAGTATTGCAATGTGCGGAACATAGGAACGTCTGTTTTAAATGAAATGATGATCTTAACATCCACCCCACGCTTGGCCGCCTTCCCCAGTGCCCGAATTAGGCGACGCTTAGGAATAAAATAGGGGGTCATAAACCATATTCGTTTTTGTGAATGATTTATCTTATTCAGGAAGCTTTTATAAAAATAACGTTTCATGAAAACTGTCTGATTTAACCTTAAGGGAGCATATCTCCAATTAGGCGACTGAAACGATTTGATTTGTCTTTTATAACGGTAATAATCCCGAAGTTTCCAAATTTTCTTAAAATTCAACACCGTAAATCTCACCTGATCCCCGGTCACCCTGACTCCGATATCTTTCCATGCGATCTCTGTATGATGGTGTGTATGTTCTACGGTCACATTAAAGCTCCCAGTGTACATAATGTGACTGTCGATTGTGATAATTTTTCGGTGATTTCTCTTATTCACCCTCATGATTCTGATGAACATTACCTGTAATCTTCTGATCAGGGTAAGGTCTCCATAGTATGGATGGTAAAAAGGCAAAGGGTTATACATCTTGATCATGACGCCGTTTTGCGAAAGATATTTATGAAGCTTATCAAAAAAAGCGTAACTACCAACTCCATCAACTATTAGCTGGACCTTAACACCCCTGGAATGAGCAGCAATAAGCTTTTCAGTAAGAAGCCTGCCCAAGACATCATCATTGAAGATATACATCTCAACAGTGATGTATGTCTGGGCCTCTTCAATATCCTTAAGCATGCGATCAAAATACTGATCACCATCGAAAAAGACTTCTTCACTTGTCCAAAACGATAACATACTTACCAATCCGTGCTTAAAGTTGACTATTTTACTACGAATAGAAACTTTTAAACCTTCGTGAGAATAAAACGATAAGCTAGTATAAATATTTTCCACAGGTTGCAAATGGCATTAACACCCGAGTCCTTCATTAATATCATTAAGTCCGCCTTTACGTCAGGCACTAGTGACATTCATTTGCGAACTGATGAAAGGCCATGCTTTCGCCTGAGGGGAGACCTGGTTCCTGTAAAAATGGATCCAATGACTAATGAGGACCTCAAGCTCGTCTGTAAGATTATGATCAAGGACCAGGAAGTACTAAAAAAACTGGATACTATCAGGGAACACGATGGATCTTTTACAGTCCCTGGAATTTGTCGTATTCGTTACAACTTAATGCGATATCAGGGCAAGCTCGGACTTATCCTACGTCTTATCAGTGATAAAATTCCTACTACTGAAGAACTTAAACTCCCGGCCGTCGTTAATAAAATTGCAAGTGCCAATGCAGGTCTCGTCCTGGTTACCGGGGCCACAGGTTCAGGAAAAAGTTCTACACTTGCGGCCATGATTAATTTTATCAACAGGACCTCTGCCGTTCATATTCTCACATTGGAAGATCCGGTTGAATATGTTCATTCACCACTTAAGGCAAGAATTACACAAAGAGAAATCGGACTTGATACCCTGGATTTCAACTCGGCATTAAGATCGGCCCTACGCCAGGATCCGGATATCATCCTCATTGGTGAGATGCGGGATGCTGAGACAATTTCTATTGCATTGAAAGCCGCTGAGACGGGCCACCTTGTTTTTGGAACTGTCCACACAACGGATGCACTTAGTACCATCGGTCGATTGATCTCGATGTTTCCACCTGAAGAGCAAAACGTCGTGCGTACACGAATTGCAGATAACTTAAGTGCCACTATTTCACAGAGATTGTTAAAGACTGTAGATGGGAAGGGCAGGGTTGCTGCCCAGGAAATCATGATAAATAATATTGGTATTAAAGAAGCCATTCTTGATCCAGCCAGGACCAAAGAAATCTATACTTATATTGAAAAAGGGAAGAATACTTCCGGAGCCCAAAGCTTTGACCAGCATATTACAGACCTCTATAAGCAGGGTCTCATCTCTATGGAAGAAGCCCGAGGCAATGCTACAAAACCTGAGGACTTTGAACGTAACCTCATGTTTGGTGACACGTCAGAATGATCCAGCTATCATAATGCAGTATGAAGCTTTCTTTTCGTCACTACTACTTCAGGTGGACTAAGAACCTATTTATCCTGTTCTTCCTGTTCACATGCCTGTTGACCCTTTCCAGGGCCGCATTCGCATTATATTTTGGTGATGTTGCTTCCCTGACCAATGACCCACGACTCCTGACTGAAGCCTTTTTTCTTGGTCTTCGTTATGACCTTATGCCTATCTCCTATGTGACCGCCTTGCCTTTCCTTATTTTAAACCTGGCCTATGTCCTGCCAGGAAAATTTACTATTAAGCTCGCTCGTTTTTTCATAACTTCCATCATGGTAATTGGTTTTTATCTTATAGCTTGGATATATGTTTGTGATTATGGGTTCTATTCTTATTTCCAGGATCATATTAACATCCTTTTCTATGGCTTTATGGAAGATGATACGGTTGCGATGCTTATTACCATCTGGAAAAATTATAATGTCCCGGTATGGCTTACAACAATCTTCGCTACTCATTATGTCTTCTACCGGTTGATACGCTTTCTCTTCTCACCATTTGAGTTTGACCTGAAGGCCAAGCGCTTTGACTGGAAAGTCCCTGTGATCTTTTTTTCAGGATTGATCTTCCTGGCATTTTGCGCCCGTGGAAACTTTACCCGCTTGCCTCTATCCATTGAGGATGCGCATATAAGTTCAAATGATTTTATCAATAAGCTTTCTATAAACGGCCCAATTAGTCTTAATCGCGCGATGAAAATCCGGAAGACATTCGGCAAAGGTACCTTCGATTATCTTGCCCAATTTCAGTACCAGGATTGGCAGGTCGCTTTCAAACATGCCCATGGTGCTGGACCTTTGAAACCGGCCTTGACTGAAGCACTCATGGCGCGCACACCAGTAAATGGCAGGCTTGAAAAAAATCCTCCCCATGTCGTGATGGTGGTGATGGAGAGTTTTGGCAGTTACTGGAGCGAGCATGATGCTGATAATTTCAATGTTCTCGGCAAATTAAAAAATCATTTCAAGGAAGGTATTCTTTTCCGAAACTTCCTGCCTGCAGAAAATGGAACTATTGGAAGTATTGTTTCTGTTGCAACTTCACAGGTCATCAGACCAGGGGCGCGCTTCCTGTCTGAGTCAGAATTTATGAGTACGGCACTAGATTCCGGAGGACATCTTCCTTATAAGCAAAAAGGTTACACAACTCATTTCGCCTATGGGGGAAAGCTAGGATGGAGAGACCTGGGTAAGTACCTCAAGGTTCAGGGCTATGATAACCTATGGGGTGCGGATGAAATGAAGGACTCCATGCCGGAACTTAATAATTTTAGCCCACGTGACCTTGGAAATGAGTGGGGTATCTTTGATGAGTATTTATATTCTTTCATAGAAGAGCAGCTGAAGACTGCCACTACTCCACAGTTTTTCCTCGTTCTCACAACTTCAAATCATCCGCCTTTTGAATATCCGGTTTCCTATAATCCATTGCCACTTACGCTAACTCATGATGCTCTTGATAATCTCACACTCAGGGAAGAGCTCGCCCGTAAGCGTTTCCTTGGTCTTCAATATGCCAATCAGAAAGTAGGAGAATTTCTTAATCGTATACGCTCAACAAAAGTAAAAGACACTACTGTTGTTGCACTCACTGGCGACCATAGCTTTTGGATAGCCAAGGGAGTTGGCTCAGATCAGGAGTTCAAACGCTTCAGTGTACCGTTCTTCATCTCTCTTCCTCCTGAACTTATGCCTGCAAAAATTGATATGGGCCGCTTTGGCTCTCACGAAGATATCTTTCCTACACTTTTCAACCTGACTTTGTCTGATCAACAGTATGTGAAATTAGGTGACAATCTACTAGAAGATGACTCTATAGCTATGAATAGCTCAGGTCTGGTTGCCAATAAGCATGGGGCCTATCATCACAATACCTATTGGAAATGGAAGGATCTTAAAAATCAGATTCTTGAGCCTTCAGAGGAAACGCCTGAACTCTTGCGACTCAAACAACATAGGGAAGGGCTGATTAGCATTACTGATCTTTATCTGAAGAAACAAAAGCAAGATAAGCCGCCTGGCGAAGGTAGTGATCGGCCATAACAACTTTGGCCATTGCTTCCACAACTGGAATAACTCTTGGAAGAATACACGGGTCATGTCTCCCTTCCTGGGCTTTCTTTCCTACTGTTGAAGGTGCTTTAAAAGCAACTTTGAGAAAAATTTCCTCTCCATTTGTTATGCCACCTTCGATTCCACCAAAATTTGTCCTGTCTTTTGATGTTTCTGAACCTGGTCTTAAGGCCAGGTCAAAGCCGGCCCCAAGGCTCATCCCTACGCAAGCAGGAATAGAAAGCATGGCCTTGGCCAATTCCGCTTTAAGCTTATCAAATACTGGTTCACCTAAGCCTGCAGGTGATCCCTTGATGGACAAGTTAACGATACCACCGGCAGATTCTCCATCAGTTTTGCATTTGGTTAAAAAGCTTATCACTTCTTTAGTCATGTTCTTATCTGGAACATTAATTTCACCACGGTCAACTAAATGGTCAGCAGGAAGTTCCTCCAGCTTAAAATGTGCAAGTTGTGCAATATAAGCATAAAAACTTACCTGAGGCAGAATGAGTCCTGCAAAGTAGCCGGCAATTACCCGGGCCACAGTTTCCCTACCGGAAGCACGGCCACCTCCACGATGGTCACGAAAGCCATATTTTTGCATTGTCGTTTTGTCAGCATGCCCGGGCCTATATTCAGCTTTTAAGGCATCATAGTCCTGGCTTCGTTGAGCAGTATTTCTCACAATGACAGTCAGAGGTGTTCCAAGAGTTTTCCCCTCAAAGACGCCGGATAAAATTTCAGGAAGGTCATCTTCTTTCCTGCCAGTATGAACTTGATGGTGTCCCGGTGCACGACGCTTGAGTTCAGCTTTTAAATCATCCATCGAATAGTTAAGCCCTGCAGGCAGGCCATCAATAATCACCCCAAGTGCTTCCCCATGGGACTCACCAAATGTAGTGAACTTGAACATTGATCCGAAACTATTGCCAGCCATACTCAACCTTCTTTAAGAATTCATCAGTAAACTTATCCAGGGCATTCGCAGGTAATGAAATGAGTTCATTGGCCGCAATATAAATATCAGAACTGAGACCGCAAGGATTTATACTCGACATGGCCCGTTTCATTTCTTCATCCTTATGGAGATTAAGGGCCATTCCATGAAAAGTAGTTAACTTCTCAATTGCAATTCCAAGCGATGCGAGCTTTTTTTCTCCATGCCAGAGTCCCATGAGCTTATGTGTATGTGAAATATCCTTTATTCCCCAGTCATGTAGTATCTCAGCCGAATAATCAAATATCTCATTAGTCATCCTGGATAAAGAAAGAGCATTAGGATTTAACTTAATGATTGGATAAAAAATAAACTGTCCGGGATGATGAAAGGTTAAACCACCACCACGTTCTATCTGATGGAGGGGAAAAGGCAGGATGTGGTCAGTGGCCCGAAATTCCTTGAGTTCAAGAACTTCACCCTTGCGTGGCCTTTGTAATCCACGACCATTGGTTAAGACCCGTGGATGATTACAACAAATGAGCACCCGCAAACGCGGCATCTCTTCCAGCGCCTTCAGGCAATTTCTTTGAAAGTCATGGGCGACCTGGTAGTCCCAGTTCCATTTGCGTATGACGATCGTTCTCTCATTCAGATAAGAAAGATTTGTCTCATCAAGTCCGAATAAGGAAAGGTTAAGGTTGGGCTTCAACATAATCAAGAAAGTCTGCGGCCTTATAAGAGCTGCGAACAAGGGGGCCTGAGGCAACAAACTTAAATCCCATCTTCATGGCAAGTCTCTTTAATTCATCAAACTCTTCTGGCGTATAAAACTTCTCGACATTAAGATGGCGTTTGCTTGGCTGGAGGTATTGACCAAAAGTTACGATATCAACCCCTACTGAACGAAGGTCTTCAAGTGTTTCCTGGATTTCTTTCCAGGTTTCACCAAGTCCCATCATGAGCGATGTCTTTGTCTGAATGTGCGGATAATGTTCTTTGTAAAACTTAAGGCAATTTAAAGTGCTTTCATAGCCTGCACGTGGATCACGAACAGGATGAGTAAGGCGTCTTACCGTTTCAATATTCTGGGCAATTACAAATGGATTTGATTTTGCAAGAAGATGCATGCGTTCTGGATCTGCTGCAAAGTCCGGGATCAGCACTTCAACTTTTGTTTCAGGATGATCAGTATGCACTCTTGAAACAACAGCGGCAAAATGACCAGCACCATGATCAGGCAGATCATCACGATCCACACTTGTGATCACCACATAGCGAAGGCTCATGAGTCCAACCATCTGTGATGTATTGGCAATTTCTTCAGAATTTACAAAGCCCTTGGGATTTCCAGTTTTGACATGACAAAATTTGCAGGCCCGCGTGCACGTATCACCGAGGATCATTACAGTCGCTGTTCGACCACTCCAGCACTCAGAAATATTGGGACACTTGGCCTCCTCACAAACTGTAGAGAGTCCTTTCGCGCGTAAATTATCGCGAATGTCCTTAAAGTCGTCACCCGTAGGTAGCTTTACCTTTAACCATTCGGGTTTACGCTGGTAATTTTCTTTATCAAAATATGTCACGGCCATAGGGGATACTTACCATATCCACCTCACTTTAGCCTGTTTTTTTAGTGGGTTAAATCTTTGAAATCACTATCCTTAAAGGGGGATAAGAAAGCATTCTGCGAGGTCCGCCTTGAGATTTATCGTAAGTCCAGTAGTAGGCATGGACTTCGAGCGGGGAAGGGTTACTTGAAATTCTTTTTCTTCAAATAAGGCCCTGAAACACTTTTTATACCCTTTCAAGGTAAGTGAGGTCACTGTTGCATTTGATTCAGAATGGCCAACTATCCAGGCATCGTCAGGAATAACCAACAAGGCTTCTTCCGTTTTCAGAGGTGACGCAATGATTCCCCAGGGAGTTACCCAACCTTCACTGTTTTTTTTTATGGCCAGGAAGTTTTCATAACCCAGGAATTGAGCGGAAAAAAGGCTTCGGGGCTTTTCTACCAGATTAAAGGGAGTATCAATTTGATCAAACCTTCCAAAATTAAGCAGCCCTAATCGATCAGAAAACATCAAGGCTTCGTCCAGCTCATGGGTCACCCAGAGGAGGGAGGTTTCTTGTTGTCTGATATAATTGAAAAGTGATTTCAGGATATCTTTGCGGGTATGAGGATCAAGATGAGTAAAGGGTTCATCTAAAAGCAGGAGCCCGGGACGGTTAACGAGTATGGCAGCTAATTCTACCTTCTGCCTCTGACCGGCCGAGAGTTGTGAAAGATCCTGCTTCAATTGAAAAGTGAATTCAAAAATATCTGCAAAGTCCCTGGCAAACTGTAGCTTTTTCTCATCATCAATATTTTGCGTATTCTTGAGGATCAGGTATTTTTGGACATTCATGTCCTGAGACTCAGAACCACCTGTAAAAATATAGGCCGGGACATCGAGCTTAACGATTCCACTATCTGGAATGATCTTTCCTGCTATGACATTAATCAAGGTAGTCTTGCCACTTCCATTTGGACCCATGACAGCTAGTATTTCACCCCGCGGAAGTGTAAGTGTTAAACCGTTGATCCCTGCAATGCCTCGTCCATCAAATTTTTTGGAGACATTTAAGAGCTCAATCATGGAACTTTCCGCATAACCATAAATAGACCCACGAAAAGCATGAATAAACCGCAAATTTTTGTCATGCTGATGTGATTTACAGGAATTCCAAACCAACCATAATGATCCATGCAAACAGACATTAGTAACTGGCCAGTGATGTAGGCCGCAATCATAGTGGTTGCACCAAGTTTAGGAATGAGAAAAATCGATGATCCAACAAACAGTGCACCCAGGAACCCCCCTACGAATAGAATGGGGGAGGCAGTTGTCAGGCGTTTAATTTCGGAAACAGGAATGCCCTGAACAATGACGATCAGACTCAGGAGAACAGTGCCCATAAAAAAAGAAATCAAGGCCCCAAGGTAAGGATGCTGCACCAGGCGGGTCAGTTCAGCATTAATACCTGCCTGCACCGGCATCAAGGCACCAATGATGACTGCAGTTATTATCAAGAAATAAATCATTATCGACCTCGCTTCAGCTTGCTCATCTCATAATATGATTCAGCTGTATACCAGCCCAGGGCAATCCAAATCAAAAAAAAAACCAGGAGACGCTCGTCACTTAAGGGTTCATGGAAAATCAGGAGTCCACAAACAAACTTAAGGCTTGGAGAGAGGTACTGGAAAAATCCAAGAGTGCTAAAGGACAGTCGCTTGGCGCTATAGGCAAACAAAATGAGAGGAATGCTTGTGACTATCCCGGAGGTGGCCAGGAGACCAAGTTTCCATGGGGGGAGTATAGAGAAAACAGTTGCGGGAGTGCTGGGCTGAAAAAACCAGGCAATCAGGACAGGAACAATCATGACACTTGTTTCAAAGGCAAGGCCTTCCATTGAACCCACATGCACGACTTTTCGTATCAGGCCGTACATGGCAAAAGACACAGACAATAAAATCGCGAGCCATGGAACATGATTGATATCTGATTGAATGGCAATTATGACCATGGCCAGAAAGGCCAGTATGATTGAAGGCCATTGCGTGGATCGTAATTGTTCCTTTAATATGATCCTTCCCATGAATACATTGAACAGCGGATTCATAAAATAACCCATGCTGGCTTCAAGGATCCTGTTTGTATTGACGGCATAAATATACATGAGCCAATTGGAAGATATGAGTCCTGCAGAGAGTATGAGCAGAAGTCGCTGTTTTGGGTTGCGCCAGATATCGGCCACAAGTTTAAGCTTGCTTCTGAAGGTAAGTATAAAAAACAAGGTAACAAAGGATAACAGGAGTCGATGGCCAAAAAGATCCCAGGCCGGAACTTCTGCCAGCATTTTCCAATAAATGGGAAAGAGTCCCCAAAGGGAAAAAGCTATAAATGCAGAAACATGGGCAGTATTAAAATTCATGAAGGCCTGAGACTGATTTTCTTTTGAATTCCTGCAGCTATCCAAATGGCCATTAAAGAGGTTCCGATACAAATATATCCGACAATATTATAATTTGTGAGCGCACCTGCCGCAGTTGATCCTATGATAAGTCCTCCAACCTGTGAGGACAATCCCGCAGACAACTGCCTCGCAGAATTTTCAAGCGACATGAATGTCCCACGCTCAGATGGCTTAACTACTGCCGATACCAAGGTCATTGCCGGTATGAATCTGGCCGATGCAAACATGGTAAAGCCAGACGTTACTATCAGGGCAATCCATAAATGTGTTGGAGGCAAGTTAGTCAGGCAGAAAATAGGAAGGAGGGCTATAAACCCGACTACCCTGAAAACCTTAAAGCTTCCAATCCGGTCACATAATCTTCCCACAAGTCTGGCCGTTATGATGGTGCAGACTCCACCAACCAGGTAAATATAAGGTAATTCAGACTCCTTCATTCCAATATTCTTTACCATATACGGTGCAAGAAAAGGAATGATCATGAAAATACCAAAGGCGAGGGTGCTGGTGAGCAGGAAACATTGCTGATAATCCCACTGACGAATAATTCCATGGAAGTTTTTTAGGTTGGCATGAAAACTTTTCGGTTCAATCTTTATCTTAACTGAGGGAAGAATGATGTATGAGGCTATCCAGAAAATGATTCCAATAATACAGATAAAATAAAAAGCTGCATGCCATGTAAAGGCATTGGCTATCCAGAGACCAGCAGGCACTCCGGCCACACTTGCCATTGAAAAAGCTGACATCACAACACCCATGGCCGTACCCCTTCGCTGAAACGGAATTAAATCCGAAACAAGTGAGAGCACGCATGCATTAAGGACTCCACCAAAGGCACCTGCAATGATGCGGGCAATGAGCAGGGTAGCGAAACTGGTAGAAATAGCGCACATAAAAGTACCGCCAATAAACCCGGCAAAGTTAAAAAGTAAGAAGGTCTTACGGTCAAAATGATCAGCATACAGAGCACCGAAGAATCCAACTATACCTGCACTAATAGTGTAGGCAGAAACCAAGGTTGAGAATTGAACTGGTGAGATGTCAAAGACCCGCATGAATGTTGCGCCAAGGGGCATCATGATCACGAAGTCCAGAATGTGGGCCACCTGGATTGCGGCGAGAATGATGATATAGAGACGCTCTTTGCGGGCCTCTTCCAGGGCTTCTTCGATTTTCATTTATTCTTTAAGTCCGACGACATCCGAAAGCCTGGAACTGTCATCATCCTGGGTCTCCAGTGAAGCAACAGTACTTACACAATGGTCGATCATGGAAACCGCGGCAGGACGATGATTTCCTGAATTCTTAAGTCCTCCAAAAGGAAGACGGGCAGTGGCACCAACCGTAGATCGGTTAAGATTTAAAAGTCCTGATTCAATGTCCCTCAAGCAAAGCTTATAGACTTCCTGGTCTCTGGTGAAAACAGATGCCGCAAGACCATATGGGGTGCAGTTGGCCATTTGAATGGCTTCTTCAATATTGTCATAAGGAATGAAAAAGCAATTTGGCCCGAAGATTTCTTCCTGGATGAATTTCCCATCAAGCTTCGGTTTTTTGAGGTAATGCACAGATGGAGAAACATAATGACCCTCATAACCCACATCAAGTTTTCTTGGGGCAACAATCTCCTCCGCACCTTCGGCCTTGCCGGCAGCACAGAAATCAAAATAAAGTTTCTCAGCTTGGTCATCAATTAAAGGACCCATGAAAGGATCTGGTGTGCACTTGGTTGGATGTCCAACACGAATGCGCTCAGTAACTGCCTTGAACTGGGCAATGAACTCTTGCTCAATTTTCCGGTGTACAAGGATCATGGAAGTTGACGTGCAACGCTGACCAGTAGTCAGGAAACAAGAACGCAATAGTTCCGGAAGGGCATGAGAAATATTTGTATCATGGTGAAGGATAGTTGAATTCTTTCCACCTAATTCAAGAGCCACTAATTTATTGAGGTCCATGTATGTGTTTTCAAGAATACGAAGGCCCACACCACGAGACCCGGTAAAGTAGATTCCCTTGATGCGTTTATCTGCAGTGAGACGCGAAGATGTAACACCCATGCCATTAATAAAATTAATTACGCCTTCAGGGAATCCAGCCTCGTGGAAACATTCCATCATCAGCTGGGCAGAATAAATTGTCTTCTCCGATGGCTTAAAGATTATCGAGTTCCCTCCAAGCAAGGCCGAAAGAATCTGGCCATTGGCCAGGTGGCAAGGAAAGTTAAATGGACCGATCACTAAGCAAGGCCCAAGCGGCTTATACACTATATGACCATCAATCTTAGGCATTACGTCCTTGATTGTTTGCTGCTTAATACGCTCGAAGGAATCAGTTATTGTGACAGAAACTTTTGAATCAAGTGCAGCCGCTTCCGTCTTAGCTTCCCAAAGTGGCTTGCCTACTTCGAGTGCTAAGGCCATGGCGATATCATCCTTACGAGCGCGGACTATCTCCTGATATTTTTTGAAAAATACGATGCGCTCATTAAAAGAAAGTTTACGCCATTGCTCATAACCCTTTTGGGCAGAGACAATGACCGGCTCAATATGATCGTGATAAACACCGGCTTCCCACAAGACCTGGCTTAAATCCCCGGGACATTTCTTCAGGATTTTTTCCTGGGCCCCTGAAAGATTCGTAGAACCTTCTGGATGAGAAAATTTACCGTTAAAATAGTCACCTTTGAGCTTCATTTGCATGGGGGAGTTCCTTTCGAGATATATGCATTAAATCATACTCTTTTTCTCCCAAATCTCCAGCATGATTCGGAGAGTTATTCATTCATGCGGTTTACTCTTTTGGCCGGGAACTGTTATGATTGATCAAATTCCAAGGAGATTATATGAGCAGTCAGACGATACAGGGATTATTGGACAAAATGTGGGTAGACTACGTCGCCATTAATCCGCTGGCGCAAAAAATCTTCAACCTGATCTCTCAAGGAGAAGCAGGAATCAGTAACGATCATATCGCCCTTAGGACATTCAATCATCCAAGAGTGAATATTGATAAACTGGCCTATCCCTTTATTCAGGCGGGTTATAAATATAGTGGTGACTATCAATTTCCGGAAAAGAAACTCTATGCCAAAAGTTACGTTCATAAAGATGAGAAGCTTCCTAAAATTTTTATCTCAGAGCTCAAGTTAGAAGAATTTTCTCCAGAACTCCGGACTATCGTTAACAACCTGATTAACCAGATTCCTGGCGGCAAAGAAAACTCATTTGATTTTGTCTGTTCAGGAAGACCCTGGAAGGTAACTACCAAAATTTACAATGAGCTTATGAAAGAGAGTGATTATGCGGCTTGGGTTGCTGCTTTCGGTTACCGACCGAACCACTTCACGGTGTTCATTAATAATCTTAAGAAGTTTTCTGATATCAGAGTGCTCAATGAATATCTCAAGGCCCAGGGCTTTAAGCTCAACTCCAGTGGGGGAGAAGTTAAGGGTTCTGAAGAAGTGCTGCTTGAACAATCTTCAACCCTGGCCAATAACGTAGAAGTTAAATTTGATGATGGCAAACTTACGATTCCGGCCTGCTACTATGAGTTCGCGAAACGTTATCCAATGAAAAACAAGAAGCTTTATCAGGGCTTTGTGGCTGCATCAGCAGATAAAATTTTTGAGAGCACCAGCAAAGGGCAGTAAGGTTACGGAGCGACTTCTTTACGGGTTAAAACATTCCCACCATTCTTAAGATAGTCTTCCTCCAACTTGGATGCGAATTCAACTAATACATAATCATCGGTTGGTTGTGGTGACGGTGTACATGAAATAACCATGAGTAATAAGAAGTACTTCATGGTTTCAACTTCTGCTTAATTTCATTCACTATGGGTACTAATTCCTTGAAAAAATCATTCTCTCGTAACTTAAATTGATCAGGCTGTGCAGGATCAGCTAAGTGATTCTTTAGTTTTTGAACAGGCCCTGCAATCCTGTGAGAAATAACAAATCCCACTCCCAAAAGTAACAGAAAATTAAAGATCATAAGTCCTATGAATAAAAGATCCATGTCATATTTCTGATTGGCCAGGAACTGATGAAAGACATGATCATCTTCAATCCCTACTGCCAGGGCCTTCTTATGTAATTTCCAGAAAAATAGATAGGTTGTTGAATATAGTGAAATGGTTGTGACTATGAATAGGCCCACAAAATAACTCATGAATCTCAGCTGAAACTTCGGATTAAGGAAGATATTTTTTAAAGATCTCTCATGAGAAGCCATAGGACCTGCTTGGAAATTATTTAGAAACTTTCTTCTTTGCAGCCGCTTTCTTTTTGACTTCAGGCTTGGGCCTGAAGGAAACAAAGCGGATCTTTTCGCCAAGTCGTAATTTGAGACCAGCAGCTGTTACACCGGATATCTTATATCCCCCTGACTTAAGTGTTGCTACTTCCCCTAAGGCTGCCCTGAAATTGCCATTGGTGCTGGAGATGATGAAGATTTCTGATTTAAAGGGCTTTTCGGAAATTTCAACGATTTCCCCGATGGTACTTTCTTTAATTGCCCTGATGTTATCGACTTCAGCAATCAGTACAGGACCTGGTTCAAAAATTCCCACAAGTCCTGCCGGCCTGAAGCCTTCTTGTTCAAGGATTCTCTTTGCTGGTTCAGTATTGGGATGAACTTTACCAATCACAAACTGGGCATCTTCCGGCAAGAGGTTCGCAATAATAGGATGCTTTGGCATCAATTCTTCAATGAAGCGCTTATTTTTCATGGAAAGATAATCTGCTGTAGGAAAATCAATCTTAAAGAAGTTGGCACCAACTGCATCCCAGAAAGGGGAGTGACCAGAATCGTTTACCATGCCTCTCATCTCAGCAATGACTTGTTCCTCGAAAAACTTGCGATTTTCGGCCATGAAAAGAAAGCGCGAAAGGGAAAGGAATCGACCATTTTGGGAATTCCTGAATTCCGGATGCAGGTAAAGCGAACATATTTCGGCCGGGCCATTATGTATAAAGTGAAAATGCAACGAGGTAATATCGTTCTTTACGTTGATTGCCTTGGATTCATGATGGGCCTTTTCTAAGCGATAAAAGTAATAAGGCTCAAATCCACCAATCTTTGAAATGATGGCACATACGCCAACTATCCTGCCGGTAAAAAGTTCTTCCATGACGAAAAGGTAATCTTCTCCGCCCGGTCCGTCTTCACGATGAATGAAACTCCGTTCAGACATCCTTATCCGCTTCTTCAGAACTTCAGCATCCTTAGGTAAGGTCGTGAGCCCATGCCCGGAATTTTCCAGGAGCTCCATGAGACCACTTAAGTCCTTCTGATCAATAGGGCGGATGATGAACATGTATTATTCCATCTCTTTTAAGGTCTTATCGATTATCGCACAGACTTCATCAATATGGTGATTGTCCGTCACCATGATAGGCATAAGGAATCGTACACGTGTTGTAGGATGGCCACTTGCCATGAATGACATCACACCATTTTCAAATAGCTTGATGGTGAATGCTTTGGATTTTGGCTCATCTCCCTTAAAGACTGTCATGGCAACCATGGCACCGATGCCGTAGGGACCTTCTAACTTCTCTGGATATTTTTTTGCTATTTTTTCAAGATTGCCCTTGAAATGCTGATGAAGCTTCTCAATTTTTCCCTTCTCACCAAGGTAAGAACCATTAACGATTTCATTGATGATGTAGTATGAAGCAGCAATCTGACTGGAAGCCCCCGTGAAAGTCTGGGACATTAGTCCCGGTTTCGGCTTGTGATCATCCTTAAATAGTGTAGCACAAACTTGTGAGTTTTTACCTATGGACACAACATCAATGAGCTTATCAAGCTTGAAAAACTGGAAGGCGAAAAGTTCATGCGTACGGGCGAAAGTCTGGACTTCATCAATCATGACAGAAATATTGTTGTCCTTGCAGACTTGAATGAGCGCCTCAAAGTATTCAGTGTGCCCAACCCATGATCCGTTTTCACCCTGGATTAGCTCCATGATGAAACCAGCATGTTGCCCCTGAAAACGGGCAATCTTTTTCTTCATGGTATAGACAGCTTTCTCGATTGACCCCTTATGATCATCAGCTGAATAAAAAGGAATGTAATCCACATCAAGAGTCTTCGGAAGTCCCTGACGGTATGCCGCCTTATCAGTTACCCACGCCATACCCAGAGTACGACCGGCAAAACACTTCTCGAAGGCAAAAAAACGACCAGCAGGGGAGTGCTTCTGGAGAATCATTTTAAAACCATTCTCATTGGCCATGGCGCCTGAAGTAGAGAGGAATACGTTTTTTACTTCCGCTCCATTCTTACAGGCCTGTGTAGACATAAGCTCAAGCAGTTTAGTCGTATCAATATTCTGTTGGAGGTGACCATTCATCACAGTATTTGAAAGAGCGCCATTGAGCTGCGCTTCAATCACACCTGGGTGAGAGTGACCCATGTAATGAACGCCAATCCCAGTGATGAAATCATATTTAACTGAACCATCGGCCAGCTCAACCAGCGGTCCATGGCCAATTCCAGTTCCAAGATAATTATAAAAAAGTGCGCCACCACGAAAATCTGCCATTTTCTTTAAAAGAGCATCGTAGGAATCCTTAAGTGCAGGATCGGCCGGCTTAACTCCTTTGATTAAAGACGTGTGTTCTTTGAGGGCTTCTTGAATTAACTTTTTAGCTTGTTGCAAACGCGAGTCATTAAAAAAGCCATCGCCCACGGTCTTTGCCATATATGCTCCAAGAGTATGTTATACATGAGTTTTCAGTAGTTTAAGACTGAAAGCTGACCTTATCAAGTAAAAGCTTGGAATCACAAACCTGACCACGGTCGTCGACTTTCCAGGGTGCCGAAACCTTGTCATTTAATTGTCGGAAACTCTGAGATATGATACCTGTCTTTGCTTTAATCTTGATAAACTGAGCGTTCATTTAACTGCTGGAGATCTCTATGACTTTAAAGGTCACAAAACATCACGACATTAAAAAAACTGATAAAGAGACACTTAAGAAGTGGCTTCACTTAATGATTTTAGGCCGCATGATCGATGAGCGCGCACCTAACTATTTAAAGCAGGCACTCGGTTGGTCTTACCACGCTCCCTATGCCGGCCACGATGCTATCCAGTTGGCCATTGGACAGGTCTTCGATAAGAACACCGATCACTTATTTCCATATTATCGTGACATGCTAACGGCACTCTCAGCAGGTCTTACTACCGAAGAAATTCTTCTCAATGGTATCTCAAGAGCTACTGATCTGGCTTCCGGTGGTCGTCACATGTCTAACCACTTCGCCAAGCCTGCATGGAATATCCATAACGTTTCATCATGTACCGGTAACCATACCCTCCATGCTGTTGGTGTAGGTCGCGGTATGAAAGTTTATAAGCACAAAGGTGTAGCGATCTCTTCCCAGGGGGAATCCTCTGTCTCTGAAGGATATTGTTATGAGGCAATCAATGGCGCCTCCAATGAAAAGCTTCCAGTGGTTTTCGTTTTCCAGGATAACGGTTACGGAATTTCAGTTCCAAAGAGCGATCAAACTGCAAATGAACACGTAGCTGATAACTTCTCAGGCTTTAAGAACCTCCAGATCATCAAATGTGATGGTAAGGATGTCTTTGATTCAATGAATGCAATGATCACGGCCAAGAAACACGCTATTGAAAATGCCGAACCAGTTATTGTTCATGCTTTGTGCATTCGTATTGGTAACCATTCAAACTCAGATAACCATGAATGGTACCGTGATGAAAAAGAAAGAGCAGACGCCAAGGCACTAGATCCTCTGCCGAAGTTTAAGGCAGACCTTTTGGCCAGCAAGATTTTCACAGAAAAAGATATGACAGATATCGAAGCTGCCGCCAAGGCCGAATTGCTTGAGGCCCATGCTAAAGCCGTTAAGGCCCCACATCCAACTGCTGAATCAATCTGGGACTTCGTAGTTCCGGAACCATATGTCCCTGCCAAATATACAGACGGCACACATACAGAAACTTCTGAACCTAAGAAGTTCATCGATGCTATCAACGGAACCCTGAAGGCAGAATTCCGTCATAACCCGGATACATATATCTGGGGTCAGGATGTTGCCAACAAGGAGAAGGGCGGAATTTTCAACGTTACTAAAGGCATGCAGCAAGAATTCGGTAAGCACCGTGTATTTAACGGCCCGATCGCCGAAGATTATATCTTAGGTACTGCTAACGGCATGTCCCGCTTTGATCAGGAAAAAATCCGCATCGTAGTGGAAGGTGCTGAGTTCGCCGACTACTTCTGGCCTGCCATGGAGCAAATGGTTGAGACTTCCCACGATTACTGGAGAAGCAATGGAGCATTCTCTCCAAACATCACAGTAAGACTTGCCTCAGGTGGATATATTGGTGGCGGTCTTTACCACTCACAGAATATTGAAAGCACTCTTTGTACCCTTCCAGGTATTCGTGTAGTGGTTCCTGCTTTCGCAGACGATGCTGCTGGCCTACTTCGAACCTCAATGCGTTCACGCGGCTGTACGGTTTACCTTGAACCTAAGGCTCTTTATAATGCCAAGTACGCCATGACTCCTATCCCTGCAGACTTTGAAGTTCCTTTCGGGAAAGCACGCCTACGCCGCGAGGGTGAACATCTTTCAATCATCACTTATGGCAACACTGTTCACTTTTCATTAGAAGCTGCAGAATTACTGGCCAAGGAAGGATTTGAAGTAGAGGTCCTGGATCTCCGTTCCCTGAATCCACTAGATACAGATGCCATCATCGCAACCGTCAAGAAAACCCATCGCGCCCTTGTTGTTCACGAAGATAAGGTCTTTGCCGGATTTGGTGGAGAGCTTGTAGGTATCATTAATGAACATGCTTTTGAATACCTGGATGCACCCGTAAGGCGCGTTGGTTCTACTTTTACTCCAGTTGGTTTCAACCGAATTCTCGAACGAGCAACCCTTCCCGACATGAATAAAATCCTGGTAGCTGCCAGAGATCTTCTAAACTATTAAGCACTTAGGGCCCCTTTTGGGGCCCTTTTTTTATCATACCTATAATATTTCTACGCTCCGTGGCATAAAATCTGAATCTGGGGTAGTCTCCGCCCACTTTAGCATTCTCAATAAGGAGTCTTTCCATGAAAAAGTTTTTAGTCGCTGGCCTCGCACTTTTATCCCTTAACTCTTTTGCTCAATCCTATATGGTGTTGAACAACGGAATCACACTGACTTTAGACAAGGCCGGATTCGTTTACGATTTCAATCATTTCTTCCTTCCATATAAGATTCAGGTCAACGGCGGACAGTTCTTTGTATCTGAAAACAAACTAAGCACAATTGATTCAAGCGGCTTTCTTTACAAGAAAGACCTGAAGGTTGAAAAGCTCAAGGGCAAGGGTCTTAATTATTACATCGACGAAGAAAACGATCTCTACACTGTCGATACAAAAGGTTTTTACTATAAGTACGATAAAGAAAAATCTTTCAAGAAAGCTTCTGGCTTTGGCGGTAACTTCTTTACTGTGAAAATGGATGAGAAGAAAAAGCTTACTGATCTTTATACCATAAATACAACTGGTAACTATTCTAAGGTTGTTCTTCCAGGACTTAACCCTGTCGATATCACAACTTTTGGTGGAACATGGTTCGTAACAAAAGATAGTGTTGTCCACACTGTTACTAAAGACGGTTTTGTATATTCTAAGCCAGAAGTTAAAGTCGGAGCTATCGTTAGACGCGGCGGAAATTTCATGATTGATGATTCAGGTAAGCTCTTTACTGTTGCTGAAGATGGACTTCTTAACCTTCCAATCCTTCCAGCAAATATCGTTGTAAGCAAGATCATAAAGGTTGGAGCAAATTATATGCTTGATTCAGAAGGCAAAATGTTTGTGGTTGATGGCCTGGGTGAAGTCATTGAACGTGTTATCCCTGAGCATGACATCCGTAATGTAAAAGTTCTTTCTCTTTAGTTTCAAAGTCTCAAGCCGCTTGCTGACCAGTGCAGCAAGCGGCATTTTTTATATATACTCTTTGCGTCATCTTGAGAATCCGCCGCGTCAATCAACCACTTAGACATTATTCCTGAAATTCACGTCGCGTAATAGCTAAGCGTGAAAAACTTGAGTATAGTCGCGTTGCTTTTCTTAATAAAACACTCAAAGGACGGATATATGAGAAATTTCTTACTCGCAAGCATAGCGTTGCTTTCAATTAACGCTTACTCACAGTCATACGTAATTCTTGATAACGGCATCGTTGTCACGACTGATAAAGCAGGCTTCACCTACGATTTGGGTCAATTTGCTTTCCCTCAGAGAGTTACCCTGAAGGGCGGAAAATATTTTGTAGAAGAAGGAAAAATTCTTTCTACTGTTGATGAGAAAGGATTTCTCCACCGTAAGCATGAAGTTCTGCCAGCAAAAATTCTTGGTAAGGGAATTAACTATTTCATGTCTACTGAAGGCGATCTTTATACAATCGATAAAAAAGGTTACGTAGTAATTTCCCAGCACCCAGAACTTATCGGTGCTACTAAATTCGGTGGAAACTACTTCTACGTTCCTTTCGATGCTGAAAAGAACACTGGCGACCTTTACACAGTTACTCAAGATGGGGTGCTGGTTAAAGCTGTAGCAGAGACTTTCAATATTTCTGAAGTTGTAGCTTTCGGCGGAACATACTTCATGAATAACAGGGGTATCATTCACACGATTTCTGCTGATGGTGTTTTAGCTGCCAAGCCAGAAATGAGAGTCGGAGTTTTGGTTAAGAAGGGCGGAAATTACTTCACTGATTCTTCAGGCGGGATATTCACAGTTATGGAAGATGGGAATGTTAAGTTGCCTGGAATTCCGATGACTCTTAAAATTGGCCAGATTACTAAACTCGGTTCAAGTTATTTCCTTGATCTTAATGGGAAATTGTTTGTTGTAGATGGTAATGGTGATGTTTTTGAAAGGACTATGGCGGATCATGATTTTCGTCATGCTCGGATTATTTCTCTTTAATTTTAAAATTGGTTTTGGAAGGGCTCCGGAAGGGGCCCTTTTTTTGCCTGGATTGTAGGGGGAAGCCGCTTCGTGCGGCTGAACAGGCGAATATTTTGGCCATCGTGGCCAAAAATTTCCCTTCGGGAAATCGAGTATTCGCCTGTTGATAGAGCTGAGCGTTTTTCTGGTTAGATAGAATAGATCTGCGCTATTTAACTGAAAAGCGCTCCGATGAATATCTGGGACAATTCGAAGAATTGTTCCGGACTAGTTCGAACTACAAAATGTGAATTTAGCTTTTAAAACGAAGAGAACTTAATATCAGTTCATCAGGAATATAGATGTAAATGCGACCTAAGCTCCTTAGGAGTCTTACTTTGAAGTGCCGCAAATGCTTCAGCTTCATCAATAACCAAAACCGTACTCTCACTCGTCAAATCTTTCTTCAAAAGCGTCAGATAACTCTCGTATTCCTTCGCAACGAACTTCCCCACAATAAACACATGCAGGGGAGAGTGAAAGTTGTTAGTCATCATCACATGACTTGAAACCTCAGGCGCGCTCTCAAGAGTAGCAGTCAAAAGACCATTTAAAAGATAATCTACGGCCTTATAAACATCTGAACCAGCATCCGGCTTCTGTGGATGAATCCAGATCAAACCCCGTGTATGTGGAGTGACTTTCGACAGAATCTCATTCATTTCGATTTAGTTCTTGCTTGAAAACGCTGTCCAGGATGCCGTTTAAGAAGCTCGCTGATTCTTTAGTTGAATACTTCTTGCCGAGCTCGATGGCTTCGTTAATGACAACCTTGCCCGGTATTTCAGGATGGTATTTAAGTTCATAAATCCCCATCAGGAAGATGGTGCGTTCGATTTTTGATATTCGGGAAAGTTTCCAGTTCTTGAGATATTTAACCAGGATTTCATCAAGCTCAGTGTGAGTCTTGAAAATTCCCTTAACCAGAGTTGTAACGTAGACCTGAGATTCAGCTGTGAGCTCAATACCGAGGGTTTCCTTGAACTCCTGTAATCTCTGGAAGATTTCAACAGTGTCGTTTTCCTTCTTCATGTCCTGAAAGGCAGGCAATTGGAAGTGGTAAAGGAACTGGAGACAGAATTCACGGGCTTCGCGTTTAGTGCTCACTAGTTACGTCCTTACCCGGGGGAGAAATAATTTTAAATTGGTTATGCTCGTCGTGCTTTAGCTCGTTAACAAACTCTTCGACGTCCTGGAATTTTCTGTAAACGGCCGCGAATCTTATGTAAGCAACTGGGTCCAGGTGACGAAGGTACATCATGACGAGATTGCCGATGTCGATACTTTGAACTTCTTTGTCTGAAATATCGAGAATGGCCTTTTCAATATTGTTTATTATGCGTTCAATTTGAACGGCAGAGATAGGGCGCTTTTCACAGGCCTTCTCAATTCCATGCAAGATTTTTTGTTGTAGATAAGGTTCGCGACGATTATCGCGCTTTATTACCATGGGCATAGAAAGTTCGACTGTTTCAAAAGTTGTGAAACGCTTTTGGCATCCTTCACACTTTCTTCGCCTACGAATGACAGAAGCCTCTTCAAGGTTCCTTGAATCGAGCACTTTGGTATCGGGAGCTGAACAGTAAGGACATTTCATAATGCGATCCTATACTACATCTTGTATGTTTAGGTCATTTCCTATCATGAAGCCTTCAAGACTGGAAGGTAAATAGCTGAAACACTATTTTTTTGGCTTCCCGCATGGGCCTTCGACCCATTTCTTATGTCCGTTACACTCAGCCTCGCAGGAATTCCCAAAATTAAGCCCTTCAGCACATACTGGCTGAAAGATTTTCATGCAATAGCATGGCTGGACCGTATATGGGCTAACCGGCTTGGCGTCGCTTTCCGTTAGTTCCGGCTCTTTTGAAGGAACTTGCTCAGTAGTCTGGGTCGTTGAGCAGGAGACGAGGGCAAGAAGTAAAAGCCATTTCATTTGTAGACCGGATGTTTCAGACAAAGCTCGCGAACATTGTTCTTCACTTCGACCAGGGCTTTTTCATCAGTTGGATTTCTAAGCGCCTTGATGATGAATTCGGCCATGAGTTTGGTTTCTGCATCCTTGAAGCCACGTGAAGTAACGGCAGGTGTGCCTAAACGGATACCTGAAGTGACGAATGGAGAACGCTTATCGTTTGGAACCATGTTCTTGTTGCAAGTGATATCAACTCTCTCAAGAATTTCGCCAGCCTCTTTTCCGGACATGTTCACCGAATCTGTTTTGAGGAGGACAAGGTGGTTATCTGTTCCGCCTGAAACCAGCTCGATACCGTTATCCATAAGAGTTTTAGCGAGAATCTTGGAGTTACGTATTACCTGTTCCTGATAAGTCTTAAAATCAGGCTTTAAGGCCTCCAGGAAGGCAACAGCTTTACCAGCGATCACATGCTCAAGCGGTCCACCCTGGATACCTGGGAAGATCTGCGAGTTTAGTTTTTTGGCAAAATCTTCGTTGTTAGTAAGAATGAGTCCGCCGCGAGGGCCACGAAGGGTTTTGTGAGTAGTAGAGGTCACTATGTCCGCCACTCCCATAGGGTTGGGGTGGAGGCCGGCAGCAATAAGGCCTGCAATGTGGGCCATGTCGACCATGAATACGGCATCAATTGATTTTGCTATCTGTGCGATTTTTTCAAAATCAATGATTCGTGGATAAGCCGAGGCACCAGCAATAATCATGCGTGGTTTTTCTCTTTTAGCAATTGTTTCCATTTGGTCGTAATCGATAGTTTCCTGGGCATTAAGGCCGTAATGAAGGGCCTTATAAAGCTTACCTGAAAAATTAACCGGTGAACCGTGAGTAAGGTGACCGCCCTGGGCCAGGTCCATACCGAGGAAAGTATCACCAGGCTGCATGGCCGCCATATAAACTGCCATATTGGCCTGAGAACCAGAGTGAGGCTGGACGTTAGCAAAACCTGCACCGAAGATTTTCTTCACTCTATCGAGGGCAAGTGTTTCAATCTCGTCCACAAATTGGCAGCCGTTATAGTAGCGCTTCTTTGGATAACCTTCGGCATACTTGTTTGTGAGGCAAGACCCTTGGGCCTCCATCACTGCTTTCGAGCAATAATTCTCAGAGGCTATAAGCTCAAGACCCAGTTCCTGGCGTTCTTGTTCTTTGTTAATAAACTTGAATACATCGGGATCGACAGTGGAGAGAGTGGACATAGAATGGCTCCTTAGAAGATGCAGCCATTCTAGAAAACTCTTACGGGAGTGCCTAGTAAATTCAAGGGCTTTATCTATGTAAGTGCTACAGGGCTCATTGCATGCCTTATTAGATAAGATATACTGCTTGGCAGTATGGAAGTTTACGTTCTGATCCTTATTCTTTCCGTCATTCAATCCCTTTTCGGGGTAGGAATTCTGCTTTTTGGAACCCCAATCCTGCTTATTCTGGGCCATGAATATACTGAAGCTCTGCTTTTCTTATTACCAGCATCAGCTGCATTAAGCTGGAGCCAGGTGAAGGACTATGCGGGCATTAAGCTTGATGGTGGATACCGAAAACTTTTCTTCATGGTTTGTTTACCTATGCTGCTTTTAGGGATGATCTCCACTACATACTTTGATCTTAAATGGTACATCGGCCTTGGGGTTACCCTGATGCTTTTGATTGCATTTATTATCCGCACTTCAGATGAACTTAAGGCTTTATTGCAAGTGTGGATGAAAAAAAATCTTCCGTTTGCCATGGCACTCATGGGTTTGATCCATGGTCTTTCAAATATGGGTGGCTCGATCCTGACTCCACTTGTGACCAGCTTGTACAAAGACAAGCAGAAAGTCCTGGCGGGAGTGAGTTTTGATTATGCTTTCATGGCAAGTGTTCAACTATTGTTCTTAGCTTTTATGCGACCAGAGTTAATTGAATGGAAATATGCCATGGGTGCACCGTTAGCACTTTTAGTTCGTTACTCAATTGGGAAGAAAGTATTCAGGCTCACGACTGAGATAAATTATCAGCGATTGATAAATGGATTGATATTTGTGAATGCTTTGGTAATGGGTCTTAAGCTTATATAATGACTAAATAAGTTTACTTGCCAGTGTTTTCAACAGTTTACCACCCAAACATTTTGAAGCAAAAGACCGATAAGACACTGATGAAGTTTTTAGAATGTAGAACCTATATTTGTATTGAATCCAGGGGTGCTTTTATCAAGCAGGTCGTCCGCTGGACTGTGGTTCACTTGTTGACCTTCGCTATCTGCATGAGCCTTTTCTATTACGGCTTTGATCACGACAAGCTTACTTATCAATTTGGTTCCCTTGGTCTCTTGTTGCTTAACCAGGGACTCATGGTTTCTTTCCTGCACAGGATACTCAATGTGAAAGGCAGGGTCCTGGATATTTTTCCGGATGCTCCCAGGTTCAGCAGTAAGCACTTCAGTGCTATTATGCTTGTTCCAATTGTAAGCATGGCCTTGATCCTTTACCTTTCTGTTAAGAAGAAAAAATCGACAAGAAAGATGCCTTTCTGGGTAAGAAGGCCTGAAAGGCTTGCTGAAATTTGCCTGGGAATTTTTGTATTCACTGTAGTCACACCCATTGTTTCATTGATCTATCCTTCAGTGAAACTGGAAAAGTATAACTTCTGGATTGCAACTCCGGGTGCCTACACTATTACTCAGACTGTAGAGAAAGTCAGGTCAATCGGATCAAAGACACTTGATCCGGAATTTCTCCAGGTTTCAGATTTAAGCCACGGTTTAAATCAATCCTCATTCTATGTCTCCGCCTTGACCTTTGATCTGGTACAAAAAAAGCTCTTGCATGACTTACCTAAGGTCAGGACCAGATCTCTTGCCTCTGATAATTTCGAAAGGGAATTGAGTTACGTAGAAAATTTATGTGAGTTGATGAAATGGGCCGATAATAACAAGACCATATTTTCTTATTTCCATAAGGGATACATTCTTCCTACTTCCGGCTGGGATACAAGCCTTGCCCTGGTCATTGAGCATTATTATCTTTTCAGCTTCAAGCTTCAGGTTCATCGTGAGGTTGAGCATTACTTTACCGAACTCGTGAATAACGTTGTATCCGACGCTCAAAAAGAAAAATTAAAAAGATTAGAAAAAGATTACTACCAGATCAAGGCCGTACGTTCCCTCAAGGAAAGTGAAGGAACGTGGTTAGCTTATATTTTTTAAGTTCAGGCTTTTTTAAATACCGTCGAAGAATTTGTACCACCAAATCCAAAAGAATTATTGAGCGCATACTGTGGATCACGCTTCTCTGGCTTGTTTGGGACGTAATTGAGGTCACACTGCGGATCTTGATTCTCCAGATTGATTGTGGGGGGAATAATTCCAGTCTCCAGGGCCTTGATACAGAATATGGATTCAAGACCGCCGGCCGCACCCAGAAGGTGCCCAGTCATCGACTTAGTTGAACTCACCCGCATATCGTAGGCATGCTTGCCAAAGACTTTCTTAATGGCCTGGGTTTCGGCAATATCACCCAATGGTGTAGAGGTTCCATGGGCATTAACGTAACCAACATCTTCTTTTTTTAGTCCTGAAAGTTCCAGTGCCTGATTCATACAAATCAGGGCACCCATCCCTTCCGGATGGGGAGCTGTGATATGGTGGGCATCTGAGCTTGCACCAAAGCCGATGATCTCAGCGATGATTCTGGCCCCACGAGCTTTTGCCATTTCATAATTTTCAAGGACGAGTATTCCCGCACCTTCGCCCATGACAAAACCATCACGGTCTACATCGTAAGGACGAGAAGCACGGTGAGGTTCTTCATTACGTTTTGAAAGGGCCTTCATGCTGGCAAAGCCTGCAATGGTATAGCCAGTGATAACACCTTCTGTACCGCCGGTGATCATAGCATCCTGGCGACCCATCATGATTTCAGTGGCCGCCAGTCCCAAGGCGTGAGCACTTGATGCGCAGGCAGAAGCTACGGCAAAGTTTATACCCTTGAATCCCCATTTAATGGAGACCAGGCCTTCCGGCATATTAGGAATCACTGATGGAATGAAGAATGGACTTACCCTGCGCGCACCTTTCTCAAGAAAAGTCTGGTGGTGCATTTCAATATGGGGGAAGCCTCCGAGGCCCGTCCCGAAGATGATTCCGATTTTTTCAGGGGCATACTTTGCTCTCACGAGGCCTGATTGCTTAAGTGCCTCATCAGTTGCATGAAGCGCATATTGATTGAAAAGATCAAAGCGATCCTGATCTTTCAGTTCCATGAGTTCTGGATTTAATTTAAAATTTTTGACTTCGCCGCCGAATGTGACCGGCCAGTTATCTGTTTTCTGGCGCTCAAGTGTTGAGATCCCAGATTTTCCTAAAAGAGCATTTGCCCAAACTTCATCTAATGAATTTCCTAATCCACAGATGGCACCCATACCGGTGACTGCTACCCGATTTAGTCTCATAATATTGCCTAGAAATTCAAAAGCCTCCCGAAGGAGGCTTTTTTAGTCTTTAGTGTGATTTTGTTTTCAAGTAGGTGACGACATCGCCAATCGACTTAAGATTTTCAGTTTCATCCTCTGGAATCTCAACTCCGAACTCGTCTTCCATTTTCATCATGAGTTCAACCATGTCCAAAGAATCAAGGTTAAGGTCATCAACGAAGCTGGTGTTCAGGCTAATATTGGCCGAATCCATTTTTGTAGCTTCAGAAACGAGCTTAATTACCTTTTCTTGTAATTCCATTAAATATCCTCCAAAATGTGAGATCCGACTAAATTATTAGATATACAATCCGCCGTCAATTTTAATCACTTCCCCGTTAATATAACTCGACGCGCGACTGAGCAAAAAGCAAGTTAATTGGGCCACTTCTTCACTACTTCCGAATCTCCCAAGAGGAATCGACTTAGAATACTCTTCTTTTGCTTTATCCTGGAGGGCCTCAGTCATCTCAGTGTGGATGAAACCCGGGCAAATCACATTACAACGTACATTCCGGGAAGCGAGCTCTTTTGCGACTGATTTACTGAAGCCAATTAAGCCTGCTTTTGAAGCAGCGTATGCGGCCTGGGAAGCGTTGCCCATGAGGCCCACAATAGAACTCATATTTACGATTGAGACGTTCTCAGCCCTAAGGAAGTTCCTGGAGAGGGCCTGCGTAACCATCATGGAACCTTTCAGATTCGTATCGATTATCTGTGACATTTCATCCGGCTTCAAACGCAGTAATAGTGTGTCTTTGGAAATTCCGGCATTGTTAACCAGGCCCGAAATAGGTGCTACGGTTTTGGTAAAATCATCCAAAGCCTTCGTCATGGCCTCATAGTCGGTGACATCAAATTTAAGTCCGGTCGCCTTGCCACCGGCCTTTTCAAATTCTTCTTTGAGTCCTGCGGCTTTGGCTTCATCGCCTCGATAGTTAAAAACAACGTGTGCACCCTGGCCTGCGAGAGTCAGAGCGATTGATTTACCAATACCGCGACCGGCACCGGTAACGAGAATTACTTTGTCTTTAAGGTCTGAATAGCTTGCGATCATAGGGCCTCTACTTCTGCAAAACCTGTATCAGTATCAAGACTGATCACTTTCAGGTTTGGGTTAATTTTCTTAATAAGTCCTGCGAGCACCTTGCCTGGGCCACATTCAATAATTGTCGTGTCATCGGCCAGCTTCTGGATACTTTGAGTCCAGAGCACACTTCCACAAACCTGTTTAAGCAAATTCTCTTTGATCACATCCGAGCTGGTATTAGTTGCGTACTGGGTGGCATCGACGTTAGCGATATAAGGAAATTTAAGAGGCTTGAATTTTATGTTGTCGAGCACTGGCTTAAGTTTGAGTTCCGCCGGTTTCATAAGGGCACAATGGAATGGGGCCGAAACCTGAAGTTCAATCGCCTTGACCCGGCCTTGAGTTCTTTGTTCCATCATGCGAATGGCGTTTTCACAGGCACGCTTGTCCCCGGATATAACAATCTGGCCTGGATCATTGAAGTTAGCAGGAGAGACTTTCTCATCGTCAGTCGAGGCAGCTTCACAGGCCTCTCGGATGGTAGCTTCTTCCTGTTTCAGGATCGCATACATTGAACCCTTGCCCTGTGGAACAGCATCCTGCATGAACTTTCCGCGATAATGGACCGCCTTCACAGCGTCTTCAAATTCCATGGCACCGGCAGCAGCAAGAGCGGCATATTCACCGACTGAGTGACCAAGCACTCGTTCAACAACAATGTTTTTGTTTTTAAGCAAGTCTTCAAGCTTCTCAAACATCATGAGTGAATGAGCGACAATAGCTGGTTGGGTATTTTCAGTGAGTTTGAGGCTCTCGGCCGGACCTTCGAGCATGATGGTTTTAAGATCAAACCCAGTAGCAGTATTAGCGCGCTGAAAATGGGCATAATCAGAGAAGACTTTTCCCATTCCAACATACTGAGTACCTTGTCCGGGGAATACAACAGTGACTTTCATTATTTTTCCTTAGTATTTCAGGAATACCGCACCTGCAGTGAGGCCAGCTCCAAAGGCAGCGAGCAATACGTTATCTCCACGCTTGATCTTGCCATCACGGATGGCTTCATCCAAGGCAACCGGCACCGAAGCCGAAGAGGTATTGGCGTATTTGTCGACGTTGATGATGACTTTTTCCATTGGGATATTATAGCGATTACCAACTGCCTCGATAATGCGCAGGTTGGCCTGGTGAGGAATAAACCAGTCCACATCTTCCATTGTCTTGCCGGCGTCTTTTACTACCTTGTCAGCATGCGAGGCCATGGTTTTCACAGCGGCTTTGAAGATCTCCTGACCATTCATAGTCATCCACTGCTCATTTTTCTCAAGCACGTCGTGTGTGATGCGCTTGCATGCTCCACCGGCCATAAGAGTAAGATGGTCTTTTTTGGATGAATCACATGTCAGGACTGAGGTAAAAATTTGAGAGTCTTCATTTTCAGAAGCTCGACCTAGGATTGCAACACCACAACCATCTCCAAAAAGAATGCAGGTATTCCTGTCATCCCAGTTGTTGAAAGCACTGAGCATTTCACTGCCTACAACAAGAATATGCTTATAGAGGCCTGTCTTAATCATAGCATCTGCCATAGGTACCAGGTAAATCCACCCGGAACACGCAGCGTTTACATCTAAAGTTGGACAGTTATTAGTAATTCCCAGCTTTTCCTGAAGAACGGCTGCAGTATTTGGCATTGCCTGATCTGACAGGGTGGCAGAAATTAGAATGAGGTCGATATCATTTGGAGTAAGGTTGGCAGCTTCAAGTGCCCTCATGGTGGCTATTTTGGCCATTCCACTTGGGCTTTCGCCCTTAGAAAGATCAGCGACTCTTCTTTGATGGATGCCGGTGCGTTCAACAATCCACTGGTGGTTTGTTTCAATTCTTTTGGCCAGGTCATCGTTGGTTACAATTTTGTCGGGAAGGAAGCATCCTGTACCCAAGATTTTAGTATTGAAGAATTTCATATTCCTACCTTTGGCATCCATATCCATGGATCAAAAAAAAAGCCTTCTTTCGAAGGCTTTTTTTAAAGCGTTGTTTTCGTGAATTAAGCTACAGCTGAGGCATCGGCCTTAACTTTAATCTCAAAGACTTGTTTGCCTTTGTATTGACCGCAAGCTGGGCACACATGGTGTGGAAGAACAGAGTCTCCACAATTAGGGCAAGCCTGAGGAAATTTCCGATATAGTTTATGATGTTGTCCAGCTCTTCTTAATCCCTTACGAGAAACACTGGTTCTTTTCTTAGGTACTGCCACAAAAGCCTCCAAAACTCAGATACGTATAATTGTAAAAATGAGGTTCTATTTCTAATACAGTTTAGTCCGGTTGCAAAGGAAAAAAATGACTAGGATTCAGGAGTTTCCTGATCAGCTCCCTCGAGCTTGCTGTCTGCGTCAAGTACTGGGTACTGATTATAATTCAAGAACACTTGTTCATGAAGCATGTCGAGGAAGTTAACTGTCCGTTTATTATAGTAATAAATCTCATACACTTCACCATCCACCCAAGTTTCGTCGGTCTCTGCAAACATTTCCGTGGTCGCAAGTTCTTCGTCGATGAAGCAAACTTTGAATGGAACATGCAAATCAACCTTCATCGGTTTTAAGGTTCTGATGCATTCAGTTGCATAATGGGCGGTGATTTCGCCGGTTACTAAAAGATGCTCGCCCATATCTTGTTTGTTCTTCTTTTCGATATCGCCCCAAATTGTGAGGCTAGTTTCTTCAAGAAGTTCTTCGGGAGTATGGTCTTTGGCGTGCTCGTTGAGTTCTAGCAGCATGCCTTTGATCCAATCAAGGCTTTCATCTAGGTCAAATTCATATTTATTATTGGCGGCCAGCTTGATCAAGTTGATCTGTGGCGCGATTTTATTATCGAGGTTTTGCATACACTTACCTTTGCTCTAAATTTTAGTTAGAGTCTAATAGTTGAGATTTCACAAACTGAGAAGGGCCTAATGGCTTTATGCGAAAAAATACTAATAGCAGGCTTTTCCGGGGCTGGCAAAACTAGTTTTCTTAAGGAAATTGAGAAAACGGCCCCTGCAGGATGGGAGCGATTTGATGACCTGGACGAGTTGGTTTTGAAGAATCGGGGGGAAGGGCATAAGAATTTGGCCGGGTTGATTCAGGAAGTGGGGTGGGAGAAATTCAGGCTTTGGGAGCGTCAGGAGCTGGAGGGGTGGTTGAAGGAGAGTGGGAAAGGAGTTTTGGCACTTGGTGGGGGGGCATTGAGTTTGATGGTGTGGGAGCTTTATAAAAATTCGAAAAAGGTGCAATTTTGTTATTTGAAGGCTGACTTTGAGGATTGTTGGGAGAGGTTAACGAGGGTTGGGGAAGAGGCTAGGCCGATGGTTATGAAAGGCGAAGATGAGCTGAGGCTTATTTATAATGAAAGAGAAGCTATTTTTTCTCAAATACCTTGGAAGATTACTAATTTCCAGAATGATAATCTAAAGGCTCAGGTACGATTATTTTGGGAAAATGGAATCCTGCGATCGTAGGTTTAAACATGATCTTTAACAGAATAATGACTTTCTAAAAAAAGGAAATAATTTAGAGATGGAGCAATAAAGATCACTATTCATTCGTCGACATAATTGATCGGCTAATGAATTTCTCGCATTGATTTGCTTATTCTCCATGCTGTGGGATAGCATTACTAAACGTAATCATAAGGTCGGGAGGACCGCATGCAGACCGCAGCTCAAGGAATCGAACTTACAGTGGCCATCTTGATGGACGATTTGGCTTCTGCCAAAGAAATTGCCTCAGCTTTAAGACTTAACAATCTTCTGGCCCATCATTACCAAAGCCTGGATGAATTCTGGGTTGCCTCTAATATACAAACTCCGGATTTCGTAATTGTAGACGTAACTAAGATGAGTCAGGGTAGCATTCAGTTTCGGAATCACCCGAAAGTTGTAGACCGATCACTTTGCTACGCTTTTTTCTCCAAGGAAAGCACTAAGATACTCCTTCAATCGACATTAGGACTCCAACCAATCGGATACCTTCACGCTGATTCAAGTTTGAGTACTCAGGTGCTTGGGATGATTAATCGCCGTAAGCAGGATATGAAGAATGCGAAGGATTTCCAGGAAATGGAAACAAGGATTCATAGATTACAGTCGAGATCTCAGCGATTAATTTCTGAAAGAAGTGATGCTGAAGAGTTCCGCGCACATTTTGAATTTATAAGGACACTTTGTTCTGAGATTGAAGCTACAGGTACACGACAGGATTTCAGTACTGCATTGGTACATAAGATGGATCAGTGGGAGTCGATTGAAGGTTATGGTCTCTTTGAACTTAATCAGAGTGGGCAGAAATTAATTTCCCCTGATCTTCCCCGCAAGAAATACCATCCTTTTCCTTCACTCTGGCTTGGCCAGGTTAACCTTCAAGGGATTGAAGGGTTTGCCCAGGATATGGCGATTCAGGTGGCAAACGATCTCTTTGAAGTTGAGCCGACTATGATTAAGATCCATGCTGGGAATCAAGGTCCGGATATGTTGCTTTTCGTGGCTTTCAAGGAAGAGCGCATGAAAAACTTCCCATGGGAAGTTTTTGAATCCATGATCAGTTCAAGCTTACGCCAGTTGAAGCTTCACCAGCAAATGCCAAAGTATGCTTCGCAGTTTATGCCTATGTGGGAAGCCCTGGATAATATGGATCGCCTGGCGAAGGCCGGAATTGATTCATCTGATACCCGTATTTTATGCCTGAGCTTGATTCCACTAACAGACGTGGCCAAGAAGCGCTCGCAGAATAAGTTTTACTGGGCCTCTTTTTTTAATGATTTCTTTTTGCAGCTGTCCGGGCGTTTACAGAAGACAACCAAGCTATCACTTATGGGTCCCTGGCATGTGATGTTCTTTATTCCCAAAGAGAATATGGAGACAGAGTTCACTATGCTTCAGACTTTCGTTAAGCAGTTTAGTTATTGGAAATTTTTTGAAGATAATTCGCAGGTCTTGCCTGAGGATATGCAACCAATATTGAAACTTATTCCGGCTTCATCGGCCCATTACCTTAGACTGTTTGAAAAAGAGTTTGAGGATATGGGGACGACCAATGAGAGTAAACGACTGATGGCAAATGCCCGTCAGGAACAAACCAAGAGAATTAACTAAGAGTATGCGGCATTCTAGTTTTCTGGAAGTGAACCTTGATTACCTCGGCGGGAATTTCCAGAAAATTCAGGCTCTCGCTCCTGCATGCTCTATTCTTCCCATGGTTAAGGCGGATGCTTATGGAAATGGTCTCATTCCAATAACCCGCTTTCTTCACCAGGAATTCAAAGTCAGTAAATTCGGTTGTGCTACTTTAGGTGAAGCTTTGGAGATTATCCAGCAGTTGCCTGATTTTAATTCTGAAATACTGGTCTTCTCCGAAGTTGAGCTTGAAGATGAGAAACTCAGGCGTGCCTATCTTGATTATAAAATTACGCCGGTTATTCACAGACGTTCCGATCTGGAAATTATTTTGGATTCACCTGACCTTAAATCAGTTCCGCTGGTCCTGAAAGTGGACACAGGTATGAATCGCCTTGGTCTTTCCCTGAAAGAAATTGCTGAATTTGCTCCCAGGCTTAAAGCCAGGGGTGTGGAACATTTGATGACGCATTTTTCGGGTGCATATTATCATTTGAAAGAAGGGGATAAGTCTAACCGTCAATATGCTGAGTTTTTAAAGGCTAAGCAGATCTTGTCTGATGCCAATGTGGAAATTCGTGAAACGTCGGTTGCGAACTCCGGCGCCATAGAGCAAGGTTTTGGAATAAAGGAAACGCACGTACGTCCTGGGCTTATGCTTTACGGGCCTTCGAGTTTTGAACCTCGTATTTGGGAAGGGAAGCAGATTTCCCGCCTGGTCACTAGAGTGCTTAAGACATTCTTGGTGAAAAAAGGGACTCCGGTAGGTTATGGGATCCATGTAACGTCTGAAGACACTTTCATGGTGGTCCTGCCTTTGGGGTACGGTGATGGCATCATGACTTTTGCCTCAGGGATTGAGCTTAAGATAAATGGTTATAAGGCCAGAGTATTTGGTCGGGTGAATATGGATATGACCTTTCTAGCTTTTGATCCATCAGTTGAAGGCAAGATTAAGCAAGGTGACATTGTTGAAATCTGGAATCATGACAATCGCACTATAACTGACATTGCAACTCAGATGAAAACTCACGCATATCAGGTCATGTGCGGTATCTCTGGTCGAATTCCCAGAATTTACAAGGTAAAGTAAATACACATGAAAGAATTGGCGGAAAAGCAGGTCACACTTATCGGGACAAATATCCTGAAAAACCTAACAGGATTAGGTGATTTTACTAATTTCACCTTTAAGACTATTTACTGGACCTTCAAGCCTCCTTATAGATTCAAGCTTCTTTTCGATCAAATATATTTCATGGGCAATAAATCCGTTTTTATTATTTTTCTCACTTCCAGTTTTACTGGTGCTGTGTTCGCTTTTCAAATCTACCTGGGTTTTAAGGCTATCAACGCAGATTCATTTATTGGGCCGATTGTTACCATTGCCCTGGCCAAGGAACTTGCCCCTGTGCTTTCGGGTCTTGTGGTTGCTGGAAGATGTGGAGCTGCCATGGCCGCTCAGATCGGAAGCATGAAAGTTACTGAACAAATTGATGCCCTCGAAGTAATGGGCATTAATGGTTATCAATACCTTGCTGTGCCGCGGATTTTGGGAGCCACCATCAGTATGCCTATGCTGTCAGCTATGTTTCTACTGGTAGGCTATTATGGATCCTGGTTAATTGGGGTCAAAGTCTTAATGATTGATGAGATTCTTTATACGCAGAAGATCAGTGACTTCATGACTCTTGGTATGGTCGCAGAAGGACTAATTAAGGCTACAGTTTTTGGCTATTTGATTGGTGTCATTGGAACTTATCAGGGTTTCAATGTTGAGGGTGGAGCAGAAGGTGTAGGTAAGGGAACCAATATGGCCGTGGTCTGGGGTATGATCACAGTGCTGGTTGTGGATTTCTTCTTAACCAGCTTTCTGGCAAAGATTTTATGAGCGAAGATGAAGTACCACCGGATTTTGAAGGTGAATTCTCAGTAAGTTTCAAGAATATGTCCAAGTCTTTTGGCGAAGCAAAAATCCTGAATGATCTTAGTTTCGATATACATACCGGAAAAATTACGACAATTTTAGGTTTTTCGGGAGCTGGAAAAACGACTCTCATGAAAACAATTTTAGGACTTACCATGCCGACAAGCGGGGACGTTGAAGTCCTTGGGAAGACTATAAATAAGTTGGGTGATCTCGAGTTACGGGAGTTCAGGCGAAATTTCGGCATGGTTTTTCAGTACGCCGCCTTATTTGACTTCCTTACTTCGTTTGAGAATGTAGCCTTCCCTTTGAGGGAATTTACTAAAATGACAGAAGATGAAATAAAGGAAAAGGTCTTGGGACTTTTGGATTCAGTTGGAATAGAGAAAGATGCTGCTTATAGACTTCCTTCTGAATTATCGGGAGGAATGAGAAAAAGGGTGGGGCTCGCCCGTGGTCTATCGCTTGATCCCCATATCATGCTTTATGACGAGCCAACGTCCGGACTTGATCCGATTACAACTCATATGGTGTATGACCTGATGAAAGAGACCCATAATTCTAACGCTGAACGGGGTTTCACTTCGATTATTATTTCCCACGATATTCATGCTACTTTAAAATATTCTGACTATATCGTTTTTATGGAAAAGGGCTGTGTAGTTGAGCATAATGATGTGGAAAATTTTAAGAAATCGGAAAATCCTGTCATACGAAGATTCCTTGAGTTATAGCCGGAATCGTTTATCCTTTTAAGTATTATCTGCAAATGTGTGAATTTTGACGGAGTGAAATTCTGAACCCACTGAAAGTAGGATTACTAGCTTTGGCCGCTATGGCCAGCGTAGTGGTTATGTCATTCAAGATTACGCAAAATCAATCCGGTTTCGGTAAGCATGTCCAATATAAAACTGTCTTAGATGATGCTTCCGGAATCCTTGAAAAAACTCCAATAAAAGTCGCGGGAATAAACTCCGGACGAATCAAGAAAATTGAATTACAAGGCAACAAGGCACTCCTGACATTTGAAATTTCTGAAGATATTAAAGTTACTCCCGATGCTAAGCTGGCCATTAAAAGTGTTGGTCTCCTGGGCGATAAATACATCGATATGGATCTTGGGAAGAGCGCTGATGGCGAACGTCTGAAAGCAGATTCTCTGATTCCTGCCAAGGGTGGGGAAGGCTTTGAAGATATCATTAAGGAAGTTAAGGAAATAGCAGCTACGATCAAGGCTTCCCTGCATGATGAAAATGGCAAGAATATGATCAAGGAAATTATCACAAACATCAAAGATGTGAGCGAAGACCTGAAGCGCATGACTGGCGAAAATGAAGATAAGATCAACAGGATCGTTTCTAATGTAGAAGCCATTACTGAGCAACTGGCCTTTGAAACTGATCGCTTCCAGAAGGATTCCCTGATGTCGGACATGGCCAAGGTTGGTCCGATTCTGGATAAAGTGGATGCTACAGTCTCAGACCTGAAAATTATTGTGGCCGATGTTAAGGATGGTAAGGGGACAGTAGGAAAACTTTTAAGGGATGATGCTGTAGTCGACCAGGTTTCTCAAACCCTTTCGAGTGTTAACCGCCTGGTAAACAGGATTAATAATGTCGAAGCAGAAATCAGCTTATCTACTGGTGCTAATACATACACAGGATCAGATACGCGCTTTGACCTTGACCTTTATCCGGCTCCTGAACGCTTCTTCCGTCTTGGAGTCGTAACCAATGAATTTGGCCCGCAGACAGAAAAAGAATCAACAACCTATACAAGTGTAAATGGCGGAGCTGAGACTGAAACTCATTACCGAAAAATTAATAAATCTGACTTTAAGTTCAATTTCCAAATCGGTCGCAGGATTCAACGCTTTGGACTCCGGGCTGGTATAATCGAGTCAACCGGTGGTGTAGGGGCAGACTACTTCTTCCCGGACTGGGGAGTAAGGACCGGAGTTGAGCTATTTGATTATCAAAAAGACGCCGGGCCAAACTTAAGATTTATAACAGAGATCAAACTTTGGAATGTACTATATACAAGGTTAGCCGGTGAAGATTTAGTTTCTAAGGATGGTAAGCAATCTGCTACAATCTCTCTAGGACTACGATTCAACGATCAGGACGTTGCAGCTCTTATAGGAACACTGGCCAGGTAAAAATATGGATAAAAACTGGTTAATCAGGACCAAATCTAATCACATACTAGGACCCGTCTCTAAGGAGAAGGTTCAAGAGCTTTATAAAAATGGGTCAATCAAGTCGGATGATGAAATATGCAGTGGAAATGGCTATTGGTTTTTCTTGCGTGAAGAAGATATTGTTGCAAAGCACCTTTTAGGAGATGAGCCCCAGGGCTTTAATCCTGTCAGTGAAGCTAAGGACGTGTTGACCTCTACCAATAAGGAAACGTCAGAAGCTCCGGCAAAAGATGACATTACAGTTGTTGGCGGTATCAGCCTGGCCATGCTCAACGATCATGCAGCATCTACTGTGGAAATAGAGTCCCCTCCTGAATTAGCAGAAGTTGCTCCTGACCCGATTCCGGAGGAACATCCGGAACCAAAAAAAAAATCTAAACTAGAAACGTTAGCTAAACAGTCAGTTTCTCGTATCACAAAAAAAAAGCACAGCGTGACTTCGTCCAAGTTGAATGGAAATTCCGGGAAAAATGGACTCATCAAGTGGCTGGGAGTCGCCGCATTTATCACTCTCTTTTGTCTTATTTATTTCAGGAAAAGCATTATTCAGTCCCTTTTCCAGGAATCTGCCAGTGTAAGCTTTTCCTTGATAAATGAAGCACATGCTCAGGAAATTCTTCCAGAAAAAAAAAACTCTTTGATCGTTCCATAACTCTTGATGACGTAAGTTTTCACCCCCAGGTTGGCCTCTCGGGCTTTCAGGTAGTGAGTTCATTTAACATCGATAATATCAACTGTGCTGAACTTAAAAACGAGGTTTACCAGCTTGGGATTATTCTGTATCCACAAGACCTGATCAATGAAAAGTTCCTTATTAAAATGAGGCAATGTGTTTATAAGATGGCCGAAAAACACCCGTTAAAACGTTGGCTCAAATCAATATCAAAGGTTGAAAAGCGAACAAAAAAAGAACAGGAAACCATTTCATTCCTGACAGAGGTTCTGAATTCTCGTTTTAATCTCATTACTGATTTAGCTATCCGGACCAGGATTATAAATCACCTGTTGGAACTTCCTGAAACAAGCCTGGGTGAGAGACTTCTAAAGTCACATCTTTACCTGATCATTGGAAATATTTCAAAATCAGACAATCTTCTCCAGGAATTCATTAACAAGGCCCCTTATCATAACTGGAAAGGATTTCCCGCCAACCACTCCCTATACCATAAACTGGCGCGCGATAATATTGAGCAGATCATTGGTAAGTTAGCAGGCCATCCAACTGACCGAAGAGTATACCATCTGCTCACTCAGTACCTCATGCATTTTTATCGCAATGATGCCTTACTCACACTTGTGGCAGATCACCAGGGCCCTGCCCTCGAAGAAAAGATTGAACTTAAATTCATTGAAAGATTTGCGCCAAATCTTGTTCATTATTTGAGGCTGATTAAGGAAAATGAATCTACCCGTGTCACTAAGTTAAGGAACGTGAAGGATTATCCTCTGCATGAGCAGGCCTACTGGTACTGGCCTTTTCTGAATATCGATCCCCTTGTATCCCAGGAACTGGTACTGGAGCTGCAGAAAATTGAGAAAGAAGACCAGCTCTGGTTTATCTATCTTATGGATAATGAAAAGCTCACGGATGCTTACACAAAAAAAACGGGATCAAGCTTTCTTCCAGGTAGGAGAAAATATTTACGTACCATGCTTGATGAACCTTCTAACTTCATGTTGGGACTTTTTAAACTAATTGAATTTGGCGATATAGATGATCAACTAATCAATGCAACACTTAAATTCCAGGATGGATGATTACTCGCAACCTGATTTTTACAGATTTAACCGAGACTCACTTGAGCTTGTAAGGTGGGTTAAAGAAAAGATTTTCTCCAGTGATTCAATACTAGATCTAGGTGCAGGATGCGGAGTTATAGGACTGGAATTAGCAGCGCATTTTAAACCTTCAATACTTTGCCTGGTTGAAATACAAAATGATTATAAATCCTTCCTGGAAAGCAATCTCAGGTTTATGCCCGCTCAATCAACATGTGAAATTCATTACTCCAGTTTCTCCCATTGGCGACCATCCCGGACCTATGACCTGATTGTTTGCAACCCACCTTATTATTTGCCTGGGAAAGGGGAGAGTGCAAGGGATCCACGTCGCAGGATGGCCCGTGAATTTGTACATGATGACTGGCACGTCCTGTTAGACTGTATCAAAGAAAGCCTGAGTTCTTCGGGTAAGGCATTCCTTGTTATTAAGAATGAGCCTTTGATATTAAAAACTATCAAGAAACTAGTTCCAACTGCAAGCAACACAACTGTTGATGATTTAGTATTTCTTGAATTATCGGGACTGGATATACAGGGAAGTTAACACTTTCTTCAGTTCCTCATCTTCAATTTCTTGAAAAAGCCTATCTGCTTCCTGCTTGCGCAGTTTGTAGATGGGTGATTGTGGATGAAGTCGATTGGCCGGTATTTCGGTGGTCGTCCCTTCCTTTATGCGTTCCTGGAAAAAGCCTTCCTGGGTTTGAAAAACCAACTTCTTTACAATCTTCTTCAGCTCAGGGAAGACCTTATAAATTTCACCTTTGATTTCTTCAGATAGAAAAGAAAGTTCTTGAGAAAAAATCGCATGTTTGGTCACAATAAAAAGAGAATCATATTTGATTTTAAGCGGGGATGTCACCGGAGACATTTTTGGGCCTACGATTTCAGGCCACTTTTTTATAAGCTCTAAAAAATCGAAGGTTTGGTAGAAAGAATGAATCTCATCACGCTTCAGATCATGTGAGCCGTAACGATCTAAATCCTTGTAATTTAAACCTCGAAAATTGATTTTTTTGAACATCTTTAATTCAGTAGCCTATGCTTAGTTACTTGTCCATGATATAGCTAAATTATGCGTTGGATAATCATTTTATGCCTTATGGCCGGATGTAGCGGCTACAGGTTTACACAGCAGGAGAACCCTCTCTCCCAGTACGGCATTCACAGCCTTTCAATTCCTGTATTCTATAATTATTCAAACATGCCTGAAGTATCGGCAGATTTTACGCGTGAAACTTACAGGCTCCTGACTGGATTCAGTGGGCTAAAGCTTATGAGTGGTTATTCACCAAATTCGGATGCTGTCCTGATTGGAATTGTCCGGTCCCGTGAAAGATCTGTTGAATCAATGAGGGCCATGAACCTTCGGGTTGCTAAAGACCAGGTACCGAAAGCTGTTGGTAGTACCCGCCAGAGTTTTTATATCCCCGGTACAAATGAAATGGAATTATTCCTCCAGGTGATTGTTATAAAGAAACCGACAGAGGAAGAGATCGCCTTGCTCCAATCCGGGATTGGAGATCAAATTCAGGCCAACTCTCGTGTAATTTTCAATGAACGCCTGCCATTACGGGCCCAGTACCTCCGCGAGATTATGGATGAACCAGGAACAGATGTGATTGCAACTCAGAATGCCGGTGTTCAAAGAAGAACTGTGAGAAATATGGCCGAGACAGCGGCAATCTCAATCCGGGATATGATCTTATATGCATTCTAAATGGCAAATCTGGGATTTCTTTTCTTCTTACGACCGTGGCACCCTCGCTACATTTGAAGGCACTCTTGCCATAAATACCTTTGATCCATTATGTCTTAAGATGGTTAAGGATTTTCTTCTGAAAGGTGCAGCAGACCGCACCGTCCATCACAAGATGGCTTCAGATGTTAACAAGGGATGGATTGAGGAAGAGTTTCAGGCGCTGAGCCTGTTTGGTAATATTGAGAGCTTTGTTATCCATCAGGCACAGGATCTCAAGGTAGATATGATTGAACTTATTTCCCAGCTTGGACTTGAAGGCAGATTTCTTATCCTTAGCTTTGAAAGTGAAGGAAATGGATGGAAGAAATTAATCAAAGACGGAAAAATTGCGACACTCCAGATAGAGGCCCCACGTTTCTGGGAAATAAATAAGTTACTCGATTTCACCAGCGCCCATTTGAGGTTGCCATTAAGTTACGATGCCAAGGCCTGGATTCTGGATTCACTTGAAAATAATTTTGGAACTTTTTATAACTCATGTTGTTTGATTAAGCTCAACCATCCTGAGGCACGGGAAATATCCCTGTCCGACGTCAAGGAACTACTGACGCTTGAAAGACTCGATCAGTTCGCCCTGGCTTCTTTATATTGCCGTAAAAAGTCTGTTCAGTTTTTTGAAAAGCTCGTGGCCCTGGAAGGTGACTTTGATAAGATGAGAGGCTTTTTTAATTTCATGCAGTCCCATCTTATCAAGCTTGCTGATACGAGCTATCTTTCACAGAAACCTCGTCTCACTCAATATGATAAAGACCTGCAAAGCTGCTCCAAGCTTTGGAAAGCCCAAGAGCTCATGAATGCCATAGACCGATTCAATCGCTGGGAACTTATGTGCAAGAAGAAGGATACAATCCTCTGGCATGAAGTTCGTGAGACTTTTCTGCGAAGTCTGACACCGTAAAAAAATTCAACAATCTCTAAAGTTTTAGCCATGAAGGCCTATCCAACCGCCTGATTTGACAGTGGTTCTCCTGGCCTTTGTCTTGCAAACATCCAGCATACATCTTTTATTAGGGGTTCCATGAAACTGTCGGGATTGGCCTTATTTCTATTTTTCATTTCGACAGGACTCAAGGCCCAGGAACAATTGGCAGTGAGATTGAATGAGCAAGGTATTTTAAAGATCATGGAAATGGCCTTGAAATATAATACTGCTACAGAGGAAAAGAGAACTTTCGTAATTCCCCAGAATCTCTATAAATTCACGATCCCTAAATCCCAGTTGATAAGAAATCCGGTTGTCCGGGTTGTAAATGAGATCAGTAACCTGAATATGAACAGGAACCTCGATTTTTACCTGCATACATCTGATATTTCCATTACTGGTGACGTAGACAAGAAAAGCCTCAGGACTACAATTTTTAATTCTCATGATAATGGCTTTGATGTGAAGTTAAGCATTGAACTGCCAAAAATAACCGTGAAAGGAGCAAAACTTTCACTATGTGAAACAAAGAAGAATGCAAAGGAATGTGGAGGCGGGCTTAAGGCATCGCTCATAAATGTAAATGTGGTAACAAAAGATGCACCTATTAAATTAGAGGCAGTAATAAGACTTAGCACTTTTGACAACCAGGCACGGGTTACAGTTGTCTCAGTTGTATCTAACCTGGAAGGCAAGGATGCACCAAAACTTGTGATCAATTTTGAGTCTGTATCAATTCCTAAAGTAAGCCTGGTGATTAATGGGCATGCGAATACACTTGATACATCCGGCCTCAAGGCCGAAATTTATAAGAGAAAAGTTTTTTTAGGGGCAAAGTTACTTGCCTTTGTTGCTGACTTTATAACAGCAGATCTCGCTGAAATGATCAACGTATACCTGATGAACAAACAGGTTGCAACTTCATGGCAGCTCTTGAACCAAGGATATTCGTACCCAGGATTGGTACGTTTAAGCCAGGATCCCATGGCAGCTATGATGGGTCAGATTGCAGACATTCTCAGTCATGCACAAGTAGAACTTTCACTCAGAAAAATTTCAACTCCAGGAAACAAGGATATTGAGCTTGCAGGCATGCTTAACTTCATTCTAAATAACCGTGTTATCACTGTGAATGATTCCCTTGGTAACAATGACAGGAACAAGTTACCAAAACTGAACTTGAACAGTGAACGATATAATGACATCAACCTCGCCCTATCAGAGCCGCTGATTAATGGCGCACTTGACCTGGTCAATACTACAGGACTCTATCAGGATGTTTTTGATGGCCTTGCAAAAGTTCCAGGATTCTCAATCAAGAGTGTAAAAGTGCATTTTTCCACGAGAAGCAATATGTACGCCGTGGTTAATACTTCGGTAGATTTAAAAAAGTTGCAATCCTCTGGGGTGAAATCATGGTTGAAAAATAAGATAGCCGCATTCCTTGAAAGGAATAATAACGATGCTGTTATCTACTTTCCAATTCAGGTGGAGTTTTTTCCATTCATTACAAGGCTAAATAATGGGGCCGCGGGACTTGATCTGTATGTTAAGTCTCCTTTTGAGAATGATACGCTCTTAAATTATTTTAATTACCCTTCCAACGTTGGCGATATGTATGACAGTGTCAGGAAAGGTGTAATGGCGGAGCTCAAGTCGGCCTTAAGTGTACACACCAGCAAACGTTACGAAGTAAATCTGTCCAAATTCCTGAATCAGGCTGGGGTTGAATTCCTCCCACGCATGATTTCTGTAAACCAGGGTGCCTACCTGATGATTAACCTGGATCTCATCGACATTAAGTTTAACAGCAAAAAACCTTTCCAGAATCAAGGTCACCAATGAAAAACCTGATAGTTATTTTTCTTATGTGTTTCCTGGTTTTTGGATTTAAGTCACCTGAAATCATGGTCGACACCAAGCTTGATTATGATTGGTCAGCACTGCTTGTGACAAAGTTCAGGCAGGCCATGAAAAATTACAACATTGACGATCCATTCTCCGGAAAATTCAGGGGTCCGATGTTAATAAGTGAATTCACACTAGGGGCAATTTTGCCGGCGCATACCTTGCCCCTGGTAAATGACATGGGAAATGTCATTGGACTTAAGCTTGTCAAAACTGAAACCAAGGTTGAACTTTTCGACCTCGCATATGATATTAAAGGCTTCAAGACTGACTTGAGGGCTACAGAACAAATGTCTGATGGGCTTGTTCTGGATACGGATTTCTCTGCTTCTGAATTATTTCTTTCTTCTGAAAAATTGCGCTTCTCCCTTGTCATACCTGGGAAGAAAGAATCAATTTTGCTTGAAATTGACGTCATCAAGCCTACCATCAGGGCACGCGAAGACAGACTCATCAATATTTCCACGAAAATTAAGATCCAGGAACTTGATAAGGACTTCAAACTCAAAATCCTCAAGGCCAACTTCGAAAAGATGGCCCAGGGACTGCTGGATCATCCAGAAGACGTTGAACTCAATTATGAAAGCATTGTTATCCCTGAAATCAGCATCAGGGTTGGAAATCGCTCACTGGATTTTTCACCTGCCAAGATTCAGAAACTCATCAGGAGCAAGCATAAGGCGATAAAGTCGATCTTGCTGGCCCAGATGGCAAGTGTCTTAAGAAAAGGTACTGCTGAAGCGGCCCTTGCGGTCCTGGAAAAATATAGGTTGGCAAAAGATCATTGGACTAGTTTAGACCTTATCAAGGCGCAGATAAAGATTTCGGAATTCTCGAGTGCTTTTAATCGCAATAATCTTGAAGTTAAGATGCCGGCGGATTTCTGTACTACCAAGAATTTTAATAAAATGAAGAAGGAATGCGTAAACCACAAGCTGACCAAGACTGCGGAAACACGCATTGATAATAAGCTTCACCTGAAATCTCTGGCAACAATGAAAAATCTGATGGAAACCGGCAGTGCCAATATGATTGCCAGCATTTCAGAGGATTATTTGAATAAGCTACTGGTTACAACTTATGATGCCGGTCTTTGGAAAGAAATCCTGAAAGAAGCAGGAGTTGAACTAGGTCCTAATAAAGTCCATGTACGGATGGACAAGAAAGGGGACTCAGGGACTTTTATAATGGATGTTATCTATACGGCCTCTAAATTTGAAAAATTTGTCATTGGCAGGAAGCTTGTTAGATTTCCCCTGGTGCTGGATGTTTCTATCAGAGTTGAAAAGAGTGACAATGAACCTGTGCTTATAGTTCGTTTAAATGATGTGGACCTGACCGACAAGACTTTACTAAATGGCAAGCCGGAGCTGAATATCCATAGTGGCATCAAGGACATTCCACGCTTTAAAAAGAAGATCCTCAAGACAATCCGCTCAAAATTGGTGAGCTTGAAAAATAAGGACGTCATTGAGCTGCGCTTTCCTGAATTGACAGGACTAGGCCTTGATAAAGTTGATCTTCTTTCCGATGGAAATGGAAGAATGAATGCCCTGATGAGGCTGGAAGATTTAATCGAGCCACCACCATTTCTGGATTAGTTCAGGCCTGGCCAGTTGCCTGCATGAAAGAATAAAGGAAGACTGCATTGGGGTCATGGGCAATCTTGTCTAATTCTTCTTTTACTTTTGTAACCATTTCCGCATCTACATATTTTTCGGATTCGAGCTTGTCCGCAGCAGACAAGAGCAAGTCCGTCCAATAAAGCAGGGTCTTTTTTCGAAGGACCGGCTGACGGTTATCCAGATGCCAGGTCTTAACTTCTGCATTCACGTTATGAAAGCCTGCCGCTGTGAGAAGGTTTCCCAGCTTCGCACCTATAAATGGGTCGCCAGCATGGTCATATTGGAAGTCATTGAGGGCCATCCAGTACTTCCACAAATTGGGCGAGTATGGATCCATGAACAAGGATGAGTTCATCACTTCTGTTACAACGATCTCTGCACCCGGGCTCAATACCCTCCGGGCCTCACGTAAGACGTCAGCAGGATTAGGTACATGTTCAAGAATCCAGCAAAGAAAAGCGCCATCAAAGGTAGCTTCTTTAAAGGATAAATGATCAGCACTCATCTTCTGAAAGTCGTAGCGTCCTTTGGCATAAGAAACACTACCCAAAAATTTTCCGGCCGACTCCAGCTGCTTGTCATTCAGATCAATTCCTGTGACATGCAATTTGGGGAAACGCCTGAGCAGGATTTCAGTCTGTGCTCCGACTCCACATCCGACTTCAATTATATTAGAGCAAAGTGAGAAATTTACTTTTTCAAAGACGGAGTATTCTGCAAACTGGGCCTGGCCTCTAAGCCTGTTCTGTTCGGTTTCTGAAAACCCATGCAAATAAGGGAAATCTTTTTTATCTGTCACTTAATTCTCCAATTCCCTGCCTGCAGTGTGGGCAAATTTTCTGGCATTCGAAATCATTTCCCTAAGGCTTATGCCGGAGACGTAATTCCCGAAGATCGCCAGGTTTTCGTCTTTCTGGATCAGCTGGTGAAGTTTCTTAACACTCAGGTATCTTTGCAGGTCATAGAGCGGAATAGCTTTTTCCCAGTGTGTATTCTCACAATGCTCAATATCTTCAGGCACAAATTCCGGATAAAGCATTTTAAGATCTTTGTGGATCTCATCCTCATTCACTTGCTTGCGGCTTATGAGCGTGTAGGAAAAAACATTCGAGTTATTTCCAGGAAAAATCGCCTTGTTATTAACGACCCCTATGGAATTGAAATCCGAGCTTAACGGGATGAGTACACCAAAAGCCTGCTTCAGTGACCGGATCTCGCGCTTCATGAAAACAGTTACTGAAGATAACTGCTGGTACTTGATTCTTTTTAGCTCTGTTGAAAGCTCAGGTCTTGTCTCACTTATGAGTTCAGCTGCATTAAGTGCATCTGTACAAAGGATGGTGTTTCCCTTGACTCGGAAGTGTTCCTTGTAATTCAGCTTGATATCACCTTTCAAATTTTCTGCCAGGCGATTGACCAGATCCTGCATTCCACCTTCAAAACTTACTGAGCCCGTGACTTCAATATTTTCATCTAACTTGTGGGCCTTCATCATCATACGGATAAATTCCCAATAAGATTCAAACTGTGCCTTATGAGAGGCGAGTTCAAAGACGCTCTTGAAATGCAAGCTCTCAGAAGGGGCAGCATAAACTCCACCTAAGGCAGGAGTCAGGAATCGCTGGATAATTTCATTGCCAAGAAGCGGCCTGAAAAATTCGGCAACGGTAAGGCCATCAGAAATCAAGGGCGGCTTCTTGTGGACGTTGAGTGCGAGTTTGGACAGCACGCTGAGTTGCATGATCTTCCGGGGTCTTCCATTGATCATGAGCAAACGGCGAAGCTTCTTAGCTGCAGGAATGGGGTCAAGCTTGAGTTCCTTGAGCAAGTCAAAACCGTCGGCATTAAGATAGAGGGCATTGGGCCCTATCTCTGCCATACCGTACGGAGTTTTCTTGGTACTGATCTTGCCACCAACGCGGTTTGAGCGTTCGTAGATCGTGATCTTGTACCCTTGTTGCTTGAGGTAGTGTCCAAGTACGAGGCCTGAAAAGCCCGCACCCCAAATTGTGACATTCTTGTCGCTTGGGTTGATTCTTCCGATGATTCTTTTCATAATTTACTTAGTTATTCTTCAAATATTCTTGAAGCTCCCCTGACTTGTACATTTCAGTAATGATGTCATTACCGCCAATTAATTTACCGCCAATATAAAGCTGGGGGTAGGTCGGCCAGTTTGAAAATTCCTTCAGGCCCTGGCGAATATCAGCATCATTGAGAATGTTGAAAGTCTTAAAAGGAACAGCAAGGTGTTTGAGAATGGCGACAGTGTTGGCAGAAAATCCACACTGTGGCATTTCTGCATTGCCTTTCATGAATAGAACCACTTTAGAACTACCAAGCAAGGTTTCGATCTGGGCCTTAAGGTCCAGGTCTTTTGAAGCGGTGACTTCAGAAATATCATTGTTAAGGACGGTAAACGAGTTTGACATATATTATCCTTTCTTACTCTGTTCAAATTTTTCTTTTGTATACGTTTGCAACTTAACTGCATGAATACGGCTTTTCAGTTCTTCCTTCAAAAGATTCATCAGCAATTGATGTTGCTCAATGAGGAGTTTGCCCTTGAAAGCATCGCTCACAACTGTGATAGCAAGATGATCGCGTGTGCCAGTCATATCTTCAACCATAACCTGGGCATCTGGTAAGCCGCTCTTGATAATTTCTTCTACAAATTCAAATCCAGTATTCATCTTATTCCTTGGGAACCACTGCCCAGAAGCTTGTGACAAAAGTCAAAATCCTCATGAAGAGAGTAGTATAGCCTAAAAGGCGGTGTTTTTGCCTAATTTGTGTTTGACCAGAGAGCATGGCTCGGCCGGTATAAACCATGAAAATATAAAGAATTACAGTGGAGACAGCAATTGAGACATGGATATTCAAAAGCAGGGCGTTTGTGGCGGCCTTTGAAGCTTTCAAAATTGCGGAACGACTGAGTTCAATCTGCAAAATTAACAAGACATCCCAAATCATTGTAAGGCTCATTATCTTTACATGCTTCTTACGCTCACGGCGAAAATAAATTCCCACAAGCATGAGCAGCACAATGCAGAGTGACTGTATCTGCATCAACCAAGTTTCCATTTGTCCTCATTGAAAAAATCTGAATTAATGCAAGCTAGCATAATTGACGAAAGTCTGCATATTACTTTATGGTTAACGCCTCGTTGCCACTTTGCACAAAAGGGAATCTCCATGAGTCTGGGTTTATGGGCCGTAATTGATATCGAAACTACCGGTGTAAATGCCGCTACAGACGAGATAATTGATCTTGGATTCCTGCAATTTGAGGGGACAACCCTCGTAAAATCCTTTTCTTCATTAGTGCGTTGTGAAAATCAAGTTTCCTCCTTCATCACTAAATTAACCGGCATCAATAACGACCAAATCAGAAAAGCTCCTATGTGGGCCCAGGTTGAACCGGATTTGCTGAGCCTTGAATCCCATGCACTCCTTGCCCACAATGCAAACTTCGAGGAAAACTTTTTAAAGCGCTACTTTGATCGCATTTCACAGGTGAATGGTCGCGAGACTTATCAAGATTCGATGTTTTACCTGGCCCTCTTATTCCCCGAAGCTTCAACCTTGAATCTCGAATATTTTATTAATCTCCTGGGGATTGCAGAAAAAGAAGAACATAGGGGACTGGCAGATTCGAGGGATCTTTTAAAGACTCTGCTTATGGCCACCTATTCAACTCACAAGGATACAGAGTTCCGATTCAAGCTGGCTTCTGTCTTCCAGGAATTTCCTGATGATTTCTGGTATAAGCGCTTTTTTGCCCTCTCGGATGACGAGCTCTTTTCTATCGCAGAACAAATTGATTTTCCATTGCTTGAAACTTTCCAGCGTTATGCTGCCGGGATCTCTGCCAAGACAGCAGAAAAAGTAAAGTCCCCAGGGTTTGACATGTCTTTTTCTGGAGGCAATATCCAGAATATCCTCAGGGCCCAGACTGAAATAAATACTATCCTTCCACATTATAAGCACCGGGCAGCCCAGGAAGCACTGGCCTTGCGGGTAGGACAGGCATTTAAGAATAAAGTACATGCTCTCATTCAGGCCCCGACAGGAACCGGAAAGACCATGGGTTACTTGCTTCCCTCCATGCTTTTTTCGATGAACGAAAAAGAAACATGCCTGATGGCAACAGGAACCAAGACCCTACAGGACCAGGCCCTCGCTAAAGATGTTCCTCAAATGAAACAGCTTTTGGGATTAGGTGAGGATACTAAGGTAGTGCGTTTAGTTGGTAGCAATAACCATTTGTGCGAATTACTTTTTCGTGAAGAAAACGAAGAAGCTAGTTTCCTTGTGCCATGGGGTGAGGCATTCACCAAGGGCTATATGGAGATGTTGTTTTTTTACAATGCACGGGTACCTTATTCTAAAAAGCTCACCAGAGAACAGATTCCTTATATCCTGAAAAAATTGATGCCTGAGCTGGCCGAAAGAGAAGCTGCACTTGCTGTTGATTACCGGGCCTGTGGTGGCCAGGCCTGTCCATTCGTAAATGAGTGTTCTTATATGCAGGGTCTTCGTGAGGCCAAGGAAGCAAAGCTCATAGTTGGAAATCATGCCTTGATGCTTAACTGGCCACGCAGCTTGCCACGTCCTCAGTATATTGTGGTGGATGAGGCCCATCGACTGGAGCACGAGGCAACCAAGGCCTATTCCATTGAAGTAACCCATAAAAACCTTGAATCATTCCTGAAGAACATGCCCCAGGGCATGGGTGCACTTATTTATCTTCTTTCAAATTTAGAAGACGAATTCCAGGTTGAAAATACTATTACTAAAATCCGGGACGAGAGTCAGTTTAACTTAAAGATGATGAGAGACCATTTTGATACCTTGCCAAATGTTGTTGAATCCTATTTTAAGAAGCTTCCTAACTATAGTCCTGCCTACTCAAATGAATTGCCGTTTCCCAAGAAGAGCGAACTAAAAGATGCATTGGCAGCGGCCATCTTAAATTCTGTTGAGAGCATGCAATTCATTCTTTCAAATCTCTACAATCTTTATATGCCCTTCATTTCCCGCTGGGAAAACAAGGAATTTAAGGGTGATTCACAGAAGCTAAAGGCATGGGCAGTTTTTGAAACAAATTTTGGTGTGCTTGAAAAACTCACCACTGCCTTTAAGCACTACATTGAACTTCCGCAGGACTGGTCAACGGTTATCTGTTACTCTGAAAACGACGGTTACCGCATTGAATCCTCTCCCATAGATGTTGGACGCAGAATTCATGACGAATTACTCATGCTGAGTTCGTCAGTGGTCTTTACTTCTGCGACTCTTGGAAATGCTTCAGGTGATTCCGGGGTCCAGGGTGTTGAATGGATGACTGGTTATACTTACCTCGCTCCGGATAAGCGCTTCAAGAGTGGCCTTTTCCTGGACGCCGTCTTTGATTATAAGAATAATTCCAAGGTTTATCTTTGCCCTGATACCAGGAATATTTCAGATCCACTTTTTGTTACAGACTTGCTTAAACAGGTTAATCCATTGATCACCCGACTTGGTGGCCGCTCACTTTTGCTTTTCTCTTCAAGAGTCAGGTTTGAGCAGGCGGTAGATATCATGTTGCGTGAATTCGAAGGAAAAATTCCTGTATTCGTTCAAGGCCTTGGCAAAAGTGTTGTGGAAGAATTTAAGCGTGAAAATAGTGCCATCCTTATTGGCATGGAAAGCTTTGGAGAGGGTATAGATATTCCGGGGGAGAAGCTTCAGTTCATCGTGGTGGATAAGATTCCTGATGTAAGACAGGATCTCGTCATACAGAAAAGAAGGGACTTCTTTGAGTTTAAGTTTGGGAATGAGTTCAATGATTATTTTCTGGCCCACAGGACACGTTCTCTTCACCAGAAATTTGGAAGACTGCTACGATCTGAAGCGGATCATGGGGCTATTCTTGTGGTTGATAACCGGGTTAAGAGATGGAAAGGGGGGACTCTCAAAACTTTCCAGAAATTAATGGAACCTTACCAGATCATTTCTACAAATTTGGCCGATGCCTGTGAAGAAATAGGAAAATATTTTAAGGTCTAATTGTGCTTCTTCAGATTCTTAATATTGATCTTGGAATTTCCCTGAACCATCTGGTAAGGGATGGCAAAATGCTTGCTTAAGTAAAGATCAGTAGGGATTTCACCTGAAGAGGCATGGGAAGAATCAGAATCATAGAGCCTCAGATGAGCAGCAGGCAAAGTAGTATTATTGAGTTTGTAATCATCCATTTCACGATTCTTGATCTCAGCATAAATAATCTTTTCTAAGGGTGGTCCTACATAGGTCCATTCATTTTGTGAACTCACCACTGTCACCGCAGACCTGCCTGTCGGATCCATCTTTCTAGAAAGAGTAAACATGGCAGCAGTAGCAAAACCAGGGGCTGTTAAGTAATGCTTTGAGCTATGGTTTCTTTTAAACTCTTGCGTTATTTGAGAGTTTTTAAAAACATACTGTAGTTCCTGAGCATGTTGGTCGAATTTAAAAGTTTCAACAGCATATTGGCTGCCGATGGATTTTTCTATCTGCACAAAAAAGGGGATGAAATGATTGGTCATAGCATACTGGACCATTATCTTCAGGAATTCGCCAGAGTCTACACGAGAGGAGATTTCTGAATGAATATAGTAAACCGGGTTATCAATAATCTGCACAACCTTAAAATCCTCCTGACAATAATTCACATCATTTTGGTAGTAGAGGTAAGTTCCCTCTATGAGGATTTGGGATTTAGGTGACATACAAACATTATGCGGTTTGTTGGGTTTGATGTGCAATTAAAATTATATAATGCATAACTCATTAAGTGAGGTTTAAACAGTTGGATTTTATTGAAAGCACTAATTGAGTTTGTAAGACGCAAGTGCTAAATTTTTACGATTACATTTTTTTTAACTTCCCCCCAAGGTTGTTTATGACTTCTTTAGGTTCATTAAATTACTTGGCCATCCTGATCCTGATGGTCATTTCATTAATCATTGCCTCGGTCATCATCATTATAAACAAGGTGATGGGTAAAATTCCTTCGGAAATTACCAAGGCCAAGTATGACACTTATGAGTGCGGAGTGGAACAGCAAGGAGATGCACATCAGCAGTTTTCTGTTCGATACTACCTTATTGGCATAATTTTTCTCATTTTCGATGTTGAAGTGGTCTTCATGTATCCCTTCACAGTTGTTTATCACACCTATTTAAAATCCGGTCCTATGATCCTTATGGAGATGGGGCTATTTTTCTTGTTGCTGCTGGGAGGGTATCTCTACCTTCGTCTCAGGGGCGCCTTGAGTTGGGATTAGGAGTTTTTATGTCTACAAAAGATGGAAGTTCTTTTTTTCTACCTACACTTTTGAGTGAAGCCGCTAAGTGGGCGCAAAAGAATTCCTTATGGCCTATGCCCTTTGGTACTTCATGTTGCGGAATCGAGATGATGTCGACCCTTTCGAGTACCTATGACCTTTCAAGGTTTGGGGCCGAGGTCGTAAGATTCTCACCACGCCAGGCAGACATGCTTATTGTCGCAGGTACTATTACTTCAAAGATGGCCCCTGTCCTGCGCACAATATATGACCAGATGCTGGAGCCTAAATGGGTAATTGCCATGGGTGCTTGTTCATCGTCTGGCGGTATCTTTGATACTTATTCTGTACTTCAGGGAATTGATGAAATCATGCCGGTTGATGTTTACGTTCCAGGCTGTCCTCCGATTCCGGAAGGATTGATTCACGCCATTATTCACCTTCAGAACAAGATTCAAAGCGGTGATGATAGAAGACCAGCAGAACGCCCTACTCACGAAGATGCCATGAATGCCATGACCTATCGTAAGGCCGTTTCCGATATCAAGGCAGATTTCACGGTCACTCAGGACTATGTAAAGGCAATGAAAGCTGCCAAGGAAGAGATTAAACGATGAGAACAAATTCGATATCACCCGGAGCTACGTACGTTCACATTCAAGATGCCGTTCTAACTCGCTTAAATGAGAAGTACCTGACAGATCGGAAAGTTGAGACAGATAAGTTAAATGAGCCGGTCATCTGGGCGAAAAACCCACAGGACGCAAAACTCCTTGTGAAGTCATTCATGATTGACCCTGCTATGAAGATTGATTTTCTTTCTGATCTCACAGCTTATGACAATGATGACCGCGAGGACGGTGATAAGCGTTTTGTACTGGTTTACCAGCTCTATTCAATAGACCTTAAGATTCGGGTACGTATTAAGTGCCTGATTGAAATTGATGAAGATGCCCCTACTATCACTGATGTTTTCCTCGGGGCCAACTGGCTTGAACGGGAAGTTTTCGACATGTACGGAATTAAGTTCAAGGGACATCCAAACCTACGCCGGATCATGATGGATGAGCGTTTTACAGGATATCCAATGCGCAAGGAATATCCAATCAAGCAGCGTGAACCTTTCGGCGATAACGTCGAGTTCCACCTGGGTGCGAATCCACTTCCGGAACCTAAAAAAGAAGTAGAAGGGGAGATTTAAGATATGACTTCAATTAAAATAGATGAGCGCCAGAACCTAAACGATTTTTATAATCCCAATGTGCTTATCAACCTTGGTCCTTCCCATCCTGCCATGCACGGAACCCTTCGGGTTATGTGTCGGGTAAATGGTGAGACAATAGAGGATGCCAACTGTGAAATTGGTTACCTTCACCGTGGGATTGAAAAACTGGGTGAAGAGAAGACTTATCACCAGTGGATGGTTTATACCGACCGACTCAATTATTGTTCGGCCTTGAATAACAATATTGCCTATGCCATGGCCGTTGAAAATATCATGAGTATCGCAGTTACTGAGCGCTGTATGTGGGTTCGGGTAATGTGCATGGAGCTTTCACGTATTATTGACCACATTATCTGTGTGGCAATTAATGCACTCGATCTGGGTGCCATGACTGTGTTCTGGCTTCTCTATCATTGGCGTGAAGAAGCTTACACCATGATTGAATCAATGTGTGGAATGCGTCTCACGACGACTTACGCCCGTATCGGTGGAATGAGTTACGACATACCTGAAACCTTGATCCCACGCCTTCAGAAATTTGTGAATGAGTTTCCAAAGGCCCTGGAAGAAGTTGAATCACTTCTTACTTCAAACCGTATCTGGATTGACCGCACCAAGGGTGTCGGTATTATTTCAAAAGAAGATGCCCTGAGATACTCCATCACAGGGCCTTGCCTTCGTGCTTCAGGTGTCGATCATGATTTACGTCGCGATCGTCCTTACTATGTCTATCCTGAACTGGATTTCGACGTAGTCATAGGATCAAACGGTGATGTTTATGACCGTTACCTTATCCGACTGGAAGAAATGAAGCAGTCTGCGCGCATTCTCCAGCAATGTATCAAGCGCCTTCCTGGTGGACCAATCTGGGTTGATGATAAGCGCGTTCAGATTCCTGAGAAAATGGAAGTGTATACAAAGATGGAAGTGCTTATTCATCACTTCAAGATTTTCATGGAAGGAATCAATGTTCCCAAGGGTGAAGCTTTCACTTGTGTGGAAGGTCCTAACGGAGAGTTGGGTTTCTATATTGTGAGCCGTGGTGGACCAAAAGCATGGCGAATGAGAGTGAAATCTCCGTCATTTATGTTGTTCCAGGGTTTTGAAGCATCCATTAAGGGTGGAAAAATTCCGGATGCGGTAGCGCATTTGGGAAGTGTAAATATTATTGCCGGTGAATTAGACCGTTAATTTTGTAAGAGAGAAATATATGTCTATATCTGAAAATGTTAAAAAAACGATTAATGGAATTCGCCATCAGTTTCCAACTGAGCAGGCGCTGCTCCTTCCGCTTTTGCATGAAATACAGAATGAGCAAGGCTGGGTATCCAGGGAATCGATGAAAGCTGCGGGAGAGTTTCTAAACCTTCCACTTTCAAAAATAAGGGAAGTTGCAAGCTTCTATACTATGTACAAGCTTGAACCACATGGAAAAGTTGATGTGCAGGTTTGCACCAATATATCCTGTTGGCTCAATGGGGCAGAAAAGTTAGTTGCCTGTGCTGAAAAGCGCCTGGGATTAAGCTCCGGCGAAACAAGTGCTGATAAGAGATTCACACTCTCTCAGGTAGAGTGCCTGGCTTCTTGTGGAACGGCCCCGGTAGTGATGATTAACCAAGATTATTATGAAAATATTGATGCTCCTAAATTGATCGAACTGATAGATCAGGCCGAAAAAGACCTTGCCCAGGGCAAGGAAGTCGGTAAGAGCACTCAACGTCCGGGAGTTTGGCCATGATGTATAACAATGAACACTATGAGCCGGTCATTACCAAGTTCGTTAATGAGAAAGATTGTGAAACACTCGATTTCTACATAGAGCGTGATCACGGTTATAAGGCACTTGCGAAAGCCCTTAAGATGAAGCCTGCCGAAGTTACCGATGAAGTAAAAAAATCAAATCTTCGCGGGCGTGGCGGAGCAGGATTCCCGACAGGGATGAAGTGGTCATTTATGCCACCAAATCCAGTGGACGCTAACGGCAAGCCAAAACCTAAGTATCTTGTCTGTAATGCAGATGAAGGCGAGCCGGGGACATTTAAAGACCGTCTTATCATGACAAAAGTTCCACACAAGATGATTGAAGGTATGGTCATTGCCGGACATGCGATTGGATCAAATGTTGGATATATGTATATTCGTGGTGAGTTTCATAAAGAAACACGCCTGATGCAAAAAGCGATTGATGATGCCAAGGCCAGGGGGTTTCTTGGTAAGAACATCCTTGGGTCTGGCTTTGATTTTGAGTTAATCCTCTATAAAGGTGCAGGCGCTTATATTTGTGGTGAAGAAACCGCTCTTTTAAACTCACTTGAAGGAAAAAGAGGGGAGCCAAGGCTAAAGCCTCCTTTCCCGGCCCAGGTTGGTGCTTATGGAATGCCTTCTTGTGTAAATAACGTTGAAACATTTGCGGCCGTACCATACATCATCCATGAAGGTGCAGAAAAGTACGCCAAGATGGGAACTGAACGCTCAGGTGGCACACGCCTGATTGGTGTTTCAGGTCACGTTAATAAGCCGGGCGTTTATGAACTTCCGATGAACCTCACACTTCGCGAGACAATTGAAATTGCCGGTGGAGTCCGTGGTGGCAAGAAAGTAAAGGCCGTGATTCCTGGTGGAGCTTCGGCTCCCATGCTCACTGAAGCTGAACTTGATTGTAAGACTGACTATGATTCTCTTGCGAAGGCCGGAACAATGGCCGGTTCAGGTGGAGTCATCGTTATGGATGAAACCGTCAATATCGTTGAAGCAACTTATACTCTTCTTAAATTTTATGAACACGAATCCTGTGGTCAGTGTTCCCAGTGCCGGGAAGGCTCGCACTGGCTCGCCCGCATGTTCAAGCGCATTCTTGACGGCGGCGGAAACCAGGATGATCTCGATTATATCGCCAAGATCTGCGGCAACATGGCAGGACAGACTATCTGTGCCTTTGCTGATGCCGTTACAGGTCCTGCCCTTTCGTCAGTGAAGAAATTCCGTCATGAGTTCGAAGATCTCATCCGGAACGGCGGGCTTAAGGGTCATAAGGCAGAAACTAAAAAACTTGAAGGTGCCCATGTCTAAGACAGAATACGAAATAAGAAAACCTAAAATGGACCTGAATTATACTTCTGCCAAGAAGCCAGTTACTTCAGATCCAAGTCCCGATTCCAAGCCACTTCCGAAAGTTACTATCGATGGCAAGTCTTACGAGTTCAAGCCAGGTGATACGATTATGGAAGTAGCTGAGCGCTATAAGATACACGAGGAAATACCGAGATATTGTTACCACCCGGGCATGCCTGTGGCCGGTACTTGTCGTATGTGTACAGTTGAAGTGGAAAAGGCCCCAAAGCTTATGACCTCTTGTTCAACTCCTGCCGGTGACGGCATGGTTGTACATACACGCTCTGAAAGAGTCATGAAGTCCCGTACGGGAGTCATGGATTTCCTTCTTACCAATCACCCGCTGGATTGCCCGGTATGTGACAAGGCAGGGGAGTGTAAGCTCCAGGATTATAACTTTGAATATGGACCGGCAAAGTCTAACTTCAAGGAAGAAAAGCGTGTATATGAAGATGCGACCACCAAGGTCCTGTCTGACCAGATTACGCTTAACATGAACCGTTGTGTGCATTGTGAACGTTGTGTGCGTTTCACTGATGAAGTTACCAAGACTAATGATCTCGTCATGGTTAACCGTGGCTGGCATAAGGAACTTGAAGTAACTGATGAGCGTGGCCTCTTTAATGAATATCAGGGATGTCTCACGGATTTCTGTCCGGTAGGTGCTCTCACCTTAAATGACTTCCGCTTCCAGAAGCGCGCATGGTTCCTGACCAAGAAAGCATCTATTTGTGACCGTTGTTCCAAGGGATGCAATATTGAAGTTCATTCTGATGCAGACGTTGTTTACAGATACATCCCCATTCACAACGAGATGGTGAATGGTCACTGGATGTGTGATGAAGGCAGGGTTTCATACAATGACCTTATGAACCCGGTGAGAGTTGTATCTCCTCTTATGAAACATAATGGTGAGTTGCACTCGACTTCAATCCAGACGCTTTTAACTGAAGTCAAGAAACAGCTCTCCAGTGCATCATCAGTCCAGCTGGTTGTTGGTACAGATGCTACCCGCGAGGAGGCAGCACTTTTAAAAGATAAGGTTCCGGCACTACTGGGCAAGCCGGCCCATGTTTACTACTTCAATGGAACTCACGGAGTCTCGACATCTAAAGATGACGATAAACTCGATCACCTCCTTCGCATGAAAGACCATACTCCAAACACACGTGGTGTTGAAGATGAAGGTTTGACTGCGCTTCCAAACGGAGAGATTACTGCTGATGTTGCAATTCTTTTCCGCAATGGTCGAGCTGGCGTGCCTAAGATGAAGGCCGATCAAAAAGTTGTTCTTTGGGGTGTATGGAATACAGATGAGATCAAGGCCCTGCCTACAAAAAATATCCTGGGAGTAATCGCTGGACTTGCGACTATTGAAAAAACCGGAAGCTATAAGAATGCAGACGGAATTGTTCAGAAGTTTCACCCTGCCATCAATCACAGGGGTGGTGCCATGAGTGCTCATCAAGTGGCTGATGTACTAAAGACTCTAAACTAACTGGTTGGTGATATGGAACAATTTGACCTGATGCAATTGATGGCGAAGATCATTCTTGTGGTAGGTGTCTGCCTGGGAGTAGTACCCGTCATGGTATGGTTTGAACGCCGAGGAGCTGCGTGGATGCAGGGAAGGGTAGGCCCGAACAGGGTTGGACCTTTCGGACTCCTTCAGCCTCTGGCCGACGTGGTAAAGTTCATCTTTAAAGAGGACTTTAAGCCACGCAACGCAAATACTTTTTATTACTACCTTGCACCGATGATTGCCTTGATTGCACCCCTTTGTGCTCTTTCGGTAATTCCTTTCGGCAGCACGGCCATAGTTGATGGACGTGAAATCATTCTTCAGATTGCACCGATGGATTCAGGAATTCTCTTTATCCTGGCCTTCGCAGGACTTGAAGTTTACCCGATTATCCTTGCTGGTTGGGCCTCACGTAACAAGTATACAGTTCTGGGTGCCCTTCGTGGTTCATCCCAGATCGTTTCTTACGAGATCTCAATGGGTCTTGCACTTCTTTCTATGATGATGGTTTATGGCAGCTTTAATCCTCATGATATGGTTGCCTGGCAAGCTAAGCACTACTGGGGATTCCTGGTAAATCCATTCGGTGCCCTGGTTTTCTGGATTTCTATCTTTGCTGAAACCAATCGACTTCCATTCGACCTTGCAGAAGGTGAATCAGAGCTTGTTGCAGGATATCACCTTGAATACGGCGCAATGAAATTCGCGCTATTCTTCATGGCCGAGTATGTTGCAATGATTATGGCCTCTGCCTTGATTGCGACCCTCTTCTTCGGCGGGTACTCGTTGCTTCCTGGGATGCCGTTCCTGGCATCAGCAATTTCAAATCATTTTGCTTTCGGTGAAGCTGGCACCATGAACACAATTGCAGTGTTTCAGTTCTTAAGCCTCGTGACGAAAGTCGCATTCTTTATGTTTGTCTTTGTGTGGATCAGATGGACCCTGCCTCGCTTCCGCTTTGACCAGCTGATGGATCTTGGTTGGAAAATCCTGTTCCCGCTTTCACTTATTAACCTAGTAGTAGTGACCATTGCGGTCTACTTCTTCAACCAATAGGAGGGTATTCATGGGAACCATCAACGTTTCTAAAAAGTACACCGCCAGGGAAAAAGCATATATACCGGCGATCCTCGTCGGAATGAAAATAACGATGGCGCGTTTTATACGCGGATTCTTGTTACGCCAGCACGATACAATCTTGTATCCGGAAAAAAGACGTGAGTACTCTGAGCGCTTCCGTGGTGCTCACTTTATTACAGTAGATAAGAACAAGACCGAGAACTGCACGGCCTGTTTCCTGTGCGAAACGGTATGTCCTGCAGAATGTATCCATATTGTTGCGGAAGAGAGAGATGACGAGCAAGGTGCAGACACTTATGGTGTGGCCAAGGAAAAGAAGCCGGCAAGCTTTGATATCGATATCCTTCGTTGCTGCTTCTGCGGCTTTTGTGAAGAAGCATGCCCTAAGGATGCTATCAAAATGTCCAATAACTATGAGATGGCCACATACAATCGTGAAGATGCCATCTTCGACCTCGACCATCTCAAGCGTGATATGCACGGCAGGCATGAGAAAGTTAATAAGGGAGATAAGAAATGAGCATAGTCATTATTATCCTTAGTGTTATCTGCGCCATCCTGGCCGCTACTATGCTTTTCGCCAAGAACCCGATTACATCTGCACTTTGCCTTCTTGGCGTCCTTTTAATGACTGCCGGTATTTATGGAATGATTGGTGAGCACCTTATTGCGACTATCCAGCTTGTGGTATACGCAGGTGCGATTATGGTTCTTTTTATTTTCTCCATCATGTTGCTGAACCTTGATAAGGAATCACATGATCATAGCAAGAAGCCTGCTGTCTTTTATACGGCCACAGCTCTAGGCCTCGTTCTCTTTGGCTTGATCGTTTACGGCATTAACCAGCACTTCACTTATAAATTCAGTACAAGGGCCATGGGACAATTCAGTACCGAAGTGGTCCAGCAGTTGGGTGGTAATTCAAAAGTTCTCTCTCATGCACTCTTTTCACAATTCTATGTTTCTTTCGAGGTTATTTCACTGGCACTCCTGATTGCAATCGTTGGGGCCGTGGTACTTGCGAAGAGAAAAATTGATTAAGGTATGGATATGACAAACGATATGTTGCTACAGATACTTGCTGCCTTTCTTTTTACCATGGGTATGCTGGTGGTCCTGCTTCGACGGGATACCATCATGATCCTCCTGGGTATTGAGCTTCTTTTGAATGCTGCCAATCTTTCGCTTGTGGCCTTCTCAAATTCCATGGCCATGGTGGAAGGTCAAATTCAGGTCTTCTTTGTCATTACGATAGCAGCAGCTGAATCGGCCATCGGACTTTCGATTGTGGTGAACCTATACCGGAACTTCGGATCTATCAAGACTGGTTCTGCAACCAACCTGAAAGGATAAAGACGTGGAAACAACTAATTCATACCTGCCACTGCTTATATTGATCTCACCACTCATTGGTTTTTTATGTAATGGCGTCCTCTTGCCATTGGCCTATAAAGGTTTTGCAAAAACGTCGGCTAACGTGGCCGGTGGAGTTGCAACTTTTTTCATTGGTATTAGTTTTATTGTAGGATGCATGAGCTTCTTCCAGCTTATGACTCAAGGAAATGAAAATCCATATTTGCTCACTTATTGCTTTGAATGGTTCAACTTCGGCGGTCTTCATATTCCTTTTGAACTCAAGATCGATAAGCTTTCAGGGATCCTTGTTCTTATTATTAGTGGTATCGGAACCCTGATCCATCTTTATAGCACGAGCTACATGCACGATGATGAGTGCGTCGGCCGCTACTTCTCATACCTGAACCTTTTTTGTTTCAACATGCTCCTGCTCGTCATGGGCAATAACCTGGCACTCCTCTTCTTTGGTTGGGAGGGAGTTGGTCTTTGTTCTTACTTGCTGATTGGATTTTGGTACACCGATTCACTTAAGGCCGATGCAGGCAAGAAAGCTTTCATCGTTAACCGTATTGGTGACCTTGGATTCCTGATCGGTATGTTCCTTCTTTTCAGGGAACTAGGAACTCTGAACTTTAGTGAGATCAATGCCATGGTAAAAAGCCCGGAAGTCATAGCTCGCCTGGCCCCTTCGATTTCTTTTATCTGCCTTTCACTTTTTGTTGGTGCAACAGGAAAGTCAGCACAGATCCCTTTATTTGTCTGGTTGCCAGACGCGATGAGTGGACCAACTCCGGTTTCTGCCCTCATCCACGCAGCTACTATGGTGACTGCAGGTGTATACATGATTGCCCGCATGTCTCCGGTATTTGATCTTTCGGAACTGGCCCTTTCAGTCATCGCGCACACAGGTGCCATCACTGCACTTTTTGCAGGCTCCATCGCCATTGCCCAGACCGATATTAAAAAGGTCCTGGCCTATTCAACTGTATCCCAGCTTGGATTTATGTTCCTTGCGTGTGGTGTAGGTGCTTATCAGACTGCAGTTTTTCATTTGATGACTCATGCTTTTTTCAAGGCCCTTCTCTTCCTGGGATCTGGCTCAGTCATCCACGCTTGTAGTGGGGAACAGGACATGACGAAGATGGGAGCACTCAAGAAATACCTCCCGCATACACACCTTACAATGCTTATAGGATCGCTGGCGATTTCAGGAATTCCGTTCTTCTCGGGGTTTTTCTCCAAGGATGAGATTCTTTATTCAACAATTGCGCTTCCTGGCGGAGTTTCATACCTCTTCATCGTTGGTGTGCTTACAGCTTGCCTTACCGCCTTCTATACCGGTCGTATGATGAGTCTTACTTTTTACGGCAATGAGCGCATGTCACATGATGTGAAACATCACCTGCATGAATCACCATTCCTCATGACATTTCCCCTTTACGTCCTCGCGGGCCTTGCTGCACTTGGCGGTTTCCTTGGTGTTCCACACTTAATGGGTGATTACCTGGGTCACATGCCACATGTACTTTCCACATGGCTTGATCCTGTTGTTCCGGCCAGGCACTTGCCACTTACAGGCGTGAAAATTCCACTGCACGAAGGTGTGGTTATGGTGGGCTCAAGCATCTTCGCCATTTTCTTCTATTTCCTTGGGGTGAAAATCTTTACCAAAGTGATGTTCTTAAAAGATGTCATCGGCGGAGCTGGCTTCCATAAGGTGCTGGAGAACAAGTATTACATAGACGAAATCTACGATGCGGCCATTGTCATTCCACTTAAAAAGATTTCAGCATTTTCCGGCAACATTATCGATAAGGTAATGGTTGATGGAACTGTAAATGGACTAGGCAGGGGTATCCGACGTGTGAGTTCAGGCCTTCGGGTCCTTCAGACTGGTGACATCCAAAGTTATGGTCTCATGATGATGGGTGGTCTCTTGATCGTCGTCTTTATAATCTTCAAAGTCTTGGTTTAAAGGATATTATGCAAACTAATTCATACCTGCTGACGTGGATTATCTTTACTCCCTTGCTTTTTGCATTTGTTGCCTTATTGGTTCCAAAGTCGCTGGAAAAGCACTTGCGCACCTTTACCCTGATACAGACATTGGTAAGTGCAGTTATTGCCACCATGATGTACATGAATTTTGACGGCTTAAGTGACTCAGGCCAGATGGTTCATTTAGTGCCATGGTTGCCACAGTGGGGGATTAATTATCTCGTATCAATTGACGGCATCAGCCTTCCATTAGTCATGCTGACTGCTTTTGTCTCACCTCTGGCCATCCTCGGGACCTGGCCACACGGTGAACTTAAGAAAGAAAAATTCTTTGTCTGTCTCCTTATGTGCCTGCAGACAGGTATGTATGGAACATTTCTCGCAAGTGATATTTTCCTCTTTTATTTCTTCTGGGAAGTGGTTCTCATCCCGATGTTCTTCATGATTGGTATTTGGGGAGGAAAAGAAAGAATTTACGCCACTATCAAGTTCTTCCTTTATACGATGGTCGGATCACTTTTGATGCTGGTTGCGATCTTCTGGTTGATCAAGACTTCTACCGAAACACTAGGCATGCCAGTAGCATCTTACTCAGAGTTAAGTAAACTCCAGTTTGCCTTTGATGGCTCAAGCCTTTGGTCTGCTTTAACTTCACCTCAAACATTGCTTTTCATGGCCTTTGCCCTGGCCTTTGTTATTAAAGTTCCGATGGTGCCATTCCATACATGGCTGCCTGATGCCCACGTTCAGGCACCAACTGTTGGTTCGGTATTCCTGGCCGCAGTCCTGCTAAAGCTTGGTACTTATGGATTGATGAGAATTGCTATCCCTTTCTTTCCTGAAGCCGCTTATTACTTCTCAGAATTCTTTATCATTATGGGTGTGATTGGAATTATATATGGTGCATTCTGCGCTCTTGCCCAGTCCGACTTTAAGAAGTTAGTGGCCTACTCATCTGTCTCTCACATGGGATTCATCATGGTAGGGCTTTTCTCTTTTCAAAAAGTGGCCATTGCCGGTTCACTTTATCAGATGATCAACCACGGTATCTCGGCCGGTGGACTTTTCCTTATTGTGGGCTTTCTCTATGAAAGACTACATACGAGGAACTTAAATGAGTTCGGCGGTCTTTCCAAAGTTGTTCCTGTCATGGCCATCGCCTTCATGGTGATGACCCTCTCATCAATAGCCATGCCCGGATCAAATGGTTTTGTGGGTGAGTTTCCTATTCTCCTTGGTACCTTTATGGTCCAGCCTGTGTATGTCATGTTTGCTGGTACAGGAGTTATCCTCGGTGCAATCTACGCCCTCAAGGCCTACCAGCTCGTGATGCTGGGACCAAAAACCAGGTCCGACCTGGATCATCTGCATGACCTCAACATGAAAGAAGTCCTGGCGATGGGAATCCTTACGATTTTTGTTTTTGGAATTGGTTTCTTTCCGAGGACATTCTTCGGTAAGTCAGATGCCACCCTGAATACATATTCAACACAACTTGTAGAGAAAGCAGGTCAATATGGATCTCGTTAGTCTATTTCCTCTGGCGACCTTAAGTGGCCATGAAATGTTTACTGTTCTTCCGCTTATTATTCTTTCTTTCGGGGCCGTACTGGCCTTGATCGTCGGTACTCACAAGCACCTGGGGCACGCACTTGCTTTTGGTTCTTCCTTTGTCACACTGGTTGTTTGTACATGCCTCTCAATTAGCGGCCTTTATTCGCAAGGTACTGTGGTCTTAGGCAAGGCTTTGATTTTCAGCCCATTCACCAAATGCCTTGGGGTCATGGTCCTTATTTTCTCTTTGGGTGCTACCGTGCTTACCTACGGCCAGGACAGGAAAGAAGGCTTACTTTCTGAAGTTTATGCCCTGATATTATTTGCAACTGCCGGCATGATCATGATGGTAAGTTCAAATCACCTGATCTTTATGTTTATCGCTCTTGAAATAATGTCTCTCGCCATTTACGTATTAGTTGCCATGAGGCGCTCAAGCCAGTTCTCAGCAGAGGCGGGCCTTAAGTATTTCATCCTGGGTGGTCTTGCTTCAGCTTTTTTCCTGTACGGTACTTCACTGGTATTCGGGGCCAGCGGGAGCTTTGAGCTGCCTGTGATCAGGGAGTACCTGGCCAGTGGCACACCTTCATTCATTTACTATATCGGTTTAGGTCTAATCCTTGCGGCCATGCTCTTTAAAGTTGGAGCCTTTCCTTTCCACGGTTGGGTTGCTGACGTTTATCAGGGTGCCGCGACTAACGTCACTGCTTTCATGGGTGCGGCAGTCAAGTTCACGGCCTTCATGGCCTTTGCCAACATTGTACGCCACTTGGTATTTGTTCCTGGAGTAGTCGGGCTTGAGTGGTTTCAGACTGTCATCTGGTTTGCAAGTGCAGCCAGCATGATTTATGGAAACTTTGTAGCGATCTCTCAGCACGAAATCAAGCGCATGCTGGCCTTCTCAACTATCGCACATTCGGGATATCTCCTGATGGGCATATATGCCATGAATGGTGATGCTGCATCTTCTGAGTCTTTAGTCCTTTATCTCTTCTTCTATGCACTGACGAACCTGGGTGCTTTCTCAATCATTTCTCTGTTTGAAGTTAAGAACCAGAAAGATTTAACTCTTGATCAGATGGCAGGCCTTGGAAATAAATATCCACTTCTTGGTACTCTTTTCACGCTCTTTCTCCTGTCAATGGCAGGTATCCCTCTTACTTCAGGCTTCATTGGTAAATATGGACTTTTCAATTCAACCATTATGTCCGGCGAAGTACCGTTGGTTGTGATTGCAGTTCTAACTAGTGTGGTTTCGGTTTATTACTATTTGCGTGTGATTGTTTATATGTTTATGAAAGATCCAACTGCTGAAATGGCGATAGCTTCTAAGCTACGTGGGGCCTCTATTGCCGCACTTCTTTCGGCTTTTCTCACCCTGCAATTCGGTTTATTTCCCAAGGCCATTATTCATTTTGTCGCGACACTGGCCCGATAAGAAAAAGCCTCCGAATAGCTTGTTCATTAGTTATGGCCACAGCTTGAAGATATTTTTTCAAAATGCCCCCGACTGAGTATCGAAGGCATTTTTATTAAGTGGCTTTTTATTAATCTGTCCCATTTTTGGGGTATAGATCAGAAAGGAGGCTTTTTTTTAGCTTAAAAGTGTTACTCCGCGGTAATGCTGAATCGGCATCTGAGTCACGATCTTATCAGTAATAAATTCCTTAACCTTGCGGTCAATCTGATGCTGGATCAACTTGATAACTGCTGGATCACCCTCAAGATTTAATTGAACCTCCTTAGGGCCAATGGGCTTCACTTCACCAGTAATCTCAGTTTTCCGCGTGATATCGTACATAAGTGAAACAGCATCGCTGTTGAAGTTTCCATGGTACGTTATTTTTCTTGTGATCATAGTGGTTCCCTTTTGCGCCATTTTACGTGCAAAAATTCAGATTGTGGAGAAATTAACCTTCTGGAGGGGTTAATTTCAGGATATCTGCCACTTGGCTGATTAATTGCTGACGGGTAAATGGTTTTACCACCACATGTTTTACACCGAGTTTTATCGCCTGCAGGACATCTTCTTGCTGCAGGTATCCGGAAATCAGGACTATTTTTAGCTTATTGAATTTAACCGAATTTCTCATTTGCTCTATAAACTCAATGCCTGGTTTCCCTGGCATCACATGATCAATAATGATCAGGTCAAATTCCTGGTTTAAGGTCTTCTGCGTGGCTTGAAGAACGTTTGGCGCAAGGACCACGGAATGAAAAGGGTAGGCCGATTCGAGGAAGATCTTGATCAGTTCACAAATCTTTTCTTCATCATCTACTACCAGGACGTTCATGTCCTCGGGCTTTTTGCTCATGCTTTACCACCATGAGATTTCAGGGCCAGGTTAACCGTGGTCATTACTTCTTCCCGGTTAAATGGCTTGATGATGAGTCCGCTGATTTCAAGTTCTTTTTTGTCTTTATTGTATTGTTCAATAAACTTGGCCGAAGTCATATAAAGCAACGGGCCGGTATAACCAATCCTTCTGGCCTCTTCTGCAAATTGCGCTCCTGTCATCTCTGGCATGGAAAAGTCAGTGATGATGAGCTCAACTGAAGCCTTGGTAAGAAAGTCCAGGGCATCCTGTGGAACAGTTGAACCGATGAAAACATAATCCTCATCCTTCAGGAAAGCATCAAGGACATTCAGGATCTGAACTTCATTATCAAGGACCAGCACTCTTTTTTGTTTTGTCTTTTTGGCCGTACCTGACATAGAGCGGTCATTGCGGGTATAGCTGTAAACTTCAATCAGGGGCAGGCGAATCCGAAAGTGACAGCCCTTTTCTGATTCAACCAATTCAATTTTACCCCTATGTGTCTCTATGATCTTGGCACAAATTGAAAGACCCAGACCTGTTCCACGGCCGGCATCCTTGGTAGTCATGAAAGGCTTAAAGAGATTTTTTTTCATCTCCGCCGGCATACCGGGACCATTGTCTATTACATCAATTATGGTTTGCTGCAGGCTTTCTGATTTGGAAAGAATGATTTTGATCTGCCCTTCCTGGGTATTTGAATCCTTGAGCGCATCAACTGAATTCTTAATCAGGTTAATCAAAACCTGCTCAAGCTTGATCCTGTTGGCAAGGGCCACAACTTTCTGTGCCTGCTTCTCGATCTTTATTTCAATATTGGCTTTCTTTGCGGCCGGTCTGATCCATTCAGTTGCATTATTGAGCAAGGCTTCAAGGTCACAGTACTCTTTCTCATCTTCGCTCTTATGCAGGAAATCCTTCATATTACGAATGATCTGGTTAACCCTTTCAAGCGAGTCAAGCACCACTGTATTGGCATTCTGAAGCTGGGGCAGCTTTGCTAATGGATCTTTCATTTTCAGATAATCTTTGATGATTTCTGAATGGCCGGCGGCAATGGTAAGTGGATTGTTTATTTCATGAGAAATAGTAGCTGTAAGTTCTCCCAGCGTTGAGAGTTTGTCTGCCTGAAGAATCTGGTGATGTGTTTTCTTGAGCTCTTCCATCTGGTCGCGATATTTGTTATGGAGAGTATTTTCAACAGTCTTATCCTGGAAATAGACAGCAAAGTTTCCTTCAATAGGGATCAGCTTGAGAATAACTGAATATTCGGTATCTGGTTCATGCACAAGGTGTAGTTTTATCTCAGGCGAGATGAGGACATCAAAACTCAGGAAAGCTGAAGTAAGCCATTGATCAAGATCGAGGTCTCTTGACTCACATATCTGGTTCAAGTGTTTCTTTTGTTTTAGAAGGCGGGGTGGCATCTTAAAGAAGATGCTCGATTGATTATTAAAATAGGTGATTTCACCTTTTTGATTTAAAACCATCGCTGCATCGAAAATCTGGTCAAGGATAGCGAATCCGCTCATACTTTTCCTAGAAAGTTGAAGTACTGCGCTTCAATCGCATCAAAATCCATAGCAGCTTTACATGTCGGGCATTCAACCTTCGGTGCTTTCTTGTTCTTTATCTGGTCAGTCTGAAGATGGACTTTCTGTTCCTTATTACAACTCTCGCAGAAGTAGGGAGCATAAAAAGAATTAATCACAGCACCCTTGCGAAAGAAGCCATGGACCATGTTGATCTGTTCGATGATGATTTGGGGACAATTGTTATAAACAACTGTGTTTCTTTGTGGAAAAGTCTCAAGAAACTTAATCCATTCTCTGATTCCGCAAGAATTGATCATGTTGACTTGTTTGAAGTCAAAATTGACGGTCTTTTGCTGAAGGCCCTGTAGTTCCTTGAAATCCGCATCTTCATCTATTGAACCAATAAGTTCAACATTGAGCTCGTCCTGAAGGATTTGCTTATTTATTGTCAGTCTTTTCACCGGGTACCTCTTGAAAAAAATGGAAGGATCTAATTCTTTGTTTATAGTTCTTGTATCTCTTGTTCTTATCAATAATACAGATGACTTCAGTCCTGAAGTTCTCCCTGAAGTTGATTATGAACTGGTTGCTGTGAAGAAATGTGAGGTAAAGGCCAAGACCTGCACCATCTTTTTTTTCCATCGGAGTCTTTTCATTGAAGCTGCGTTTTAAACTGGCAATGAGAGTGTCGTAGTTCAGTCCGCCAAAAGAGTCCTGGACTGAAAGGCCAACTCCCTTGTCATCCATCCCTAAGGTTACCTGCACAAGTTCTGATCCCTTGAGAAAGACAGGTGCTTTCCGATCGGGAGTATCGAGACCTTGTTCATGGCGCTTTTTGTTCGGTCCCTTATAAAGGGAATTTGAAATAAGCTCATTGGCCATGACTTCAATGTATTCTTTCGGGGAAGCGAAGTAATCCTGGAAATCGAAATGCTTCAGGCTTTCAGTTATCATTTCATTGGTAAATTTAGAATCCGAAAGGGAGATTGTCTTAATATCTGCTTCTGTTGAAAGATATTTCTGAAGACCCCAGATCTTGCGTTCAAATACCTTCTTCAGGTTACCCATGAGCTCATTAGCGTAAATGTTTTCATTCAGACCTACTACATGGTGCAATTGGTGCTTTTGAATGTACTCCATATTTTTTTCATCGGTATCTCCTGAGAGGATGAATAGCAGGTGCCTCTTGATATCTACGAATTCGGTTTTGCGCTTGAGAAATGTCTCGAGGTCACAGATGACAAATCCATCTGCCGGATGAGCATCAAAATCCGGATTCTCATGCAGGATGAAATTGGTGGGCGCAGCACTTTCTTTCAGCGTTTCAAAGATTGCATTGTTTTTGGTAAAGACTGCAATGTGTGCGTTCATGAAATAACCTTTAGTGCTACAGCTGTTAAATCGTCATTCTTAGGTTTATCTGCCATGAAAACCTTAAGGTCTCCAAATACCCCATCAATAATTTCCTGAGGAGTGCCTGTTCCATTAGCGATGAGTGATTTTATCATGCGTCTCTCACCCCATCTAGCCCCTTCTGGATCTTCGGCTTCAGGTAATCCGTCCGTATAGAAAAAGATTGTATCATGGTTCTTAAGGATGAGTCTGTGTGCAATGAAAGTGGATTCCGGATGTTGACCTAAACGGGGACCATTTGCCTCGATTAGTGGATTAAAACAATCCTTTTCAAGCTTGCCTTCTACAGGGGCAAACAACAGGGGAGCTGGATGCGAGGAGTTTGTATAAATAAACTCATGGGTCTTACGGTTAAAGCTAGCTACAAAACATGTAACTTGAATTTCCTTCCCCGCTGAATGCACAGCATGATTCATATACCGGAGAATCTCTTCCGGTCGGCTGAGAAGATCAGGCTTAGTTTCAAGCATAAAACCCAGGCTTGATTTACAACAGTTGATGGTAGCAGTGAGAAGTGCGGCCGGAACACCGTGACCAGTGGCATCGGCAATGAAGAAGACCCTCCATTCATTATGATCGAGCATTCCCCACCAATCGCCGCCACATTCAGAGGCGGGTTCAAAGTGACCATAAACTTTTAAGTTGGAATCATTAACTGAGGACTTGGGAAAAAATGATGATTGGACGAGTTTGGCCACTTCAACTTCATTCTCGAGTCGGGCCTTTTCCTTCATTTCTTCCATATACAGGACTATCTTATCGGCCATGTCGTTGACTGAATCACTCAATGCACCGACTTCATCATGACCTGTGACATTGACCCGGTTATCAAAATTTCCCTTTGCAATTTCCTGAGTCATACCAAAAAGGAGCTCCAGCTGGCTTGTTAACGGCCGGGCCAATAACACTGACAACAACATGGCCGCACCCAGGATGAAAAGACCATACTGGACAGATCTTTCTATGAGAAAAGTCGTGGCCGCAAAAGCTTTTTCCTGGGGAATGGCGGCCGTATAAATGAAGTGCTGGGTGGGATTATAATCAAATGCAAATAACCATTTTTCACCATCCAGTTCAATTTCCTTAGCGGCCTGGTTTATCGAATTTTCAAAGATAGAAGAAAAAACCTTCTTTTCGTTTTCTGAAACTTTTACGAGCTTTTGTTTTTCAAAGCGATAATATTCATTCTGCATTGGAATAATAATGCCAAGCTTGAAGCTCGATTCTGAACTGGTCTCTTGCTTGAGTATGTCTGAAGGATCATTATCACCAAAAAAAAGTTTACCTTGCTTGATATTGAATGCCGCATTTGTGGCCGAAGGAAAAGCTGAGAGGAGTTTATGGGACAGAATCAGCTGGCCGGAAGAAGCTTTATTCAACAAGGTTTCATAAATGTAGGCACTCTTGTCTTCCTTGAAAATTTTAAGAGCTATTCCGACGAAAATTGTAAGTGAGCTCGCAATGAGGACAATCATCACGGTAAGAAGCTTGAGCTTTAAAGGGAAACGTACAGTCCGGTAAGGGCGGGTTTCAATTCTGGTTTTTCTCATAGGAAGAGTATAGCAAAGCTTTAGGGTAATTTAAGCCTATACTTTTAACATAGTTACACTCTGCTACACTTAGGAATATGAGATCGAGAAGTGTAGACCGCATCATGCTCCTTATGGGAGTCATTTTGATGCTGGTCAGTTCTTATCAACTATTGTTCCAGCAGGAACACTTCTCCCAAAGCAAAATATTGGGAGAGCTTTCGCTCGCCCTTTCGGTCGTTAAAATCAAAAATCCATTAAACCTGGATTTTCGGGACGCACAAGTTGGAAATGATATTTCCGACAACCAGCTGATCTTCACTAATCCAGATGCAAGTGCAGAAATTTCATTCCATGAAGGTGGTAAGTTGCAAATAGGCGAGAACTCTCTTATCCGGGTGAGGGCAGAAGGGAAGGGTCTCGATATTGAACGTGGAATTATTCGCGCAAAGTTAGATGGTGATAGGCCCTTTCTCCTTGAGATGAATGGAAACGAGTATGAACTTACCGGCAAGAACACTGAGATCCAGATTAATCTCAAGGGTGATAAGGGTGAGATCGGAGTCATTTCCGGTAACCTGACAGTTGAAAAAGATGGTGCCAGGGAAATTATTAATCCAGATTCTTTGATCGCCTTGGATGGCGACAAAATGAAGAAAAGAGACGTGGCTTACAAGCTTATTTCTCCTGAGAGCAGAAAGGTATTTTTTTATGTAGGTCAAGAGACTCCAATTACCTTTAACTGGGAACCTGCTGATGAAGCAACACTCTTGCTTTCAAATTCAGCTGATATGGCCGGGGTCAGAAAAATAAAGGCCAACCCGGGAATCCCGCAGGATTTAGGTCCCGGGACATATTACTGGAAAGTTGAGTCAGACAAGGGTCTCTCCCTGACAAATACCTTCCGAGTCCAGCGTGAGAGTACACCTGTTGTTATCCGTCCCTTGAGTGGTAGTGAGGTTAAGTTCATTGCCCGGGAAGATCAGGACTCAGAACTTGTTTTACAATGGCAGGGTGATTTCCGCACAAGATATATGCTGGAATGGGAGACCAAGGGGGAAACTCATAGCAGTGTTCATCGAGGTGGAAGTGCAATTCTCAAGATAGCAGAAAGCGGGATTCTTAATTGGCGTATCCGACTGGAAGATGAAAAGAGACCCCTGGCCTTATGGTCGCCCTGGCAGGAAATTAAAGTAAAACGAATCCATGCACCGGTAATACCCACGAACCTCAGTCCCGATGGAATTGAGTATCAGACTTATACAGATCCAAATGAAGAAATTGAATTGAAGTGGACTTCAGAGCATCCGGTGGAAATCGAATTGATTACTCCGAAAGGACATAAAGAGCTGAAATCCTCCAACGTAAAATCACATTTTGCACAAGCAGTTGAAATAGGGGTTTATCGTTGGCGCATTAGGGCCAATGATGGCTTTGAAAGAACCAGCGACTGGACTGAATGGAAGACTTTCGAAATTACAGATATGAAAGATGATGCAACCCCTGGAGTGCAGCGGGTTCAATTAAAGAAACCAGATCAGCTGGTTAAGTTCGCCTGGGAAAACCAAGGTGAAGAAACAACTTTTGAACTTGCCTCAGATCCTGCCTTCAAGGAAGTAGTGATCAAACGAGACCTCAAATCAGGCTCAACCGAAACAGTCATGCCTAAGACGGGAACATACTTCTGGAGAAGCCGCCAAACCCGTACTGATGGCACAATTAATTTAAGCAGGCCAATCAAGGTCATCATTGAACAGGCGCCCGCTCCGGGTAAACCGGAAAAATTACCTGACGTTGAAGTTCCGATTGAATGGAAAGTCATTGAAAAGAAGACCACCTGGAACCTCCTCGACTTTTTCATCTCACGTGCTCATGCCGATGAAGTTAAGGGCGTTGTGAAGATAGAAATTCCTGCGAGTGAAGACGCAAAGACGGTAATGGTTCGCGTGTACAGGGATCAAGAGATGCAAAATCTTATCCTGGAAAAAATAATTACTGGCATTACATTTGAATGGGAAGGTGCTAATCCCGGAATTTATTATTATCAATATGCTATTGTGGATCATTGGGGCCGACAGAGTCCATTCAGTGACCCGGCCATCTTAACAGTAACTGGCAAGGAAATGAGAGCAGCTGAGAAGCCTAAGCTCGGTTATCCGATCCGTGCAGCAAAAATAGAGACCAAGAATCTTACCTTTAAATGGAGTGAGTCAGATGAAGCCGTTGGCTATCGACTGCAAGTTTCTGATTCTGAGAATTTTAAAAATTTCATAGTGGATGCAGAAACCAAGGACAACTCTTATGACCTTGAGACTCTACCAACAAAACCTGGCCTCTATTATTGGAGAGTAAAGGCACTGAACGAATTTAAACAGGAAACTATCAGCAATACAGGGCGATTTACAATATTACCTCCCCTGGAAAAGATAGTTATTGCAGACCAGTTAGCTACAAAAAAAGTCTGGAAAAGACGTGCCTCTATCGCCTGGACTCCTTCCAAAGATGAGTACTCCTTCAAGGATGGAGTTCATACCGGAAATATTTCTGGCCAGGCCATCATGGGAATTGAAATCAAGGCAACGGTTTTCTTTGAAGACTGGATTGTAAGTGGCGAGATTTTGCGTCAGTCAGGCTCGGTATTTGAAGGAGAAGGTTATCTCTTCCAGCGTCTCTTTGTTGATGGTGTAAGAAACTATAATTTACCAAGTGGAACGCGCATTGGTGCAGGATTGGGCTTCGGACAGACTACCGGCCAGGAATACACCATTGCCCATTCAACAGTGAAATCCACCACCAGTGCAGACACTTCTTATGGTCCGATATTCCGGAGTTTCCATCCGATCAACAAGGATTGGGAAGCACAGACTAAGGTTCTTTATTTCTTAGGCGGAATCAAGCAAGTTGAATTTTCGGGAGAAATGCTTAGGGCCTGGAAAGAAAGCTATCAGATTTTGGGAGGACTAAGTTACGCCCGAAGAGAATATGAAGTCGGATCAGGTGAGCAATCTTCAATCAGGTTTTCAGTCGGGATCGTAAAAGAATTTTAAGCATTGAAGCAATCAAGGCTGCAAGTGCAAATCCCAAAGTCATCTGTGCAAAATTATCAGAATTTTTCATTTTAACTGAGGCGCAAGAAATACTCGATGTCATGTTTTGAGCAGCAATTGAAGGTGTTGTTGTAAGTGTAGGGGATCTGAGGCCTGTCCCGGTTATAGTTCCGGTTGATGACTCCAGCATGTAGCTTCCATCTCCTCCAGCTCCACCATGACCAAGAGAGACTGCAATCCCACCATCACCACCTCTTAAATCAATAGTTCCTGAATTGGTAATAACCCCTATAGTCTTAAGCCAGACAGCTCCACCAGAACCGCCGCCGCCTCCGCCGCCTGCATCAAGCAAGGCCTGCCCACCATTTCCCCCACGAGCAGAAATTGTGACCCCTGAATTTATCGTAATATTTCCACCAGCATTTATATGGATTCCACCACCACCACCACCGCCTGAGCCTACTTCATCCCTCGGGCTTCTTTCATCACCACAACCTCCACCAAATCCACCCCGGAAAAGGGCCAGGGTAAAATCAAATTCTGCAGGAGCAACACTAGATCCGCCAACAGCTGGCACTGCCGAACCACCAGGACATAATGCCCCTTGTACTCCGGCAGTGCCAAAGCCGCCTCCGCCACCACCATTTCCACAAACACCATTAACGTTGACGATGGCATTACCGTCAGATGCACTTGGAGGTAAAGGAACAACATTAATACCGTCCGTAGGATTACCGAAATTTCTTTCTCCACCCAGGCCAGCCCCTGGTCCCCCGACCCCTCCAGGACTATCTGCATTGTTAGCAATAGTAAGGCCATTTGCCCCATTGATCATAATATTGGCCGAAATGATTGTTTCACCGACTACGTTAATGATGATGGGTTGAGGATCAGTACCAATTGTTAGGACTGTATCCACGTAGAGATTGTCACAGTTAAAGGTACCGCCTGAGATAATGTCAGTAGTATGGCAATCAGCGGCCTGTAAAAGAGGGGTAATTGAAAGCGAAAGGCAAAGTATAAAAAGCTTCATAGGGAAATGGTAACATTCCCTGTGAAGCTTTCAAGTCTCTATTGTTTCTTGGTTATTTTAACCTGAGTGTAAACCTCTGGAGATCCAAAATTAGCACCTTGTCCGAAACCAATATTGAGTTTTTCATTACTACATCTATGCTGGATTTCAAATGTACTGACTGCTGAAACGATAATCTCTCCACTTATAACAGATTGAGTGACCGATCCACTGGTTGGATGTGAAATCATCGTTGAGCCAAACATTACATCTTCATTGGTCTCAATTACTTTTAATTTAGCCTGGTGTACACCGTTGGCATAACCAGGGGCCTGGATTTCAATGAAGTATGTTCCTGCCTGGAGCTGAAAACGATTTCCAGCAAGGCCAATGAAAGAAACATCTCCACCAAGGACATTTAATGCACGTTGAGACCATACACCAGCAGAGCATGTTCCACCGTGTGTACCAGATGAACGTTGGTCACGAAGATAAGCAATTTCGCTTAAGCCGCGTTCACCTTTATCTCCCTTATCACCCTTAAGGCCTTGTGAACCTTGCGGGCCCTGAAGACCATTGGCGCCGTCTATACCTGCTACACCTGCATCTCCCTTATCACCTTTAATACCTTGCAGACCTTGTGGTCCAGCTACACCTTGATCACCTTTAGGACCTTGTAATCCACGAGCTCCATCGGCTCCAGCAGTACCTTGTGCACCAGCAGGTCCGGCAATACCTTGATCACCCTTATCGCCTTTGGCACCAGCAGCTCCTGCTATACCAGCAATACCTTGATCACCTTTATCGCCTTTGGCACCTTGAAGTCCTTGCGGTCCTTGAGGGCCAACAGCTCCAGCGGCCCCGGCAACTCCAGCATCACCTTTATCTCCCTTAGGACCTTGTAAACCTTGTGGTCCCTGGGGACCAGCAGATCCCGCAGCACCAGAAGGGCCTTGAGCTCCTGCTAAACCATTGTCACCTTTATCACCTTTAGCTCCTGCAGGACCTTGAGGACCAGTGGCACCCGCCATTCCATTTTGACCATTTTCTCCAGCCGGACCTTGTGGACCTTGCGGTCCTTGTGCACCTTGAGCACCTTGAGCACCAGGTTCACCTTGCATACCTTTCAGATCTAACTCTGAAGGATCAGCGGCAACCCAGGCCTCACCGTTATACATCAAGATCTGACCTTCACTTGGATTGATATAAGGAAATACCAGTCCGTATTCAACATCCTCTTTTTCAACTACGTAAACACTTGCACTCAGAATTGCGGTGTCACCACTTGAATGATTAAGCCTCAGCTCAATCTTGTTTTGGACACGAACTTGATCTCTTGGTGTTGTTCCATCGGAGCAATTTTGGAAAGAATATTTTCTGCCATTAGAGCGTGGAGAATAATTACAAACAATTTGACCATCAACCAGGATTTGACCTGCCGAAGAGCTTGCAACTCCGTCACCGCGTACTAAGTCCAGATAGGCGGGAATCTGTATGGTTCCGCGGAAGCTCACAACCTTAGGAGTGATCTTATGCACGGGCTTTGTTTCTTTACTGGAAGTTAAGCGTAAGAGCTTACCCTTCTTATGAACTTGCTTGATCAAGCCTTCCCAAAGATTATGACTATTCCCTGCATAGGCGGGTACCGTCGTTATAAGGGAGGCTAGAAGCAGGCTTTTCGCGTAAACATTCATACATGAGCCTTTTGTGTAATCTCATATTAAGGCCGATTAATCAGCTATGCGTTATTTTCGGAGTTTCAAGCGATTAGCTTTAGCCTTAATTGACTAGAAAGGTCTAAAAGATGTGTTTTTGCCACAAATACTGGGTTGTGAGTAAAAAAGGTTAACAAGTTCTTAATAACTCAATTATGGTGTTCGAGAGTAACCGAGCTTTAAGTTTGTTCAATTGTTTGAATTTATTGTAAAATTTTTGAAAATGGATATGGTGCCCAGGACGAGACTCGAACTCGTACGGACGGTTTAAGTCCGAGGGATTTTAAATCCCTTGTGTCTACCATTCCACCACCCAGGCACATTAAAGAGATTGATAATGTTATGCTAGTCCGATTATGTCAATTGAAAAGCCTGTTACTCCTTCTACTCATCTTGAGCAGTTGTGCCAGATGGAATTCACAAAAAAAGTTTGATGCTCCTAATGAACTCATCTCCATGATGAATCCACAATGGTTCAAGCCTGACGGTGAGCACTCACTCATCGGCCAGAATGGAACACCTGAGCCTCATTTATTCTTTGATGTGGATCCTGAATTTTCAAAAGATAATCGACAGGTCAATGTCGTCATTACAACTCCCCATGATTCTGCCCATAAGTATCAACTTGATATACTCTCGGGTCAGAGGCACTACGCTTATAGTTATTGTAAGGAAAAACGCCATCCATTTTCTTTTGGATATATTCCCCGCATGCTCGACCAGTTGGGAACACCCCAGAAAGTAATCATCTTTGGTGATCCAAATAAAGTAACCAATGTCATGTCATACACTTTTTTCCGGATAAAGCTCGTTGGTGCCTATGTAGAGCGTTCATGTCCAGAGGGTGATTGTGAAATCAATAAAAACTGGTTTTCACGATTAGTGTTCATTGGTGTTGATATTGAAGACAAGCGTTACAAGGAAGTAAATGAACTATCTGACTTCGTTTCAAGGACTCCCTGGATAGAAATGAAGGCCACACTTGAAAACCTTGATGGTAAAAATGTTTCAGGATTGCGCACTTTTCCTTTTATTCAGGTAAGCCCAACTCCACTGCCTTTCAGTGATGCGTTTGAATTTTTCAAAAAGCATTCTATTTTCCTGTCTGAGAGCGAGATGAAGAAAATCCAGACCGGCTGTTTTTCTCTCTATGAAAAATTATGGACTGAAGTAGGTGTCGAACGCCCGGAAGACCACCCGGCAAAAACCATTGAAGAATTGAGTGCACGGGTGAAGCTGCGTGAGGAAATCAGGAAAAAAAATCTTCCGGTTGGATTTGCGGAGCGATTCAAGGCATTCACCCGGAAGTATTATGACGAATCCGTTACATGTAATAAATTTGTCTTTGCAGGAAACCTGAATAAGAATCCTGAAAAGTTCTGGTTTTTAAACCATATGCTGCTTTTCTACCGGCTGCATCGGGATGGTTTCTATTTTGACTGTCACCATAATTCATGGCAACGCAATGTTTTTGATACGCGCGGCAAGCCGGTATATGACATAAAACAAGACATAGACAGGTGTGACGAAAAGAAAATTGATGTGGCCATGGCATACATCTCAAATTTCCTTGAGGGGCTGAAGGGTCAGGGCGATGAGTATTATAGGTTTATTGATTATGATAACCATGTCTTTGGCACTCATAATAAACTTTACTCATGGGTCAGGATTCCATCCAAAAAATTTGAATGCAAAGAGAGTGATCCAAATCCCGTCATTAAAAAAGAAATGAGGGTTTATCCAGAAGATGTGAAATGGAAAGAACGCAGGATCAGGGACATTGAAAGTCAGCTGAAAATAATTTACTGATGAAAAAAGAAAATGAATTGAAGGTTTATTTACTGGCCCAGACAACTCTGCTTCCGGAGTGGATTTCCCTTATGGGAGACAAGTATCTTCACGCCTTGCCGTTTACCGTGCAATTTACTGAAGAGATAAATGAGGCCGAAGTAATAGCGTGGGATGGTTTTCTAAGTTCAAAGGGTGCCTATTATCTTGGTGAGACAATTTCACGGATTAAAGCAGGGAAGGTATTGTTACTTCTCCAGCGCGAGGCTTTTACTTTGTTCAAGGACCACCCTTACCTGACCTACATCGATCCGGACCCGGACCATTATGTGGAACTTCCTGGAGGAAACGTCCTGCCAGAAGATTTATTATCGGCACTAGAGACGTGCTATAAGAAGCTCCAGCATGTTTGATTGGAAAAATTTCGAGATTCACAAGAATATACTTTCCCATGTGGGACCGGATCTTTATCAGGAACGTTGGGGACAACATCATATCGATCTCCGTCCTAGGGATCTTATCCGCTGGACCCTGCTTTGCAAGGATGATCTGGGGTACCTTACCCTGGTTGATATTGCAGCAGTGGACAGGCGGAATATGCCCATCCGGTGGAATTGTAATTTTGAAATCGTTTACGTCCTTTTCAATATGGGAACCCATCAGCGGATTAACCTTCATGTTCACCTGAATGAAGGAGAAACAATTCCAAGTATTGTTCACCATTATTCGCACGCCGGTTGGATGGAAAGAGAACAAGCTGAGTTGCTTGGGTTAAACTTTGATGTGAAAACGCCAAAATTAATTCTTTCACACGCAGAAAAAACAATTCCTCTGAGAAAAGATGCAGTACTGGGAAAGTGGTCGCCTTATCTTCCGCAAGAGCTGCCTAAGCTCAGGGTCAATCCGAATAAATCAGAGGCTCCCTATCCTGAAGAATCATGGCAATGGAAAACGCTCGGGATCCTTTCACCGGAAACAATGGGTAATTTCGAGTGGCAGTTATGCTTTGATCCTGAACATGTTGTAGCTGCCAGGACTACGATAGGGTTTCATCATCGAGGCCTGGAAAAACTGATGGAAGGTCGACACTGGCTACATGTGATGCAGTTAGCGGATCTTTTCCATGCTGGTTCGGCCCCGACATATTCCACAACATGGGCCAAGACATTGGAAGAAATGCTCAGGTTGAAACTGCCTGAGAGGGCACAGGCCATCAGGATCGTATTACTGGAGCTGGCGCGGATAGTGGAACACCTTACAGTCATGCATGAGATGACTGTATCGATTAAAAAAGATGAATCAAGACTTTTCCTGAACGGTCGTGAAAAAGTTTTTGAATTATTTGAGAAATATTGCGGACACAGACAGGGCTTTGGAGTTGTAAGGCTAGGCGGAGTACGTGAAGACTTGCCCCATGGATGGGTTGCTGAATATCAATCCATTGCCACTTTGTTACAGAAGAGCCTGAGAGTTACTCACAATTCCTTGCTAGGGCAGCACAATTTCCGTTCACACCTGGATTCCGCTGGAGTTAATGCCCAGACAGTCCTGCAATGGGGAGTCGGTGGTCCTGCCATGAGAGCTTCCGGGCTGAACTTTGACCTTCGAAAATCACAACCATTTTATTTTTATCAGGATATTGATTTTGATGTTCCGGTAGGTATTCATGGAACATCTTATGACCGATACCTGATACGTTATGAAGAAATACATCAAAGCTTGCGCATTGTTACACAGGTGCTGGATAATCTTCCACTAGGTGAAGTGGTCAACACTAATGCCCAAGACATAGATGCCCTGCAAACTTACTTCAAGGATCTTCACGGGTCATGGCATTATTCAAGCCTTGAGGCACCCAATGGTGAAACTGGCTTTTTATTATTGTGCGATGGGGATGCAACTCCCTATCGTCTGAAAATAAAATCCCCAAGCTTTACCCTTACTCAGGCATTGCCAGAGTTCGTGCGCGGATTGCGGTCGGACCAGCTACAGGTGGCCATTGCAAGTCTGGGTATCCGCAAAACAGAATTGGATAGGTAAAAAGATGATATTAGACCGGAATTTCTACAGTAAGATTTCTCACTTGAAGGCTTGGTGGTTTAGGCGGCAAGTGAATAATCTGAAAGCTGAAAAGCTTTTTAAGGCATTCAAATTACACAAAACAGAGTGGCCATACAAGCTCTATTTCTATTCACCGAGGCTAAAAAGAGTCCCGAAATTCATTGGGGATAAAGCAAGCTTATCAAACTGGAAAGAGTCAAAATTGTGTGAGACAATCTGTCCGACCCAAGCGATCAAAGTAACGGCATCAGCCATTATCATTGACGATCGCGGATGTATTGCCTGTGGGCTTTGTGTGGAATTTGCGCCCGAAGGACTTCTCGAAATTCCTTCCGAAATTCCACCTCTACATCGGTCTTGATAAGGATATCACAATGCTTAAGCTTTTGTCGTTCTTCGCAGCCTCGTATGCGATTGTCTGGTACCTCACTAGTCAATACATAGGCCCCCAGGGAATTGCAGGCGATTTCCTGGCGGAACATCCTTACATCATTTTGAGTATATATCTTTGTATGATTGGCCATGTAACTATTACTGCCATGTCCCTCTCTTTTCATCGTTATCACACTCACAAAGGTGTCGTGATTAATAAGTGGATTGATATGCCAATGCAAATCTGGCTTTGGATGATTACTTCAATGTCTAAAGTTGATTGGGTTGCTGTCCATATTTATCACCATGCACATTCAGACCAGAAAAAAGATCCGCACAGCCCACTTCAGAAGGGACTTGTTCACGCGCTTCTTTTTGGCGTGTTTGATTACACTAAGGCCAAGTCATGGCCTGAAGTAGAGAAAATCAAAAAGACCATCCCGACTAACAAAATTGAAGCTTTTATTCACAACAATTCTTTTGTCGGCCCTTTCATCCTGACTGTCATCACCATAGTTTTATTCGGACCACTTTGGGGTGGATTGGTATCTGTCCTGAATTTCCTGGTTTCTCCACTCTTTGCTATTGGAGGAGTAAATGCCCTTGCCCATTGGTGGGGTTATCGCAATCACGTAACAAATGATAACAGCCGTAACATTGGATTTCTTTTTCCGCTTAATTTCATTACATGTGGAGAACTTGATCATAACAATCACCACGCTCATATGAAGTCATGCAGCTTTCGCCATCGCTGGTTTGAGTTTGATATCGGCTTTGTTTACTTGAAAATTCTCAATGCATTCAAGCTTGCTGATCTCAGGAGCGTTTATTCTCCGGCAACTCTCAAGCAGGAATTAAGCAATAAGATCTCTGAGTTGATTGAAAAAGATTATCGATTCAAGAAGCGTTGTGAAGAACTCGCTGCTGAACTTAATACTAACTACCAGGATCTTAAAAGCCGGATGGAAGCCTACTGTCGCGGAGAAAAAGTTAAGCTTGATCGTTCAGTGAGAATCTTCATGGCAGAAGTGGTACGGACTTATAAGGCCAATCAACGTCTTAAACTTAGCTACGTTTAACCTACGATCTGATCTCTTTTTTTATCCCAATCTAATTTTGTAATTCGCGACAGGAACTCCTGTCGCGGAATATATCTCCCACCAAACTGTTCCACCACAGGTGTAACCATCTGGGTATCAAGCCACTTAATTCCATTTTTCCTGAGCTTTTGGATCAAAGTATAAAGTGCGAGCTTTGAAGCATTGTCTTCTTTCATGAACATTGATTCACCTGAAACAAATTCACCCATGACTACGCCATATACGCCGCCCACAAGCTCTTCACCATTCCAGACTTCAGATGAATAGGCCTGCTCATTTAAAAAGAGATCTTCATATCCCTTGATGATCTGCGGAGTAATCCATGTATCCCGCTGGCCTTTCCGTCGCATGCGCGCACAGGCCTTGATGACTGCAGGAAAGGCAGTATTAAAAGTAACTCTGTAAGAGTGCTTGCGAAGGAATTTTTCAAATGAATGTGACACATGAAGGTCTTCAAAATCAAGAACACCCCTTGGATCAGGAGAAAACCAGGCAAGTGGGAACTCAACGGAAACTGGCCATGGAAAAATTCCAAGGCGATAAGCTGCTTCAATTGTATCAAGTGCAAGGTCTCCGCCGACGGCCACCAGGCCATCTTCTGTTGCATTTTCTACCGGCGGAAAGACTACCTGTCGCTTCATGTTTGTAATGTTTCCAGCAAGACCTTCGCCATATCACCTGCCACCGTAAGGGAACTCTGCTGGTCCCGCAGTTCAATTCCTTCAGGCAAGACAAAGGGGGCTACTTCCATGAGATCTGCTCCCGTGATCTTTATTTCCTGCGCAAGCAAGCGAATAAGTGCAGCACAATCAGAAGGCAATAACCCATCTTTTTCAGGAGTACCTGTAGCTGCCGCAAATTTTTCATCCAGCGCATCGATATCAAAACTTATATAAAGTTCAGTAATCCCCAGGTCCTTATATTGCTTTACGATTTTCTTAAGAATCTTTGCAACTCCGTCCTTCTTCATATCACTGGCCCAGATCTGCTCAACACCAAGCTCTTTCTTCCAGTGTTTCTTGTCTTTGCCACTCGAACGAATTCCTACCTGGATAATGTGCCCGGGAGATTTGAGGCTTTCAAGAATCTGGTAAGTCCAGGTCCCGAAACAAATATCAATCCCCAATCGGGTAGGAAGGAGGTCTGTATGAGCATCAAAATGCAGGACACCTGCCCTGGATAAATTCTTCCGGCTTTTAAGCCAGGCCATGACGAGGGGATAGCTTGTTGAATGATCACCACCCATTCCGAAAATGCGGACATCAGGATGTGCCTTGTAAACTTCTGACAGTGCCTTCTCAGCAATGCTTAAGGGTGAAACAGGAAGCTTATTGATCTTGCCATAAAGTGCTTTCTGGCAAAGTTTGATGGTGGCTTCATTGAGGTACTTGTCATGCAAGAGGTGGGGGATGACTCTAACGTCACCAAGATCATGAAAAGTATTTTTTACATCCAGGAGTTCCTGCCGGAGGGCCAGAGGCCCCCAGTTGGCACCGCGCTGAATCCCTCCGCCATTATCCGAAGGAATACCAAAGACCCAGGGTTTCCGCGCATCCATTTTCGTGAGGCTTTTCACCCATTTTGCGTGGGCCGTTTCCATTTTGGGAGTGCCGTAATAGGCCTTGAAGAGCTTTGCTTTTTTTTCCTTTGCTGTGTGAATAGTGTGAACACCATCACCAGGTAAAGTCATAAGTAGGGGAATGAGTTTCAAATGAGTTCTCCTTTGATCCACTTATTCTGCAATAGCTCCCGCTGATACTTGATGCTGAAATCCGTTTCAGGAATATTCAGGTAATCATTGAGTACTTCAAATTCAAAATCGAGTATTCCCTGATCAAGGTTCTGGTGAACACCGGAAATATGACTGGTCTTCCAGACCTGCGGGAAACCCAGCCATTCATCAGTGAACGGCTCTTTTTCAAATACATCAAGGAAGGCGAAGGCCTTGGGATGAGTCAGTAAAAATTCTCTTAAGGCCTTCTCATCAACAAGCCCTCCCCGGGCACCATTGATAAAAAGCAGCTCCGGATGAGCATTATTAAAAAAGTCCTGGTTAAATAATTTCCTGGAAGTACTGTTAAGACTCATACAGGAAATCACTACCTGCATTTTACCGAGATTAAATCCTTTCCAGCTGCTGGCACAACCTTCTACGAAAGGATCCACCATTACAACACTCATTCCTAATTGCTTAAGTGTGCTTGCGACAGATTTTCCGATATGCCCGAAACCGAAAACACACACAGGAAGACCTTGCATAAGCTTCCTGTCCCATTTCCTATCCTTGCTCCAGGCAATGTGCTGGGGAATTTCCAGCAGACCTTCAAACAAGCACCCAAGACTATACTCAGCTACCGCCTGTGCCCTGATCTTATGTCCAATTATAGTTGGTATGTTCTTCCATAAGGAGTGGTCCTCTGCAAAATGATCATAGCCGGAATTGGGATGCAAAATCATCCTGGTGCGTTTTAATAGGGCGGGGGAGAGTTCTTTTAAACGGGTATGTGTATTGGTGATCAGGATAATTTCCTTTTCACCATGAAGGTTATCCATGGGCCGGTATTCAATTCCAGGCAAACTTTCTAAAAGCGCAGATTCCCTAAGCATAAAGTCTGGATGTTGATAGGGCGACAGATGGGCCCTGGTAACTTGAAAGCTTTTCATGCCTATCAAACTAGCGTAAATCGACTAAAAAGAGTATAAGGTAACATTATGATAAGCATTAAATCGACCAGAGAAATTGAAGTAATGAGAGAGTCTTGTAAGCTTGCTGCAAAAACGCTGCATTACTTAGGTAAAAGACTCAAAATTGGTATGAGTACTGAAGACATTAATACAATGTGTCACCAGTATACTCTTAACCGCGGGGCCATTCCCGCGACCCTTGGTTATCACGGTTATCCCAAATCTCTTTGCACTTCACGCAATGAAATTATCTGTCATGGTATCCCGACTCCAAAAGACATTCTGAAAGATGGGGACATCATCAATCTGGACGTCACCAATATATGGAAAGGTTTCCATGGCGATACAAATGCTACCTTTCTGGTTGGTAATGTTAAGCCTGAGTATAAGAAATTAGTTGATGTCACTTATAATTGTATGATGGCCGGAATTTCGGTTTGTCGTCCGGGTGCCCGCATAGGTGATATTGGTGCTGTTATCGAAGAACTCGCTCATGCAAATGGATATTCGGTTGTTCACGAGTATTGCGGCCATGGCATTGGACGACAGTTTCATGAAGATCCTCAAATCGTTCATGTCGGTAAAAAAGGAACTGGAGTAGAAATGCGTCCAGGTATGACCTTTACTATTGAGCCTATGATCAACTTTGGCAAAAGACATTGTAAGCTTCTTGATGATGGCTGGACTGTTATAACAAAAGATAAATCATGGTCTGCCCAGTTTGAGCATACTATTCTCATAACTGAAACTGGCCATGAAATCCTGACTCAGTTCTCACCTGAGGAATGGACTGATCAAGATGACCAACCTTAAAGAACTCATTTCCAGCAAAGCCTTCAATCATAGAATCGAGCGCCCGTCAGTTTCTGTAACGGATGTATCGGGTCACTCTCTTTACCTGACTCTTGATAAAAAAGAAGTAATTACTGACGCTGCTTTTGATGGTTCAACTGATCCCTGGCTCTCAAGCCTTTGCGTTCTTATCATTGGAAAGAATATTCCTGAAGCCTTTCAGCTGACACTTGATGATTGGGAAAAACATTTTGGACAGGATCAGACTTTCTGGGACCTTTGGGCCGAAAAAGATGACGAAATATTCTGGAGGCCACTCGAAATGCTCAGGGCGGCCCTGGATAAGTTCGAAGGACGTGAACATCTATATGAGGAAGCAAGCCCTCTTGTTTGCCGATGCTTTGGCGTCAGGGAAGATGACATTCTAGATGGGATAAAATCCAAGGCCGGAATGGGTTGCAGGAGTTGTCGTCCACAAGTGGACCGATTACTTAAGATCCGTGAAAACAGGTCAACACCCAGAAAGCGTTATTTTAAGGAAATGCCATTTGCAGACTGGCTCGTCATTACTGATGAAAAATTGCACTCATTTCCACAAAAGACTGAATGGGAAATGGAAGTCACTGGTTTTAAGGGTAATGGAATCGTGATTAGTTATGGAAAAAAAGCGACCCAGAAAGAAGAAGAAGAAATGGCCACAAAGCTTCAGGACTTCTTGGGTTTAACGGTTGACGCTGATTTAAGCTTTTTCTTAAGACGTTCCTGACAACGCTTGATGGCCTTAGGATATGACCTTAGGGCATTGAAAATCTTCTCATCACGACCTTTAAATAACTTCGCCGTATCCACTTCTTCCTGTAAATACTTCAGGTCTTGAAAAAATAATCCCAGTGTTGGAATCTCCTGTGTCAGGCAATCAGGAGTAGGTGCCAGGGCCTGAATCTGAGCAATGAGATTTAAGAGAATCTCACGGGTGGCCTCAAGATAATCATCAATCATGCCATTGGTCATATCCATTTGCATTCCCTCAAGCGACTCAGAAATGACAAAAATTTTCTTACCCTTAGTGAGGGAGAGTTGCAGGAGTTTCCAACTTTCCTTGCCTTTGGCCCCGCAAATCTCTTTTAAGCTTTGTTGATCAATCGTTGCATTTGGAACCTGGAGGATTTCAGCAATCATCTTCTGGTTCAGGTCATAGGAAGGACCGATGTCCTTTTTAAGATGAAAATTCTTTTCTTCTGTTCCCAAGCACTTGAGCAGCTCCGGACTACGGGCGGATACAACGCTAGAGAATAACAGTGCAATGACAAACCATTTCATCCTTTCATTCTACCTTGAAAAAGAGAAAAGATAAGACAGAAAATGTATCCATAAGTATTATGGTCCTATGAAAGAAATGACATTCATGGAGCATTTAGAAGAGTTGCGGGTACGAATCATCCGTATTCTGGTCATTTTGGTCATTTCATTCAGCATCTGCTACACATTTTCGTCTCAAATTTCTGAGTTCCTTCTTATTCCCTTAAGGGCGGCCATTGGTACCCAGGGCAAGGTCGTATTCACCGGACTCCTGGATAAGGTGCTGGCCGAGCTACAAATTTCTTTCTGGTCCAGTGTGTTCCTTGCCAGCCCTTTTTGGTTCAGGGAATTCTGGCTCTTTATTAAACCGGGTCTTTATGAGCAGGAAGTTAAAGTCATCAGGCCTTTCATTGCTGTTGGTTTTTTGCTTTTCCTGTCAGGGGTCGCATTCGGTTACTATGTAATTTTCCCGTTCACATTTTCGACCATCATGAGTTACGGCGTGCAGAATGTTGAGGCCATGCTGAGCCTGACTGATTATCTTTTGCTCGCTTCACAGATTTTGGTTTTTCTCGGACTTTTATTCCAGCTTCCGAATGTCATGTTGATTCTGGGATTTATGGGGCTGGTAACTAAATACTCATTGAGATCATGGCGCAGGTATATGGCAGTCATCTTTGCTATTCTTGCAGCCGTTCTCACTCCGCCGGATCCCTTGAGCATGATGTGTGTATGGGTTCCTGTTATGGTGCTTTATGAAATTGGTATTCTGGGAGTGGCCTTAATTGTTCATCCTTACCTGAAGAAAAAACACATGAGTGATGATGATCAGGCAGCTTCTTCGCCTTGATCGCCACCATCATCTTCACCTTCAACACCTTCACAAGCACCTTCACCTAGCCATGAAATATGACTTTCACTGAAGTTTCTTACGAATAAATTCCTGAATGATAATTCCTACTTGATGCCCATTAAATTCAGACCCGTCAGTCTTGATTAATGTCCCAGTTAAGCGCAATTCAGAACCAGTACAACTATAAGAGCAATAGGCCATGTCAGCTCCATGTTTTGAAAGGACGCGACGAACTTCTTTATTACTTTCCATTCGCGATACTTTCTCTTTCTTCATTTGCTGCTTCCTTAGATTTAAAGTCCTTTAATCTAATCGGCATGTTTCTCAAAAATGGATCAAAAACATAGGATAAATCTGTAACTAGCTGTAATTTATTTATTTGTTCATGGCCAGAAGAATCTCCCTGGTCACTTTTGAGGCAAAACAAGAAGAGTTATTTGTGGGGTCAAGCATTGGCGCAAGCTCAACTACATCGGCCCCAACAAAATTCTTCTTGTTAAGAATCTTGAGAATTCTCATGAAACCATGGAAGTCTTCTCCACCGGCCTCTGGAGTTCCAGTTCCCGGAAAAAAGCCCGGATCAAAAAAATCTAGGTCTAGTGTCAGATAAATCGGACGGTCATCCGGCAAGGCTTCAATCCACTCACAACATTCCTTAAGCGAAGTTGCCAGTGTCTTGTTTTCTTTCATCCAGTTAAATTCCTGGCGAGGACCGGATCTGATTCCATATTGTATCAGGCGATTTTTTGGAGTGAAGTGATCCAGCACCCTGCGTATGATCGAAGCATGCGAATATTTTTCTTCCAGATAGCCATCCCGTAAATCAGTATGGGCATCAAGATGCACTATAACGAGATCAGGATAGTTATTCATATAAGTAACTATCGGCCCGTAAGAGATAGAGTGCTCACCACCCAGGGTAAGAAACTTGATCTGGTCTTTCTTAAGATCAAGATCCTTAGTCATCTCCATAAAGAAGTCATTGGTTATATGCCACTTCGAAGGATACACCGGAAGGTCACCCATTGTGATGATGTTATAATCCTGCGTATTTTTTTCAAGATAGGGAGAATAATCCTCAAGGCCATAGGAAGCTTCACGGATTGCACTCGGAGCAAACCGGGCACCCGGACGAAAGCTTGTGGTTCCATCAAAGCAGAAGCCAATGATATGGGTGCTATGTGAGAAGATGGATTCAGCGTACTGGGTACCGATGAAGGCCTTGGCATGCTCGAGTCCTTCAACTTCCTTGATTAAACGTGGCTCCATGATTACTCCTGACCAATCTTGGTCTTATGGAAATTAGATATCGAAAAACATCCTTTATGCCAGTCCATGTTGTACCACTTGAGCTTTCTCTGAAGTGTACTCATGTGTGTAAGCTTATCCGGATTGATATCAGTTGGACGGTATTTCTTAGATGAGAAGCCAAAAGTCCAATACACACCAGGATAAATCAACATCGGTGCATTAAACGAGTTTACGATGGGAAATACTTTTCTCATATTATCATAGATATTCTTGATTCCCCACTCATCCAGGAATGGATTTTCAGTCTGGTTCATCATGATTCCATCTTCAGTCAGTGCATTGAAGACATCAGTATAAAACTCGTCAGTGAAAAGTCCTGAAGCAAAATCGACTGGGTCAGTAGAATCAACAACGATGATGTCATATTCACCCTTGGCGCGCTTGATGAAAGCAAAGCCATCTTCAGGCAACACGCGAACACGCTTGTCACTCAGGCCCGAGGTACAATCCGGAAAGTAAATTTTTGACACTTCAATTACACGCTCATCAATTTCAACCAGGTCAATTCTTTCAATGTCAGTATGCTTGACGAATTCACGGACAACACCACCATCACCACCGCCAATGATCAGGACTTTTTTACAGTTACGCGAAACCATATAAGGAATGTGCGAAACGACTTCGTGATAAACAAACTCATCCTTATCAGAAACCATTGTCTTGCCATCAAGGAGCAGGAGCCTGCCGACTGACTCAGTATCAACAACCTCAATTTTCTGAAACTGTGACTGCTCCGAATGTAGATATTTCTTAACTTTAAACCCCATGGCAAAAGTATTGTGAAAAGATTCCTCTATCATCCAATTGTCGACTTTCATTAAAACTCCTTTAAACCATCTTTAGATGTGATTTTTATCCTAAAAAACCCAAAACTCCAAGTTATTGAAAGGCTATTGCGTGAGTGTATATGACGCGTCGCACTTTGTGTAAGTTTTTCTGCTATTGAGTGAAGTCCAACTAAAAAAATCTGCCCATGGTAAAGCCAGCTCACGTAATTAAAAGGCAATTTTCATGTTGTTATTAGTTTTATCGTCATTCCTGTTTGGACTTGAATATCCATTGGCCTCAGCCCTTATCGGGGACGTTGATGCCCTTGAATTTGCATTCCATTTCCTGCTGATTTTATCGGTAATCCAGTTACCTTTCGTCCTCATGAAATGGCGCGAAGTACTGAAGATGGGCTGGAGGAATGAGTTCATGTTGCTGGTGCTTTCAGGACTCATCGGTACCTTTCTTTACTGGTGCGAGTTCAGCTCCCTCAGTGTTGGCATTCCCGTCTCTCACCTGACATTTATTTCACTTTCAGTTCCTGCATGGGCCTTGCTCTATGAATATATAAGAGGCAGGGGTACCGGATGGAACTTAAACAAATGGGTCATGGCACTGATTGGTTCTTCCATCTTGATAGCTCCTGGTAACAGGGGTGAGTTCACTCCGAGCTACCTTCTTCCCATCTTCACGTCCTTATTGATGGCCGCCTGGATCATCTATGCCAAGAAGAGTCAGGACAGAGGGATTTCACCTATTGTTTGTTCTTTCTTTAACGACTTTTTCTCGCTTATCGGGATTACGGTTTTTATGCTCATCAGGGGCAGGATGGATTCAGTAACAATTCCAACAAATATCGGAAATGTTGCCCTTTACGCTGCATTCGTAGGCCTCGCACCAAACCTCTTGTTGTTCTACGGTCTCCAGACTGCCAATGTTATCTCAGCGGCTTCATTAATCGTGCTTGAACCGATTATTACGGGAGTAGTTGTCGTGATTCTGTCTCATGAAGTCATTAGTATTAACCTGCTGCTAGGCTCTATGATGGTGTTCTCGTCCACCTTGCCGGATAACTTTCTTAACTACATTAAGCGAGTAACCGTGGCTTATAGTCTGAAAACCTTCAAGTAACTTTTGGTTTTGTTCAAAGTGATTTATGATAGGGGAGTTCATTCAATAAAGGACTCCCATGATTCTTATAACCGGTGCCGCCGGTTTCATCGGCAGCGTAATTGTAAAGCACTTAAATGATTTAGGGTTTCAGGACCTTCTTCTCTGCGATCATTTTGAAAGTGGCGATAAATGGCGTAATTTGAGGGGACTCAAGTTTGATTCCTTCGTCCAGGTAGAAAACCTCTTCACTCATCCTCAATGGAAAAAACCGGGTGCTTTTAAGGCCATCTATCATATGGGTGCGTGCTCAGATACGACCCAGAATGATATGGATTTCCTTTATCAGAACAATACTGAATTCACCAACAAGTTGCTTGAGCTTGCCACTACAAAGAGCTGTCCCATTGTTTATGCTTCAAGTGCAGCAACATATGGCAGTGGTGATGAGGGTTACTCAGATGACCACAAGGGAATCTCAAAACTCAAACCGCTCAATAAGTATGGTTATTCCAAGCACCTCTCTGATGAATGGATTCTAAGGCAGAAGAAAAAACCGAAGGTTTGGTTTGGAGTGAAGTTCTTTAATGTTTTTGGTCCTCAGGAATACCATAAGGGCAAGATGAGTTCAGTGGTCTTTCAATCTTTCAACCAGATCAAGGGTGTGGGCGAAGTTAAATTATTCAAGTCTCACAGGCCTGATTTCAAGGACGGTGAGCAATTAAGGGATTTTGTCTATGTAAAGGACGTGGTCAGGGCGATGGTAGAGCTGATTGAAGCAGGTAAGAAAAGGCCTGCTTTGTCTGGCATCTATAATCTTGGTACCGGCGAGGCCCGGAGTTTTCACGATCTTGTGAAGGCCACTTTCAAGTCAATGGATGTTAAGCCAAAAATTCAATTCATTGATATGCCGGCAGAGCTCAGGAACCAATATCAGTATTATACCCAGGCAGAAATGACGAAGCTTAAAAAGGCCCTGCCTAAGTTTAAATTTATGAAATTGGAATCGGCCGTGGATGATTATGTTAGAAATCACCTGGCAAAGGCCGATCCTTTTCTGAGTGTGGAATGAAGAAAGGGAAAAAGATAGACGGTCTCAAGGCCGCAACAGAAATGCTCCAGGGACTGGACCTCGCGGCCCAACAGTCACTCCTGGCCGATATCGCCAGGAGAGATCCTGAGATGGCAGTCAAGCTCAAGCAGAGGCTTGTGACTTTTGATGACCTTCAGTACCTCACAGTATCCATGATGAAGCGTCTCCTGCAGGACATAGACCTGGACGTGCTGGGACTTGCCCTCAGAGGTGTTAATAAAGAGCTCAGCGAGCATTTGCTTAATATGTTTTCAACCAACATGAGACGTGATGTGGAAGAGATCCTGAAGGGAAAGCCAAGATCTTTAAATGATGTGCTTGAAGCTCAAAGGAAAATCATGGAAGTTGTCATGAAGCTCAAGGAGAAAGGTGAGATTATCTTATCCAAGGAAAAATCAGAAAAGACCGTATAAGTTTCCTTACACGGTCTTCTCTGGTTATCGTCGATTACTTTACTTCTATCTTAAATCCATCAGTATTAAACAATCCAAGAACTTTTCTCTCAGAAATTTTATATTCAAGAACAGTTTGAACTGCTTTCATACTCCACACTACATTCCCGCCGCCGTAGCTACCCTGTCTGGCGTTAGCAATGAATGTGTCTCTTTCTGAATCTGCCAATGCCGGAAGGTTCTTGAAAGTGAGCTTCATTGAATCTATTTCGTGTCTTACGGCCGTGCCGAATTGCGCACAATATGTCTCAGGTACATTTACGATAGTCGGGCAATAACGAGTAACTGGAACACGGTGAGTAGACACTAAATCTTTCCAGTTAAGGCATTCATTATTATGTGGATTCCTACGTATGCATTCACGTCTTACAGTTCTATCTATTCTATAATCGGTACCACAATTCACTAATACAGTAGTTGGAACATATCTGGTTTCATGTCTTTCACATATTGAACTAGACATAGGAACGTTAAAATTTACCTTAACATCTCTTGGCGTCTGGTTAGTTCTGACCAGAATAGCATCAGCAGAATTAACAGTTACTTCCTTAGCATTAAGCAGCACTTCTTGTTGTGCAATTGCACTTAAAGAGAGAGAGAAAGTAAGTATGGCCAAAATCTGTTTCATGCAGGCACTCCTTATTAGTGTTGCGCACTTTATACTTCAGAACTCAACTTCAAGGTGATGTGCCTGTATAACTTACATAGTGTTGCAACTGAGTTACCAATGTGACTCCAAGCACGGAGCTAAATTGGCCATTCTCACGGCTAAAATGCCCCTGCATACACAAGTAGCAATCTCGGTCATTTTTCTAAACTATTAGAATTTCGATGTTAAAGGTTGGCATGGTTTGTGCTCAAGACAACTCCAAGATAACGAAGGATGCTCATGGATGAGCAACCTAAAGATAAGGAAATCCACCTTCGTTATGGCCATGGAATGGCATCCGGTTTTCATAGGACTTGAGCCCCGGATTTTTTACCTCACGGACGACTAATTTTTTAAGGAGCGCTGTATGGAAATGGCAACTATCGAACACTTCAGGAATCTTTTTCTTGAAATACTTTCTGAAGAGGAAGTTTTTGAAGCAAAACTTACACCTGTTAGCCTGGAAGGCGACGAAGTGGACATTGTATCTGTAGAAAAAGAAAACCAAATGGATTTCCGCCTTAAGGCCCGTAACGCGATCTATTTGAAGAAGGTGCGTAAGTCCCTTCAGAAGCTAGAAGAAGGCACTTTTGGCGAATGTGAAGATTGTGGAGCGGAGATTTCCCAGAACCGCCTTATGGCCCGTCCTACTGCGGACCTTTGCATTCACTGTAAAGAGATAGAAGAGAAAGAAGAGAATCAACTGGTTCACCGTAACCGTGATTCCATCAAGCATGGCGGTCGTGTGCTTCCTATTGAGCATTTGGAGAAGGGTTACAATATTGACCAAACCTCGACTTCAAATTTTCACGTATCTCATATGGACTACCAGGATATCGTTAACTAAAAAGCTCAAGTTATTACTCCTGCCCTCCGATAAGGGGGACAGGGGTAAAAACATGTCTAAAGCTTTATCTTTAATGGTTCCAATGCTTGCACTCTCTTTTGTAGTGAATGCTCAACAAGACATCCAAACTAGTAATTTTAGAGAGACTGTTGATGTGCTGTATGAGCCGGGTAAATTAGCTCCCGATGCGAAGAAAGACTGTTCTCCTGAAGAGAAGCTTGCCATTGACTGCAGGCTTACTATCGAAAAATCCCATGAATATTTCAAAAATTTAAAAGAAGAACTTAGGAATAATATTCTGGGGCACAAGCATGACATGCAAAATGAATTTAATGCTATAAAGACACCTGGACTTGAATCTCTCCTGACCGATTATTCCAGTCAAAAAGTACACGATTCAGTGGATGCCAACCTCAAGGCCACTAAAAAAACGCGTTCAGCTATGATGAAAAAATTGAATCTCAGGGAACAGCCTGACTATAATTGCCATCTGGGACCTGATGGTTTCTATAGTTGGAGTATCAGGCGCGGTAAATGTACAAGTGGATTTACCAATGTTGATCCTTATGCTGTGACTACTACTAAGATTGAAGAGACTGATGATGGCGACCTTGCCATAATTATTTGTAAGAAAGTGAATTACGTACCTTTCTCATACCAATTCTGCGGCCACAAGAGTCTGGATAGTGGTGTTTCATGGGTTGATACAAATGCTGCTACCCGCGAAGTAATTTTGATCAAGGAAGTCCAGGGAGCAAAGAGAGACGGTGCTAAAAACTTCTCTTTCTCACGTGGAGAAAAGGTCGATATGTTCCGTGAAGTCAGAGATCTGGTTCAGGAAGAGATTACTAAAAAGCACAAAATGTGTGTGCCCTTCCTGACTAATTTGAACAACACCTGAACCCAGCTTCATAGCTCCTGAAAGTTCCAGGATGTGCCAGATTAGTATAAGCACAATTCGGTGGTGTGATTTGCGAGCATCCAACCCAATAACAACCTTTCATGACATGCTTATAATTAGTCCGGTTTGGATGAGAACGTGCAACCCATTCTGTGACATTCCCGGTTAAGTCATAGACTCCATCCTCAGAAATACAACCAGTCCTGCTTCCGCTTGCATCGGCCTGGTAGAGTCGTTCAACTTCGGCCTTGCCCTCGGGTGAAGGGTAAGAGCTGATCAGTTTCCAGTCAGGAGCTTTCCATACCTTATCGTCGGTGCAGCGACTGCGTTCATAATTCGCCCCATAGGGATAATTGTATTTCGAGCGTCCCTGACAGGCCTTCATCCATTCAATCTCAGTACAAAGCCTCTTGGATCTCACCGCACACCAGGCCTCTCCTTCAATCGCCGTCTGAGCTGCAAGTGGCTGAGCTCCTGCTACATTTGGCGCTTCAAACCGGTCCATGCAAAAGCAAGTCCACCATGTCTTCCGGACAAGCTAATGCAAGATTCATGGATAAGAATAAAAATGAAATCAGCTTCTTCATGGGTGCTCTTTAGTTATTGGTTGCGCCAGGTATTCGAAGTGCATTGTATCGTGCATGCGGAAATTTATCAGCCAGTGAAAACCGAACTTTTCAAAGCTCTTCACCCAACAAGGATTGACTCTCGAAATATTGTAAGCAGAATCCCGGGTTGTATCATGTCCTGTGCAAAGTGGATGGGTGCGCCACTGAGTTTCACAACTAAGACCGCAGCATGGATTTCCATCATCATGGGAATGGTCATCGAGAGCATCAAAATCAATCGCTATTCCATATCTTAGCTTATAAGAATAAAGATAAAAAGCTTACCCCTCAAGAAGAAAAGAAAAATCGTAATGTTGCTATAGGCGTTTTGCTATTTCGCGAGGAAACTTTAATTGCGATAGGTGTTGTTATAATTCTTACAGGTAGATTTTATGAAAAGTTTCCGAATGAGACAATTGCTGGCGTAATAGGACTTGTAACAATTATTTTTTTCATCCTTTATAGAATGTATAACAAACGAAAGAAGGCCCTTAAGCTTTCACCCAAGGGCCCCAAGAAAAGTTAAACCATATACTGAGACATTTCCTGAACCAAAGCCTGAGAACGAAGAACAAATTTCTCCTTATCCTCTGAAGAAAGTCCTTCAGATGAAATGCTCGCAAGATCCTGAACGTGGTGGCAAATCTTCTCCGCCAGCGCTTTCTTCTCACCTTTCTCCCAGATTTTCATGGCATTCTGAATGAGAAGATTACGAGGGTTAATCACCAGAGTTTTCTTAAGTGGCATGGCAAAAGCTGTTTGTCCCATGGACTTAGTCATCTGCTGGAAGCGCTTCATATTTTCATCAACCTTGAAGTAGGCACTTGATGATGCATTCTTTAAGTTTTTCACGTCTACATCAAGAGTCGATTCTTTTTCACCGACTAAAACTTGCTTGAAGAAGTCTTTCACTTTTATATCATCCGGAGAAGTCTGTGCGGTATCAAGTAAATTCTCAACTTCAGAATCAATGGCCGAAAACTTGAAGCTCTTTTCTCCAAGGGCCTTCATTTCTGCATGCTGAAGGAAGTGAGGATCAATATATTGATCAGTCTCGAGAACATTAATGCCTTCTGCCCACAACTGCTTGCGGAGGGATTCATCACTCAGGTTTTTCTCAAAGTATACGTACTTGTCCTTGAGCTTTTCCTTGTATGATTCAGGAATGCTTGCCTGATACTCTTCAAGTGTTACGAGCTTGCCTTCAGTGTTTTTGAAGAGCACAAAGTTTCTCATGATTTCGTCAAACTTCGGATCCTGCATACAGCCGTATTTCACGAACAATCCGATGTCTTCCCAGGCTTTCTCATAACGTTCACGTTCAGTGTTGAAAAGCTTCTTCAAGCTGTCGGCCACTTTCTTGATGATATAGTTTGAGATCTTCTTGATGTTCGGATCACCCTGGAGTGAAGAACGGGAAACGTTCAAGGGAATATCAACCGAATCGATGGCACCCTTTAAAAGTCCCAGGAAATCCGGAACAACGTTCTTTACGTTGTCAGAAACAAAGACCTGCTTACTGTAAAGCTTGATACCATTTTCCTGAATAGGCTTAGATTGATTAAGCTTAGGAAAGTAAAGCACTCCTTGTAAGGTAAACGGATGATCAACATTTAAGTGCAACCAGAAAAGGGGCTCCTGATCATAGGGATACATCTTTTTGTAGAACTCTTTGTAGTCCTCATCCTTAAGTGTAGTTGGATCTCTTTTCCAAAGAGGATTGGTATCATTGATGATGTCTTCTTTTTTCTCATCCGTTTCATTATTAATGAGAGCAATCGGATAAGGCATGAAGTCACAGTAATGCGTGAGTGTTTCCCTGAGTTTCCAGTTATCCAGGAAATCCTCTGAGTCAGCATCAATATGGAGAGTAATAGTTGTTCCAACATCTGATTTTGTAGAATCCGAAAATTCATAATCCGTGTCGCCGTGGCAGGTCCATTTTGTAGGAACTGAACCCGGAAGCATTGATAAGGATTCCACTTCAACTTTCTCAGAAACCATGAAAGAAGAGTAGAAACCAAGTCCAAACTTACCGATGATCTCATCTTTGGCCGTGGTATTACCCATGTCCTTCATTTTTTGGACAAATTCCTCAGCTCCTGAAAAAGCGAGTTGTGCGATATATTTTTCAACTTCTGTTTCTGTCATTCCAAGACCATTATCTGTGACAGTTATGGTCCGGGCGACCTTGTTAACTTCTACTTTAACTTTTCCCTCAGGCATTTCATGGCCTTGAGAGCGGGCGAGGGTAGATCTCTTAGTAATTGCATCACATGCGTTAGAGACTAATTCCCGAATAAAAATATCATGCTCTGAGTAAAGCCATTTTTTAATGATAGGAAAAATGTCATTAGTTTTAACCGAAATCGAGCCTTTGCGTGTTGTCATAAATACCTCCAAACTGGTGTCATATTGTCGTCTTGTCATTTAGCGTAATAATACCTACAAAATATGGGCAGCAATTCGTAAACGTCAAGGGTAAGGGTTAAATGTTAAATGAAAAAATTCCTCTTGTTGTTCTGACTACTGGTGGAACAATTGAGAAAATTTATGATGAAGCCGATGGTTCACTCCAGAATCGAGAGACCGTTGTTAAGAACAAGATTATTAAGCGTCTTCGTCTTCCCTATTCCGACATTACAGTTAAGTCACTTATGTCAAAGGACTCACTATTAATGGATGACAAGGATCGCTCCACAATCCTGAGTGCAATCAAGTCCCGTGAGAAAAACAAACAACCAATCATTGTCCTCCATGGCACAGATACACTTGATCAGACTGCCAGGTATTGTTTTGAGAAACATCATGGAATTTCAGTTCCGGTGATATTCACAGGTGCTATGAAGCCTTTAGGTTTTGATGATTCGGATGCCTTACAAAATGTCATTGAGGCAATCTTTGCGGCACGGATTCTCTTACCTGGGTATTATGCCACTTTTCACGGAAAGCTTTATCTCATTCCTAATATAAGAAAAAATAAAAAACTTGGAACCTTTGAGGAGATCGAATAATGAAAATCCTACTTTTGGCATCCGTACTTGTGACTTCAGAAGTTTTTGCCTGGGGTGCCACAGGGCATAGGGCAGTCGGCGAAATCGCTTCAGAAATGTTGAATGCTTCGGCCGGGCTTAAAGTTCATCAAATCCTGAAGGGACAATCACTTGCCAGGGTCTCTACCTGGCCAGATGAGATCAAGTCAGACCCTGAAAATTATAAGTACACATATAATTGGCATTACACTGACTGGCCGGATGAAATGCATGAGCATAACGAAACTGATTCTTCAGGAATGTTGATGGGTTCAATTGATGAGCAATTGAAAACACTCAAGGATCCTAAGGCGACAGATGAGAAAAAAGCATTTGCACTCAAATTCCTGGTTCACTTGATAGGTGATTTGCATATGCCTTTGCATGTGGGTAATGGCCTTGATCAGGGTGGGAATTTTTGCAAAGTTATCTTTCACAATAAACAAACCAACCTGCATGCACTTTGGGATGATGGGATGATTAGTTTTACCGGCCTGAGCTTTACCGAACTGGCCAAGTTTGTTCGTCTTGGTACAACGGCCGAAGAAGTGCAGTCATGGAAGCAGGGAAGTCCCTTAGACTGGGCACTTGAATCAAAACAGCTGAGGGCCACTATTTATCCTCAGGAGCCTCAAACCAGCTATTGCCGGAAGGAAACTCCAGTGATGGAGGCAGAAATGCCCAAGCTTGGTTATGAATATAGCTATAAATTCCTACCTGTCGTGGAAAAGCGCCTGTTTCAGGCAGGTATTCGCCTTGCTGAACTTCTCAATAAAAACCTATAGTTAAAGCGGGCTGCCTCACCATAGAGGCAGCCCACCCTTAAATAAAAAACGCTCTGCCATCCCAAATCATTAAAAACGCATAAAATTCAATTCTTCCCCCCATGAAACGAAGTTCTGCAGGATAATAATTTTAAGAATTTAAGCCAGAAGGACCGATAAATCCTTAGAGGGCCCTGTTGCCATGGAAAAGTTTAGTTTAGGGAAGAAAGCAATTTGTTATTTACTGGTGATGAGTTTCATCAGTTCTGGCTGTATGCCTTCAGATGTTCCATCCTCTCCTAAAAAAACATTTAATACCACTGGTACCAAATCTAATGGTGGCCCGTCTAATTTTGCTAATGGCGATGCTACTGCTGCACCTGCAGCAATTGTAATTCCACCTAAGGTAGAAATCCGTCACTTAATTGAACCAAACCTTTCAACTGATCTCAATTATTCTCCTGGAACTGGTATTTCCGGCGGGGGAAGTTATGTAAGAAAATTAACTCTGCCAAAAAACTTCCAGGGCCGTTTATATGTGGCCGGAATCAACATCGGTACTCTTGCTGACAAGCACGTAAGAGTTAGATTTAAATTTGGTGTTAACAGGGAGCCGGTTACAATACCTGCAACTGTTTCCCAGGCCCCCGGTATTACTCCAAGCACAGGAATAAATGTCCTTGTGCTGGATCTACGAGCAGAGCCATTCCGGAATGTGCGTCTTGGATATGATCTTTTTGATTATAACGAATATGCACCAGGTGTGGAGCCAACCCAGGATAACCGCAATACAAGTCTATATTGCCGTGGACTCAGGGTTGAAGATGATCCGACTTTCATTGGCGTAGGCTCTTGTGATGGTGTTGAATCAAATCCAAGTCAGCCAGCTGAAGAATGTCTTTATGCCTATGCCAAGGTTCTTGACCAGGGACTTGTCCAGGTTTCAAATTTGCAGGAAGTTCCTCTCTTGCCTTCATTGGGCCAGGCAAAGTCTGTTGCTGGACTGAATTATTTTATGGATAGCATGCTTCAACAATTGAAGAAACCTTTGCGGGACACTATTCCTGTCTCTTCTGTTAATGTCATGGGTAACTATAACTTCAGTCAGGTTGCAGTTCCTGCTGGATCAAGTGACTCAGTAAACATCAACTTTAACGGCACCAGTGCCTGGAACTCTGTAAACATCCTTGGTGGGACTTATTTTTATCGTGGGCCTTATCGCCTGATGAACCAAGGTGAATGGCAATTTAAATTTGATGACCTTGATGGAGAAAAAAGACTCTTCAAGGAAGATAAATTTGTTTTCAAGACACCTACTGAAAAAATCTATTATAACTCTTATCTTTTCCCGCTTGCCGCCAAGATGGACCTTCAGGCGAATGTAACTCACCTGAGTTCAGATACTTTTGATGGTGTGAGAGTGGAAAATACTTTGTCTGTTGCAGGCAAGACGAAATGGATGGACGGTGCAAATGCCCGTGCTATCAGCAAAAATGCTGACCTCGAGCATATGGGCTCATGTAACGTAAGTTCTACTATCGAGATTATTGCCAAGGATACAAATGGCAATGATTTTATCATAGCCCTTGCCAATGACGTTAAAATTCAACTGGTACGTCCATCTCAGCATCGTACTGATACCGGCAACGAAGTACTCTTTACCAACTTCAAGACATGTAATTCAAATGCAGGCTGTGGTGGAAATGAATGTTGCTTCAACAGTCGCTGCTGGGACCACAACCTTGTTTCCCAGTGCATTGACTCAACTGCCTCACAGGCCAATAGAATCATAGGTGAAACCTGTAACACTGATCTTGAGTGTACAAGCTTGTGCTGTAACCGTACCTCAGGCCTGTGCGCTCCCCATAACTCACTCATATCTCCTCAAGTTCTTTGCAGTAAGCCTGTTGGTGATTTCTGTATTGCGAGAGAGTGGTGTCAAAAGACTACAGTGACCAGATGTATGATCATTAAGACCGGCGTTGATCCTCTTGGGGCAACTACCTGTCGTCAACATTGCTATTCAACCCAGGAATTCGGCGATTGCCAGGCTGGAGTATGTGTTCCTCCTCCGCAGGATCTCGTCCCTATCTTTGATCCAAATGATCCTAACGTCTGTAATGATGCGATTCCCATCCCTAAATTTTAGTGATTGCTCCCCAATCCTCATTTCTGGCATAATGATCCTCCAAGGAGAAATTAATGGCCTTACCTGAGCTTCAGGATTGCATTCTTGATCACATCGCTATTGCAGTGAAGGACATCGCAAGTGCCAGGAAAATCTATGAGGATATGGGCCTTACTTTTGGCCCGGAAATAGAAGAAGTAAAAGAGCAAATGGTCCTCACGGCCTTTGCCCATATTGATAAGAATGCTCACATAGAGCTCTTAGAGCCAACTTCAGAGGCCAGTACAATTCATAAATTTATTCAAAGTAAGGGGGAGGGAATTCATCACCTCTGCTTTAAGGTCAAGGATGTAAAGGCCAAGACTGCTGAGCTTACTGCGAAAGGTTACAAGTTTATTTATCCGGCGCCGCGGGCCGGAGCTCAAGGATGCATGGTGAATTTTATCCATCCTAAATCCACAGGTGGAGTCCTGATTGAAATTTCTCAAAGGCCCAACGGATGAATCAAGCACCTCCTCTTAGTAAGGTTAATAAGATCATTCTTATCAGTGCAGGTACTGGTTTTCTTCTCTGTGCCATCATGAAGGCCATAGGAGCTTTTTCATTGGTGCAGATTTTAGGTCTTTCAGGCACTGGACTATTTTCAGGTATGGTCTGGCAGCTCTTAACTTATCCCCTGGTTGAAACCGAGTTCATGAGTTTTCTTTTTAATTCACTTCTTATCTGGTTCGTAGGCTCAGAGCTTGAGACTCTTTGGGGCAGTAAGATTTATCTGCGCTTTTTATTAATGATAACTTTCGGCGTAGGGCTGATCTATTGCGCGGTCGGATTACTCTTCTTTTTCGGAACCAGCGTCTATCTCACACCAATCCAGGGATTAACCGGTGTAAACTTCGCCCTGCTTATTGCCTATGCCATGCTATACCCGGATCGTCAGCTTTCCATGATGATGATCTTCCCAATGCGGGCCAAGACTTTCTGCTGGATTCTGGTTGCTATCCAGGCCTACTTTGCTATTTTTTCTTCACATATAACTGCCTGGGCCCATCTTTTGGCCATGGGTATCAGTTACCTGATCATCCGTTTTCAGTCCCAACCCCTCATCAAAAAAGTATTGAATAGTACCTGGACCCCCTCCAAAACCAAAAAGAAACACCTCTATGTCGTCAAAGATGACGACCAAAAGCCTCCAAAATACTGGCAGTAGTAATTTGCTTCGTGTCACAAACGGACAAATCCTTGCCGAAATCCTAGTTGGGTGTTAGAAAGAGGTTCGTTTAAAAGTGAGGACCTATGAAACTACGACTAGCGCTTGAAGAGAAGCTTATGGATGTGCGTGTTCGTGACCGTTTGGTTGCTGAAGGCAAAATACCTAAGGAAGAATTGAAGAAATTTATCGATTCATTGCCTGATGATAGTAAGAATGCAGTTCCTCTTGATCATGAAGAGAACAGTACTCTTCAATAGAGTTTACTGGACCACAAATCCTGAAAAGAAAATTTGCTTAATAACAGGTTGTTCCAGCTTTGGGTCAATCTGTTTCAATTTCGCGTTGACCTTATCTTTCAGTCTTTTCTCAAACAATATTTTGCCCGTGACAGTATCGAGTTCTTCCGGAGCTGAGTGAGAGCCAACCTCTACTACACAATCCCTGATTATATGCTCATTCGCCTTGATGAGATCTTTCTGATCTTCATGGAAAGGCAGGATATTCATTTCAACATCCAGAAAACGTAATCGTGTTCCGAGCGAATGTAGATTCACCACAATTTTTTTAAGGGGAACAGGTTGCAGCTGTGATTGGGCGAGTGCCTGATTTTTGAGATCGTCTGATTCTGCCTTCTGGTCTGTGGGGATTGGCTTAATGACGTTATGGGAGTAGAAAACTACTCCGGTCGCGACCAGCACTACTACCAGATTCAAAATGATCAGTATCTTCTGCATTTGTTAATGATAACACGAGATTGTCCAAAAAAAAGGGCCCGAAGGCCCTTTTGTAAGACTAGAGATATTTATCGAGGGCCAGTGGGGTAAACGGAAGATCCAGGTCCAGGGCAACCTGTTCATAAACGAGTTTACCTTTATAGATATTCACTCCAAGGCGAAGGGGCTTATCCCTCATAATAGCGCGGTCAACACCATCTCTGGCAATCATCCGGGCATATTTCAAAGTGACGTTAGTCAGGGCAAAAGTCGATGTACGGGCAACTGCTCCTGGCATATTGGCCACACAGTAATGAACGACACCATCAACCACGAAAGTCGGATTCTCATGCGTTGTAGGCTTGCAGGTTTCAATACAACCGCCCTGGTCAACAGCAATGTCCACGACTACTGAACCTTTCCCCATTCTAGAAATCATGTCACGAGTAACTAGCTTAGGAGCTTTTGCACCTGGAACCAATACAGCACCGATAACTAGGTCAGAGTGAATTACAGCTTCTTCAATATTTTGAGAGTTCGAAAATACAGTATTAACCTTGTTTTCAAAAAGATCATCAAGCTCGGCAAGACGCTTAGTTGAAAGATCAATAAGAGTTACATCTGCTCCCATACCGATTGCCATTTTAGCAGCATTCGTACCGGCAATTCCGCAACCAATAATAGTTACCTTAGCGCGACGTACACCGGGGACACCACCGAGCAAGATGCCTTTTCCGCCCTTATCAAGTTGAAGATAAGTAGCTCCAACCTGGACAGACATACGACCAGCAACTTCTGACATTGGAACAAGCAGGGGAAGTGAAGCGTCTTCTAACTGGATTGTCTCGTAGGCAACACAAGTGGCACCCGACTTCATGAGGCCTTCAGTTTGTGGCTTATCAGCTGCAAGGTGAAGGTAAGTGTAAAGAATGTGATGAGGTTTAAGCAGGGCAATTTCATTTGCCTGAGGCTCTTTAACTTTGATGATCATCTCTCCCGCAGCATAAGCATCTTCAAGTGTAGCAACAATCTTTGCTCCAACCTTCGTATACTCTTCATCGGTGATACCAATACCCATACCGGCATTGTGTTGAACATAGACTTCGTGACCATCCTGGACCAGTTGACGAGCACCGCTCGGAACTAGACCAACACGGTTTTCATTGTTTTTAATTTCTTTAGGCACTGCGATTTTCATGGAAGGGGCTCCCTTATTTAGCAGAGGAATTTAGGTGTTAAAGTTCATCCATAATACATGGGTTTTCAGATTAAGAATAGAGGAACGACTGTCCATCAATTGCGGGAAGGACATTTTTGGCACCGCGCTTCTCTAGTTGATTAACTAAGGCAAGATAATCAAGCTCATGACCCATATGGGTAAGGACAGCAATTCTGGGGGCGATTTTTTCGATATACTCGAGGGTCAGGTCCAGATGTAAATGGGTGTCATGCGGAGCTTCTCGCAGGCAATCAATAATTAATAACTCAAGTTTATCGTCCCGCAGTGAAACAATGGTTCCAGATGGAATTGATTGGCAATCTACTATGTAGGCCATCTTTGAATGCCTGAGAGCGAGGGTCTTAATATGACCGTGAGGCAGTGAAAAGAATTCCATCTCATTCCCGGCAACCTGATGAAAGCCATCTGAAATGATTTCCAGATTGAGCTTGGGAATCCCACCACCCAGAATAGGTTTGTCATGTCTTTCAAAAATGTAGGGAAACTTCTTTCGCAATTCCTGAGCTGTGGCTTCAGCCGTGTAAATAGGAATTGGATTTTTTACCTTGAAACCAAATGGTCGAAGGTCATCCATACCATGGGTGTGATCAGCGTGCTCATGTGTGATGATGGCACCCTCAACATTCAATACTTTGTTCAGCAGTAACTGAGTCCTGAGATCAGGTGTAGTGTCGATGATAATGGTTTTACCAGTCTCTGTTTGCAAAAGTGCAGAGGTGCGTAACCTTTTATTTCGAGGTTCGATTGATTGGCAAACCTGACAGTTACAACCTAAAATAGGAACTCCAGTGCTTGTACCGGAACCTAATATCGTGATCTTGTTCATCAATGAGGATGTTACTATGAAACTATGGTTTTTGCTAATCGCCCTGCTCTTTGGGTGCTCCACTGTCAAGAAAGACAAGGAGGACATTAAGGGGCTTTCAGAAAGTATCAATCTGGAGGTTAAGGAAGTTAAGTTATCCAATGGAATGACGGCCCTGATAATTCCTAATCCAAAGCTCCCCATTTTCTCTCTCTATATGTTTTATAAAGTCGGCGGTAAGAATGAAGTTCCGGGGATAACCGGGGCCAGTCACTTTCTGGAACATATGATGTTCAAAGGTGCCAAAAAATTCGGCAAGAACACCATCGATTTTATAATTGAAGGAAGTGGCGGATCTACAAATGCCTACACTACCAATGATCAGACTGTTTATTATGAGAATCTTCCATCAAGTCAGCTGGCCATCATGCTTGAGATTGAAGCTGACCGGATGGAAAATCTACTCCTGGATGTTGATGATTTCACCAAGGAAAGGGAAGTGGTCCTTGAAGAACGTAAAATGCGTTATGAGAATTCGCCAAGAGGGCAGCTTTACCTCGAGCTAATGCAAAGTCTATATGAAGGCACCCCCTATGGACGCTCAGTCATTGGTGATATTCCGGACTTGAAATCTGTTACAAGAGAACAGATACAGAAATATTTCAAACGCTTCTATGCTCCGAATAATGTCACCCTGGTTCTTTCTGGTGACGTAAATCCTGCCATGGCAGAGGAGTTAATCCGTAAGCAATTCGGAAGCATTCCTTCTTCTCCTTCTGTAGATGAAGCACATAAGTCATTAAAGGATGAAGACTTCGCTCCCAAAATTAAAACTTCAAAGGTACTCAAAAGAAATGGCGAGTCTCCTAATCCAATGTTCATGATGGCCTATCCATCATACAAGGCCGGCCACCCGACAGGTTATGCGCTGGATGTCCTTTCCTCAATCCTAGGATCCGGAAAGAGCTCAGCCTTGATGTCAGATTACATTCTGACTAATAATCCAGTTGCTACAAAGATGTATGCATCCAACTCATCTCTGGAAAAATCAGGATTCTTTTATTTCGGTGGAGACCTGGTTAAAGGGGTCAAGCTTGATGAGTTCAGAAAAGACCTTGAAAACCGGGTGAAAGGTTATTGCTCGACTGAGATTACAGATAAGAATCTCCTGAAAATCAAAAACAATTACCTGATTGACCTTTACGCAGGCCTTGACACAAACGCAGGACTTGCCCAATTTCTCGGAGAGAGACAACTCCTCTTTGGTGACTGGCGATACTATAAACAGGAACTGGGGATGTATGAAAAAGTAACAGTTGATGAAGTGAAGAAGGCCTGTGTGGATATTTTCTCGCAGCCAAGTGTATTTGTTTCAGTATGGGATAAGCACAAGAGAGTAAAAAAATGAATAAGTTAACAATTATCGTAACCCTCCTATTATTAACAATTGGTTATGCCCGTGCATCTTTCCTTGATTCTGTGAAAAGGGAGAAATGGGGTGATCTTGAAGTCGTTTGGATTGAGGACGATAAATTTCCCAAATTCACCGCTTCTATCTATTTCCAGAATGGTGCTGTCTCAGATTCTATTCCGGGTCTCACCCAGGCCACTTTTGATCAACTTACTTCAGGTACATCAAAGGAAACAGAAAAACAGATTGCGGAGTTTTTTGATTTTTACGGGGCCAATATCAGGAGTTCAGTCACTCACGAATATTCGGTCATGAGTATCCAGGCCCTGACTAAGGACATGGACCCGGTGGTTAGCAAGGTATGTGAAATTATGCAGGATGCACGGTATCCTGTGAATGAACTTAAGTCCTATGTGAGCAGGTCCAAAAGTCGCCTGAAAAACCTCGTGACCAATCATGCAGGGCTGGCCGACAGGATTTTCAGGGATATTTCCCTTCAGGGGACCAATTATTCTGAACCAGTCGAGGGTACTCTTGCAAGCTTTGATAAGCTTAATTCAGAAGTATTGAAGGAAAGATTAGCAGAGCTTTCGCGTACTAAAAAAGTGCTTTATCTGGCCGGTTCATCTGAAGTAAAAAACATCAAAAAAATTATCTCTGAAAAGTGTAAGTGGAGTTATGAGACTAAGCTTAGCCCTGTGGCGATTTCAAAGCCTTCACCGCAATCCAGTATTTATCTCATTCCTGTAACAGGTGCCAACCAGGCACAAATCAGGATCGGGCGTTACATGAATTACGAGGAGATGAAAGGAAAGCATGACCAGTTCTACTTCCTTGGGGCCTTTCTTGGCGGCGGTTTCACTTCTAAGCTCGTGCAGGAGCTGAGAGTGAAGCGTGGCCTGACTTACTCTGCAGGTGCTTATGTTTCCATGCAAAGGGATTATGCCCGTGCCGGAATCATGACCTTCTCCAAGTCCGAAACAACAGCTGAAGCTATTTCAATTATTCGTGATATTTTTAATGAAGTGAGTGATGCAAATCAAATCACAGACAAGGAATTCAAGCACGAACAAGGTCATCAGATTGGCGGATACGCCTTTCATTTTGAAGAGACCAATGCATTTCTTGGCCAGATCATGTTGTATGACCATCAGAAACGCGATCTTTCAGAATTGGCAACTTACCCCGACAGGATAGCTGCTATGACCAAGAAGGACCTGGCACGTGCAAACATGGAAGCATTTCCATGGGAAAGACAGACTATAATTGTAGTAGGGGATAAGAGCCTGGAAAAAAGTCTTTCTCGTATCAGGCCGGTTAAGATTCTAAATTTCGAAAAGTTTTTATAAGCTGATTTTTTCCAGGGAGCTTGAGTGGGTTTCCACAATGGCCCCTGGATAAATAACCAGTCTACCTGCCTTGATAGTTCCAGTTACCTGCGCACTGGACCTGATTGAAACAAGTCCTGAACATTCGATATCGCCATCAACTTCGCCGAAGATTTCAAGGTCAATGGCCTTGACCCGGCCCTTAACATAGCTTCCCCTTTCGAGAATAAGCTTTCCGTTATCGCTGATTTCTATGCTGCCTTCTACTTGTGAGGTAATGATAGTGTCACCATAAAGCACCAGGTCGCCTGTTATCTTGGACCGTGAACCAAGCATATTGTAATGGAATTCCCGAAAGTCCTGGTCATTAATCATTTTTTATTACCGTTTTGAAAGCGTTGTGTTTCCTTGATCATCAATAAATCACCCTCTCGGCTGAATATATAAACAACAAACTTCACAGAGTCGCCCGTAAGCTGATGCTGGAAAACTGCCGTAGTAGGCCTTAGCCTTGCCACTGCAAATGGTTCACCCAGAGTATATTTGATTCCTTCGGAGAGTGAATTATTGGCTTCGGCCGGATACGCCATCGTTCCAGCTGCGGAAATCATGAATACTAAGACATGCCCGGTAACCCTGTTTTCAGCAGTGGTACTGATTATGTCGAATTTCAGGCTAACTCTTCCAGCTTCCTGAACGAAGGCAAAATGATCAGCATTTACCAGGTTTTTATTAAGCAGGTTCTGCATTCCATATGGCTTCTTGATGGCCATCAGGAAAGGGTCTTCATTGGTATTTGCGGGAGACTGTGTGGCCAGCTTTTCTGTTAGTCGCTCATTGCTATCCTTGACTCCTTTTAGTTCAGTCTCAAGGGCAGCGATTTTAGTTTCTGTTTCAGTCATTACTGTTGAAAAAGTAGGGCGGGGAGATTCATAAAGCCGGGATCCTAGTCCCCAGAAGAACAAGGCTCCAAAAACCATGGTGAGGGCAATGGGTACTGCAAAAAATAAAGTCCGGAGGAATTTCTTGTTTAAGCGGAAGTATTTGGGCGGAAGTGGAGCATCGTAAATTACAATGGCCACTTCACTACCAGGCCTTTGGATCGATTCTTTCATGCCCTATTCTTTGAAAAATCTTTTAGAAGGAGTAAAGGCCAGACTTGCTGTCTCAGTCTTTGACCAAAGCTCTCCAATGATTTTCCAATCATAGTTGGCATCTTTCTTAAGATAAAGAGTTTTCTTACCAACATCGTTAATTACTTCTGACTGATAGTCCTGCTGGATATGGACAACAGCGTATTGTTCAGTGGCCATTATGGAAATGAAGTCGAGTTTGATAAGTGGCTTATCGGAACGGGAGAAAACAGCTTTTTTATACGCCTTATATGCTGGGTATGCGCCTTTGCTCTTGTCATGAAAGTTTTTTGAATCATAGGCAGCGATATAATTATCAAAATCCTTATCCTGCCAGGCCTTTGCCCATTTTGAAACCACATCATTGAGATCCTTGCGGTTCCTGTCCCAGGTAGTCTTTGAAAGATAGAAAATGTCCTGAACGACTATAATGGGAGTGTGCTGAAGCTCAACATATTGGGAAATTTCTTTTAAGTCTGCATTCTGGAGAACTACGCATCCACGCGAATCAAGTCCTTTCGAAATGCGGGTATCATCGTGAGTAGAATGTAGCCAGATCCCGCCGCCAGATTTACCAGCTCGGGCATCCATCAAGTTTGGATAGTCCATTGGGAAAGCGCCACTTCCATAGATCTCTCCTTCTTTTCCATGACGGCGAAGGAGTTCTTCCCTGGATAGGAATTCATAAATAGTGTAAATACCTTCCGGTGTTTTATGGTCACCATTAACAGACTTATCGCCCTTGATCTTTCCGGTAGCCGTTGAAAAAGTTTTCACCAGTTTCGGATGAGTCGCATTGTTTTCGTAAAGATGAACTTTATGGGTAGCTTTCTCAACCAGAATTACGTGATGTGCGAACTTGGCATCCATCAACAGGATATTAGAAGGTAAGTAATTTTCTTCAGCAAGTACCTGACCGACTGCAAGGGTCAACAATGCTATAATAAGTATTAGCTTTTTCAAGAAGCCTCCAAAAGAGAGATATCACGATTGTATTATGATGCTTAATAGTAATCAACACTTGATAAATTAGTCTTCCAGCAATCTTTGCCCTTATTATGCAGCTTCCATAGATAAGTTATCATTATTGGTAGGTAACTATAATGACATACTATTTTATTGGTCCTGAGCCGAGTCCGTTAGAAAAGATCCAGAGTAGGATAGCTTTTCTCTCAGGTGGAGTTTGGGTCATCAACAGAGACAAGCTATCACAGATCTTGGCCCAGCCGCCAAGCGCTCCTGTATTTTTCCTGCACCAGAAAGAAAAAAAATTTCAAGAGTGGGCGATTGCTATTCGGGAAACATGGATTGATGCAAAATTGATTTATGTAAGCGAAGGAATTGAACCTCACGAATTAAAAGAACATCAGATGAGTCCTTCTGGTGGAGACGCCTACATCCATGAAAGTGTCGATGAGGATATGCTTGCAGATATTATACGAAGTCTTTCCTCAGCAGTGCCAAAGCCTCCCAAAAAACTTGCGAGTCTACCTGAAGCACCTCCAGAAACGGAAGAAATTTTCAAGGACCTTTCTGCCCTTGAAAAAGTTTTACAACACCCATTGAGTAAGACGATGGATGAAATTTTTATTTCAGTCCTTCAATTAAATAGTAAAAGAAGTGGAGGTCTGGAAAATCCTGATCTCTACATCGCACCACCTAAGCCCCCTAAGCAGCCAGCAGCACCAACCGGAGATTCTATGGAAAAAGATAAGGAACTTGCACTCGATGACTTGGGTGAACTAGAACTAGGATCATTTGATGAAGCTCCAGCCTTGCCGGACGATGATGGCTTAAGCTTGAGTCTTGATCTGGGTGTTGCCCTTGAACTCGGAGGTTCAGACGTTCCATCAGGGGCTCCGGCAGATTCAGGTTTTGATCTCTCGGCAGACGGTCCTTCCCTTGAGCTGGGTAGTACTGATGCAGGGGATTCGGCAGGGGATTCCTTTGGTGACCTGACTCTCAGTGATAGCGATGAAGGAGGGGATGATTTCACCCTTTCCCTCAGTGATGATGATAATTCTATCGACCTCTCTTTTGATGAAGTTCCTTTACCCCCTGTTCCAGCTGCATCGGCAGTTGCAGATGAGGGCCTGGACTTCACGGGAGGCCTTGAGCTTGGTGAAGATGATGACAGTAATGCTCTGGCCTTGTCGGATGACAACGACATGAGTATTGATCTTGGTTCTGAACTTTCACTGGGTGAGGATTCAGACAGTATTAGCCTTGATGATTCGGATGAAGGATTGAGTCTGGATTTTGGCGCTGACATTGGATCAGACAATTCTGCCACTAGTACAGTCACTGGCGGCCTTTCTGATGATGCCAAGAAAAAAATGATGGAAATAGATGAGCTGATGGATCTTGATGCCTCCCAATTGAATATCACGATACCTCAGAGTGATGGTAATGATGGCCTTGATCTGATGGTTGGCGGAGATGAAGAACTCAACCTGGATTTTTCATCTGGTGGAAGCTTCTCCGATGAACCGCTGGTTTCTGATGACATGAATTTAGATAGCTTTAATTCTTCTTTAGAGCCTGAGGAAGTGCCGACGCCCGTTATTACTAAAGCCCCTAAACCGGTGGTCCCGGTCATGGAGGAAGAAGAGGTTGAGGAAGAAGAAGAAATTGTTGAAGTAAAACCAAAGAAAAAGAAAAAAGAAGAGCAGTCTTCTTCCAAGGAAGCAGATCGCGCAATGAGCGAGGACTTCAAGGAAATCTCCGGTGCTTATTCTGGTGAAATGGAAAGGACTCAGGCAACGATTGCTAACCTTCGGGCAGATCGTGGTGAATTATTGGCAAAAATTCAGCAGTTGGAAGAAGACAAGGTCCTTCACAATCGTCAAAGCCTGACTTCAAGAGCAGAGTTGGATGAGCGCAAAATAGAACTTACAATCATTCGAAAGAAGCTGAACGAAGAGATCAATGAACTCAAGGATCGGATGCGTATGCAGGATGAGCGCAAGCTAATTCTGGAGGAAAAGAATCGGATACTAATGCAGGAGCTTGATAAAGCCGGACAAAAGAATAAGATTGATATCAAGAAAGTACAGATGAGGGAGCGGGATTTGGAACAGAAACTGGAACTTTTAAAGTCCGATGCTGAGACACAGATCAGGAACAGGGATCTCAAGATCCTCGAACTTAAGCGTAAGATAGATGCCATGGAATTTGACATGGAATCAATCTCTAGCCAGGAAAAACGTTCCGTTGAAAACCGTTACGAACTCGAAGACAAACTAGACAAGGCAATCAAGACCCTTAGGTCTGCCATTTCTGTGCTTGAGGACGAGACTGATCGTGGAAGCGCGCTCGAAGCACTTAAAAAGAACATTGATGTGTAATGAACACTAAACCTGATGATCGGTTAGAAGTTCTCGCCATAGGCCTTGATTCATTCTCCATAGAATCAATCAAGAAATCTTTGCGCGAAAATCGAATCAAGTACCGGATCAGCTTCATTCAGGGTATTTCTGAATTAGAAGAATTCAGCAAGAAGACTACCCAGGCCGTATTCTTTTACTCAAATCGCCAAAGCCAGAAAACTATCGATGATATCCGCAAAATAAACCAATTTCTTCCTCGGGCCGCCCTGACCCTGCTTTGTCCACGCCCCGATCATCAGGGTATCGTTGGCGCTTTCAGGGCAGGGTTGTTTGACTTTCTTACCCTACCTATTGATACCAATGAAATCCGTACGGTCATTTACCGCCTGAAACTTCACGGCGCCATTCAAAGCGGCCAATGGACTCCTGAACGGGCCGTATTACATCTTTTCTCCAGACCTGAAAGCTTTTCCAGCATGAATGACGTAGCGAACGGCCTAAACCAATATTTAAGCCTGTTCTTTAAGATTGAAAAAGACATCCAGTTCAACGCCGATGCAAAAGCGCTGGCATCCCTTCAATCACGTTTGAAGCTCACTGCACACCAGCTTAAACGCATAAAGCGTTTCCTCGCAGATGATACAGGCCTAGTCTTCGGCCTCCGTTTTTTTAAAGACAAGTTCTATTTCCTCATCAAGAAAGAGCAAGGCAAGTTATGTTACCTGGTGGGCCGCAATACTTCAGACTTCAACATCAAGGAAATCCTGAGCGACTATCTTGCCAACGTCATTAAGACTTCTCTTTCTATCCTCATAGAAAGCAAACTACGCGACAAGATGAAGTTACTGACTCTCATCGATGAGGTCACAGGACTCTTTAACCAACGCAAGCTGGTGGAAGACCTCGAATACTATGTTTCACGCCACCAACATGATCAACAGGGTTTCAGTCTTCTTTTCGTCGACATCGATCACTTTAAGAATGTAAACGACAATTATGGCCACGTAATAGGAAGCCAACTCCTGATCGACATGGCCGAAATTATAAAGACCCAACTTCGTTCAACTGACCTGGTATATCGCTACGGTGGTGACGAATTCATAGTCCTGCTTCCAAGAACAACCCTGGACGTTTCAAAAAGAATCGCCCTTCGTATGTCCCAAGCCGTAAAAGATGCCGAGTTCAACATTGGCGAGGATAAAAAATACCGCCTCTCCCTTTCAGTAGGAATAGCAAGCTTTCCTGAGGATGCCACCAATGCAAAATCAATCATCGATTTCGCAGACAAGATGATGTACATGTCGAAAAAGAATGGCAGAGGAAAAGTGTTTCACGTAAACGAAGTCGTTGCTTAACCATTCTCTTATCTCAAAGTGCCAAATTGGGCATAAACTTCCGTACTATGAGTAAAGAAACCTTAACTAGCTCCAAATGGTTTTTAATCCATAATTAACCAATGATTATAATATATAAAGCCTTAGTCTTCTCATTATTGATTTTTCCAGTACTCGCTTCTGCTCGTGAGTCCGGAAAGAACAATATCTTTTTCTTTCAAGGATTAGTTGGTAGCACAATCCTGGGAGAATCCGAAAATGTTCCCGTAGGAGCAGGCGAAGAGCAGGTGAAAAAAGCTGCCTTAGGACTTACCACGGCCCTGGGTTACAAATGGGAAACATTCAGCTTTGAACTCATATATGCCAATTTCGGCAAAACCAGTAACAATATGGACGACTTTTACCTTGAAGAACATGAGGCATCTTTCATTGGTGGTGGCCTGCACTGGACTTGGTCATGGTTCGATCTCAAGCTAGGCTGGGGTGGCGCAACTGATACCACCACCTATGTTCAAGGCGACAGAAGTACAACTTTCAGGGCATTTCCTGATAAATCCAAAACCAGCTCCGCTGGCGGTTATTTTGGTCTTGGTTTTAACTTTGATCTAAGCCCTACCACCGAATTTATCATTGACTACACCGGTTATGCCTGGACCAATGACGAGCCTCAACGACTAGGTGTTGATGCAAATCCGGACCTCATATTCACCGAAAATAAAGTCGGAATGGCCGTACTTAGCTTGGGGCTTAGATTCTTCTTCTAGTGAAAACCACTTCATCCAGATGAAGTCTTCCACGCCCTATGATTACATTGAAAACACAATAGCCTGATATTCTCCACACTATTATCTCCACCATGTGAATGTGGCTTCCTATGATCAAAATTAAGCCGATGCTTTGACCCACAATTCACGCATTTCTTATCCCTGGCATATACCTCCCGCTTAACTTCCGCCGTAAGCACTCTTCCTGCAACCTTAGTCCCTTTGGATTGCCTCGGTTTTTCCACCTGCTTAAACTTCTCCTTCTCAACCTTCTCTTTCAAAGCATTAACCATTAACTTCATAAGGTCATCAGTACTTATATTCTTCCCAAGAAGACTCTTTACCTCC